>CAZNFM010000015.1:90380-113838 GCA_964572385.1 uncultured Planctomycetaceae bacterium | reverse complement strand
AGATAAGCAGCGCTGCCGTTGGACGCTTCATCTCCCCGGAAATCCGTGAAGAACCCTTTTTTTGCGCGGCGCGGCTTTCCGCTTCATTTAGAGGCCTTCAGCTCCGCCACGATGCCGGTGATCATCTTCTTGGCGTCGCCGAACAGCATCACGGTGTTGTCGTTGAAGAACAGCGGGTTCTCGATGCCGGCGAAACCGGGATTCAGGCTCCGCTTGCAGACCATGACGGTCCGAGCCTTGTCCACGTCGAAGATCGGCATGCCGGCAATCTGGCTCCCCGGCCGGCGAGCGTCGGGATTGACCACGTCGTTGGCGCCGATCACCAGGGCGACGTCGCATTGCTCCATCTCGCCGTTCAGTTCCAGATCGGCCAGTTGTTCGTAGGGGACGTTGGCTTCGGCCAGCAGCACGTTCATGTGTCCGGGCATGCGTCCGGCGACGGGGTGGACGCCGAAGCGGACTTCCACGCCCTTGGCGGCGAGGAGACCGGCCATCTCGGCGACGGCGTGTTGCGCTTGGGCCACGGCCATGCCGTAACCCGGAATGACGAATACCTTCTGCGCGGCCTCCAGGACCATGGCCGCTTCCTCGGCGTCCATCTGGCGAACGGTCTTGCCTTCCGCCGAGGTGCCGCCGGCCGCGGTGATCTCCTGGCCGAACCCGCCGGCGACCACGTTGAGCAGCGAGCGGTTCATGGCGTTGCACATGATCTTGGTCAGGATGATGCCGGAGGCGCCGACCAGCGCGCCGGTGATGATCAGGCAGTAGTTGTCCAGGGCGAAGCCGGTGGTCATGGCCGCCAGGCCGGAGTAGGAGTTCATCAGCGAGATGACCACCGGCATGTCGGCGCCGCCGATCGGCGTCACCACCATCACGCCGAGGACGAGGGCCAGGCCGCACAGCAGGATGACGGCCCACAGGGCATTCTGATAGTCCGTGGTGATGAGGACGCCCAGGACCACGGCCACGAGCAGCATCAGGATATTGATGGCGTGATGGCCGGGCAGGAGCAGCGGATTGCTGAGCGGCTTGCCGCCGATCTTCCAGCCCTGCAATTTGCCGAACGCCGTGACGCTGCCGGTGAACGTCAGCATGCCGATCAAGGCCGACAGGGCGATGGCCACCAGGGTGTCTTCACGGGGATCGTGTCCCGTGTCGAAGTACACGCGGAGGAATTCGGCCAGGGCGACGGAACCCGAGGCCAGGCCGCCGAACCCGTTCAACATGCCGACCATCTGGGGCATGGCGGTCATCTGCACCCGGAGGGCCAGCACGGCCCCGACCACGCTGCCGACGATCAACCCGACGATGATGGTGGAATAGCCCACGATCTGGCGGTCCAGCAGCGTCACCACCACCGCGATGAGCATGCCCACCGACGACAGGAAGTTGCCGCGGCGGGCGGTCCGCGGCGAGGAGAGCCACTTCAGCCCGAAGATGAAGCACGCGGCCGCGACGAGATAAGCCAGGTTGATCAACAGCGTGGTCGCCGTGCCGCGGGCCGCCTCCGCGGCGGGCTGGGTTGCGGCCTCGGCCAACAGGGAACCGGCGATTGAGAGCGTTGCGTCCATCCAGCTTCCTTTCACTTGCGACGGAACATCTTGAGCATGCGGTCCGTGACCAGGTAGCCGCCGACCACGTTGACCATCGCCAGGGCCACGGCCACGCCGCCGAAGAGGTGGCTCCAGACGCCCTGGTACAGCCCCGCGATCACCAAGGCCCCGACGATGGTGATACCGGAGATGGCGTTGGATCCCGACATCAGCGGCGTGTGCAGCGTCGCCGGCACCTTGGAGATGACCTCGAACCCGATGAACATGGCCAGCACGAAGACGACGAAGTTGTTGGTGAACAGTTCGATCATGCGTGTCCTTCCTTTTGCAGGGCCTCTCGGGAGGGGGCGTGGCGGACCTCGCCCTCGTGCGTGACCAAGGCCCCGGCGATGATCTCGTCCTGCAAATCCAGTTTGAATTGACCGTCCTTCCAGAACTCCAGCACGAAGGTGGTCAAGTTCCGGGAATACAAGGTGCTGGCGTCGCGCGGCATCGAGGCCGGCAGGTTCAGCGGCCCGATGATCTTGACCCCGTTTTCCACGACCGTCTCACCCGGCCGGGTCAGTTCGCAGTTGCCGCCGCCCTCCGCCGCGAGGTCCACAATCACGGAACCGGGCTGCATCTTCCTGACCATCTCGGCGGTGATCAGCCGCGGGGCCTTGACGCCGCCGATCAGCGCCGTGGTGATCACCACGTCGCTGGCGGCGCATTGCTGGGCGATCAGCTCGGCCTGCTTGCGGTAGAACTCCGGCGACAGCTCCTTGGCATAGCCGGTCGCGGTCTGGGCGTCTTCGGCGGAGTCCACCCCGACGAACTTGGCGCCGAGGCTGTGGATCTGTTCGGCCACCGCCTTGCGGGTGTCCGTTGCCGTCACCGTGGCGCCCAGCCGGCGGGCCGTGGCAATGGCCTGGAGGCCGGCGACGCCGGCGCCGATCACGAAGGCCTTGGCCGCGTGAATCGTGCCGGCCGCGGTCATGAACATGGGGAAGTACTTGGCCAGTTCGCTCGCCGCGATCAGCACCGCCTTGTAGCCGGCGATATTGGCCATCGACGACAGGGTGTCCATCGACTGGGCCCGCGTGGTCCGCGGGATGCAATCGGTGGAGAACGCCGTGATCCGGCGCTCCGCCAGGCGTTGGACGATCGGCAGATTGCGGATCGGCAGCAGGGAAGTGAGCAGCATGGCCCCCGGGCGCATGGCTGCCACCTGCGGGGCCGTCGGCGGCTGCACCATGAGCACGAGATCGGCGGCGCCGAGTGCCGCTTCGGCGTCAGCGGCCACGCCGGCGCCGACGCTCCGATACTGCTCATCCGAGAAAAACGCCTTCTCTCCGGCGCCCTGCTGCACCACGACCTCGAGGCCCTTGCCGATCATCTTCTTGCAGGACTCCGGCACCAGGGCGACGCGGCGCTCGCCCGCGGCGTCCTCTTTCGGTACGACGATGTTCATGGTGTCCTCGTTGCTGACTCGGCTGCCGCCGCCCGGCCACGAACCCGACGGGCGCTGCACGCGGCAGCCGATACCCGAAATTGTAGTCGCGCTCCGCGGAAAGGCTGGCAGCCGGGTCACCGGCCGCTAGCGGAGATTCACGGGTTCGCGGCACGGTTTTTCGAACACGACCGTCTGGTCCGAGCGGTCGCTCAGCCAGTAGCCGAACCACATGTAAAACCAGAGTTTCGGAGAAGTCAAGACCGCGTTCCAGCGCAACGGCCCCAACGCCGCATCCATCGTTCCGCCGATGCTCCGCTGATACTCCTTGGCCGCGCGGCTGTTCAGGCCCAGCCAGGGGCGATCGTGGTAGGGACGGTCGAAAAAGCCGATCGGTTGCCAGCCCAGCCGCCGACCGAACTGCTCCACCGTCTGCCGCGTGTAGATGTGCAGATGGTAAGGAGCATGCAGCTCATTGAGGAATCGTTCGGGCCTGGCCGGGTCCACGCGGTCGGCATTGGGCGTTCCCACCAGCATTCGTCCGCCCGGCGCCAAGTGCGGGTCCAACTCGGCCAACAGGGCTTCCGGCTGCTCGACGTGCTCCAGGACGTCCTGCAACAGGATGAAGTCGAACGGCCCCGCGGCGAGGACCGTCCGGTTGCCGAGCCCCTCGCCGGACGCGTGGGGGTCGTAGCCGTAGCACCTGGTGAAACCGCGGGTCCGCAGGTACTCGACGAACAGCCCGTCGCCGCAGCCGTAGTCCAGCAGCGACCGCCCGCGATCAAACCCGAAGGCCGTCAGCCGCCGAGCCAGATTGCGGTAAAATACCCGCCACGGCCAGGTCAGTTCGCGGCCGCGGAACGGGTAGCGGGCGTAGTACCGCTCCAGGTCCACCACTTCGAGGCAATGGATCGTGCGACAAGTCGGGCACCGCCAGAGGTGGAAGGTTTCGCCCGCGAACGCCTGTACGTGGCAGGGGCAAGGCTGCGGCTCCACGCCGCCGGAGGCCATGCTCTGCCCGCAGACGTTGCAGCTCGTCCTTTGTGCCGTCGGCGGCGTCATGCCTGAAAGTTCCGGTTGAACGGCGGCGGTCCGCGGCCGCCGAGCGCAACCGAGCATAGTCGCTGCAACCGCACTCGGCCAATCCGCTCCGTTCGTTGGCCGCCGTTCTGCTCCGGATCCGGCGGGCGGCAGGTTTGACCAACCCGCCGGCGACGGCTATCGTCCCGCCGCGGGTGTGGAGGCGGCGGACATGTGGTCGATCCTCAACGGCACGATCGTCAACACGGTCACCGTCGCTCTCGGCAGCATCGTCGGGCTGCTGCTGGCGGCCCGGATTCCCGACCGTTACCAGCGGATCATCCTGGACGGGCTGGGCTTGATCACCGTCACCTTGGGCATCGATGCCGCCGTGCTGGTCTTTGCTCGTACGGTCGAGCGTTACGGCGGAGGCATTCCGACCTACGGCGCCCGCCTCGCGCTGGTGACGGTAGGCTCGCTGCTGCTGGGCGGGCTGATCGGCACGGCCCTCCGACTGCATGAACGGCTGGAGGAGTTGGGCCGGAGCCTGCACCGCCGGGTCGGCGGGGGCGATGTCGCCGCGGAATCGGCCCAGCGGTCGTTTGCGGCGGGTTTTCTGTCGGCCAGCGTGATCTTCTGCGTGGGGCCGTTGACCCTGCTCGGCTGCCTCCGGAATGGCGTGCAAGGCGACCCCAGCTACCTCTACATCAAGGCCCTGTTGGACGGGTTCTGTTCCGTCGCCCTGGCGGCCTCCCTCGGGCTGGGCGTCGCCTTCAGCGTCCTCACTGTTCTGCTCTTTCAAGGCGGCCTGGCGTTGGCCGCCCACTACGGGGCCGGGGGGCTGCCCGACCTCTCGCTGCAACTCATGAACGTGGTGGGAGGCGTCATTTTGCTGGCCACGGCCTTGCTGCTGTTGGAGATTCGGAGAATTCCCGTGGCTAATCTGCTGCCCGGCGTCTTCCTGCCGCCGCTCGTGGTCTGGCTGGCGGAGCGGGCGGCGCCAGGCGTATTGGGCGGATGGGCGTCCATCGCGGCGCCGTAGCGGGAGGGTTCGGGCGGAGTCGATCGGTCGCGGGGCCGGGGAGAAACCCTGCTCCGCGGCGGTTGGCGGGGGGGCTGACCCGGTCGTCCAGGGGGTGTCTTCCACGTCTGCCGGGCGTGGAAATCGCCGACCAGCGCGACTATCGTCCCTTGCCTTCGGGCATTCGGATGACTTCAACAGACCCACAACAGGAGCATCAAAAGACATGTGTACTCTCGTAACGCAGAAAGCCCCGGACTTCACCGCCCAGGCGGTCATGCCGGACAACACCATCAAGGAGCTGAAGCTTTCGTCCTACCAGGGCAAGTATGTTTGCCTCTTCTTCTATCCGTTGGATTTCACCTTCGTCTGCCCGTCGGAGATCATTGCCTTCGACAAGAAGCTGGCTGCCTTTCAGGAGCGGCATTGCGAGGTGATCGGCGTGTCGGTGGACTCCCAGTTCACCCACCTGGCGTGGAAGAACACGCCGCGGAACCAGGGAGGCCTCGGCAACGTCCAGTTCCCGCTCGTGGCCGACCTCAGCAAGAACATCGCCCGCAGCTACGGCGTCCTGATCAATGACAGCGTGGCGCTCCGCGGTTTGTTCCTGATCGACAAGTCGGGCGTCGTGCGGCACGCGTTGATCAATGATTTGCCGTTGGGGCGGAGCGTGGATGAAGCCCTGCGGATTCTCGACGCGTTGCAGTTCTTCGAGAAGAACGGCGAGGTGTGCCCGGCCAACTGGAAGCCGGGCGACGAGGCCATGAAGCCGACCGCTGACGGCGTGGCCAAGTACCTTGCCAAGCACGGCTGACCGGAATCCACCGCAGTTCGTTCGCAGCGTCGCGCCGTCCGGTTGCGGAGACCGACCGGACGGCCGACCTGCTTCCTGTCGCGTGACAGCCGGGTATCTCCGTGGTAAGTTCCCCCACCGCGCGGAGCTTCGCGAGGGGACGACGCGGCCGTTGCGCCGGCGGCGGGAGCCATGTGTATGAAGGAAGGCCTGTTCGACCTGGTGAGCGGCTTTCACCCCGTTGCGGCCGCTCTGCTGGCCACGCTCTTCACCTGGTTCATGACGGCTGCGGGGGCCGCGCCCGTGCTCTTCACGCGGCGGCACAGCCCTCGGCTGATGGATGGCATGCTCGGCCTGGCGGCGGGGGTCATGATCGCGGCCAGCTATTGGTCGCTGCTGGCCCCGGCCATTGAGATGGCCGACGGGGACTGGAAGCCGGCGGTGGTCGGGTTTCTGCTGGGGGGGGGCTTCCTCTACGGGATCGACAAGATCCTTCCGCACCTGCACCTCGGCTTCGACAACGCGGAGGCCGAGGGGCTCAAGACCTCCTGGCAGCGCAGCATCCTGCTGGTGCTGGCCATCACTCTCCACAACATCCCCGAAGGGCTGGCGGTCGGCGTGGCCTTCGGAGCGGTCGCGCACATGGCCGACCCGGAGGCCGCCCGACAGATGTTGCTCGGCGGCGTGGCCCTGGCCGTGGGTATCGGGCTGCAAAACGCGCCGGAAGGGCTGGCCGTGGCGATGCCTCTGCGGCGCGAGGGCATGAACCGCTGGAGGGCGTTCATGTACGGGCAGGCCTCCGGCGTGGTCGAGCCCATCGCCGGCGTATTGGGGGCCTGGGCCGTGTTGAGCATGAAGCCGATCCTGCCGTATGCCCTGGCCTTCGCCGCGGGGGCGATGATCTTCGTCGTCGTGGAAGAGTTGATCCCCGAATCGCAACGCAACAAGAACACGGACCTCGCCACGATCGGCACCATGGTCGGCTTCGCGCTCATGATGACGCTGGATGTGGCCCTGGGCTAGGGCTTTGCGGACCGCCGCAAGCGGGCGCTGACGGCCTCGGCGACCGCTTCCACGGTCAGGCGTTGCATGCAGGCGTGCTGGTGTGGGCACTGCCGCAGCCGCCGCAGGTAGCACGGCGAACAAGTCAGGTCGAGCCTCACCACGTCCTGTGGTCGGCCGTACGGCCCCGTGCGGCGCGGGCTGGTCGGGCCGAAGAGGGCCACCAGCGGCCGTTGCAGCGCCGCCGCGAGGTGCATCGGCGTCGAGTCGGCCGTGACCACGACGGCGGAAGCGCTGACCAGGGCGGCCAACTGGCGCAGGGTGGTCCGTCCGCACACGCTGTGGGCCGCGCCGGCGGATTCTTCCACGGCGAGCTGGGCCTTGAGCCGGTCGCCCTCGCCGCCGACCAGCAGGCTCGCGAGGCCGTGCCGTTCGCGAAGGCGCCTGGCCAGCAGGCCGTAACGCTCCGCGGGCCAACACTTGGTCTCCCAACGCGTGACGGGCACCAGGACGGCATAACCGTCCGGCGGGCGAGGATGGCCCAGGCACTGCTCCACGAGGCGGCCGGCGGCCGTTCGATCCTCCTCGGTGATGGCGATGGAGAAGTCCATGGGCAGGTCGGCGAAACCGAGGAGCCGGGCCACCGCGTAGTTGCGATCGGCGGCGTGAGACTCGGGGTCGTCCGTCACCAGGCGGTGGGTGTAGAAGATCCAGGCCATCTCCCGGGCGGCGGCGAAGCCCAGGCGAACCGCGGCGCCGGTGGCCAGAGACAGGAAGCCGCTGCGAAACAGCCCCTGCAAGTCGATGACCAGGTCGAACTGCCGATCGCGGATCCGCCGAAGAAAGGCCAGGAACTCGCGGGTGACGGTCAGGCTGCGGCCGACACGGCCGAAGCGCCGGCGCTCGAAGGGCAGCACGGCATCCAGCGCGGGATCCTCCTCGATCAGATTGGCGAACGGGGAAGCGACCAGCCAGGTGATGATGGATCGCGGGTAGCGGCGGCGGAGGCCGTGCAGCACCGGCAGCGCGTGAATGATGTCGCCCGGCGAGCTGGGCTTGATCAACAGGATGTTGCCGAAAGCGCGACCGGCCAGATCGTTCATGTGGGCCGCCTGAATGCCAACGCTCGTTCAATCCCTTGCAGGTCCTTGAAGCGGCCGGCCGGCTCCCAGCCGGCGTCGGCGAAGAGCGCGGCGACCGCCGCCGCCTGGGTGTGTCCCACCTCGACCAGCATCAGACCGCCGGGCCGCAGTCCGCGGCAGCCTTGCCCGGCGAGGCCGCGGAGTGCGTCCAATCCGTCCTCTCCGCTGAAGAGGGCTTCCGCCGGCTCGTAGTCGACGACATTCCGCGGCAGTGAAGCCCGTTCCCGCTCCCCGATGTAGGGAGGGTTCGACACGATCACGTCGAATCCGTTCGGCGGCAGACAGTCCGACGGCAGGTCCAGCAGGTCCGCCGTCACGCATCGAACCCGATCGGCGACGCCGTGTCGGGCCGCGTTCTCCCGGGCCACGGCCAGGGCCGCCGCGGACCGGTCCGTGGCCACGACGTGGGCGGCCTGCTCACGCTTGGCCAGCGTCACCGCGATGCACCCGGATCCGGTGCCGACGTCGAGCAGGTCGTATCGGTCCTGCGGGTTCTCGCGACACCAGGCCAGGGTCCGTTCGACGAGCAACTCCGTCTCCGGCCGCGGGATCAGCACGTCGGGAGTGACCTTGAAATCCAGCGAGTAGAACTCCTTGCGGCCGATGAGGTACGCGATGGGGTGGTGTTCGGCGGCGGCGCGGACGTGTTCGCGAAAGGCCGCGCGCTGTTCCGCGGTCGGCTCGTGATCGATGCGGGCGTACAGCTCGATCCGGCGGCAACCGAGGGCCTCGGCGAGCAGCAGCTCCGCGGCCAGCCGTGGTTCGTCCACCTGGTGGGCCTCGAAGTGCTCTCGCGTCCAGGCCAGCAGGCGGCCGATTGTCCAGGACCCGTTGGCTCGCGTCGGAGGATTGGCCATCCGTGCTGCAACCCCTGTCCGCCGCGTTTCCGTCCCGGCGGGCGTTGCTCCTTGTGCAGAAGGCCCGCGCATTCTACAGCGCGGGCCTTCCGTAGGCGAGAGGGGTCATGGCGTCGGCCCAGCGGAGGATGGGCCCGGCCGCCGCCCGGAAGACGGAACGGCGTTACTTCTTGCCGTCGCCGTCGGCGTAGGTCTCCAGGTACTTCATGACGCGGGCGACCTCGGTCTTGCTGCCGACGACCAGGGGCGTTCGCTCGTGCAACGACCGAGGCACCTTCTCCAGGATGCGTCCGGAGCCGTCCGTCGCCGCGCCGCCGGCCTGCTCGGCCAGAAAGGCGATGGGGTTGGCCTCGTAGCTGAGCCGGAGCTTGCCGTTGGGGCTTTTGGCGGTCGGCGGATAGAGGAAAATGCCGCCGCGCAGCAGGGTGCGATGGAAGTCGGCGACGAGCGATCCGATGTAGCGCGAGGTGTACGGCCCGGCTTCCTCGGTCTTGCACCAGCGGAGGTATTCCTGGTAGCCCCGCGGGAAGGAGTTGCAGTTGGCCTCGTTCACGCTGTAGCAATTGCCCTTCTCGGGCATCTTGATGTTCTCATTCGAAAGCACGAAGGCCCCGACCGACGGGTCGAGCGTGAACATGTGGACCCCTTCGCCCGTCGTGTAGGCCAGCACCGTGCTCGAGCCGTAGACGATGTAGCCCGCGGCAAGCTGCTGCGTGCCCGGCTGGAGCACGTCGGCCACCGGGGTCGTGCCGTTGAAGTTGGTCACGTCGCGTTCATAGATCGAGAAGATCGTGCCGACGGACACGTTGACATCGATGTTGCTGGAGCCGTCCAGCGGGTCGAAGATGACCACGTACTTGCCGGCGGCGCCGCTCTTGGAGATCATCTTCGGCTCGTTGAGCTCCTCCGAAGCGATCACGCCGACGTTGCCGCGATAGCCCAGACAAAGCTCGATGGTGCGGTTGGCCAGGACGTCGAGTTTCTGTTGCTGCTCGCCGTGGACGTTCGAACTGTCCGCGGAGCCGAGCACGTCGAGGATGCCGGCTCGGCGCACGTTGGCGGAGATGATCTTGGCGGCCAGCGTGATGCCGGAGAGCAGCCAACTGAAGCCGCCGGTCGCGGTGGGGTGGTTGCGTTGCTGCCGCAGGATGTGCTCCTGCACGGTCATGAGGTGTGGCGGAGGAACGCCGGTCAGGGCGCCGTTCTCGGGAGCTGAGCGGTTGAGTGTCTGCGTGGCCACGAGTGGACTCCTTCTGAACACTGAGAGAGAGGCGAAGTTGCCGAGCCGATTCGTTTGGCAACTGCTGCGCTCCATTCTAGCGGACAGACCTGTGGACCGGAAGGTCCGCAAGGGTGGAACCAGTTGTGGCCGGGGAAGTTGCGCGACGAGGTTTTGTTATCGTTAACGAGGGGTTGACAACGGCCGGCTACCACTCGTCAACCAGGAATCCTCGGTGAGCATTCGGGAGGAGAGAGTCGACCTCACTCCGCGGTTCGGGCTGGGAGTCCGGCGGTCATGATCGCACGGGGTTCGCGCCGCCGCGGGCAGCAAGGTCGGCTGGGCCGCTCAAGCTTCCTGAAACAGCGGCGTGCTGAGATACCGCTCCCCGGAAGAAGCCAGGATGACGACGATCAGCTTGCCGGCGTTCTCGGGCCGCGCGGCGACCTGGCCGGCGGCGTGGAGAGCCGCTCCCGACGAAATACCGCACAAGATACCTTCTTCCCTGGCGGAACGCCGGGCAGTGGCCATGGCGTCGGAGGAATTCACCCGGATGATTTCGTCGTAGATGCGGGTGTTGAGGACCGGCGGCACGAAGCCGGCCCCGATCCCTTGAATCTTGTGCGGGCCGGGTTTGGGTGGCTGCCCGTCGCGGTTTTGAGTGAGCACCGGCGATTCCTCCGGCTCGACCGCGACGCAGCGGAAGCCGGGCTTGCGGGATTTGATGACCTCCCCGATCCCGGTGATGGTTCCGCCGGTGCCGATCCCGGAGACGAGGATGTCCACCCGGCCGTCGGTGTCGCTCCAGATTTCCTCCGCGGTCGTCCGCCGATGAATCTCCGGGTTCGCCGGGTTCTCGAATTGCTGCGGCATGAAGCTGCCCGGCGTCTCCGCCACCAGCTCATGGGCGCGGCGAATCGCTCCGGGCATGCCCTCCGCGGCCGGCGTCAGGACCAGCTTGGCGCCGAGGGCCTTGAGCAGCATGCGGCGCTCCATGCTCATGGACTCGGGCATGACGAGAGTGAGCTTGTAGCCTCTGGCGGCACAGACGAAGGCCAGGCCGATGCCGGTGTTGCCGCTGGTTGGCTCGATGATCATGGTGTCCGGGCCGAGTCGTCCGGCGGCCTCGGCCGCCTCGATCATGGACTTGGCGATGCGGTCCTTGACGCTGGCCAGGGGATTCAGGTACTCGAGTTTGGCGTAGACTTCGGCGGGTCCGGGGATGATCCGGTTAATTCGGACCAAAGGAGTCCGACCCACCACATCGACGATGCTTCCGAACAGACGCGCCATGGAAATCTCCTCCGTAGCCCGACCACTGCGCCGAGCGCACCCGTGGATTCAGCGGCACCGAGCGAGGGATCGTAGTAGTGTCGCGGGGCTGGAGTCAAAGCCGGACGGCGATGATTCGAGACAACGCTCGAACGGCGGGGGAAGATCAGCGGCAGACAACCTTGCCGGGCGGGAGGTGACGTGAAGGGGGGAACCCGGACTCAGTTGGCGAAGGGACTAAACCGGATAAGGTCCGCCAGAAAGTCCAGACCGGCACCCAGGTTGGCGGCAGCGTCGGCGTCGTTTCCCAGCACGCCGCTGGCCGCGGTCAGGGAGAGGCCGGTCCCCACCACGTCAGCCACATTCTGCACGCAGGTGAGCGAACCGAAAAGCAGCCCGGCCCCCAAGGCCACGGTCACGCTCTTCAGACCTCTGAGCATTCGTTGACTCATCTGCTTGCTCCCATTTGCGGCCCGGGAATCGACGGGAAGAACCCGCCGCCCCCCTCCGACCGCGAATAGGGTGATACCCGGCCCCAGAGAGCCTGTCAACATGGAATCTTAACGATATGTTAATGAAAGAGTTACACAGGGAGAACGCGGGGCGCTCAGGGCCTGGCGGCCCGCCGCACACCCGTTTGCGGAGGGAGGCCGCTCCGCCCGCACGGTGGAAGAAGCCGACGGCGTTCGGCTAGAATGCCTGTCGGCCACCGCCCATCGGAGCTTCCACTGTGTCCGAGCTTCAGCCTGAGGTGCTGATCGCCGCCTACTGCTCGGGCTACTTCCCCATGGATGTTGAGGGCGAGCTGGGTTGGTTCTCCCCGGATCCTCGGGCCATTATTCCTCTCGACGCCTTCCACGCCTCGCACACGCTGCGGCAGCTCTACCGGAGTCGTCGCTTCGAGGTCAGGCTGAACAGCGCATTCTCGGACGTTATCCGAGGCTGCGCTGATCGCCCGAACGGCACCTGGATATCACCAGAGATCATCGCAGCTTATGAGCGGCTGCACCGATGCGGCGTGGCCCACAGTGTGGAGACCTGGCAGGACGGCATCCTGGCAGGGGGGCTGTACGGGGTTGCCTTGGGCGGGGCCTTCTTCGGCGAGAGCATGTTCCACCGGGTTCGCGACGCCAGCAAGATCGCTTTGCTCGCCCTCGTGGAACGACTCCAGGCGCGGGGATTCCGTCTGCTGGATACGCAGTGGATGACCGACCATCTCCGTCGTTTTGGAGCCGTGGAGATTCCCCGGGAGCAGTATCTACGCAAGCTCCGCAGGGCCCTTGCGGTGAAAACGGCCTTTGTGGACCCGGTTTCCGGCGGTGTCGCTCAGCGGGCGAAGTTGGAGGGATCCAGCGAGCCCAGCCCTTGATCCCAGCCGAAGGTGATGCCTCCACGCCGCGGTTTGCCGGGTTTCTTCTTTTCGGCGGCGGCGCGAGCGGCCTGCATCTCCGCGATTTCCTCCGGCGACGGCTCGGCGGGCGGCTTGCGCATCGAGAGCGAGATCTTCCTGGCCTCGGTGTCCACGGCGAGGACGCGGACCTCGACTTCGTCGCCGGGGCGAACCTTGTCGCCGACGGTCTTCACCCGCTCGTCGGACAGCTCCGAGATGTGTACCAGGCCGTCGATGCCCTCCTCGAGGTTCACAAAGGCGCCGAAGTCAGCCAGACGAGCCACCTTGCCCTTGACCACGGAGCCGACCGGGTAGTTGTTCAGGGCGAGGGTCCACGGATCCTCGGACAGGGCCTTCAGGCTGAGGGAGATTCGGCGCTTGGGCTGGTCGATGCTGGTCACCGCCACGTCGATCACGTCGCCCACCTTGACGACTTCGTCCGGGCGGCGGACCCGCTTGGTCCAGCTCATCTCTCCCAGGGGCAGCAGACCATCGACGCCGGGTTCCAATTCGACGAAGGCGCCGAAGTCCGCCAGGCGGACCACGCGGCCCTTCACCCGCGTCCCCACGGGATAGCGCTCGGCGGCGGACTCCCACGGATTGGTGATGGTCTGCTTCAGGCTCAGCGAGATTTTCTTGGTCTCCCGGCTGATCTTGGTGACCATCACGTCGATTTCCTGACCCTCCGCGACCACATCCTGCGGCTTGGCGACATGCCCCCAACTCATATCGCGAATGTGCAACAGCCCGTCGACCCCGCCCAGGTCCACGAAGGCGCCGTAGTCGGTGATGCTCCGCACTCGCCCGCGGCGGATGTCTCCCTCCTTCAGCTCGTTCAGGAGCTGCTCCTTGCGGCGGGCCTCCTCGCGGATCAGGCAGTTGCGGCGGGAGAGGACGATGTTGGGGTTTTCGTCGTCCATCTCGACCTTGGTGACTTCCGCGCGGACTTTCTGCCCGATCAGCTCGGAGATGTCGCGCATGAAGCGGATATCGACCTGGCTGGCGGGGATGAAGCCGCGGAGTCCCTCGAAGAGGATCTCCAGCCCGCCCTTGTTCATGCCGGTGACGGTGCCCTCGACCTCCAGGCCGACCTTGAGTTCGCGGAGGAGCCTGGCCTGGCGAGCCTTGCGGCGGGAGACATTCAGCAGTCCGGAGCGTTCGTCACTCCCGACGATCAGCACGTCGATCGAGTCGCCGATGGAGTACTTTTCGCCCTCATCGAAATCGGCCAGCGGCATGGCCCCGAAGCTTTTGAGACCCAGATCGATGAGGACGTCGCGAGAGCCGATATTGGCGATTCGCCCGGTGACGATCGAGCCGACGCCGGGTTCGGCGGATTCCGGCGCGGCCGCCGAGGCGGTGGTCCAGTCCGCGGCGGGCGTTTCGGCCATGGCCTGCTGGACCGCCAGGTCAAGATCCGGATCCTCGGCATGGGCCATCGAGGCGGCGATCTCCGCTCCGGATTGCCGCCGAAACGGCGGACTGCCGGGGGCGGGCGGAGGGGGTGTCGGCGAAGCCGTCGCCGGCAGGGGCTCGGAGTTGATGCTGGTCAGTCCCGGATCGGGCGTGGGGTCAGTGGTCATGTTGTTTCTCGGGTTTGGGCAACGATGATCAGGAGTGAGCGTTTCCAGCCGAAGGGAACCTCACCAAGAAGAGATTGTTTGCAAATGTGATCCGCGGAGTCATCGGCTGTGTGACCATCCGTGAAGACGAAGGTCCGGCCTCGCCTGCGGCACGGCTCAGGCGCCGGCGTTGCGCGACCTGCTCGTCACCGGATCGAGGAGGAGCGGGCCGTTGGGGTGCGTGAGGCGATCCACGCGACCGCAAGAGACGAATCAACCGCCGGCGGACATACTCCCTAGTGTATAGCCAACACGCCGGCAAGTCCAACACGAACGGGAACGCCGACCGCACCCGGCCTTGAGTCCCATATCGCGCACCGGGGCCAGCGGTCTGGGCACCCCTATCGGTTTCGAGATCAATCGTTCTCTCCGGCGCGCGGGTAGCCCAGCCGCCGCAGCGCCGACGCGATTTCGTCGAGTATGGCCGGATCGTCGATGGTCGCGGGCATCCGCCATTCGGTGCCGTCGGCGATCTTCTTGATCGTTCCGCGCAGGATCTTCCCGGAGCGGGTCTTGGGCAGCCGCTCGACCACGGCGGCGGTCTTGAAGGCGGCCACGGGACCGATCTTGTCTCTGACCATCTGCACGACTTCGCGGATGATCTCCTCGTCCGGCTTGGTGACGCCGGCCTTCTTGACCACGAAGCCCAACGGCACCTCGCCCTTGAGCGGGTCCGCCACGCCCAGCACGGCGCATTCCGCCACATCCGGGTGGGCGGCGATCACCTCCTCCATCCCGCCGGTCGACAGACGGTGCCCGGCGACGTTGATGATGTCGTCGGTGCGGCTCATGATGTAGAGGTAGCCGTCGTCATCCTGGTAGCCGGCGTCGGCCGTGACGTAGTAACCGGGATAGGTGCTCAGGTACGACTCCCGGAATCCGGCCTCGTTGTTCCAGAGCGTCGGCAGGCAACCGGGGGGCAACGGCAACTTGACGACGATATGGCCGATCTTGCCGTTCGGCAGGGGCTGACCGCCTTCATCGAGGATTCGCACGTCATAACCAGGCGCCGCCTTGGTCGGGGAGCCCGGCTTGACCGGCAGAAGGCCGAGTCCGAGGCAGTTGGCCGCGATGGCCCAACCCGTCTCCGTCTGCCACCAATGGTCGATGACCGGCACGTTCAACTTCCGCTCCGCCCACAAGAGGGTGTCCGGGTCGCACCGCTCGCCCGCGAGGAACAGGGCCTTGAATCCGGAAAGGTCGTATTTTCTGATGAATGCTCCTTCCGGATCCTCGCGCTTGATCGCGCGAAAGGCCGTGGGCGCAGTGAACAACGTCTTGACCCGATGCTGGGAGATCACGCGCCAGAACGCGCCGGGATCGGGCGTGCCCACGGGCTTGCCCTCGTAGAGGATCGTGGTGCAGCCCTTGAGGAGCGGGCCGTAGATGATGTAGCTGTGGCCGACGACCCAGCCGATGTCGGAGGCCGCCCAGTAGACGTCCCCGGCTTCGACATTGTAGATGGCCCGCATGGTCCACTTCAGGGCGACCGCATGACCGCCGTTGTCCCGGACGACGCCTTTGGGGATGCCGGTCGTTCCGGAGGTGTAGAGGATGTAGAGCGGATCGGTCGCGGCGACCGGGACGCAGTCGGCCGGGCGGGCCGCGGCGACGACGTCGTTCCAGTCCAGATCGCGTCCGGCGAGGAGGGGGGCCCGGACCTGCGGCCGCTGCAAGATCACGCAGCGAAGCGGCTTGGACTGGGCCTGCTGAATGGCCTCGTCGAGCAACGGCTTGTACTCGATGACCTTCTTGCCCTCGATGCCGCAGGAGGCCGAGATGATGATCTTGGGCTTGGCATCGTTGATCCGCGTGGCCAGCTCCCGCGGGGCAAAGCCGCCGAAGACGGTGCTGTGAATGGCCCCCAGTCGGGCACAGGCCAGCATGGCCACCACGGCCTCGGGGACCATCGGCATGTAGATGATGACGCGATCGCCCTTGACGACGTCCATCGCCGCCAAGGCCCCGGCAAAGCGGGCGACTTCGTCGCGAAGCTGCCGGTAGGTCAGCGTCTTGACCGTTCCGGTCACGGGACTGTCGTAAATCAGCGCCGGTTGGTCGCCGCGGCCGCGTTCGACGTGCAGGTCCACGGCGTTGTAGCAGGTGTTCAAGACCCCCCCGGAGAACCAACGGTAAAAAGGCGGCCCGGAGTCGTCGAGAACGCGGTCCCACTTCTTGATCCAGTGGATGTCCTCCGCGGCCTCGGCCCAGAACAGGTCGGGGTGGTCGATGGACCGGCGGTACACGGCGTCATACTGCGCCGAACTCATGGGTTGTCTCCTCTCGCTGTCGATCATCGCGTCATGGTGTCCGGGGCAGCCGAATGCGGTCTCCCGGCGGTTGCACCGGCCGGGCCGGCGGGGTTCGGATCGGTGCTCCTCGCCGGCCGAGTGCCTGGGCCTCGATTCCCGGGATCGCATCGCTCGCCGATGGTTCGCGATCTGCGGAAATCCCCGCGAAAGCCGCGGCTCCGTCCACGGCGTCATAAAGCAAGAAGAGACGGAGATGCCGGCATCCCCGTCTCTCCGCGGATTCGGACGGTGGCGCTCCGCCGCTATGCTTCGGGGAAGAGCTGCTTGCCGGTCTTGGTGTCCACCACTTTGATGGCTTCGACCGGGCAATTCCTCGCGGCCTCGACGATGGTATCCACATCGTCGCCGACGGGGTTCTTGACGACGGCGATTTGATCGTTGTCCATCTCGAAGGTTTCCGGGGCATCGTTGCAGCACAGGCCGTCACCGATGCAGGTATCGCGGTCCACCGTGATCTTCAGGTCCTTGGCGTCTCCCATATGGTTTTCTCCGTGCAACGCGCTGCGCGCGGCAGGCCCTGCGGCAACTGCGGTGCCAGCTTCCGACGTTCGGCACGACCCAACGCAACCGGGTTCGCCGTCGAGAAACCCGCACCACTCGGCCCGTAGCCTGTCACCGGCCGACCGCAGGGGTCAGAGGATCCCGCGGCCGCGGTCGGGCGATTATAACTCGGCCACTGGGGGGCGGGTCAACGGAGGCCGCCGCGGAAAAAACGGCCGCGACGAGCCTGTTTTCGGTTGCTCCACGGGCGAGTCGCCGACTTGCCCTCCCCCCGGCCACTGGTCGCCAGGAGACTCGCCGGGAAACAGGGAAGCCCGCGACGGAATCCGCCGCGGGCCTCCCAGGTTGGACGGTTCTGAATGAATCAGCCGAATTCGGCCGAGCACCGGATGGACGGTCAGGGTCGGCGGGGCCGTCTCCACGGCGATACGGCCCGGAGCCCGACGAGGCAGACCGGCAACATGACGGCCGGCAGGAGGCCGACCGCGCCGCAGTACTGACCGCTCATGAGCATCCGCCACAGACCCATGAAATCGACCCCGATATCGTCCGGCAACCAGATGCCCGGGTCGCAGTCGTCGGCGTAAAACGGGAGTTCGCCTTCCTCGAAGAAGGCCACTTCTCCCGCCTGGGTGGGCTGATCCCGGTCGGAGATATCCACAGTCTGGAACGCCGCTTGGGAGAGCGCGAAGAGCCGGCTGCCGACCACGCCCACGCGCTGCACGCGGCCGGTATGCTCGAAGTAGCCTCGTTGCTGCAAGCCGGCATCATCGAAATCGACCAGTTGGACCGCGTTCACACACGTCGGCAGGGGACGCTCGTCCTCGAAACGCTCCGCCCCGGCCGCGCCCGGCTCCGACGGCTCCGGCTCGGCCCAGACCGGCCAATCGACATGCCTGAACGGCACGGCGATCAGCCCCAGCTCGTCGATGATCTTGAAGGCCTTTTCGTCGTAGACCGCTTCCGATTCAGTGAACGAACCCGGCGGGCCGAGGATCACCCGGCCCAGTTCGGCCGGGTTGGCGGGATTCTCCACGGTGTAGTAGGAGATGGCGGGCCGCTGTCCATCGGTGTCGTCGATGCCGACGGCGATCAGCCGGTTTCCGCGCGGCTCGAGGTGCGTCGAATAGCCGGGGACCTCCAGGTGTCCGGCCACCACCGGAGCGGCGGGGTCGGCCAGGTCCAGCACGAAGAGCGGATCGACCCGTAGGAAGGTGACGGCATAGCCCCGCGGCCCGTCGAAGCGCACCGCCTGGAGGGATTCGCCCTCGATGATGAGGGCCTCGCCCAATGCGGTGATGGCGTCGAGATCGGTGAGGTCGTAAGTGAATACCTTCACCCGCTGGAAGCCGAAGCCGGTGCTTTCCGTGACGACCCGCAGGGTGTTGTTCCAGGCGTCCAGATGGAACCGGTTGCGGATCGCGCCGGGGACATCCACCGTGCCGCGAAGCTCGATTTCCCCGCCGGGATCGGAGATATCCACGGCCTGGACTCGGGTCGTCGTGTTGCCGGTGGCGAAATCGTAGCGGTGGCTGGCCGCGAAGAGGGCCGTCTCCGAAGCGTGCAGGATCAGCCCGCGCCCGGAGAAGGTCTGGCGATCCACCGCGACGATCTGGTCCGGATCGGCCACATTCACGGAAGCGACGAAGCCCGTGTGTTCCGCCTCGGAGTCGTCGTACGACCAGACAAACGTGCCGCCGATGATGTAGAGCACGTCGCCGACGCGGCGGCTTTCATGGGCGAACCCGGCCAGGTTGATCTTGCCCCGCAGGGTGGGCTCGGAGGGGGTCGACACGTCGATGATGGCCAACTGACTGCCTTCGAAGTCCGGCAGCGGGGCTTGCGGCCCGCCGGGGCCGCCGATCACGGCACTGTCGGCCATGCCGCCGCCGAAGCCGCGGGGATAGCCGCCGAAGAAGACGTCCGCCGAAAGCAGGACGTAGGCCTGGGTGCCGATGACGTACATCTCCACGCCGCGGCCGCGAAGCGGGAACCGGCCCAGCAGCGCGGGCTGGTCCGGGTCGGTGACGTCGATGATCAGCAGGCCTTTGTAGATGTTCAGGGCGTACAGCCGCTGGCCGACGATCTTGACGATGTCGGCTTCCTCGATGTCGCGGCGGACCTCGGCGGTGACCGCGGCTTGGCTGCTGCGGCTGTCTTCGGAGGGGGCGCCGGGCTGTCCGGGGCCGAAGCCGCCGGTGTTGGAGAAGTTGGGCACGTTGACGACGTCGCAGCCGGCCCCCAGGAAGGCGGCGACCGCCAACACGCTGAAGACGCAGACGGCACAACGCAGCGGGGTCAGACTCTGGAACATGTTTGGACTTTCCTCCCGTTCACGAACCTTGATGATCGGTTTCGCGAGGCCACGTCTCTCCAATGTCATGCGAGGGAACCCCGCGGGCCGGCGGCACCCGCGAGTCGTGCGTGTCAAGCATATTATCGTACAGAAAGCGGCGTAACAAGTCAAGATTCTTGAACACCGGCACTCATTCGGCGCCGCGGGATGCCCTGGGGCGATTCCGTCGTCCCCACGCCGGGGTTCCCAGGCTCATCGTCGGAATAGCCCCGCCCCGCCGGCGGGGATGCAGCGAATGGCCCGCCCGGCGGAGGGGAGGTGACGACGATCGGGCGACCCGTCGCCTGCCGCGTCACGATCTATCTGGTTTGCTGAACGCCCCCGCGTTGGGGGGTCGCTCACTTCAGCCCCATTTTGCGCCAGAATTCGGCCTCGGCCGCCTGGTACTGGGCCTGCGTCTGCTTCAGATCGGCCAGGATCTGGGCGAGGTCGGGGTCGTCGAGGGGGATGCTGCCTCCATAGATCTCGGAGAGGGCCTGGAGGCGGGCGGAGGCGTCGTCCACCCGGGCGGCGGCGTCGGCGAAGCTGCGGGCGGCGTCGAGGAGGACCTCCTCGCGGAGTTCGGGGAGGCTCGGTTCCTTGAACAGCCGCCACGGGTGCCGGAGCACATGTTGCGCGCCGCTCTTGATGTGGTCGGAGGCTTCCTTGAAGTTCGCGAGAAGCCTGTTCAGGTTCTCCCGATTCAGCACCACCACTTGCCGCGTGGTATCGGTGACCTGGTTGATGTCGGCCATGGAGGCATTCAGCCGGCGGCCGGCCTCCTTCATGTGGGCGAGCAGGCCGTCAAGGTTCTCCGGGTCCGTTTCCGAGGCGATGTTCCGGGCGGTCGCCTCCACGTGACCGATGGTGCGGGTGATGGCCGGCTCGTTGGTCTTGACCAGTCGGGTCAGCGTCGCCAGGTCTTCGTTGAGGGCGTCAAAAGCCACATGCACCTTGGCCAGCAGGGTGGCGGGCTGCTCGGCCTCCAGCTCGTGGCGGAGGGCGGCGGTGGTTCCGCTGAGGTGGTCGACCACTTCGTGGATCTTGGCCAGGAGGGCGGCCTTCTGGTCCGGCGACAGTTCCCTGGCCAGGGCGGCGGTCATGTGGTTGATGTCGCTCAGCGACTGGAGCAGCTTGGCCATCAGCGAATCGCGACCGTCGGGGCTGAGTTGGGCCTTGATCTGCGTGAGCAGCCCGGTGGGGTTGGCGTCGTCGAATTCGCCTTGCAGGGCGGCCAGGATCGCGGCGAACCCGGCGGGCTCGGCGCCTTGCAGGGTCTGGCCGGCGTACTCGCGCAGCGGGCGGGCCTCGCCGCGACGGCCGAGATGGATCTTCACCACGCCGTCCCCGCCCAGGGGCGGGCCTTCGGCGATGATCCGGTAGTCCGGCCGAAGGAGCAGATCGCCCCGCAGATCGACCTCGACGAAGACGGCCATGTCACCGGAGGACGGTTCCTCCCCGGCACCGCGGGGCAGGGGCCGCAGGCCGGAGCTGACCACCTGGCCGACGCGGTCCCCGCCGACCAGCACGGGCGACCCCGGCCCGAGGGTCGGCATCTCCGGCGAGGAGGGGAAGCGGATCTGGACGCGGCAGAGGTCGCCGCCCACGCGTTGGCTGATCCAGATGAGCAGGGCGAAGAAGGTGGCGACCACGGCCACGGTCACGATGCCGACCTTGAGGGCGTTGCGTTCCTGCGGCATGAACCGTTACTCCTCTCCAGCGACCAGGAGTTTCTCGTACTGGCTGAGTCCTTCGGCGTCGGTCAGCGGGCCGGCGGTGAAGCCGTTGAGGAACTGGTTGATCAGGCGGTCCTCGCGGGTGGTCAGCCGGTCCGGCGGGGTATCGCGGAGCTGTTCGAATTCCGCCCGCGGGCCGATCTTCAGCACGCGGCCCTTCTCCAGCATGACCATGCGGTCGGCGATCCGAAAGGCGGAGTCCATCTCGTGCGTGACCACGACGCTGGTGACGTTGAGTTTCCGGGAGAGGTCCATGATCAACTCGTCGATCGCGGCGCTGGTGACCGGGTCCAGGCCGGCGGACGGCTCGTCGTAGAAGAGGATCTCCGGGTCCAGCACCGTGGCCCGGGCCAGGCCGGCCCGCTTCTTCTGCCCGCCGGAGAGCTGGGCGGGCATCTTGTCGCGGTGCGGGAGCATGTGGACCTGCTGGAGCTTGAGCGTCACCACGATGTCGATGACGGCCTCGTCCACGAAGCTGTGCTCGCGGAGCGGCAGGGCCACGTTCTCCGCGAGGGTCATCGAGTTGAACAAGGCCCCGCTCTGGAAGAGGATGCCGAACCGCTTGCGGAGCTGGTTGAGGCCCCGCTCGTCCAGGCCGACCAGGTCGCGCGGGGCGGGCATGTCCTGGGTGCGGTAGCGGATGGCGCCGGCGTCCACGGGGAGTTCGCCGATCAGGCAGTTGAGCAGGGTGCTCTTGCCGCAACCGCTGCCGCCCATGATCACCAGGGTCTCCCCGCGGTGGATGTCGAAGGTGACGTCGTCCAGCACCGCGACCGCCTCGCCGGCGCGATTGCGAAAGCACTTGCGGAGTCCGCGGATGGAGATCACCGGGTCCGAATCGGTTTGCGTGGACAGGGCGGTCATGCGGGCCACCGAATACGCCCGACGCGGCCGGCCGGCGGCGGCCGGCCGGGGCGGACGCGGCGATTCTACCCCGTCGCGCCCGTTTGCCTAGGACTCCCGGGCAGGGCGGCGGGGGCGGGCCGGGCCGCCCGGCTCACAGCAGGCCGTAGCGCTCCATGCGGTAGCGGAGCTGGTCTCGGGAGAGGTGCAGCAGCTTGGCCGCCTTGGTCTGGTTGTTGTGGGTGAGGGCCAGGGCCTGGCGCACGAGCTGCTCCTCGACCGTCTGGAGGCTGGCGTGCTGGTGCGAGAATCCCTTCTCGCACCCCCGATTGCGGGAATCCGTTCCCGCGTGTGCCGTTCTGACCCGCGGCGGAGCGAATCCATCCGTTGCCCGAAAGGATTCGGGCGGAACGGCGAACGAGAAGGGATTCTCGTTCGAGCGGGCGTGCTGGTGCGAGAATCCCTTCTCGCACCTCCGATTGCGGGAATCCTTTCCCGCGTGTGCCGTTCTGACCCGCGGCGGAGCGAATCCATCCGTTGCCCGAAAGGATTCGGGCGGAACGGCGAACGAGAAGGGATTCTCGTTCGAGCGGGCGCGCCGGCCCTCAGAACTCCAACTCGTCCATCTCCAGGCGGCACTCTCTTCGACCCGCATACCAGCTTGCCGAGCTGTACCACCAATCCTCCGCAGCGCCCACCAGGCCCTTCCGGACGGGATTCTCATGCAGATATCGTAGCTTCTGCTCGAGCACCGCCGACGTGGAAATCGCCTGAGGATGAAAGCCGTCCGCCCAGAAAGAAAACTCCCCGCGCTGCCGGCGCGCTCCTTGGGCCGCCTGCTCCAGCCACGACAGCACCGTCCGGCGAGCGTCGGCCAGCAAGCGCTCGTGAATGGTCCGCGAGGTGAACCGCTTGAAGTCCCGCATCAGCGCATGAAGATCGTCGGCCGCGGCGATCAGGTGCAGATGATTGGGCATGACCACGTACGCGAACAGCCGCAGGCCTTTGTTGGTCCGGCAATACGAGAGTGACTCCACCAGCGGATCGATGTAACGTTGCTCAATGAAGACCGGCGTCCAGTCGAGAACCGTGATCGTACAGAAATACGGGAGATTCTCGTCGGCGCGGTAGCGAACCATGTGGCCGAGGGTAACACAGTGGAAGTTCCACGGGAAGGGATTCCCCGGGATAGGGGGTGCGAGAAAGGATTCTCGCACCAGCGGCGAGATAGGGGGTGCGAGAAAGGATTCTCGCACCAGCGGCGATCGAGAACCGTGATCGTACAGAAATACGGGAGATTCTCGTCGGCGCGGTAGCGAACCATGTGGCCGAGGGTAACACAGTGGAAGTTCCACGGGAAGGGATTCCCCGGGATAGGGGGTGCGAGAAAGGATTCTCGCACCAGCGGCGA
>CAZNFM010000015.1:74212-90280 GCA_964572385.1 uncultured Planctomycetaceae bacterium | reverse complement strand
GATTCTCGCACCAGCGGGGGGTAACACAGTGGAAGTTCCACGGGAAGGGATTCCCGGGATAGGGGGTGCGAGAAGGGATTCTCGCACCAGCGGGCTCACAGCAGGCCGTAGCGCTCCATGCGGTAGCGGAGCTGGTCCCGGGAGAGGTGCAGCAGCTTGGCCGCCTTGGTCTGGTTGTTGTGGGTGAGGGCCAGGGCCTGGCGCACGAGCTGCTCCTCGACCGTCTGGAGGCTGATGCCGCCGGGCGGCAGCTCGATGACCGCGGCGGCCGCATCCGGGCGGGGCCGGCCGGTGACCAGGTCCTCGGGACCGAGGTAGTCCTGCTTGCTCAGCAGCACCGCCCGCTCCACGGTGTTCCGCAGCTCGCGGACGTTGCCGGGCCAGCCGTAGGCCCGGAGCTTCTCCACCGCCGCGGGGGTCAGGCCGCGGACCGGGCGGCGGAACTCCCGCGAAAAGACGTCGACGAAGTGCTCGGCCAGCAGGCGGATGTCGTCGCCGCGGTCGCGGAGCGGCGGCAACTCGATGGGGATGATGTTGAGGCGGTAGTAGAGATCCTCGCGAAAACCGCCGTCGGCGATCAGCTTGTGGACGTCGCGGTTGGTGGCGGCGATCACGCGGACGTCCACCTCGATGTCCTGCACCCCGCCGACCCGGCGAAAGGTCTTCTCCTCCAGGAAACGGAGCAGCTTGGCCTGCAAGGGCGGGGGCATGTCGCCCACCTCGTCCAGGAAGACGGTCCCGCCGTCGGACAGCTCCAGCAGGCCCTTCTTCTGCTGCTTGGCGTCGGTGAAGGCGCCGCGCTCGTGGCCGAACAACTCGCTCTCCAGCAGCGACTCGGTGATGGCGGTGCAGGTGATGTTCATGAACGGGTGGTTGGCCCGGTCGGAGTTGTAATGGATCGCCTTGGCCACCAGGTCCTTGCCGGTCCCGCTCTCGCCGCGCAGGAAGACCGTGCTGGCCCCGCTGCCGGCCACGTCGCGGATCAACTCGAAGAGCTGGACCATGGCCGGGCACTGCCCCAGGAGCCGGTCGAAGCCGAAGCGCTGCCGCATCTGGGCCCGCAGCTCGCGGACCTCCCGCTTCAGATGGGTGGTCTCCAGGGCCTTGTGCACCGTGACCAGGAGGGCGTCCATCTTGAAGGGCTTGCTGACGTAGTCGTAGGCCCCCAGCCGCATGGCCTCGACCGCGTTCTCCACGTTGCTGTAGGCGGTCATGATCAGGACCACGACCTCCTGATCCTGCTCGCGGATCCGCCGCAGCACCTCCAGCCCGGTCAGGTCGGGCAGCTTGTAGTCCAGCATCACCAGGTCGAAGGTGGCCCGGGACATCCGGGCCAGCCCGTCGCCGCCGGTCTCGGCGTCTTCGACCAGGTAGCCCTCCTCCTGAAACCGCTGGCGGAGCGACCAGCGGATCAGCTTCTCGTCCTCGATGATCAGGATGCGCGGTTTGCTCATGCTCTTGGTTTTCGCCTGGACCGGGGGAACCCGTCACCATCCCAGTTTGGCCGCATGACCGAACGATCGCAACAGCGCCGGTTCCCGCCGCGTTTCCGGGAGGCCGCCGGCCGCCGCGCGGGCCGCCGCGCCCCGCGACCGCGCCGCGCGCCCGCCCGGGCCGTCGGCCGGGTCGGGGCGGGGGGATTCGCCGGCGCGGGGGCGGCCGGGGCCGGCGTCCGCGGAGGCGGCGACGGCGGCCGAGGATGACGCGTCCCGGGCGCCGGTCGCCGGCGGCGGCTCAGCGGGCCAGGCGGACGGAGGTGCGGGTGCCGATGGCGTGGAGGGCCTGGTCCAGGTCGGCGATGACGTCGGCCGGGTGCTCCGCCCCGACGCACAACCGCACCAGGTTCGGCGGGATGTTGGCCAGCTTGCGGCCCTCCTCGCCCTGCTGCTGGTGCGTGGAGATGGCCGGGATGGTGGCGACGCTCTTGATCCGGCCGAGGTCGGTGGCCCGCCAGATCCGCTGGAGGCCGTCGAAGAACTTGCGGGTCGGCTCCGGCCCGCCCTTGACGCAGAAGGACATGAGGTGCCCGTAGCGGTTGACGGGCCGGCGGTACTGCTCGTCGTCCTCGGCATCGACCAGCCAGAGGTAGCGGCTGGCCAGCTCGTGCAGGGGGTGGTTTTTCAGGCCGAGGTACTGCACGCTCTCGATGGCCGGGTGCCGCTCCAGCCACTCGGCCACCTGCTGGGTGTTGCGGCTCATCAGGTCCATCTTGGAGCGGAGGGTCCGCAGGTCGTTGAGCGTCATGATGGCCTGCATCGGGTGCAGGTTCGGGCCGTAGTCGCGGTTGGGCAGGTACTTGATATAGATGGCGAAGTTGTTCTTCAGGTCGTCGTTGTCGATGTTGGTGACGATCCCCTTGCGGGCGATGACCGCGCCGCAGACGCCGAAACCGCTGGTGGTCAGGCTCTTGGTGGCGGACTGGACGACGATGTCGGCCCCGTGGCGGATGGGGCGCAGCAGGGCGGGGGTGGCCACGGTGGCGTCGCAGATCAGCGGGAGGTTGTGGCTGTGGGCCAGGTCGGCGACGGCCTGGATGTCGAAGAAGCCCAGGCCGGGATTGCTGGGCAGCTCGCCGTAGAGGAAGCGGGTGTTCTGGTCGATCTTGGAGGCCCACTCGTCGAGGTTGGTGGGGTCGGCCACCCAGCGGCACTCGATGTCGCGCTCCTCGGCCAGGCGGACGTTGAACTGCTGGAAGGTGCCGCCGTAGCACTGGGCGGTGGCGACGAAGTTGCGCGGCTCATGCACATGCCGCCGCTTGTGGACCAGGAAGGGCTGCACCGCGGTCATGATCGCGGCCATGCCGCTGGAGGTGCTGCAACACTCGGTCTCGCCGTCGAAGCCGTAGCCCTCCAGCAGGGCCAGCGTCCACTCGTAGTAGTAGGTGGAGGGGTTGGCGATGCGGGAATAGCACCAGGTGGGGATCAGATAGGCCAGGGCCGCGGCCATTTCGTCGGAGTCGCGGTAGGCCTGCGAGGAGCTCATGAAGATCGGCTCGATGATCGCGCCCTGGTAGTCCTCGATGGCGTCCTCCACGCTGTAGAGGCCGTGGACGGCGATGGTGTCGAACTTCCACTTCTTGACCACCTCGCGGATGTAACGGTCCCGCCGGGCCAGGTAGGCGTTGTTGCGGTTGATGTACTCCTGCATGCCGGGAGTGATGTGGACGTCGTCGCCGCCGTACATGGGGTGTGCTCCTGGCGATCGCCGCTCCGCCGTTCCCAGGCGATCGGTCGATCGGCTGATCCGCAATTATACCGGCTCGACGGGGACTGCCCAAGCCGCCGGCGGGGCGGTCCGGGAACAAGGGCGAACCGGCCGCCGTCACGGGCGGCGTAGGCTGAAGCGGAGCTTTTGGGCGGCGGAGCGACGAGGGGGGCTTTGCGGCCTGGTGCTTACGGCTCTTCGACGTTCACCGGCTCGCGGTCGGCGTCGGCCAGCGGCGGCCGGACCGGATCGCCGGTGCGGTCGGAGACCACCGGCACCTCGGTCGCCGGCGGCGGCGTCGGGCTGGCCAACTGCGGCCGGAGGGGGCTGCGGTCGTCGTCGGTCAATTGCTCGATCCGCGCGGCGGCAAACCGCTGATTGGACAGGTTGTTGTTTTCTTCCAGCTCGATCACCTGGTGGTACAGCTCGATGGCCTTGTCGCGGTTGTGGCGACGAAAGTCGTAGACGACCGCGGCCTGGAAACGGGCGGCGTGCGGGGTCTGCGGATCCAGCGTGTAGGCCCAGCGGTAATACCGGAGGGCCAGCTCGTCGTCCGGATCGTCCTCGCGGAGATACTCCTTGTAGATCTCGCCGCAGTAGAAGGCGCAGTCGTCCACCTTGTCGGACCGCGGGTGATCGCGCAGAACCTGTTTGAACAGGGCCAGGGCCTCGCGGGCCTTGCGTTTATTGTGCTCCAGGTGGCCCGCCAGCGGCACGCCGCGAATCTCGTTCAGCAGGGCCTTGGCCCGGGCGTAGATGGCGTCCGCTTCCGGGATGCTCTCCTCCGGCGCGACTTCCACCCGATGCTCCGGCGCCTCCGCGGTGAGATAGGGGTACGTGATCGGCTCGGCCTTCTCGATCAGCTCCCGCTGCCGCCGGGCCCAGCCCGCCCGCGCCGTGTCCCCGAGCGTCAGGCAGGCCCGCTCCAGTTCCCGCAGGCGCACGATGTACTGCTCGCGGGCGGCGATGTAGGTCTCCCGCGTGGCCATCATCTGTTCCACGAGATCGGGGAAGTTGTAGGTTTCGAGCGAGGTGTCCGCCCCGCGGCCGGGACCGTTCTCCGGCGGGGGAGAGATGTCCACCACCCGGGGGTCGTGTTTGTAGTTGATGCCTTCGCAGCCCGTCAGGAGGCAGAATGAACCCAGGGCAAGCAAGCCCATGCCCAAGGCGGCAATGCGGTTCCGTCTCATGGCCCTGTCCCTCATGGTGTCGAGGCCGCCGTTCGGGGCGGTACGCCGCGAGCGATCGTCCTTCGCGGCGGTATTGCACCGCAGAGCGCGGCCCGGGTCAAGGCATCGCGCCGAGTGCCGCGGCCGGCGGCGAACCGCCTACCATTGGGCTTCCTCGAAGGCGCCGGCGCGGGGCACGGCCTTCTGCGGCAGGATCTTCAGGACGGCGGAGGCCAGCTTCAGGTCGTCGGTGGTGGTGATCTTGATGTTGCGGGCGTCGCCGTCCACGGCGGCGACCGGGAAGCCCGCGGCGGTGACCACCTGGGCATCGTCGGTGACGGCGGCATGCCCGAGCAGGGCGACGCGATCCTCGGCCAGCTTCTGGTAGGCGGTTTGCAGCAGGTCGCGGCGGAAAACCTGGGGTGTCTGGGCCATATACAGGCCGTCGCGGGGCACGGTGTCGCCCAGGATCCGATCCGGGCCGACCCGCTTGACCGTGGCGGTGACCGGGACCACGGGGACGGCCGCGCCGGTCTCGAAGGCGACTTGAAATATCCGGTCGATCCATTCGGCGGCCAGGCAGACGCGGGCGGCGTCGTGGACGGCGACGAACTCGGCCTCGCTCGCCACCGCCGCCAGGCCGGCGGCGACGGAATCGCTGCGCTCCGGGCCGCCTTCCACCAGTCGCACACCCATGAAGCCGAGGTTGGGGCCGTACTTGGCCTTCATCTGCTCCATGTCTTCGGGAGCGACCACCAGGATGGTCTGGCAGACTTCCTCGCGGTTGACGAAGAGCTGCACGGCCCGCAGGCAGAGCGGCTGCCCGTCGATCAACGCGAAGATTTTCTTTTCCTTGCCGCCGAAGCGTTCGCTCTTGCCCGCGGCGACGACCATGGCACTGACCTTTGGCATGACCCGAATCCTCCCGATGTTGGCGGGTGGTATCAAAATGGAATTGCCGGACTGCTTCAAGGGGCCGGCGCCGGAGTCGTCGGACGGGGCCTGGTGCGAGCGGGGAGAGGGAGCGGTTCGCACCCTGGCCGCCGGCGGCGCTGCTCCGGACGGGAGCCGAGCCGGGCGGCGACGAAAAAGGCGCGGCGGCTTGGGCGAATTTCGCTTGACTTCGGCCACCGGGGAACTATGTATACGCGCGAGAGGAGCGATTGGCGCGGTCGAGACGAGAAGGAGCTTGATCAACACGATCCGTGAGGAGCACGGACAGCCTCGGCCCCACCCAATCATAAAGCAAGGCATGAGAGTCCAATGGACGAACAAAGCGTGGGCTCCGATCCGGAGCCCGGCGGTTTTCACCGTAGCGTCAGCCTGCAAATTCTGGAAGTAACCAGCCTCGAGTCCCGTCTTCACCCCACCACCGACCCTCACGAACCGCCACGTCGCGCCGGGCGCCGCGGCAACGGCCGTATCGCTTCCGCGATCGCCGGGGCCGGCTCCGCGGTCATCAGTCCGCGGAGCGAAGCCTTCCGCCGACGGGTGTTCCCGTCCGCCTCGCCGGTGGAGTGGAACGATTGGCGGTGGCAACTCCGCCACCGCATTCGCGATCGCGTGGGCCTGTCGCGCGTGCTGAGCCTCACGCCCGAGGAACAGGAGGCTCTCGCGGGCCTCGGCGGCCTGCTGCCGGTGGGCATCACCCCTTACTACGCCTCCTTGATCGATCCGGACGATCCGGCGGACCCCCTGCGGCGGACGATGGTGCCGGTCGGCGGCGAGTTGAGCCGGGGCTTCGGCGAGGCCGACGATCCGCTGAACGAAGACGGCCACATGCCCGTGCCGGGGCTGGTCCACCGCTACCCGGACCGGGTGCTGATGCTGGTGACCAATTTCTGCGCGACCTACTGCCGCTACTGCACGCGGGCGCGGATGGTCGGCCAGACCGGCGAGTACCACTTCAACACCGAACAGTACCAACGGGCCATGGACTACATCGCGGCGCATCCGCAAGTGCGCGACGTGCTGCTGTCGGGCGGCGACCCGCTGAGCCTGAGCGACGACCGGCTGGAGTGGATCCTGACCCGCCTGCGGGCGATTCCGCACGTCGAGTTCCTGCGGATCGGGAGCAAGATCCCCGCCGTGCTGCCGCAACGGATCACCCCGCGGCTGACGCGGATGCTCCGCCGGTTTCATCCGCTGTGGATGAGCATCCATTTCATGCATCCCGCGGAGATCACGCCGGAGGTCGCCCAGGCCTGCACGCGGCTGGCGGACGCGGGCATCCCCCTGGGCAGCCAGACGGTCCTGGTCAAGGGCGTCAACGACGACGTGGAGACCATGAAGCGGCTCATGCACGGGTTGCTGCGGATCCGGGTGCGACCGTACTACATCTATCAGTGCGATCCGATCAGCGGGTCGAGCCACTTGCGGACGCCTTTGGAGAAGGGGCTGGAGATCATCGCCGGACTCCGCGGCCACACCACCGGCTACGCGGTGCCGACGTTCGTGGTGGATGCGCCCGGTGGAGGGGGCAAGATTCCCCTCCTGCCCAACGCCGTCGTCGGCCGAGAAGGCGATTTCGTCGTGCTGCGGAACCACGAAGGCCGGCTGTATCGCTATCCGGACCCCGTTGCGGCGGAGTGAGCCGGCCGACGGCGGAGGCGTTCGGAGCCGGGAGCAGCCGTCCGCCGCGGCCCGCAGGCGGTTCCGCCGACCAATCTGGTGGAGTCGCCGAGGGCCGATCGTTGCCGCCGCCAGGAGCGGACCCATGAGAGTCGGACTCATCTACGATCTGCGGGCCGAGTACCTCGCCGCGGGGTTCGGCGAGGAAGAGACGGCGGAGTTCGACCGCCCGGATACGATCGACTCCATCGAGGGGGCGTTGAATGAGCTGGGCTACGACACCGACCGGGTCGGCAACATCCGGCAACTGGTGAACCGCCTCGCGGCCGGCGACCGGTGGGATATCGTGTTCAGCATCGCCGAGGGTCTCCACGGTTACGGTCGGGAGGCTCAGGTTCCGGCGCTGTTGGACGCCTACGAGATTCCCTACGCCTTCTCCGATCCGCTGGTCCTGTCCCTGACCCTGCACAAGGCCATGACCAAGCATGTGCTGCGCGACCTGGGCATCCGCACCCCGGATTTCCGCCTGGTGGAGTCCGATGCCGACATCGCCCGGGTTGATCTGCCCTTTCCGCTGTTCGTGAAGCCCGTCGCGGAGGGAACGGCCAAGGGCATCACGCACACGTCGCGGGTGACCAGCCGCGAGGAGCTGGCCCGCGAGTGTCGGCGAATCGTCGCGGCCTACCGCCAGCCGGCCCTGGTCGAGGAGTTCCTCCCGGGTCGGGAGTTCACCGTCGGCATCACCGGGACCGGCGATGCCGCGGTGGCCGTCGGCACCATGGAGATCATCCTGCGCCCGGAGGCCGAGCCGCATTCCTACACCTACGTCAACAAGGAGCGGTGCGAGGAACTGTGCGAGTTTCCCATGGCGGACCCCGCGTCCGCGGCGGAGGCCGAAGCGCTCTCCCTGGCGGTCTGGCGGGCCTTGGGGTGCCGCGATGCCGGCCGGGTCGATGTCCGCGTCGGCGCGGACGGCCATCTTCATTTCATGGAGGTCAATCCGCTGCCCGGCCTGCATCCGACTCACTCCGACCTCCCGATGATCTGTACCGCCCGCGGGGTGTCCTACCTGGAATTGATCAGTCGGATCATGGATTCCGCTCGACGGCGGATCGGGAGCACCGGCCATCCCGGTCGATCGGCGGGGCATCGCGACACCTGGCCGGCACCCCCCGGCCGGCCTTCCTGAGCGAGTCGAAGCGGCGGGGCAGGCGCGGAGACGGCCCATGCGGGTGCTCATTCTCCACGACGAGGTGGCCGAGGATTCCCGCCCGGATGAGCAGGATGCCCTGGTTCAGGCGGCGGCCGTCGCGGAGCTTCTGGCTCAGCTCGGGCACCGCGCCGAGATCAGGCCCTTTGTGCCCGATCCGGAGGCCGTGCGGCGGCTGGTGCGGGCGGCGGCGGCCGAGGTGGTTTTCAATCTGGTGGAGTCCGTCGGGGGCAGCGGGCGGCTGGTGCACTGGCCGCCGGCGGTTTTCGAGTCGCTGGGGGTTCCGTACACCGGATCGCACACGGAGGCCATGTTCCTCACCTCGCAGAAGGTGCTCGGCAAGCGGTTCCTGTCGGCCGGCGGGTTGCCGACGCCGCCCTGGTACTCGCCGGGGGACGTGCCGGAGGGCGAGACCTTCGTTCCGGGGCGCTACATCATCAAGTCGGTGTGGGAAGAGGCGTCGGTGGGGCTGGACGATGATTCCGTCGTGGAGGTCCGAGACCTCGGGGCGCTGTCCGCGGAAGTGGCCTCGCGGAGGGGGAGGCTCGGCGGCGCGGCCTTTGCCGAGGCGTACATTGAGGGCCGCGAATTCAATCTTTCCCTGCTGGCCTCGGCGGACGGGCCGGAAGTGCTGCCGCCCGCGGAGATCGACTTCGTCGATTACGCGCCCGGCAAGCCGCGGATCGTCGGCTACGCCGCCAAGTGGCACGAGGACTCCTTCGAGTACCACCACACGCCGCGCCGGTTTGATTTTCCGGCGGAGGACCGGCCGCTGCTGGGGCGGCTGAGCAGCCTGGCCGTCCGCTGTTGGCGATGGTTCGGGTTGCGCGGCTATGCCCGGGTGGACTTCCGGGTGGACGCCGCCGGCCGCCCGTGGATTCTGGAGATCAACGCCAACCCCTGCCTGTCGCCGGATGCCGGGTTTCCGGCGGCGGTTCGGCGAGGCGGACACACGTTGGCGGAGGCCGTCGAGCGCATCCTGGCGGATGCCCTGCCGCCCGCCCAGGGGTAAGCCCGATGGACTGGAGCCAGGTGACCATTCGGGAAGACGTCCGCCCGGCCGACGCCGAGGCGGTGCGGGCGATCGTGGTCTCGGCCGGTTTCTTCCACGATTTCGAGGTGGACGTGGCCGTGGAGCTGGTCGAGGAACGGTTGGCTCGCGGGCCGGCCAGCGGCTACTTCTTTCTCTTCGCGGAATCGGGCGGTCGCGTGGTCGCCTACTCCTGCTACGGCCCGATCGCCTGCACCGTGGGCAGCTACGACCTGTATTGGATCGCGGTGCAGGCGGACTGTCGCGGCCGGGGCCTGGGGCGACGGCTGCTCCGGCTGACGGAAGAGCGAATCGCCGCGCGGGGCGGGCGGCGTATCTATGTCGAGACCTCCTCGCGGGAGCTGTACCGGCCGACGCAACGCTTCTACGAGCAGTGCGGCTACCGTCGGGAAGCACTGCTGCGGGACTTTTACGATATCGGCGACGGCAAGCTGATCTACTGTCGGGTGGTGGCGGAACCGTGATCGGGCCGCCGCCGCGGCGGGATCGGGCGGGTTGTCACCGGCCCCCGCCGGACCAATAATCACCGTGTGAACCTGGTCGACGCGCTCGCTCGGGAGCCGGTCGTCGAGGCCCTTTGCGCCAGGCTCAGCACCACGAAGTCCCCCCTGGGCGCGAATGGGTTGTGGGGATCGTGCGCGCCGGTGCTGGCCGCGGCGATCGCCGGCCGGTTGCGTCGGCCGCTGCTCTACGTCGCCGCCCATCTCGAGGAGGCCGACGAGGTTCGGGACGACCTAGAAACGGTCCTGGGCGGCGGGGTCGAGTTGCTGCCGGCGTGGGAACTGCTGCCCGGCGAAGGCAGTGGGGCCGGTGGAATCGCGGCGGAGCGGGCGCGGCTGTGTGCCGAGTTTCCGGCCGCGGGCGAGGCGCCGAACCGTGCGACGGAGCGTTCCGGTTCCGGCGTTCCCTTGCGGGCCGTGGCGGCTTCGGTGCAGGCGCTCATGCAGCCGGTGCCGACCCGGGCCTGCCTCGGCGCGCACCGGCTGACCCTCGAGGTCGGGCAGCGTCGGGAGCCGGCGGAGATCGCCGGGTTTCTCCTCGACCACGGTTTCGAACGGCTCGATCAGGTCGAGGAGCCGGGCGATTTCGCCTGGCGCGGCGGCATCCTGGACATCTTCGCCACGGCGGACGCCGACCCCGTCCGGGTGGAGTTCTTCGGCGACCGGATCGAATCGATTCGGCATTTCGAGGTGGGCACGCAGCGGTCCACGCGAACGGTCGCGTCGGTCTGCCTGGGCCTGCCTCCGGACCCGGCCCAGCTTTCGTCCTCCGATACCACCTGTTTCAGCGAGTACCTGCCCGCCGACACCCTGGTGGTCCTGCAAGAGCCGATCGACATCGCCGAGACCGGCCGCCTGGTGTTCGAGCGGCTCGGTCGTCCGGTCGGGCATTTCCCGGCGGAGGCCGTGCAACGGAATCTGGCCCGGTTCGGACAGTTGCACCTCAGCCGCTTTCCGGCGGCCAGCGTGCCGGAGGCCGACACCTGCACCGTGGCCTGCGCGCCGCTGCCCCAATTCGAGAGCAAGGCGGCGGACGCGGTGGCCCAGGTGTTGCAGCTCGCCCAGGTCCAGCCGGTGGTGATCTTCTGCGACAACCAGGGCGAACAGGATCGTCTGTGGGAACTGATCGCCCAGGAAGAGGGCGACGCGCGGCCCGACGCGGGGCGGGACGGTTCCCGCCGCGGCATCCAGTCGCGGGTCGGGCTGATTCACAAGGGGTATATCTGGCAAGGCTCCGCTCCGCTGGCCGTCGTGCCGCACCACGAGCTGTTCCACCGCTACACGCAGAAGCGGCGGCTGCGGCGGGTGCCGACCGGTCGCCCGATCGAGTCGTTCCTCGATCTCCAGAACGGGGACTATGTCGTTCACGTCGTGCATGGGATCGCCCAGTACGTGGGCATGCGGACCCTGCGGAAGGGCGACTCGGGCAAGAGCGAGGAGTATCTCACCCTGCGGTTCGCGGACGACGCCACGATGCACGTGCCGGTTTCGCAGATCGACCTGGTGCAGAAGTACGTCGGGGCCAGGGGGGTGCGGCCGCTGCGGTCGAAACTCGGCGGCACCCGCTGGCAGTCCACCAAGGAGAAGGTGCAGGAGGCGGTCAGCGACCTGGCCGCCGAGCTGTTGCGGATCCAGGCGGCGCGGCAGGGCGAGACGGGGATCGCCTATCCGGCGGACACCCGCTGGCAGATCGAGTTTGAGAATGCCTTCCTCTACCCGGAGACGCCGGACCAGACGACGGCGAACGCGGAGATCAAGGGCGACCTGATGCGGCCGCGGCCCATGGATCGGCTGGTGTGCGGGGACGTGGGCTACGGCAAGACGGAGCTGGCCATCCGCGCGGCCTTCAAGGTGGCGGAGTTCGGCAAGCAGGTGGCCGTGCTGGTGCCGACCACCGTCCTGGCCGACCAGCACCACCGCACGTTTCGGGAGCGGCTGGCGGATTACCCGTTCGTCATCGAGTGCCTGAACCGGTTTCGCACGCCGCGACAGCAGCGGGAGATCATCGCCGCGGCCCGGAAAGGGCAGATCGACATCCTGATCGGCACGCATCGTCTGTTGTCCCGGGACGTCGGCTTCGCCGATCTGGGGCTGGTGGTGGTCGATGAGGAGCAGCGCTTCGGCGTGGAGCACAAGGAGCGTCTGAAGCAACTGCGCGCCACCGTCGATGTCCTGACGCTCACCGCCACGCCGATCCCGCGGACGCTGCACATGGCCCTGGTCGGCCTGCGCGACATCTCCTCCCTGGCGACGCCGCCGCTGGACCGGCGGTCCATCGCCACCCGGATCTGCGCCGGCTCGGACGAGCTGATCCGCGAGGCCATCCTGCGGGAGCTGAACCGCGAGGGGCAGGTCTACTTCGTGCACAACCGCGTCGGGCCGATCGAGACCGTGGCCAACCGCATCCGCGCGCTGGTGCCGGAGGCGAAGGTGATCGTCGGCCACGGGCAGATGCCGGGGGACGAGCTGGAGGAGGTCATGCTCCGCTTCATCCGGCGGGAGGCGGACGTGCTGGTCTGCACCACGATCATCGAGGCGGGCGTGGACATCCCCAACGTGAACACGATCTTCATCGACCGGGCCGACCGGTTCGGGCTGGCCGACCTGCATCAACTGCGGGGCCGGGTGGGTCGCTACAAGCACCGGGCCTTCTGCTATCTGCTGATCGATCCGGGTCAGCCGCTGACCGCCACCGCGGCCCGGCGGCTGAAGGCCATCGAGGAGTTCAGCGAGTTGGGCGCGGGTTTTCACCTGGCCATGCGCGACCTGGAGATCCGGGGGGCCGGCAACCTCCTCGGGCCGGAGCAGTCCGGCCACATCGCCGCCGTCGGCTACGAGCTGTACTGCCAGATGCTGGAGAAGAGCGTCAAGCGGATGCGCGGCGAGGCCTACGTGGAGCGGCCCGCCGTGCACCTGGAGCTGGATGTCGAAGCCTACATCCCGCGAAGCTACATCCCTTCCGACCGCCAGCGGATGGAGTGCTATCGCCGCTTCGCCGCCTGCGGCACGCCGGCGGACGTCGAGCAATTGCGCCGCGACCTGGAGGATGCCTTCGGGCGGATCCCGGAAGCGGTCGATACGCTCCTGGTGCTGACGGAGATCAAAACCCGCGCCGCCCCGTGGGGCATCCAGACCATCATCAAGAAACCGCCGGATCTCGTCTTTCACATCCACACGGAGATCCGCAAGATCGAGCCGCTGTTCGAGGGCAGCACGGGATCGGTCCGCGTGCCGGACGGGCGGACGCTCCATTGGCGGCTGCCGGACCACTACTTTTACGGGACGACGCTGCTGCGGATTCTCAGCAACCTCTTTCGACGAGCGGCGCCGCGGGCGCCGGCCGCGGAGTTCGCCGGCCCAGCCGGCGGCCCTTCGCCCAGACCGACCGCCGCGGCGGAAAACGACCTCGCGGCCCCGCCCGCCGGATCAGCGGATGCTCGGCGGTGGCCGGTGGAGAGCGACGAGCCGTTGTAGCCGGGCGGCAAGGCGGCTTCCGCCGGGTCGCGCCGGGTATCGGCCCGCCCATGCCGGTTGACGGTTCCTTCCGCGGTGTTTATCGGCCTTGTGGGGTGGGTCGGCGCGACGGTCGGGCGGGAGTACCGCGGACCCGGGCCGTCGACAGCGAATTCGCGCGGCGGCGTGGGGAGGTCGCGGCCCGCGGCGGTCGGGGTCAACACTTGGGAACGGCGTAAAATACGGATATACTGAACCACGAGGTCCGTGCGCCGGTCGGTCCCGCGGTCCGACCACGCCGCGACGGAGCCGCCCCCTGAGAACTAGTTGGAGTCCGGCCGGGTGGGTCCGATGAGGAGGGAGGCCCCGGGGTTCTGCCGGCTGAGGCAGGGGATGATAACTCCGTCCCCGGGGGGGCCGCCGTGAGCGACCAACGGATCGAAGGAGTGGTGTGGATGGGCGAGAGAACGCGTCCTGCGGCGTGGGTGATCGGTATAGCGTTTTTCGCTCTGTTCGCGGCGAGGTGCGGCGCCGAATCCGGCGGCGATGCCGCGGTCGCGGGTCAGGGCCGCTCCCCGGCTTCGCGGGATGGGCCTCAACCTCACAGCACGCCGGCCACTGCGGCCCCGGCGGTGGGGGCGAGCGGCGATGCGGCGGCGGAATGGCTGCTGCCGCCGTCCCTCGGGCTTCGCGACGGCCCCCGCACGCCCGTCGTGCTCTACGACAACGGCGCGCCCCTCGATGATTTCGGCGATCCGGCCGCGCAGCGGAGTTTCAGCGCCCCGCCCTGGGGTTTCATCGCCGCGGCCGCGGATGATTTCGTGATTCAGGATTTCGTCTCGCCCGAGACCGGCGTGCAGCTCACCCTGGTGCGCTGCGCGACGGCCTTCTTCAACGCGATCGGCCACGAGAACGCGACCCCGCTGACCTACTGGCAGGGCGTGGACGTGACGGTCTATTATCACAACCCCACGCTGCTTCGGCCGTCCGGCGCTCCCCTCCAGGGAGGAGGTCACAGCGGAACCTACCTGGCCTCGGAGTATATCCCGGTCGCGAATCTGCTGAACCAGACGTACGTCGGCGTCTGCCGGCCCTGCTTCCTGATCGATATCCCGTTGAACCCGTCCCTGTTTCGGCTGGCCAAGAACACCCGCTACTGGTTGTCGATCGTGCCGCGGCTGAATGCCCCGCCGCAGACGGCCTGGTGCCTGTCCAGCGAGATCGGGAGGGGTTATGACGCGGTTCAGGGCGCCAGCTTCAACATCCCGTTCTGGACGGACGTTTTCGGGAACTACGGCTGCCCCGCGGTGGGGGGGTGTCCGTCCTCGTGCGCGGAGATCGGCAACCCCGCGACCGGGACCAATCGTCACCTCTCGTTCCAGCTCTACGGGGAGGATCTGCCGTCCGGCATCGGGGCGTGCTGCAACCTCAGCACGGGGACCTGCACGGACGTGGACGACCCGGCGCTGTGCGCTGCCTACTATCAGGTGTTCCATCCCGGGATGTTGTGCTCCCTGCTCAGCCCGCCGTGCGCGGTGTCCACGGGGGCCTGCTGCACGGAGTCCACGGCGGCGTGCGTGGACGGCCTCAACATCCTGGACTGCCCGCCCGGCGAGGATCAGCGGTTCATCGCGGGGACTCCTTGCGGGTTGATCGAGCCGCCCTGCGGCACGGGGGCGGGGGCCTGCTGTCTGGACGGGCGGGTCTGCGCGGAGTTGACCCCGGCCGCGTGCGGGGCGCAGGGAGGGACGTTCTTCGGCGGGGTCTGCGCGGGCTTCGATTGCCCGCCGCGGAACGACCCGTGCAGTCAGGCCGCGGTCATCGTGGGCGACGCGATGGTTTCGTTCGATACCATCGGCGCGACCCCGGACGGCCCGACGGTCTCGGGGCCGGGCTGCGCCGAGATCAACGGGGATGTCTGGTTCAAGTACATTGCTTCCTGCACCGGCGATCTGACCGTCAGCCTGTGCGGCCTGACTTCCTTCGACACGGCCCTGGCGGTCTATGAAGGCTGCGGATGCCCGGCCACGTCGGCCCGTGAGCTGGGGTGCGACGACGATGGTTGCGGGGCCGACGGCGGCCCGAGCGTGGTCATCGTGCCGGTGGTGCGGAACCAGTGCTATCTGATTCGCGTGGGTGGCGTCGGCTCCGCGACCGGCTCGGGAACGCTGGTCACGTTCTGCCTGCCGCCGCAGGCGGGCGCCTGCTGCCACGCCGACCGCACCTGCGAGGTTCTGCCCGCGGCGGAGTGCGCCGCGCCGGGCGACACCTTCACCCTGGGGCAGCCCTGCTCCGACACGACCTGCCCGCCGGTTCCACCCTGCTGTCCCGGCGACGCCCAACCGGACGGGCTGCTGGATGGGGCCGACATCGCCCCGTATGTGGCCCTCTTCTTCGCGGCGCCGCCGCCCGGCTCGATCGAGTTCTGCCTGGTGAACACCGATGCCGCGAACGGCGCCCTGGACACGGACGACATCGCGGCCTTCGTGGCCCTGCTGCTGGCCGGGGAACCGTGCCCGCCGGAGCCAGAGGGCGCGTGCTGCCTGGCCGAGGGCGAGTGCCGGGTGCGGACGGAGATCCAGTGCCACCTCCTGGGCGGCGAGTACCAGGGCAACGGCACGGACTGCGACCCCAACCCGTGCCCGCAGCGGGGCGCCTGCTGCTTTGCGGACGGCTCGTGCAACGCGTTGTTCCTCGTGGATTGCGCGTCCGCCGGAGGCAGTTATCAGGGCGGAGGCACCGTTTGCGAGCCGAACCCGTGCCCGCAGCCGACCGGGGCGTGCTGTGCGGCGAGCGGGGATTGCTCGGTGTTGACGGCGGAGGAATGCGACACGAGCGGCGGGCAGTATCAGGGTGACGGCACCGTCTGCGAGCCGAACCCGTGCCCGCAGCCGACCGGGGCGTGCTGCG
>CAZNFM010000015.1:0-74112 GCA_964572385.1 uncultured Planctomycetaceae bacterium | reverse complement strand
GGGGCGTGCTGCGCGGCGAGCGGAGACTGCTCGGTGTTGACGGCGGAGGAATGCGGCACGAGCGGCGGGCAGTATCAGGGCGATGGCACCGTCTGCGAGCCGAACCCGTGCCCGCAGCCGACCGGGGCGTGCTGCGCGGCGAGCGGAGACTGCTCGGTGTTGACGGCGGAGGAATGCGGCACGAGCGGCGGGCAGTATCAGGGCGATGGCACCGTCTGCGAGCCGAACCCGTGCCCGCAGCCGACCGGGGCGTGCTGTCTGGCGAACGGGCAATGCGCGATCCTGACGGCCGCGGAATGCCTGGCGGCGAGCGGCGTTTATCAGGGTCACGAGACCGGCTGTACGCCGGATGTCTGCCCGCAGCCGTGCTGCCGGGGCGATGTCAACGGTGACGGCCTGGTGAGCGACGCGGATGTGGCGGAGTTCATCGCCGGCCTGCTGGCCCCGCCCGAGATCACGGCGCCGGAGTATTGTCCTCTTGATGTGAACGCGGACGAGGGCGTGGACGGCCGCGACGTGCAGCATTTCGTGGATCTGATTCTGGCCGGGACGGTCTGCCCGAACAACGACTCGTGCTTCTACGCGACGCTCCTCCCGCTCAACGAGGAGGTCATCGCCGACAACACGGAGGCCACGACCGATCCGGCCGATCCGCCGTTCAGTTGCCGCAGCGGCGGCGGTCAGGGCGTCGGCACGCTGTGGTACAAGTTCGTGGCCGCGGACACGACCGCGTTGATCTCCACCTGCGGCAGCAATGCGCCGGTGCAGGATACCTTGCTGGCCGTCTATCGCCCCGACGCCGCGTGCCCGTTCGGCGTCGGCGACGAGCTGGCCTGTAGCGAGGATGACTGCGGGGCCTTCGGGCGTCTGTCCCGGATCTTCCTCAACGACCTGACTCCGGGGGCGACGTACTACCTCCAGGTGGCCGCTTACAGCGACGCCTCCCGCGGGCCGATTCGCCTCCGGGTGGAATGCCCCGCGGTGGGGGCCTGTTGCCTGCCGGGCGGCGTGTGCTCGATCCGCTCGGCCGAGGAGTGCGCCATCGCGGGCGGCTCCTACGAGGGCAACGGCACGTCCTGCGCTCCGGATCCGTGCGTGACGGGGGCCTGTTGCACGCCGATCGGGCTGTGCGAGATCCGCACGCAGTCCTCCTGCTCCGCCGTCGGCGGAACCTACCAGGGCAACAACAGCGATTGCGGCGGAGTGGTCTGCCCGCCGCCGTACTACGACGACTGCGTGAACGCCGAGCTGACCGGTTGCGGCCTGACCACGGTGCTGCACAACACGTCGGCCACGCTGGTGGATCCGACGGATCCGCTCCTGACGTGCATCTTTCCGGCCCCGGCGCGGGGCGAGCGGAGCGTCTGGCTCAAGTTCCAGGCGGCCCGGTCCTCGGCGCTCATCCGCACGTGCGCCACGCCGCCGCCGGTGACCGACACGCAGATCGCCGTCTACAACTGGACCGGAGCATGTCCCTTCACCCAGGCGGACCAGATCGCCTGCAACGAGGATTCGTGCGGCCGCCTGTCGAGCGTCTGCGTGACCGGCCTGATACCGGGCAATGTCTACCATGTGCTGATCTCGACCTCCGGATCGGTCTCCCCCGGCCCCATCACGGTGGAGATCCTCTGCCCTTGCCCGTAAGGCGACCCGGCCCGCGGCGGCGAGGTCGTGCATGAACCGGGTTGTGGCGGCCCGCGGCGGCGAGGTCGTGCATGAACCGGGTTGCGGCGGCCGGCTGAGTCGCGCCCCTTTCCGTCTTTTTGACCGCCGACCCCGGCATGCCTTCGCCGGCGGAGTCCGCCGCGAGGGTGTCGCCAGGCTCCCTTGGTGTTACGCTGTGGCGAGTGGCTCGACGGCTGACCGCTCCCGGCCCGGCGGGATCGGCCCGCGGCAGGCGGAGGGTCAGCGGGTCTCGAGCGTTGAGAGGGAGCGTGACGAATGGCTGGTGCTCAGCGAAGTGAGGGTGTGCGCCGAGTGGCCGACACCGGGGTGAACGCGGGAATCGTGGTCCGGCTGGTGGCCGGCTGCCTGTGGGCCGCGGTGCTCGGCGGGGGGGCGGCCTGTACGCCGACCGGCAGCTTCAAGGTGACTGCGGTCCCGGCGGACCAGACGCTGGAAGAGCAGGTCGTCGCCCGCGATCCCGGCTGGATCAGCGAGCGGATCGCCCTGATCGACGTCTCCGGCGTGCTGATCAACGCGGCGGAGCCTGGGCTGCTGTCCGAGGGCGAGCATGTCGTTTCCTTCATTGTCGAAAAACTCAACAAAGCCGCGGCGGACAAGCGGGTCAAGGCCGTCGTCCTGCGGATCAACTCGCCCGGCGGGACCGTGACCGCCAGCGACACGATCTACGAGGAACTGCGGCGGTTCCGGGCCGTCACCGGCAAGCCCGTCGTGGCCTTCTTCCAGGATGTGGCCGCCAGCGGGGCCTACTACCTGGCGTGCGGGGCGGATGAGATCATCGCCCAGCCGACCAGCATCACGGGGTCCATCGGCGTGGTGATGCAGATGGTGGACCTCTCCGGGACCCTGGCCAAATTGGGGATTTCCACGGATGCGATCACCTCCGGGCCGTTCAAGGATGCCGGCTCGCCCCTCCGCAAGATGAGGCCGGAGGAGCGAGCGGTGTTTCAGGGTCTTATAGATGACTTTTATAATCGCTTTGTGACGGTGGTGGATGAGGGCCGGCCGAGCCTGACCCGGGAGCAGGTTTTAAAGCTTGCTGATGGGCGGATTTACAGTGCCGAGCAGGCCCGGCAACACGGTCTCGTGGACCGTATCGGAACCCTCGCGGACGCGATCGCCGTGGCGAAAGAGCGGGCGGGGATCCGGTCGGCGGTGGTCGTGGCCTACCGTCGTCCGCTCGGCTGGACACCCACCATATATGCCACTTCCCCAGGCGGGTCGGCCCCGGCGGCGGTGAATTTGATTAACATAAATCTGCCGGAACTGTGGACAAAGCGTCCGGTTTTCGGCTATATTTGGTGTGTAAGCGAGTGACGTCGCGGCAGTAGCGCCGCCCCCGGCGAGACCTGACGTCCTCAGTTCTCGCAGCGCGTATTCATCTCCGCTGCTTTCGCCGGGAGCAAGGGCGGCGCCTGTACGCCGGTCTGGCCTGTCGCGGCGCGAGGGTGGTTTCACCCGTGTGGGAGCGGTGATATGCCGCCGCTGAGGGTGACATGCCAGGGTTGTGGCCGAACCCTTCTCCTCGAAGAGGTCTTCCGCGGTGCGTATTGTCGGTGCCGTCATTGCCGCACCCTGATGCCGGTGGAGAAGAAGCCTCAACCGGCGACCCGCGGCCTCCGCGTGGCTCGCCCGGATTCGCCGCTGGCCGCCGGCCCGCGGCAGCCTCCCGCCGGCAAGCCCGCCAATGATCTGCCCGCCTGGTTGTTAGCGTTATCCGACAGGGCGACGCGGGTGGCGCACCGCATTTCCTCGCCGAGTTTTGTGATCACGGCGGTATCGCTGGTGGCCTTCGGCCTGTCCGGCTTCGCCTGGTACGCCACGATGCCGCGTCCGGCCGAGGCTCCTCCTTATGTGATGGCGGCGGATGGAACGCTGTCGGATAGTGGGGCGCAGCTTTCGGCGGAAGCCGCGGCGACGAAGGCCATGCGTGAAGGGGATCCCCTGGCTGCCTACTTCGGCATCGCGATCAGCAACGGCGTGACGGGTTACGTCGTGGACGGCGATGCCTCCATGCAGGACTACATCAACAAGCTGGCCCTGGTCACCAACGCGGTGAACGAGGCCCACGGTTTCGGCGAAAAGAAGTTCGGCATCGTGGTCGCCAAGGACAAGGACCAGAGCGGCCAGACCTTGCTGGAGATCGCCGAACCCCGCACCGACCTGGCCCAGGCCAGGACCATCCTGACCTCGGGCCTGGCCACCGGCAAGACGGACCTGGTCAAGGCGATGGCCACGACGGTCCAGTGGGACGCCGATCAGATCTTCCTCGTCCTGGCCAAGCGGCTCGAGGCCCAGGAGATCGCCCTGCTCGCCGAGAAGGCGGGTGAAACCGGCGCCGTGGTGAACGTGATCGGCCTCGGCGAGGCCGCGCGGCAGCGCGAGGAGCTGGCCCCCATTGCCGCCCGCACGGGAGGGCAGTTCCGGCAGATCTCCGACCGCATGCTGGAGGACTGGGCCTCCCGCGTGGAGCAGGCCCGCGATGCGGCCGCCGAGCAGAATCTCGCCGCGCCCTGACCTCGCCCGGCCGCGGCCCCCGCCTCCACCGCTTCTTCCCAGCGTTGCCCCGAGCATGCTTCTCCCTGACAGTCGTCGAGGACTCGACGGTCCGGCGCCGGCCGATACGATAGCGGCCGCGAGCCTTGGCGAGCCTTCGGCGGATGACGGTGGAGAGGACCATGCCCAGACCAGGATTGGCGGTCTGCCTCGAAGATCTTCGAACCGATGTCAAGCAGGCGATGCACCTGGCCCGGATGCTGGCCTACGAGGCCGTCGAGGCCCGCGCGACGCACGGGCCGATCTCTCCCGCCGAACTGTCGCAGACCGGGCGGCGGCACCTGCGGCGGCATCTGTCCGACCTGGGCCTGCGGCTCAGCAGCCTCCGCGGCCCGACCGGCCCGGGCGGGTATGCCGATCCGGCCGACGCCGAGCGTCGCCTGGAGACGCTGTTCCAGGTGATCGACCTTGCCGCCGGCCTGCGGGTGCCGGTGGTGTCGACCGTGCTGGGCAGCGTGGACGCGGCCCGGCAGTCGGAGCTGCGGGAGGCCTTGGCGCTGATCGCGGACCGCGCGGACCGGGCCGACGTGAACGTCGCGCTGGAGACGTCCGGAGTCCCCACCCCCGAGCTGAGCAAGGTGCTGGCGGAGCTGAACTGCCCCTGGGTCGGCTCCTGCTGCGACACCGCCGCGATGATCATCCGCGGCGAGGATCCCCACGTCGTGGGCGAGTCGCTGGGCGGGCGGATCCGGCTGGTCCGGCTGCGGGACGCGGTGCCCGGCACTCCGGAGCATCCCGGCCATGAGGTTCGCCTGGGCGAAGGGCGGCTGGATCCGCCGCGGCTGCTGAGCAGCCTGGCGGAGGCGGGCTTCGAGGGTGACATGGTGGTGTCACGGACCACGGGCGAGCGGCCGCTGGACGACCTGCGGCACGCCCGGCGGTTGCTGGCGGCCTACTCGTTGTGACCGCGGCCGCGCCGTCGGCCGCGCCGCCGCGAGCGTCCGCCGCGAAGGCCCTCAGCCGCGGACCGGCACGGCCACCACGCGGGCCGTCGGCCGCGGCTCGGCGTCGCGGTCGGGGCCTGCCGGGCCGATGGTCAGCAGGCTGCCGGGAGTCGCCGCTTCGGCCTTGAGGAGGGCCAGCGAGAGCGGGCAGCCCAGCGCTTCGCTCCAGCAGCCGCTGCGGGTTTGCCCGACTTCCCGCCCGTCCAGCAGCACCGGCCGACCGGGGGCCAGGGCCTCCGCGCCCTCCGCCGCGACGGCCGCGATCCGGCGGGCCAGCGCCCCCCGCGACCTCATCCGCTCCACGATCTCCTGCCCCAGGTAGCAGCCCTTGGTCCAACAGACGGCCCGGTCTTGCAGCCCCGTTTCCAGGGCTAGGGTGTTTTCGTCGAAGTCGTCCACGATCCGCGGCTCTCCGGCCTCGATCCGCAGGATCTCCCGCCCGGCCGGCGACAAGTGCGCGAAGCCGAGGCCGACCGCGGCTTGGCGGATCCGCGCGACGGCCGCCGGAGAGCCGGCGGGCTCGACGGGATAGGCCTCGAAGGCGGGCAGGTCCGCGACTCGGCGATGCAGCAGCAGGAGCGGCCCATCGGCCTGCGGGAGGACCAGATGGTGCAGCGGCGGCAGGTCCGCGGCGTCGGCGAATCCGGCGGAGCGGACGGCGTCCGCGGCCCGCGGGCCCAGCAACGCGACCGCCGGGTGGAGGCCGTCCGTCGGGCGGATGGTGACCTCCTCGGTGATCAGATGGCGTTCCAGGTGGTCGCGGAGGGCCGCGGCCACGCGGTGATCCACGTGCAAGCGGAGTCGATCCGGCAGCACCACGATATGCAGGTCGGCGAGAATCCGCCCCTTGACGTTGAGGGCCAGGGCATAAGCGGCCCGGCCGGCGGCCAGCGGGGCGACCGTGTTCGTCACCAGGTTGTCGAGCCAGCGGACACGGTCTCGCCCGGTCAGTTCCAGCACGGACTGATCGCCGCGGTCGAGGATGCCGCCGACCGCCAGTGCCTGACGGTACTGCTCGCGGATTGCCGGTGGATTGGCCATGATTCCTGCCCTGACGAACGCGGGAGTGTAGGAGCGGCGTCCGGGAAGCTCAACCCGGGCGGCGTCCGGGAAGCTCAACCCGGGCGGCGGCCGGGGCCGTGGGCGGGTTTCGCCGCCGGCCGTCGCCGCGACGCGGCCCCATCGCGGCGTGGCGACCCCTTGCCGATCGGCCCGCGGCGGCTTAGACTGCAAGCTCGACCGGTCGGCGGTTCGCGCCGCCGGGCCGCGGCCCCGCGGGCGTAGCTCAATGGCAGAGCACTGGCCTTCCAAGCCGGATGTTGCGCGTTCGAGTCGCGTCGCCCGCTGTTTGTCGAACATGTCTGAAGGTGTCTTGCCGCCGACACCGCGGTCGCCGGCGTCGGGCGGCTCCAATTGTTGGATTTTCCCCACTTAGCCGGTCGCTGCCGCCCGGGGCGGGCACCCGCCGTTCCGCCGCGCCTGCGGGTGCGCCAGGTGATCGACGGGCGGCCGCGGGGGCGGCGGGCCGGTGCGGCGGAGCGGCTTCGGTGGCGCCGTTTCGGCCGCCGGCGGATCCGCGCGCGGCGTACCGGGCGAGCAGGGCGACCGCCCGCGGGAGCAGGGCGCCCGCCCGCGGGAGCAGGCCGCCTCTCTTGACGGCGGTTTGCCCGTCGAGTCCGCGTGCTGCGCGCGGCGGTCTCCGCCAACCGCCCGGGCGGCGGCGGCCAGCAGCGGGCGGAGGATTCGGCTGCGGCGCGGGTCGGGTCCGATCGTTCGGCGGAGCCAGGGGGCACCGGCGAGGATTTCGCCCAGCAACTCCTGGAGCTGGGCATCGTCGATGGCCGCGACGACCGCGGCATCGGCGGCCCGTTCGGTGGCTTCCGCCCGGCGGGCCGCGGCGTCGTCGGCGGTGCGGCGGGCGGCCTGTTCGGCGGCGGCCGCGGAGGCGGCGGCGTCGGCGGCCGTGCAGGCCCGCTCGGCCTCGGCCAAGGCCTCCAGTTCGCGAACGATCGCGCCGGTCCCCTTGCCCCGGCCGCGAAGCGTCTGGGCCACCGCGGCGATCCGCTCGGCGGCGTTCGGCAGACCCGACCAGGCTTGGGCCAGTCGCCCTCGGGCGGGTTCCCCGATCCCGGCGGCGGTGAGAGCTTTGCGTACCGGGAAGGCCGCGGAGGCGGCGTCGGGCGGCTCTTCCCCCTTGCATTGCGATTCAATTCCAGACCCCGCAGCAGCAGCAGGCCTTGCCGCAGAGGGCGCGGGCCTCTTGATGCTCCTCTGCTGCTGCTCTGTTCTATACTCTGTTCTATTCTGTTGGGGTGACAAAGCTTTGGCATGGTTTCGGTCGCGTTTTGACACCGTTTCGGTCGCGCTGTGACACCGTTTCGCCGTAAAAACCGTGTCATAGCTTTGACACGGTTTCGGGGTAAAAACCGTGTCAGAGCTTTGGCACGGTTTCGGGGTGGAAACCGTGACAGGGCTTTGGCACGGTTTCGGCGTCGGGCGGAGCCGGTAGACCGTGGTCGTGGCCCGGCCGCCCCCGCGGCTCTCGGCTTCGATCAGCCCGGCCCGCTCCAGGCCCCGCAAGGCCCGGACGGCGGAACGGCGGCTCAGGCCCGCGGCGGCGGCGATGCGGGCCACCCCCGGTCGGGCGCTGTAGTCTGCGTTGCTATGGGCGGCGAGGACCAGGGCGGCGGCGAGTTCACTGCGGGTCAGCGTGGCCAGGCGGCCGCTGGAGGCCCACCACCCCGGCACCCGGCCGAACCACGGCGTGGCGGCGTCCGGCTCCGGCGTCGGTTCGGCAAGCGGCGTCGCATTCGGCGGCGATTCGGCGGGCGGCATCGCATCCGGCGGCGGGCCGGTGCCCGGCGACGGCAAGGCCGGCGGCGGCGACCCGGCCGGCGGCGGGATCGCCTTTGGCGGCGGCAAATCGGCGGGCAGCGGCGGGGTGGCGTTGGTCAGCGGATTCAGGTTCACCGGTTTCCCCTGGCGAGTGGGCCGCGTCGAACTACTCCGTCGGGCGTGTCCCGCGAACGATCGGCACGCCGTTCGGCCTACACCCTATCAGGCTTGCCCAGCGCTCCGCTTCGCTGCGGCCGCAGTCCGCGGCCAACTTCTCGGCCCGCGCCCAAAGGGCGAGCGGGGGAGGCGGCTCCTTGCTCAAGCCGGGGACTGCCGGTATGGTGCGGCCCAAGAAGGGATACAGACCGAATCATCATGGACATCAACGACTTACAGCGATTACTGGCCTCGATCAAAGCGGAGTGTGAGACGGCCATCCAGCAGGCCCGGTCGGTCGAGGCCCTCCGCTCCGCCGAGACCCGCCTCAGCAAAGGCCCGCTGGCCGACGCCATGAAGACCATCAAGCAGTTCGCCGCCGAGCAGCGGGCCGCGGCCGGACAAGCCATCAACCAGGTCAAGGCCGAAGTGGTCGAGCGCTTCAAGACCGCGCAGGAACAGTTCTTGCGCGCGGCCATCGCCGGGGAGCGGAAGCAGGCGGCGACCTTCGACCCCACGCTCCCGCCGCCGGTGGCGCACCGCGGCTCCCTGCACCCGGTCACGGCCGTGCAACGCGAGGTCGAGGAGGTTTTTACCGGCCTCGGGTTCGCCGTGGTTGGCGGACCGGAGCTGGAGACGGAGTATTACAACTTCGAGGCCCTGAATATCCCGGCGATGCACCCGGCCCGCGACACGCAGGACACTTTCTGGCTGACGCCGGACCCGTCACGGGCGGCGGAGGCCGGCGGGTGGCTGCTGCGGACGCACACCAGCCCGTGCCAGGTGCGGGCCATGCTGCGGTACGGCCCGCCGATCCGGGTGATCGCCCCGGGCCGGTGTTTTCGCTACGAGGCGGTGGACGCGTCGCACGAGAACACGTTCTACCAGCTCGAGGGGCTGCTGATCGACCGGGACATCTCGGTGGCCCATCTGATCGCGTTCATGAAGCTGCTGCTGCGCGAGGTGTTCCACCGCGAGGTGAAGGTGCGGCTGCGGCCGGGGTTCTTCCCGTTCGTCGAGCCGGGCTTCGAGCTGGACATGTCCTGCGCGATCTGTGGCGGCGCCGGCTGCGCGACGTGCAAGCGGAGCGGCTGGGTGGAGATCCTGCCGTGCGGGATGGTCCACCCGAACGTGCTGCGCCACGGGCGGATCGACCCGAAGGAGTACACCGGCTTCGCCTTCGGCCTGGGGCTGACGCGTCTGGCCATGATGAAGTACGGCATCGCGGACATCCGCATCCTGAACAGCGGGGACCTCCGGGGATTGATCAGCCCGGAGCGCGTGACGGGAGAGCAGATTGCAAGGCGAACATCATGATCAAGGAATTCGCCATCACGAATTTCAAGAACCTCGCCCAGGTGCCGGACGATCCCACGGCGCGAATTCACTTCGGGCGGCTCAACGTCCTGATCGGCCCGAACGGTTGCGGCAAGTCCTCGATGCTTCAGGCCATCGACTTGCTGCGGGCGTTCTTCATGAGTTCGGTCGAGGTCTACCTCACCGAGCGTGGCTGGGACTACCGTGACCTGCCCAATCTCCGCCAGTCGAGCAAGACCATCCGCTGGAATCTGGTCGCGGAGCTGGATCCGGACGAAGACGGCCAGGGGGCCGGCACCTACGAGTACTCGGTCGCGCTGCAACCTCGGAAGCATCTCGGCGTCGGCGAAGAATCGCTGCGCTGGACGCCGCCGGGCGGCAAACAACGGGAATTACTCAGACGCGAGGGACGCACTTGCGAGTATTGGAACAACCAGACGAAGGATTACGAGCGGCGCGAACTGATGAGTCTTCCCGCCAGCGTCCTGAGTCGATGGGACGCTCACGATGATCGCCAGAAGTATCCGGAGATGCTGCGTTTTCGCAAATGGGTGGAGGGCTTCCGCCAGTATCTCATCTGGGATCCCAAGGTGCTGCGCAATCCCGACCGCGGGAAGCACGATGAGATCGGTCCGTCGGGCGAGCATTTGGCGTCCGTGCTGGGCCGTCTGCGGGACAAGGACCGCCCGGCTTTTGAACGCCTGGTGGCGCGGCTGAAGCGGCTGTTCCCCACGGTCACCGACGTTTCCGTTTCCGGTCGCGGAGGGTGGGGATGGCGAATGATCCGCCTGCATGAGAGCAACGGGAAGCAGGTCGTCTTCAACAGCCAGCAGATGAGCGACGGTGTCCTGCGACTACTGGCCGTCGCGTCACTCCTGTACCTGGATCGGATTCCGTCACTGCTCACCTTCGAGGAACCGGAGAACGGCGTCCACCCGCAACTCGTTCGCGAAGTCGTGCAGATCCTTCGCGAACTGACGCAGCGCAAGCCTCCCCGACAATGCCAGGTATTCATGACGACCCACAGCCCCTATGTCCTCGACGAGTTCTACGACCATCCGGAAGAGGTATACTGCATGGACCGGCGAAAACCCCAGGCCGGGGCCCGCATCGTGCGGCTCAGCGAGAAGGTCCAGTTGAAGGTCGCCCGGGCGACCTTCAAGGAGTCCCTGGGCGAGGCCTGGACGCTCGGCCTCATCGGTGCAACGGCCGGGATTCAAGCGAGATGAGCACGAAAATCGGGGTGATTGCCGAGGGGCCGATCGACCACGTGCTGCTGCCGGCGTTGCTGGGCCGCATCGCGCGGGACCAGGCCGGCTTCACTTGGCCGGTAGATTCCGATGACGCCGCCGAGTTGTTCGCCATCCGCAAGCGCGGTCATGGAGGCGTGCTGGAGACCGTCCGGCGCCTGGTCAAAGCCCTGGATTCCGGGCACTACGACCACGCCTGTTTCGTGATTCTGCTGGACCGCAACACCGAGGCCGTCCAGGGACGGATCCGCAGACTGATCAAAGGGCGGGATCGCTTCGTCTTGGGGATCGCCATCAGGGAGATTGAAGCCTGGTGGCTCGGAGACCGCCGCAACACCCTGGCCTGGGCCGGATTCGGCAGAACCGCCCCGGCGGAAAGCCGCTACGCACTGAAGAACTACCACGCGGAGAAGGATCAGGCGCCGAAGGCGACGCTGGACGAATTGACGCGGTTGTCGACCAGGTTCGACCGCTGCTACGGTGACGGCAACGTCGATCTCGCAAGGCAATTCGCGGATGAGCACTGGCGAGAACACGCTCAGCTCGACCAGATCGCGGCCCAGTGCCCACGCGGCTTCGGCCGGTTTCAAACCGAGATGACCGCCTGTTTCAACAGAGTCAAGACCGCCCAAGGACGGTTGTTCTAGCGCATTATGTACATCTCCCTCAACTGGCTCAAGGACTTCGTCGCCATCCCCGCCGAGATCGACCCGCGGGAGCTGGCCTTGCGTTTCACCATCACCACCGCCGAGGTCGAGGGCGTCGAGCACGTCGTCCCCCGCTTTGACGGGCTGGTCGCGGCGCGGATCGAGGCCGTGCGGGCCAAGCCCGGCGAGGAGAAGCTCAAGACCGTCCTCGTCGACGCCGGGCGGCCCTACACCTCGCTCACCACCGCGCCGGATCTCCGGGTCGGCGACCTGGTCGTCTACGCCCCGCCGGGGGCGACCCTCGGCGGCCAGGCCGTCGGCACGACCGACCCCGCCGGGCGGTCGTCGGAAGGCCTGATCGTCGCCGGACAGGCCCTCGGCCTGACGCCGGTCGGGGCCAACGCGGTGTTCCTGCCGCCGAGCGCGCGGCCGGGCGCGGCCGTCGATCCGGCGCCCTTCGACGATTGGATCATCGAGATCGACAACAAGTCCCTGACGCACCGGCCCGACTGCTGGGGCCACTACGGCATTGCCCGCGAGGTCGCCGCCATCCTCGGCTTGCCGCTGCGGCGGTACGACGTGACCGACCCCGCGTCGCTGGTCCGGCCGGACCTGCCGCCGATCCCCATCGAGATCGACGACCCGCGACTCTGCCCGCGGTATACCGCCCTGCGCATGACCGGGCTGACGGCCCAGCCCGCGCCGCTGTGGATGCAGGCGCGGCTGGCCCACTGCGGCATGCGCCCGATCAGCCTGCTGGTGGACCTGACCAACTACATCATGCTGGAGCTGGGCCAGCCGATGCACGCCTTCGACGCCGCGGCCCTGCCGGATATCCAAGTGGCCCTGGCCGCGCCGGGCGAGCGTTTCACCACCCTGGACGGCGTCACCCGCACCATGCCCCCGAACACGCTGATGATCCAGTCCCAACGCCGCTCCGTGGCCATCGCCGGCATCATGGGCGGCGCGGCCACGGAGGTCGGGCCGGCCACCACCACCGTCTTGCTGGAGTCCGCCAACTTCGAACCGGCCACCATCCGCCGCGCCGCCACCGCCATGGGCCATCGCACCGAGGCCAGCGCCCGCTTCGAAAAGTCGCTGGACCCCGCCCACACCGTGCTGGGCATCGCCCGCTTCCACAAGCTGGCCTCGGCCGAACTGCCCGGCCTGCAACTGGCGGGCACCTTGAGCGACTGTTACCCCGCGCCGCAGACGCCTTCGCCGATCGAGCTGGACTGCGGCTTCGCCGCCCGCTTCATCGGCCACGCCGTGTCTCCCGCGGAGATCACGCGGATCCTCACGGCCCTGGAGTTCCGCTGCGCGCCGCTGGACGGCGGCCGTTTGCGGGTCACGCCGCCTTCCTTCCGCGCGACCAAGGACATTCGCCTCGAGGTGGACGTCATCGAGGAGATCGCCCGCTTCATCGGCTACAACCAGATCGAGCCGAAGCTGCCGAACATCACCGCGCGCCACTTCGACCGGTCGCCGGACCTGCTGATCGAGGAGCGGACGCTGCACTACCTGTGCGTCGGCGGGGACTTCGTCGAGGTACACAATTACATCTGGTACCACGACGACTGGCTGAAGACGCTGGGGTTCGATCCCGGCCCGTGCCTGACCCTGGCCAACCCGATCGCCGACCACTGCGCGCGGTTCCGCGGGACGCTCGTGCCCGGCCTGCTGGCCTTCGCCGACCGCAACCGGCAACACTTCGACCGGTTCCAGCTCGTCGAGATCGGCAGCGTCTTCCACCCCGGCCGGCCGCGGGTGGAGGAGTCGCAGCATCGTTGCCTGGGCCTGGTCGTGGCGGAGGCGGGCCGCAAGGCCGACGGCGTCGTGTGGGACCGGCTTCGGGCCGCGCTGGGCGGCTGGGCGCGGCAGGTGCTCGAAGCGGGCGTGCAGTTCCGCGAGACGTCGCCCGCCTTTCCCTGGGAGGATCCCGACCGCCTCGCCGCGGTCGCGGTGGCGGGCCGCGAGGTCGGCCGCGTCACCATCCTGCCGCTGGCCTGCAAGCAGCGGATCGACGAGCGGCTCAAGGCCTGGTCGATCGCCGTCGCGGAACTGAACCTGTCGGCCCTGGCCGACCTGGTCGGGCGTTTCGACAAGCTGCCGGTCGTGCCGCGGCACCCGCAGGTCCGGCTGGACTTCAGCACGTTGACCGACGCCGCCACCCGCTACGCCGCCCTGGAGCAGCGGCTGGCCGGCTTCCGGCACCCGCTCCTGCGGCGGCTGTCCTTCCTGGATGCCTACGAGGGCGGCTCGATCCCGCCCGGCAAGCGGAGCCTGACCTTCCGCGCGGAGATCGGCCGGGAGGACCGCACGCTCAACGACGAGGAGATCCACGCCTTCCGCGCCGCCTTCGGCGAATTCCTGGTCGCGGCGGGGCTGGAGTTGCGAGGGTGACCCATGCCGAGGCGATTCTTCGCGGCCGGCCTGGCCGGAGGGCTGCTGCTCGCGGCGGTCCTGCACGCCCAGGAGACGCCGCCCACCGTGGTGCGGCTCCGCGGCCTCATCGACCGTGACCAACGCTGGTCGGGCACGGTGCTCATCACCGACGACCTCACCATCCAGGATGCGACCGTCACGGTGGCCGCGGGCACGGTGGTGGAGTTCGCCGTGAAGACGCCGGGGCATTTCCCCACCTTGACGGTCGGCACGGCGGAACAGGCCGGCGGCGATCTGCGGGTGGAGGGCGCCGCCGAGCGGCCGGTGGTCTTTCGCACGCGGCCCGACACCAACCCCGGTCGCCTCGTGGTCAACGTGCGGAGTCGTCCCGCACCGCGGCGGTTGGGGGCGGGCGGCGTGATCGGCGAGCCGTCCCCGCCGCAGCCGAACGAGGCGGTCTGGGCGCATGTGCGGTTCGAGGGCCTGGGCGGTGCGGGCGGCCGGTCCGGCGGCGGCGCCGCAGGCGAGCGCCCCATCGGCGGCCGACGGGCCGCCGCGGCCCCGGCGGTACTGTTCCACGCGGTGGGCGGCCCGCACACGCTCTCGCTGGTCGGCTGCACGTTCACCGACTGCGGCCGCCTGACCATCCGGGCCGGGGACGGGGCGGCGGTCGCGGTGGTCGGCAATCGCTTCGTCGATCCGCGGGAACGGGTCGCCGTGGAGGTCTTCGGGCGGGCGGGGGAGCGGCCGGTGGAGCAGCTTCAACTGACCCGCAACATCGCCCCGGCCGCGCTGCACGTCCGCGGGGCGCCCTCGCGGATCCTGGACAACCTGCTCATCGGCCGCGACGCGGCGATCGTGATCGAGGAGGACGACTCCGCCCGGACTCGCATCGCGGGCAACTGCGTCCACAACACCACGCCGGACGACGACGGCCGCTACGCGCTGAATTGCGGCAACCCCGACGCGGCGATCGAGGGCAACCTGCTCCGCGGCGGGACCGCCTGCGTCTGGAGCGGATCGCGGCGGATGAGCGGGAACGTGCTGATCGGCGCGGGGGGCCTGGCCAGCCGGTACGTGAAGAACGCCCGCACCCACCAGCTCGTGCAGTCGTTGCCGGACGGGGCGGTCTTCGAGGGCAACCTGCTGCTCGGCCCGGCGTATTCGCTGGTGGCGGCCCAGCCGGCGGTTTCGGCCCGCGCCGCGGGCGACGGGGCGGGGATCGTGCTGCGGCACAACGTCTTCGACGGGCTGGACGCGACGAACCGCGCCGTGCACGTGGGCACGGCGGGCCGTCCGGGCGTGCCGGTCGCGGTGGAGGCCAACCTGTTCCTGCGGCTGCCCGTGCTGGTGTACGACGAGAGCCGCGGATCGGCTCCGCCGGTGCGGCTGGAGGGCAACGCCGCGGCCCCGCCGCCGCAGACGACCGGCCCCGCGGCAGAGGCGGGGAGTCAGCCGTCGCGCGTGGGTGCCGATCCTGCGGCACCGGACGGCGGCCAGACGGCGGGTCTGGCGGTGCCGGCCGCGGATCCGGGGGCCTTGCGGCTGGAGGGCGAGCTGCCGGCGGCGGTGGCGGACTTCGACGAGGAACTGCTCTCGGGCCGCTCGAGCGTGGAGGCCGTCTGCCGGCGGCTGCGGTCGCTGTATCGGCCGCGCCCGGACAGCCCGCTGCGTCGGGGCGGGTCCACGTCGGCCCCGGCGACGGCGGCAGCTCTGATCGGCCTGCCGGATTGACGCGGTGGCAGCCCCCTTCGCCGGGCGGCGGCGGGGACGAGTCGCCGGAGACTGAGCAGCCGAGTCCGCTACGGCCCCGCGGGGCGGCTCGTTCGTCGTTCCTTGCGGACCTGTTCCGCCACCCGCTGCAACGCGGCCGCGTAGGCTTGTCCCAGTTCCCGCTCCTCTTCGGTGGTGTGCTCGAAGAGCCACCGCTGGAACTCCGGCAGCGCGACGGCCTCCGCGCGCGGGAACGACGCGGCCAGCTCCTTGAAGAACGCGGCCTGCTCCTCGTACTCCTCCAACCGGCCCAGCAGGAAGGCGTACTGCTCCTTGCTCGAGGCCAGTCGGCGGTGCCGCTCGGCATCGTCCAGAAAGGCCCGCTTCCCCTGGGCGAAGAGGGCCTCCGCCAGGGCCTTGCGCTCCGGGTCCGGCAGGGCCTCCAGGCACGAGGCATAGTCCGCCTTGCGGGCTGGATCGAGCCGGATCGCCTCCTGCCACTGGGCCAGGTACTGTCGGGCCTCGACCAGCGACAACGCGGCCAGGCCCCGCTCGGCCCGCACGTAGGCGATGACCTCCGCCGCCCGGGCCGTCCGCGGGTCCGGGCGGCGAGGCGTCACCGCAAACTGATAGCCCAGGTACGAAAACAGCAGCAGCAGCCCGATCCCGCCCCCGAGCAGCGCCGCCGGGCGGTGCCGCCGGGCGGCGGTCTTCAACTCCTCCGTGGTCACGTCGGTCTTCCTCCTGCGGGGGCCGGTCCAGCGGCCCACGGCCCGGGGCGGCTCGACCCGAACGGGCCGGAACAAGGAGCCGGAAGCCTAGGTTTGCCCCCAGCGGCCGTCAAGGGCGGCCGGCCGGGGCGTCCGCGGCCGTTGGGAACGTACTCGCAGGCTGGGCAAGGAAAGGCCTGCGGCGGGAGGCAGGCCGCGTTCGGGTCATCGCTCCGGGGCCTGGACGGAGGCCGCAGGTGGTGGTGTATCCTTATTCCAGATGCGGACTTCGGTGATTTCGTGGGCGTAGGACGCGACCGGGGCCGCGGAACGGAAGCAGACCACGAATCGCCGCGTCTGACCCGGCAGGATCGGCCCCCGCCAGTCGCCCTCGACCTGGAGCGGGGTGGCCGCGTACTGGGCGGCTTCGCGGATCAGGCCGCCGTCGGAGTCCTGGGCCAGCACCCTCATGGCCAGCAGGCTGACGATGGCCTCGCCCGCGTTGCGGACCTCCACCACGGCCGCGTTCCCGCGGTACTCGCGGTGGGCGGCGGCCGGGTGGACCGAGATCTCGAGTTGCCGGACGTAATCCGGAGCCCGCACGTCGTCGAAGGCGTCCGCCAGCACCGGCGGCAGGACCTTGGCGTACTCCGGCAGGGCCTTGATCGTCTCGGCGGCTAGGCCGGTGAGGTCGGCGGTCTTGCAATGGACGATCCGCAGGGCGTACAGGCCGACGCCGGCCACGGTGGCAACGATGGACAGCACGATCAGCGTCCCACAAATGGCCAGCACGGACAGAAACGAGTGCCGCTTGTGGACGACCGTGGGGGTGGGTTCCGCGAACATCGGCAAACCTCCAGGAAGCAGGGTTTCGGCGACCGGCGGGACGGGTCCGCATGGATCACGCCCGCCACGAGGGGATTGCCGGCGGCCCGCGGAATATTCGCGGCGGGTCGCGGAGTTGCCGGGCGGCGGTTGCGGTGGGCGGCGGCGCCGTGCTACGCTCGCCGCCGGACCGTGAAAGGAGGCCGACCGACGCGATGAAGCTGCATTTTCTGGGCGCGGTGCGTCAGGTGACGGGGTCGTGCTATCTGCTGGAGGCCGAGGGGCTGCGGCTGCTGGTGGATTGCGGCCTGTTTCAGGAGCGGGCCTATCTGGAGCGGAACTGGGCGCCGTTCCCCGTGCCGCCGGAGACCATCGACTTCGTGCTGCTGACGCACGCCCACCTGGACCATTGCGGCCTTCTGCCGCGGCTGGTGAAAGGCGGCTTTCGCGGGGCGGTGGTGACCACGCCGGCCACCCGCGACCTGGCCGAAATCGTGCTCCAGGACTCGGCCCACATCCAGCGCGAAGACGCGGAGTTCAAGAAGAAGCGACACCACCGGGAAGGGCGGACCGGCCCGTACCCGGTCGTGCCCCTGTACGAGGAGGCGGACGTCGCCGCGGCCACCGCGTTGTTCCGCACGCTACCCTACGGGCGGGAGGTGCCGCTGAACGACCGGGTCCGCGTGACCTTTCACGATGCCGGGCACATCCTCGGGGCGGCGATGCTGGAACTGGCCGTGGGGCGGGACGGCGACCGGCGAACCGTGCTCTTCTCCGGCGACATCGGCGAATGGAACAAGCCCATCATCCGCGATCCGACCGTCTTTCAACGGGCGGATTACGTGGTGATGGAGTCCACCTACGGCGCCCGCCCCCGGGCCGAGGCCCCGCCGGTGCCGGACCAGTTGGCGGAGGTGATCAACGCGACGGTGCGGCGGCACGGCAACGTGGTGATTCCCACCTTCGCGATCGAGCGGGCCCAGGAGTTGCTGTACCACCTGGGGCGACTGCTGCGGCAGGACCGAATCCCGCATCTGCTGGTGTTCCTGGACAGCCCGATGGCCATCGACGTGACCGAGATCTTCCGGCGGCACCGGGACTGCATGGACGAGGAGACCCTGCTGCTGGTGGAGTCGGGGGAGTTCCCCTGCCGGTTCCCCGGCCTGCAACTGGTGCGGACCACCGGGGAATCGAAGGCCATCAACCGCATCAAGGGTTCGTGCGTCATCCTCTCCAGCGCGGGCATGTGCACCGCGGGGCGCATCAAGCACCACCTGGTGAACAACCTGGGCAGCTCCCGCAACACGATCCTGTTCGTGGGCTATCAGGCGATCGGCACGCTCGGCCGCCAGATCGTGGACGGGGCGAAGACGGTGCGGATCCACGGCGCCCGGCGGCGGGTCAAGGCCCGCGTCGAGCAGATCCACGGCTTTTCGGCGCACGCCGACCAGGCGGGATTGCTGCGCTGGATCGGGGCCTTGGAGGTCACTCCGCGGCGGGTCTTTCTGACGCACGGGGAGCCGGACGCGGCGGAGGCGCTGGCGGGATTGGTGCGGTCGCGGCTGGGCTATCCGGCGACGGTGCCGGAGTACCGCCAGGAAGTGACCCTGGAATGAGGACGGCGGCGTTCCGACCGTCGGGCGGTCGGCGCCGGGACGGAGCCGACGCCGCCCCGCGGTCGGTCTGGCGGCAGGGCGGCCTCGGCTCCGGCGGCGGACGGCGGCGGCTCGCGGCGTTCGCTAACGGGTGGTGACGGGAATTCGCTTCACCGCCGTCTTGGGGTTGCGCTCGAAGCGGAGGGTCAGGACGCCGTTGGCGTGTTCGGCCTGGACCTTGTCGGGATCCACCGTCGGCGGCAGCTCGAAGTCGCGCCGGAAGCGGCCGAACCTTCGCTCCGAGAAGTAGGACGAGCCTTTCTTCTTCTCGGTGGATTCCTCCTTCTCCCCTTCGATGGTGACCACCCGATTCGTCACCGCGACCTTGACGTCCTTCGGATCGATGCCGGGCAGTTCGGCCCGGATCACCAGGCCGTGCTCATCTTCCGTGACGTCCATGGCCGGCATCCAGGCGGACGATCGGGCGGTCGGCCAGAGGTCTTCCCCGAAGCTCGGCCAACCCTGCATGAACCGGTCGAAGAATCGCTCCATTTCCCGCAGGAAGGGCCACGGGCTCGGGTCGGTCACGGTCTGCTGAATCTCGCGGCGCTTGTTCCTCCAGGGAATCAGACTCACGGAAACTCACCTCCTTCGCTGTTTTTCGAGAGGCGTGGAAGTTCCACGCCACCGGGTTTTACTTGGTCTTGACGGCAATCTTCCGCGGCTTCACGGCCTCGGTCTTGGGCAGATGCAGCGTCAGCACGCCGTCGCGGTACTCGGCGTAGATCTTCTCCGCATCGATCGCTTCGCTGACCTGGAAGGAGCGATGGAAGTCGCCCACCTCGTACTCGCGCAGCAGGTAGTTCGTGCTCTCCGGCTGGCGGTCCTCGACCTTGCCGTGCAGCGTCAGGGTGCCGTTCTCGAAGTTGATGTCCACGTCCTCGGCCCGGATGCCGGGCATGTCCGCCAGGACCAGCAGTTCCTCGGCATTCTCGACGATATCCACGTTCGGGAAGAACTGCGGCCGACTGCGGGTCCGCTCGGTCTGCACGAGGGCGGCATCCTCGGGTCGCTTGTTCAACACCGTTTCATTGGCCATGTCATCATCCTCCTTCATCCTTCATCATGTCCGCGGGGTTGCTCTGAATCGCTCTCCGTCACTTGGTCAAAGCCTTGACCTGGACCTTGCGCGGCTTGGCCTTCTCGGCCTTGGGCAGCGTGATCGTGAGAATGCCGTTCTTCAGCACCGCCTCGACGCGCTCGGCGTCCAGCTCCGCCGGGAGTTGCAGCACCCGGCTGAACGTGCCCACCCCGCGCTCGCGGCGGTGATAGCCGGCCTTCTCGCGGAACTCGTCCTTGCGCTCGCCCTTGATGGTCAGTTCGTTGCCGACCACATAGACTTCGAGGTCTTCCATCCGCAGGCCCGGCAACTCGGCCTCCGCATAGATGTTCTGCTCGTCTTCCCACAGGTTCAGGGCGGGGAAAGCGCCTGCCCGCCGCAGGCCCCAACGCTGGGCCAGGGGCAGGTACGGGGCCATCTCGTCGAAGAGCCGCCCCATCTCCTCACGCATCTGCTGGATGGCCTCCCACGGGTTCAAGGGTCTCATCATCATCTTCAAACCTCCTTTCTCGTGTCTGCTGGTAGTCGTGGCGTCACTCGCCGGCGAGGTCGGCTGCTCCTCGCCGACCCACGGCCACAGCAACGCCCGTACCAGTCCGCGAACGCGGCCTCCGCCGCTCTCTTAAGTGCATGTCTATTAAACAGTTGCGAGAGTTCGCGCCCGCGGGTTCACCGGCTCCGTCGTGTCAGAATGGCAGGTGTGGCAGGCAGTGCGACCGCGCCGATATAGGGGATTATCCAACGATGACGCCGGCCGCCGATCACGGCCGGTCCGCCCGCAACCCGGTAACCGTCTGGTGCGCCAGGCGGGCCGGTTCGGGCAGGCGGTATCCCGCTCCGCAGAGCCGAACCAGCGACACCGCGTCGGCCAGCGTCAGCCGGTGGCCCACGCTGACATACACCGGCCGCGCCCCGCACCGCGTCCGCAGGGCCATGCCCACGGTTTCGCCGTCCAGCACGAGCGGCGCGGCGGCGTCCGGACGGTCGGGCAGCGGGTCATGCCGGCCGCACAAGAGACTCTTGGCGCAACCGAGCGTCGGGCGATCCAGGATCAACCCGACGTGGCAGGCCAGACCGAATCGTCGCGGGTGGGCCCGCCCGTGCCCGTCGCAGAGGAACACGTCCGGTTCGGCCCGCAGCCGACGGGCCGCGGCAAGCAAGGCGGGGGCCTCGCGGAAACTGAGCAGGCCGGGCACGTACGGGAACCTGACCGGCCGGATGACGTGGCGCCGCTCGATGATCGTGCGTTGCCGGAGATCCCAGACCACCCAGGCGGCGATGACGGAGGAGCCGTCCGGGGTGAACGCCGCGTCGCCGCCGGCCACATACCGGACCGATCTCAGGAGTGGTTCTTCGAGGATGTCCTGCGCCAGGGCGAGTTGCCGGCGGCCGGCCTGCTCGACGCTCAGATTCCAGCGATGCGGTGCGCGGGGCACTCTCATGAACGCATCTCCCCGGGAAGGTCCCGAAGGTGTCGCGGCGGCGGGAGCGCGGAGGTCGAACGGCTCGGCGTGCGGCCCGGCCGCCCGGATTGTACAATAAGAGGGCGGCGACCGCGGTCCGCGGCGGCCCGACAACCAAGGCGAAATCGCCCATGAAACGGCCGGGACTGGTCAGTGTGTGCGGGGTGCTCGCCGTGCTGGGCGGGGGGCCGTTGCCGCGCGGTCACGGGGATCTGGTCGTGCTTCTCAACGGCGAGATCCACGCCGGCCGGGCCGCGGAGGAAACCGGCTCCCTCGCCGTATTGACCGGCACCCCGGAGGGCTTGCGGCGCGTCACCGTGCCGGCGGCGGAGGTCCGCCACGTCTGGCGCGGGGAGGACGAGGCCCAGGCGGTGCGGGATTGCCCGAACGCCGACCTGCTGAAGGCCTGGGCCGCCGGCTATTTCTGGGCCGGGCTGGAGGAGCCCGCGGCAAGCTGCCTCCGGCGGGCCTTGGAGCTGGAGGCGACGCTCGATGCGGATCCGCTCCTGGAGGGCGACCCGTCGTTCCGCGGCTTCTGGAATCGCCGGGTCTTCGCCCATCGCGAACTGCGGTTGCAGAATGCGGGCTCCGACCTCCTGCTCGAGGCCGCGCGGTGGGCGAAGCAGGCCGATCTCTCCGCCGAAGCGGTCGACTATCTGCGACGGGCCTGGCGCGCGGACCGCGATTCCGTGGCCGTCCGGCGGACCGCCGAAGAGTGGGATGTGTACCTCGGGCCGTGGCGCCGGCTGGACCTGACCCCCGGCCTCGTGGGCGGGATGCTCCTGTCCGACACGATCCAGGATGAGGAGCTGACGGTCACCGCCCTGCCCGGCATGACCTTCCTGGTGCTGCCCTATCGGTGTACGACGGTGGACGGGCCGCAGACCCTGCACCGCGGCAGTCTGCGGGACCCCCGCGATCTGTACGGCTTCGCGGTGGTGCAGTTCCGGACCGCGCGGAGCCTCTCCCCGCTGCGCTTCGTCGGCGGGGCCATTTATGAACGACTCGACTTGAAGATCGCGGACAGCGGCAAGGAACCGACCACCGCGCCGACCACCCAGCGCTCGGGGCCGCCGGGGGATCGCTTTCAGGGCATACCGCTGAACCACCGCGGGCCGCGGCTGCCCGGTCCGGAGCGGCCGTTCCAGGAGCCGAGCCGGGACCGATTCCGCGAACCGCTGCCGGTCGGCGGATTCGCCCTCGTGCTGGAGATACCCAAGAGCACGGAGAAGTATGTGGTCGATTGGGCCGACGGCGGACGAGACGAAGTCGACGTCGCCCTGCTGCGCCGGGTACCGCTGACGATCCACGAGCTGGGCTATCGGATCGAGTCGCCCGCCGAGTCCTCCCTCGATCCGCCGGCGGGGATCAAGGCCGTCGCGGAGAAGTTGAGCGGCCCTTCCGCCGCCATGGCCGTGCTGTCGGCGCGGCGAGTCTTTCGTTTCTGGGAGGAAATCGGCTCCAACCTGCCGCCCAAGTGGTTCGATACGCTCGAGGCCGCGCTGATTCGGGCCGGCGCCAGGCCCGAGCCGGAAGTGCGGGAGACGGTCTGGTCGGGTTTTTCAACGCGCCGGGTCTCGGAGGCGACGGCGACCGCCCTGGCCGCCGAGACCCCGCAGGTCCAGAGCGAATGGATCGCCCTGCTGCGGGCGCGAGTGCTGCGGGCCGGTCCGGACTTCAACGGCGAAGCCGCCGCGACCTTGCTCATGGCCGTCCTGCGGACCGACAACGAGTCCCTCTGCGGCCAGGCCCTGGACGTGCTCATGGGCCTGAAGGAGCAGGTGGACTGGGGCCTGGCCGAGAAGGCCTCGCAGCGGGCGCAGAGCCTGGCGCTCAGCCGCGTCCGCGATCTCGCCGATCCGGTCGCCGCCCAAAGACTGCTGCGGGCCGTGCTGAAGGACGTGCGACCGGCCACCGCGGAGGAGATTGCCGCCCAGGCCAGACGGCTGGGGATGCGGATTCTCTCGCCGGATGACGTCCTGCTGACCCAGTGGCTGCCCAACTCGGCGACGGTGGAGCAGATCGGCTTGCTGAAGGTGATGGAGGCGATTCCGCTGGGGGATACCCTCTACTCTCGCGCCGTGGACCGTATCGTGCAGGAGACCACGGCCGCTTCCGCCGATCCGGCCGTGAAGCTGGCGGCGATGCGGATGCTGGTGGCCCAGGCGCGGTATCAGCGCGAGTCCCGGGCCGATCGTCGGCCGGAAGGCGAGTTCCCGCTCCAGGCGTCGCTGGAAACCCGGGACGTTTTGGTCAGCGGCCTCGTCCTGGCGGCCGAACACGGCCCGGCCGATCTCCGGCTGGAGAGCCTGGCCGAACTCCTGCTGGCCGGGTACGCCGTGCAGGCCGCGCAAAGCCTCCGGGCGGGCGGTCGGGACGACGCCGAACGACTCGACCTGCTTCGCCGTCTCGCCGCCGCTCATCCGGAGATTCGACGAAGCTACGGCTACCAGGCCCTCCTCGGGCAGTTCCTCCGACCCGGTCCGAAGGAATCGATCACCTGGGTGACGGCGGAACTGGTCGACCTCGAACAGGGCTGCCGCGAGGCGGGGGACTGCTGGTCGCTGATCGCCGCCGTGAAGGCGGGCGTGGACTTCCACGAGTTGGCCGGGCTGTGCTACCCGCTGGAGACGGAAGCAGCCTACGCCGCGTTCGCGTGGTTGAGCAAAATCGGCCACCTGACCCGACAGGACGCCATGCGGCTCCAGGCGGCCGGTTCGGCTGCGGAGTTCCAGGCCCGGCTCGAACAGATCGACCTCCGCCGCAGTTCGATCGTGGACGGTCGTTACGGCGCGATCGCCGTGGTGGAGTTGATCGAGTCGCAGTCGAGGCCGGGGCCTCATTCCTCCGACGACGAGGCCCGCCTGCACTTCCGCTGGAGCGTTCCTCGCCGCGTGACGGTGCCGCTGCCGCCGATCCAACTGAAGACCGTGGACGAGGACGGCACGATCGCGGCCCTGTGGGAAGGCGCCGAGATCGGGCGGGGGCAGATCAAAAACGAGGGCCGGATTCGTTTCCCCCTGACTTATGCCCCGCGCTTGGAGAATCCCGAGGAAGCCTGGCTCGGTCGTCTGGGATGGGGATGGCCGAATCTGCCATCGGCGTCTCCGGCCGAAGCGGTGGCGACCGGCCCGGCCGTCCTCGCCAGTCGCGCTGCGTCCACGACGTTGGCTCCCGGTCGGCTGAATCTGGAGGTCGGGGGGCTGCTCGCCCAGGCGATGCGGGCGCAGAAGGTCTTGTCCGCCGCCCAGGTGCGCCAGGTCGTGCCCGCCTCCTGCCCGGTGTGCGTCCGGTACGCCGCCTTCGGCAGCTACTACGGGACCGGTCCCCGGCGTCCGGCGCCTTCGATCAACCAGACCGCGCCGGGGCAGGGCCACCTCCTGAATGTCATGGTAATCCTTGAACGGATGGCGGATTGAGCGCGGGCCGGTCCGCGTCGCGGGCCGGTCAGCGGATGATGACGGTGGACCGCCCCACGACCAGGAGATCGTAGAGGAAGGCGACGTCTTCGGGCGCCAGCCGCACGCAGCCCATGGAGCGGTTTCCGCCGATGCTTTCCGGTTCGATCGTCCCGTGGATGCCGAACCCGACCCGCCCCAGGCACTCCCCGCTGCGGCACTCCAGGGCGATCCAGTGCTCGCCGATGGGGTTCTCGGGATCCTCCGCCGGGTAATGCCGGCCGGTGGAGGGATCGGTCCAGTCCGGATTGAAGAGCTTCTCCCGCACCACCCAGGTGCCGGTGGGCGTGCCTCCGTTCGTGCCCAGCCCGACCGGGTAGCTGCGGACCAGGACTTCGCCCAGCAGGACGTCCATGCGGTGCTGTCCTTTGTCCACGACCGCGTGGAAGGGGCCGTGCAACACCTTGAGGCGGCGGCCGACCTGGAGCCTGATGGGGTCGCGGATCTGGTTGAGCGACATCAGCAACGCTTCCGAAATGCCGCATTGTCGAGCGATGCCGTTCAGCGTCTCGCCGCTGCCGACCACGTGAACGCCCGCCAGCGGGTCATCCGCCACGGTGGCCCGACTGAACAGCAGGGCGTCGGCGATCCGCGCGCACTCCGCCCGCGCGAAGGTCGCCTCCGGCGGGTTCAGCCCGGCCGCGAGGGCCGCGGAGAGCGCGACCCGGGCGGACAGCAGGTCGCCTTGGGCGATGGCGGCGCGACCGGCCTCCAGCCGAGCCTTCGCCGTCGCGGGCGAAGGAGGCGGCGGATCCGCCAGGGAGATTTCGATCTCCGAGCGCTCTCCGGGCGGTGCATTCGGGGTCACGCCTCCGGAGAGAACGGGCGGTGGCGGCGGGGGGGGCGACTGTCCTCCGGAGGCTTCGCCCGAATGCGTCTCGGCCGCGGGCCGCGTGGCTTTGAGGTTGGCGACGGTCTGGGAGCGGTCGTGGCCGGTGAGCGCCGGGGCGCCGTCTCCCGACGTGGTGTCGGCGGCCGGCTCCGCCGAGCCGGCGAATCGCCAGGCGTAAATTCCCCAGGCCCCGGCGGCGATCAGCAGCACGGCCAGCAGCATCGGCCAGGAACTGCGTCCGATCTTTACGAAACGATGGGCGACCACGTTGTCTCCGGATAAGTGGTTCGACGCCGGAAAAAGCGGCGTCGAACCGGCCACACGTACGCTATCCGACCTTCGCGGCGGTTCAAGCAGCGCGGGGTCTCTGTCTTCGCTCTCCGAACCTATGACGCCGGCCGCGGCCGCCGGGTTCGTCGCCGCCGGCCTTTTTCTGAAACCGGGAGAGCGGCCTGCTAGGCGTCGAATCGTCGAACGGCGGCGTCGGTGACGAGCATCTGCACGCGAACGTCCTGCGGGCCGGTCGGGATCGAATCGACGAACTGTTCCTCGATGGCGAACCCGCAGGTCACACCCTTGAACTCCGGGCGACTCAGGAACCGGTCGTAGAATCCTCGACCCCGCCCCAACCGATTGCCCGCGGGGTCGAAACCCAGGCCGGGCACCACGACCAGGTCGATCAGCTCGATCGGGAACGGCAGGCCGCGAACCGGCTCCCGGAAGCCCATCTCGTTCGGCGCCACGTCCGTGTCGAGGTTGCGGATCTCCACCGGGATCATCTGCCGGCTCTCCCAGCTTACCTGCGGGGCCAGGATCCGCTTGTGGTCCTGCCACGCCTGCAACACGATGTTGGTCGTGTCGGCTTCCTGCGGCAGGGCCAGGTAGACCATGATCACTTCGGCCCGCCGGTATTCCGGCTCGCCGAAGAGCCGCGCGGCGGCCAGGCGCGACCGCTGGGTCATCGTGTCCGGCGGAACCGAGGCCAGCACCGCCCGCAGTCGCTTACGGAGTTCCTTCTTCAATCAAGTCCCTTTCCTGCCCGGGCCGGCACGAGCAACGCGCAAGAACTTATAGACTCCCGCTCCCGGATTCAATAGCATGCTCCGGCGTGGATTCTTCGGTGGCCATCCCTTCCGCCGCGTTGTTGGCCGGTCTGCTGCTCAGCGGCGCCTTCACCGGGCTGATGCGGCGCTGGTCCGCCCGGCACGGCTTCGTGGATCGGCCGGGGGGGCACAAGGCCCACGCGGCGCCGGTGGCTCTCGGCGGCGGGGTCGCCGTGACCGCTGCCGTCGTGTTGCCGGTGTTGTGCGGCGCGGCGGCGGCCGGACTGCTCCGCTACGCCGAAGCGAGCTGGCTGCCGCGGTGCGTGGCGCTGCACCTGGGCGGGATCGTGGCCAAGACCCCCGTGGCCCTGGGCATCGCCGCCGCGGCGTCGGCGCTCTGCTGGTTGGGTCTCTATGACGATCGGCGACCGCTCGGCCCGGGCGTGAAGTTGCTGGTCGAGGCGGCCATCGTCGTCGGTCTGGTCGCGGGGTTCGACCTGCGGCTGTTGAGCCACCTCGGCTGGTGGCCCTCGACGGTCCTGTCCGTCTTGTGGATCATCACGCTGATCAACTCCCTGAATTTCCTCGACAACATGGACGGGCTGGCCGGAGGGGTGACGGTGATTGCCGCCGGCGTCTTCGGGGCCATGGCCCTGTCGGCGGGCCAGGTCTTCGTGCCCACCTTGTGCTGGCTCCTGGTCGGGGCGGTGGCGGGTTTCCTGCCGTACAACCTCCCTCCGGCACGAATCTACCTCGGCGACGCCGGAAGCCTGGTCCTCGGCTTCCTCTTGGCGGTGCTGACCATCCTGACGACGTTCGCCGACGCGAGCCAGGGGCAGCGCCCGGTCGGCCTCGTCGCTCCGCTGGTGGTCATGGCGGTGCCGCTGTACGACACCGCCAGCGTGGTCTTCTTTCGATGGCGCCTGGGCCGGCCGATCTGGAAGGGCGATCGCCGCCACTTCTCGCATCGTCTCGTGCGCAGCGGGATGAGCCGTCGCCGGGCCGTGGCGGTCATCTGGCTGGCCACGCTGGTGACGGCCCTGCCTGCCCTGCTGCTGCCGCGGGCTGGATGGCTTCTGGCCGGGGGCATCGCCCTGCAAACCCTGCTGGTGGTGGCCCTGGTGGCCATGTTGGAAGGGGGCCGCACGGAGGATTGAATCCGACCTCGTGACCGGCCGGCCGACGACGCGCCCGACCTGAGAGAGCCTATGGTTGCCGCGGACCATTCGCAGCCGACCCGCCTTTCCGCACCGTCCTGCCCCTCGCGGGGTCGGGCCGCGGAGCGGCTGGAACAGCTCTGCCTACTCCTGCTGCTGGGGTTGATTCCGCTGCGGGCGTGGTTGGGCGAGACGCATTCCTTCGAGGTCGCGAGGATGTTCCGCCATCAGCCCGCTCCGCCCGCGGCCGGACCGGCGGCGACGTTCTCCTGCCTGGCCGTGATCCTGGCCGTGGCGGCGGTGGTGGCGGCAAGGCGATGGCGCAAGGATGCGGAACCGTATCGCCGCACCGGGGCCGAGGTCGGCGCCGTCCTGCTGCTGGCGGCCGGCGTCCTGGCCGTCTGGCGGGCGGGACAGAAGCATCTCGCCATCATCGGCGTGCTGGACTTCCTGGGCCTGGCGGTCTTCATGCTGACCTTGCGGCAGTTGCTCCGGCGGCCCTGGCAGATCCGGCTGACCCTCGCGGTCATTTTGGGGACGGGCGTCATGGTCGTCGCCAAGTGCCCCTACCAGCGGTGGGTCGAATGGCCGGCGACCGTCGAGTACTACCAGCAACACCGCGAGGAACTGATCGGCGGCAACCGTGAGGCCGCCGAAGAGCGGCTCGCCCCCGGATATGTGTACGACTATGAACGCCGCCTCCTCAGCCGCGCGGTCACGGGCTACTTCTCCCACCCCAACGTGCTGGGCAGCTACCTGATCCTGGTCATCATGAGCGGGCTGGCGGTGGCGGCGGATCGTGCCCGGCGCCGCGCGCCGGCGGCCGTCGTGGCCCCTCTGGTGGTGAGCCTCTCCGCCTTGGCGATGCTGGCCTACTCCCAGAGCAAGGGCGCGGCGGCGGCCTTGCTCGCCGCCCTGGCGGTCTGGGGCCTCGGTCGTTGGGCGGGGAGAAGCCCTCGTTTCGCGAACCGCTCCTGGGCGGCCGCTTGGCTGGCGGTGTTGTTCATCGCGGCCGGCCTCTGGGTGACGATGCGGTTCGCGCCCGAGTCGCTGGGCCGGTCGATGCTGTTCCGCTTCATGTACTGGCAGGCCGCCGGGCGGATGATCGAAGACCGCGGCCTCCTGGGCGTCGGGCCGGGCAACTTCGGCCGCCATTTCACCCGGTACAAACCTGCGGAGTGTCCCGAAGAGGTGGACTCGCCGCATAGCTGGGTCGTGCAGATGGGGGCCGAGTGGGGGGTGTTGGGTCTCGGCGGGCTGGTCATCCTGCTGGCGGGCCTGTCCCGGCGCTGGGTTCGGCCGTTCGGTTCGAGGGGGCCGGGCGCGGCCGGGGCGGGCGTTTCCGCGGAGACGCGGAGCGTGTCGTTCGTTCCCTGGGTGGCGGGGGTGACGCTGATGGCGCTGTGCGGCCCGGCGCTGGTCCTCCAGGGGGCCGATCCGGGCTACTTCTGGCTGACGCTGGCCCTGGCGGCGGTTCCGCTGGCCCTGGGCTTGATCGCCGTGGCGGCGGAAGGTGACGTGATCACGGCACTGCCGGACGATCCGCTCCGGTCGGCCGTCGCGCCGCTGGTCGGGGGGTTGTTCGGCTTCCTGCTGCATGCCGGGGTCGACCTGGCGATGTTCGTGTCCGGCGCGGCGCTGACCTTCTTTGCTTTGCTGGCCGTGGTGTCGGCGCTGACCGAGGGCGGCGCCGCGGTTGACGCCACGGCGGCCGCGCCCGCGCCGGAGGGCCGCCGAGGCGCCGCGCCGCGGCACGCCGCCCCGACCCGCCTCTCCGGCGCGGCGGACTCTCGCCGTGGCCGCCCGGCGTCGGCGCTCATCGCGGTGATCGCGGCCGCCGCGTCGTTGACGGTCGCGGTCCGGCTCGCTCGCCCGGCGCGGCAGGTCGGGCAGTGGCTGGCCGCCGCCCGAGTTCCGCTTCCGGCGATGGCCTGGCCGGAGTACGTCCGTTCCGAGGGATACGCGGCCTATCGCGCGGCGGACGCGGCTTATCGCCTCGACGGCACGGCGGGCCTGGAACTGGCCGAGGAACTGCTCGCCCGGGCCGGCACGCCGGAGCAGCTCCGCGTCGTGATTACGCTCCTGGACGATCACCGCCGCCGCGATCCCCACAACGCCTCCTTCGCCTTGCTCGCCGCGGAGGCCTACCAACGGCGCGCCGTTCTCGAGCGGCGGCCCGACGACCTCCGGCAGGCCGTCGAGCACCTGCGGCAGGCGGTCGAAGCCTATCCCTCGTCGCCCAACCGGCGGCTGTGGTTGGCCGACCTGCTGGAGCGCCAGGCCCAGGCGGAAGGGCGGTCGGACCTGTATCTGGCCGCCGCCGAAACGATCGAAGCCGCCTTGGCGCTGGATGATCGCCGGGTGTATGTGACGCCGATGCACCGGCTGGCCGATTCCCTGCGGGCGGAGTTGCGGGATCGGGCCGGCCGGCTGCGGACACGGGCGGCGGAGGCCGCCGCAACCGAAGTACCTCGCGGCGGTCGCTGAGGCCCCCGGTCTTGGCAAGCCTTTCCTTGGCGGCAGGGAGGAACCGTCAGGGGGCGGCCCCCGCCACGCTGGACGACACTTTCCCGGCCGTCCCGCGGAAGGCGAACGGGCGAGACGGTTCCTCACTCCGGCAGGCGTTCGCAGGCGACCAGATCGTCGTAGGTCTCCCGGCGGCGGATGACCCGATAACGATCGCCCTCCACCAGCACCTCCGGCGGGCGGGGCCGGGTGTTGTACTGGCTGGCCATGGACATGCCGTAGGCCCCCGCGGTGAAGACGGCGAGCAGGTCGCCCGGCTGCATCGGCGGCAGCAAGCGGTCGCGCGCGAAGCAGTCCGTCGTCTCGCAGACCGGCCCGACAACCGTGACGGGGATCAGCCCGTCACCGCCGGCGGCTTCGCCGCGAGCGGCGGGCACGAGGTCGCAAGCCGGGCGGACGGGCCAGAGGAAGTGCCAGGCGTCATACAGGGCCGGCCGCAGCAGATCGGTCATGCCGGCATCGACGATGACGAAAGTGCGGTCTCCGGACCGCTTCTGGTACAGCACCCGCGTGACCAGGATGCCGGCGTTCGCGGCAATGCTCCGTCCCGGTTCCATGATCGTGGCCAGTCCGGCGGGCTCGAGCAGCGGCACGATGGCGGCCGCATAGTCCGGCGGGGACGGCGCCTGGTCGGCCCGGTAGTCGGCCCCGAAGCCGCCGCCGATGTCGATTGCTTCGAGGTCGTGTCCCGCCCGCCGCAGGTCCGCGATGAGGTCCAGGCACCGGCGGACGGCGGTGACGTACGGGTCGACGTGGTTGACCGGCGAGCCGAGGTGGAAGTGGATTCCGCGCAAGGCCAGGTGCGGCCGGCCGGCGAAGGTGTCGAAGACCTGTCGCGCCTGCTCGAGGTCTACGCCGAACTTCGTTTCGCGGGTTCCCGTGGTGGTGTGCCGGTGGGTCCGCGGGTCGACGTCGGGATTGACGCGCAACGCCGCCCGCGCGCGGGCCTTCTGCCGCCGGGCGCAGGCCGCGAGGGCCTCCAGCTCCGCCGCGGACTCGACGTTGAACCAGCCGACGCCGGTCCGCAGGCCCAGGTCCAGTTCGGCGACGGTCTTGCCGACGCCGGCGAACACGATGCGGGCCGGGTCGGCGCCGGCCTCCAGCGCCCGACGCAGCTCGCCGCCGGAAACCACGTCGAACCCCGCTCCTTCCCGGCGCAGCAGCCGGCACAGATGCAGGTTCGAACCGCACTTGACCGAGTAGCACACCATCGGCTGAAGCCGCTGGAAGGCCCGCGCGATTCCGCGATAGTGCTCCAGCAGGGTCGCTCGCGAATAAATATAGACTGGTGTATCGACCTCGGCGGCGATGGCTTCGACCGCGAGGTCCTCGGCGAAGAGACGGCCGCTACGGTAGCAGAAGTGGTCCATGACGCTCCGGTTTCACGGGTGTTAGGCCCCTCCGCGGCGCGGCAGTCTAGCGGGCCGGGCCGCGGGCCGTCCAGAGCGTCGCCGCTTCGTCCTCCGGCACAGTGTCGTGGGGGCTTTCCGGAGGCGGCAAGGGCAGAAGGCCGTCGCTCCGGAGGAATGCGGCGATCTCGCGGGCCGCCGCCGCGTGCCCCAGCGCGTTCGGATGGCAGGCGTCCATCATGACGCGGCCACCGGCGGATGAGGCGGTCTCCGCCGCGCGGGTCAGGGCGGGCAGCAGGTCCAGAAAAGGCACGGAGCGGGCTGCGCACCAGGCGGCGAGGCGGCGTTGCGGATGGGGCGGCGGAGCGTTGGACGACAGTTGGAAATCGTAGGGGAAACAGACCACCGCCGGCGGCAGGCGGGCGCTTCGGCAGAGCCGCACCAACTCCTCCAGCTCCTCCTCGGTTTCCTGCCAGGCCCGCTCCACGCGCGGCGCCTCGGGGCGCAGAAAAAGGTCCATCACCCGCAGATCCGACATGGACTCGCCATCTTCCAGGCCGCGACCCTGCCGCAGGCGGGCGAAACCCATCGTGCCGAGCCGGAACAGCCCGGAGCGGCGGAGATACCGGCCCAGGGCCTCGGTCTCGGCGTCGTGCATGTTGCCGCCGTAGCGGGCCAGCGTGTACTTCTCGGTCACGTCGTTCAGGCAGAAACCCACGACGACCAGGTCCGGGCGGCAGTCGAGACCTTTGGTCTCCAGCAGGAGCCGCTGCTGCCAGGTGGAGTAGCCGACCACCGCCAGAGACACTCCGCGCACGCGGCGGTTCGCCAGTTCTCGGTCGAGGATCTCCTCCACTCGGGCGACATAGCTTTCCGGGTAGGCCACGCCGTAACCGAAAGTGATCGAGTCGCCCACGAAGAGCAGCCGCAGTTCCTCAGCGCTTTTCCGGGCCGAGACCTCCGGCCCCCGGAGGCCGCGGCTGTTGATGGTGATCGGCGTGCCCCAGTAACCCTCGGTGTTCGGACGGAGTCGCCAGCCGAGCCGGCGGTCCCAGGCGACGACCTCCGGGGGCTCCGCCAGCCGCGGAACCGCGTAATCGCTGATTCGGTCGGCCGAGGCCAGCAGCAGGATCGGCGTGCCGGCGGCGAGAAGCCTGGTCCAGCCGGGCCACCGCGTCCACTTCCGGTGGAGGCAGACGCTCACCGCCGCGAGCATCGCCGCCATCGCCCCGTGGAGCACGAGCAGGTCGCGAAGCTGTGCCCGCTCCGCCTCGTGCGGCGCATGATCGGGCCACCCGTACAGGTATCGCAGCAGTGCCGCCGCCGCCACCAGCCCGCACCAGGCAGCCAGCAGCCCGGCCCAGACGGCAGGGAGCGAGTTCAGACGCAGGCGGAGGGTCGGCATCGGCGGGGGTTCTCCCACGGGTCGCGGTTGAGGGCGCGCGGCAGGTCCGACTGATTCTATGGCCGGACGAGGCCGGAAGTTCGCGGTTTCTTCGCCCAATCCGCCGATATTCGGCCCGCGCGCGGTCGAGACGCGGCAGCGGATCGTGCGCCGCACCGAACGGAGTCCGGGTGCCGCATCGGTGAGTGGCCGCCCGGCTTCCGCTTGACCGTGCCCGCGGGGAGAATGAGAATGGCCGCGTTATTGAAGTAGAGTTCTCGCGTTGGATTCACCCTCGAGGTCGGCTCGTGCCCAAGCGCAACCTGGCCTGGATTCTGGTGGTCGCGACCATTGCCTTCCTCATGTGGCAATTGCCGCAGACCATCGCCGTGCGCGACTCCGTTTACGACGCCTTCGGGCCGCTGGTGGAGGTCCGCGCCGAGATCCACCGCCGGTTCGTCGACAAGGTGGACGATGCCAGACTGGTCAACGCCGCGGTCCGCGCCGGCCTGCGGGCCATGGTCGCCGAACTGAACGACCCGTATTCGGTGTATCTGGACGCCGAGGAGTACAGCCGCTTTCGCAATCAGACCGACGGGCTGTTCGGCGGCATCGGGCTGGATGTCTGGACGACCCCGGCCGGGTTGGAGGTGCTGAGCCGCGAGCCCAATTCTCCGGCCGTCGAGGCCGGGATCCTGCCGGGCGACATCATCACTCACGTCGACGGGCAGCCGACCCGCGGGGTCCAGTTGGTCGAGGCCGTCAGCAACATGCTGAACGGCCCTCCCGGCACCGAGGTCTTGCTGACGGTGGTGACGCCCGCCGACAACTCCCCCGCGGCCATCCGGGAGGTCCGCCTCCGCCGCGAGGTGATCCACCTCGATCCCGTGCGGGGTTGGTCCCGGTCGGTCGGCGGCGGCTGGCGGTTCATGCTCGATCCCGAGGCCCGGATCGGCTATCTGAAACTGACCAAGTTCACGCCGGACGTGGACGAGCGGATGGACGCCGTCGTCAGCGAACTGATGCAGACCGGGCTGCGGGGGCTGGTGCTGGACCTCCGCGACAACACCGGCGGTCTGTTCGACAGCGGCCTCGCCGTGGCGGATCGCTTCCTGGAATCCGGCCTCCTGGTGCGGCGGGACGGGCGGAAGTCGGACGCGAAGCAGTGGTTCGCCTCCCGCGAAGGAACTTACCCGGCCCATCTGCGGCTGGCGCTGTTGATCAACGAGCACACGGCCAGCGCCGCGGAGCTGGTGGCCGGCGCCCTCCGCGACCACGGCCGGGCGATCGTGGTCGGCGAGCGGTCCTACGGCAAGGGGTGCGTGCAGGAGGTGGTGGACCTCCAGCAGGGCGGCGCGCTCAAGCTGACCATGGCGTACTACTACCTGCCCGGCGGGCGGTGCATTCATCGTCTGCCACAGGCCACCGAGTGGGGCGTGGAGCCGACCATCCGCGTTCCCTTGACTGCCGAGCAGCGGGAAACCTGGGTCGCGACCCGCCGCGAGATCGCCCGCGAGATTCTCCCGGAGCCGGCCACGCGGGCCGCCGATCCGGCCGCGGCCCCGGCGGTTGAATCCCAGGAGCAACGGGCCGCCGAAGCATTACTGGACGCGGACATCCAGCTCCGCGAGGCCGTCAACGTGGTGCGCCTGGCGATCGATCCCCAACTGCCTCGTCTGGGGCCCGCGGCCGCCACGACGGCTCCCGCCGCGGACGACGCGGTGCGGACTCCATGACGAGCGTCCTGGGCATCGAGACCTCCTGCGATGAAACCTCGACCGCGGTCGTCGATGACGGCCGGATTGTTCGCAGCAACCTGATCGCGACGCAATTCGAGATCCATGCCCGATACGGCGGCGTCGTGCCGGAGCTGGCTTCGCGGGCGCACCTGGAAAAGCTCGATGCCATGATCGAGGCGGCTCTGGCGGAGGCCGGCGCGTCCGCCGGCGACATCGACGCCGTCGCCGTGACGCAAGGCCCCGGCTTGATCGGCAGCCTGCTCATCGGGGTCACCGCCGCCAAGACGCTGGCCTGGGCCTGGGGCAAGCCGTTGATCGGGGTCAACCATATCCACGCGCATGCCGTCAGCGCCGCCATCGACCTGGAAGTGGACCCCTGGCCGGCGGTGGCGCTGGTGGTTTCCGGCGGGCACACCTCCCTGTACCTGGTGCGCGCGGTGGACGACCTCCGCCTGCTGGGCTGCACGGTGGACGACGCCGCCGGCGAGGCGTTCGACAAGGTGGCCGGCATCCTGGGTCTGGGCTTTCCGGGCGGCCCCGCCGTGGACCGCCGCGCGGCCCGCGGCTCGCCGACGGCCGCCTCGTTTCCGCGAGCCCGGCTGAAGGATGCCCCGCTGGACTTCTCCTTCAGCGGCCTGAAAACGGCGGTTCTGTACCGCGTGCACGGTCCGGGGAAGACTTCCGGCGGCTTGGAGAGACTCTCGCCCCAGGAGATCGACGACCTCTGCGCCAGTTTTTCGGCCGCCGTGGTGGACGTGCTCGTGGAGAAAACGCTCCTCGCCGCGCGGACCCACAGAGTCCGCTGCGTCCTGGTCGGCGGGGGCGTTGCCGCCAACTCCTTCCTTCGCCGGGAATTGTCCGCCGGCTGCGCCGCCGCCGGGATCCGCCTCCTCCTGCCGAAACCGTCCTACTGCACCGACAACGCCGCCATGGTGGCGGCCCTGGGCGGTCGGCTCCTGGCCCGGGGGCGGGCCTCGGATTGGCGGCTATCGGCCGTGGCGTCCTGCTCGTCCGGCTAGGGGTGGGTATCGCCGCGACGGCCCGGCCGGAGGGGGCCGCCGTTCCGGCGGCGGCCTTGGCCCCGTTCGGGGTGGAGGGCCGTTGATCGTCGCCGGTCTGCCGCGTAGAATGATTGGGTGGAAGTGTGTCGGCACGCCGCCGCGCCCGAGCAGCGCGCGGACCGTATCCCGCCATGCCGCTGTTCCGCAGAGACCGAAAACGTACCGGGCTGCCGGACCGAACCTGCCGCGGGCCTCGCGAATCGCGGGGCAAAGCAACGGAAGGCGGGCCTGCCGCGTAGCCGATCTTCCCAGGTAAGAATCAGACCATGGCACGCAAACGACAGAAACTCGGCGAGATTCTTCAGGAGTCGGGCATCGTCTCCAAGGAGGACGCCGATCGGGCGGCCGAATACGCCCTCAACAACGGCAAACGCATCGGCGAGGCGCTGGTGGAATTGCAGTTGGCCGACGAGGAGAGCGTCACCCGGGCCTTGGCGGCGCAGCATGGCCTGGCCTTCGTGGAGGTGAGCAAGGCCACCGTGCCCATGAGCGCGCTGAATCTCATCCCCGAGAAGCTCATCAAGCAGCACGAGATCCTGCCGATGGGCAGCTCCAACGGCCGGCTGAAAGTGGTGATATCCGATCCGTTGGATCTGGATACGCTGGACATGCTGCGGTTTCGGCTCGGCGTCAACGACATCGAGCCGGCGCTGGCCCCGCGCTCGAAGATCCGCGCCTACATCGAGCGCCACCTCAAGGGCGAGGCCGCCTCGCTGGATGAACTGTCCAAGAGCCTCGACGCCTCCGTGGACGCCTCTCTGGACCAGGACGCCCGCGACGCCAAACGCCTGGCCGTCAGCGAGGAAGAGGCCCCCATCATCAAGCTGATCAACATGATGATCGCCGAGGCGGTGCGGACGCGGGCCAGCGACATCCACGTGGAGCCGATGAACGACCGCGTGCGGGTCCGCTATCGCATCGACGGCGTCTGTCTGGAGCGGGAGAACATTCCCAAGCGGTTGCAGAACGCCACCACGACCCGCCTCAAGATCATGGCCGGCGTGGACATCTCCGAGCGGCGGCTGCCGCAGGACGGCCGCATCAAGCTCCGCATCGGCGGCAGCGACATCGACTTCCGCGTCAGTTGCTGCCCCGGTGTGCACGGCGAGTCCATCGTGCTGCGTATCCTGCGTCCGGAGTCGGCCAGCGTCGGCATCCAGCAGCTCGGTTTCGAGCCGGACGACTACGCCCGCTTCATGAAGATCATCCAGCGGCCGAACGGCATCTTCCTGGTGACCGGCCCGACCGGCTCCGGCAAGACGACCACGCTGTACTCGGCGTTGCAGGAGCTGAACCGGCCCGACAAGAAGATCATCACCGCGGAAGACCCCGTGGAGTACGTCTTTTCGGGCATGAACCAGTGCCAGGTGAACGAAGACATCGGCCTGGGCTTCGATCGGATCCTGCGGTCGATGTTGCGCCAGGCGCCGAACATCATCCTGGTCGGCGAAATCCGCGACCTGGTGGTGGGCGAGATCGCCATTCAGGCGGCGCTGACCGGCCACCTGGTGTTCTCCACCCTGCACACCAACGACGCCCCCAGCGCCTTGACCCGCCTGATCGACATGGGCATCAAGCCCTTCCTGGTGGCGACCAGCATTCAGGCCATCATGGCCCAGCGCCTGATCCGCGTGCTGTGCAAGGAGTGCAAGCGCATCGACGAGCACCCCGATCCCGAGAAACTGGCCTTGGCCGGTTTCCGGGAGGACCAGTTCGCGACGATCCAGACCTACCGGCCGGTCGGTTGCTCGCACTGCAACAACACCGGCTACCGCGGGCGGATGGCGATCTTCGAGATGTTGGAGATGAACACCGAATTGCGCGAGCTGGCCTTCAACCGGGCCGGCATCTCCGATATTCGCCGCGCCGCGAAGGCCTCGGGCATGAGCACCCTGCTCGGCGACGGCCAGAAGAAGATCCTCCGCGGGGTGACCTCCGTCGAAGAGGTCACGCGCATCACCCAGGCGGAGTTGGAGGGCTGATCCCGCGGTCCCGGGTCGCGGCGCGTGACGAGCGGTGACAGGTAACCAGGACTGCGGGCCGCCGGCCGGATGAGTGGGTCGGGCCGCGGCCCCGGTCATGATCAAGTTGAGTTGGGAGAACGGATGGCAAGCCTTCATATCGACCGCATGTTGGAGACGTGCATCAAGCGCGGAGCATCGGACATTCATCTGTCGGTGGGGCGTCCTCCCGTGTTGCGGTTGCACGGCCGCCTTCGGCAGCTCGAAACCAAGGTGCTGGAGCCGGAGGACACCGTCGCCCTGATGAAGCAGATCACTCCGGAGCGCAATCAGCAGGAGTTGCAGGAGGAAGGCGGCACCGACTTCGGCTTCGCTTTCGGCGACCAGGGCCGGTTCCGCGTGTCCATCCTCCGGCAGAAGGGCAATGTGACCCTGGTGTTGCGGCTGATCCCCACCAAGTTCCTGTCCTTCGAGGAGATCGGTCTGCCGCCGATCATCCGGTCACTGTGCCGGCGGCCCCGCGGCTTGTTCCTGGTCACCGGGCCGACCGGCTCGGGCAAGACCACCACCCTCGCCTCGATGATCAACTACATCAATCTCGAACTGGATCGCCACATCGTGACCGTGGAGGATCCGATCGAGTACTACCACACCCACAAGAAGAGCCTGATCAACCAGCGCGAGGTGGGCAATGACGTGCCCAGTTTCGCCGAGGCCCTCCGCCGCGTCCTCCGTTCCGATCCCGACGTGATCCTGGTGGGTGAAATGCGCGACCTGGAGACCATCCAGAACGCCATTCTCGCCGCGGAAACGGGACACCTGGTCTTCTCCACGCTGCACACGACCGGCTGCCAGGGAACGGTGAACCGCATCATCGATGCCTTCCCCCACGAGCAGCAGGACCAGATTCGAGTCCAGCTCTCGACTTCGTTGATCGCGATCCTCTCCCAGGCCCTGATGCCCCGGATCCCTAAAGGCATGGTGGCGGCCTACGAGTTCCTCGTGGTCACGCCGGCCATCTCCAACCTGATTCGCGAGAACAAGACCTTCCGCATCGACTCCGCGATCCAGACCGGTAAGAAGTACGGCATGCAGTTGCTCGACGATCACCTCTGGTCGCTGTATGAGCGGGGGTTGATCTCCGCGCCGGAGATGATCGACCGGGCCCGACAGCCGGTGGAGATCCAGGAGAAACTGGAGAAGATCGGCAAGCTGCACGAAGTCGGCGACGCCATGGTCACCATCCACGATGAGCCGTCGCCGGAGGAAGAAGGCAAGTAGCCGAGGACCGACCGTTCGTCGCGTCCGCCTCCGGGCGGGCGTGGACGGGAGAGAGTGAGCATGTCATCGACCGCCCCCGCACCGACGCCGTCCCCCAGCAAGGGCTACAAGGGACGCCCGCTCGGCCGCATTCTGATCAAGATGAACAAGATCAACCGCCAGCAGGTCCACGAGGGGCTGGCGGTGCAGAAGGCCAAGCGCGGCCCGTTGGGGCAGATCCTGATCGACCTCGGCTACATCAAGGAGCAGGACCTGCAATTCGCCCTGGCCGCCCAGATCGGCATGGAGCCGGTGAATCTGGACGCGGTGGACGTGCAGGATGAAGTGATCAAGCTGCTGCCCAACCAGATGGCCAACACCTACCGGATCATCCCGGTGGATTTCGACCGCGCCACCAACACGCTCAGCGTGGCGATGGCCTCGCCCGACAACTTCCAGGCCACCGACGACCTGCGCAAGCTCCTGGGCTACTCGATTCGCCCGCTGATCACCTCCGACGACCAGATCACCGCGGCCCTGCACCGCTACTACCCGGAGGACGCCGGCCAGTCGATCAACGAACTGCTCGACGAGATGGGGCAGGACGAAGACCTCACCAAGCTCCAGGGCCGCGGGGAGTCGATCGACCTGGCGGACCTGAAGCAGGCGGCCGATTCCGCTCCCGTCCGTCAGTACGTCGGCCTGGTGCTGCATCAGGCCATCAAGGAGCACGCCAGCGACATCCATTTCGAGCCGTTTGAGGAGGAGTACAAGGTTCGCTACCGCATCGACGGCGTGCTCTACGAGATCACGCCGCCGCCGCGTTTCCTCTCCATGGCCATCGCCAGCCGCATCAAGGTCATGGCCAACCTGGACATCGCCGAGCGCCGTCTGCCGCAGGACGGCCGCGTCAGCCTCCAGGTCGTGGGCAAGCCGATCGACCTCCGCGTCGCCGTCCTGCCGACCATGTTCGGCGAGTCCGTGGTGCTCCGCGTTCTGGATCGGTCCACCATGAGTCTGGACATGGACCGGCTGGGCATGCGCGAGGACGAACTGGCCATGTTCCGGCGTTTGATCGATCGCCCGCACGGGATCATCCTGAACACCGGCCCGACCGGCTGCGGCAAGACCACCACGCTCTATGCCGCGCTCAACGCCTTGAACAGCATCGACGTGAAGATCCTCACCGCGGAGGACCCCGTCGAATACGACATCGACGGCATCATCCAGTGCCAGATCAAGGCGGACATCGGCCTGACCTTCGCCCGCCTGCTGCGCAGCTTCCTGCGCCAGGACCCGGACATCATCCTGGTCGGCGAGGTCCGCGACCTGGAGACCGCGCAGATCGCCATCCAGTCATCCTTGACCGGCCACCTGGTCTTCTCCACCCTGCACACCAACGACGCCCCGTCGGCGGTGGCCCGTCTGGTCGACCTGGGCGTGGAGCCGTTTCTGATCACCGCGACGTTCGAGGCGGTCATCGCCCAGCGCCTGGTTCGCCGCATCTGCCCGGAATGCCGCGAGCCGTACACGCCGACCGAAGAGCAGCTCTTCGAGCTTCAGTTGCGCCGCGAAGACGTGGAAGGCCGCCGCTTCTTCTTCGGCAAGGGCTGCGACAACTGCAACGGCACCGGCTATCGCGGCCGCATCGGCATCTTCGAGTTCATGATCTTCAACGACGAGCTCCGCGACCTGGTCATGAAGAACGCCTCCACCAATCTCCTGCGCGAGGCGGCGCAGCGCAACGGCATGCGCACGCTGCGCGAAAGCGGGCTGCTGCTGGTTTACGATGGGGTCACGACGGTCGACGAAATCATCAAGGAGACCGTCTTCATCGAATAGCGGCATCGGCGCCGGCCGGCCCCGCCGCCGCCAGGCGGCTCCGGTCGCGACGCGGCGCTCGCCGGCACGGGGCGGACCTCTCAGACCGGAACCAGTTGCGGCACGTCGAATTGCAGGGCGCAGCCCACCCGGTCGGCGCCGTCCTCGGCGATCTTGATCTCCGTGCGGATCACCGTCGCGTAGCCCAGCGACGAAGCCAGGTGCGCCGACATGGCGGAACTGATCCGCGGCGGAGCGATGCGGGCCTCGAACCGTTGCCCGACCGCCAGGCCGTAACCGATCGGCGCGGTCACGTGCAGACCGGCATCGGACAGGTTGTCCGTCTTGCACCGCAGGACCGACTGCGAGGGGCCGTCGATCAGCCAGAGATCGCACTCGATCTGCCGACGGGAGTACTCACGCCGGTTTCGGTTCTCCAGGGCCGCGAAATCCTGACGCTCGAACATCGGCGGGTGGGCGACGTGCGGAGCGCCGACGGGGATGGGCGTGGGCAGTTTCCTCGACATGCGGGCCTCCATGCGTTCGGCGAGCCGGTTCTCTTCGACCGGTGGCCGCCGCGGCCACCGGCGCCTTCGCCCGGCGATCCTCCGCGCGAAGGCCGATTTCGAGCCTCTCCGGCGACCCGCTCGAGATCACGCGCCGAACCCTGCGGTCGAGCGGCAACGCCTTCGAGCTTTCTTCCCCGCCTGTTGTCGGTCGTGCTCCCGCCACGACCACGGCTCGTTCGCGCCGGTCCGCCGATGGGCGGTCGGCCGTTCGATGCCGGCCTTCTTCACCTCCGTGTTCGTTTGAGCGGCCGGGCTTCGCGGCCTGCCGCCCTCGGTGGTGCCGCGCGCCGACTCCGCCGCGGTCGGGTTTGAGAGATGCTTTCCTTCGGCCGCTTCCGCGGAGTTCATCCGCGGCAGAATTTGCGCCTCGGCGGCGTGTCGTAGCCGTGCGACACACCCCGCACACGCCTCAGTATAACGCAACCTCTGGATGCGTCAACTAGTTAAGTCGGGTAATCGACGCTGATATGGGACGAAACGCCCTTTTAATGGACTAGTTGTGTTTTGATATAATAATCCCGTTGTTGCCGTTAACATCGGCGGGAATACGCCGCGACCGGCGGAGCCGCCGCCTTGCCGGTTCGCGTCGCGCTCACAACGGCGAATCGTTGGAAGGAAAAATCCGCCCGTCGCGAAACCGCACCCGGCCCCCCACGATCGTGCAGGTCGGCCGCGCGACCAGTTCCCAGCCTTCGTACGGGCAGTTGTGGCTGCGGGAGAAAAACGACGCGGTGTCGACCGTCCAACGCCGGTTGGGGTCGATGATCGTCACGTCTGCATCCGCGCCGATGCCGAGCGTGCCCTTGGACAAGCCCAGGACCCGCGCGGGCGCCACGGTCATCATCGCCAACAGGGCCGGCCAGCTCAGATGGCCGGGTTCGATCAACGCCCGCACAAACAGGCCCAAGGCGATTTCCAGCCCGATGATCCCGAAGGGCGCGTTGGGAAAATCCGTCTCCTTGTCCTCGCGCCCGTGCGGCGCGTGGTCGCTGACCAGGCAGTCGATGGTCCCGTCCGCCACGCCGGCTAGGCAGGCCTGGACATCTTTGGCGGTCCGCAGCGGGGGGTTCACCTTGTAGTTCGTGTCATAGGTGGCGACACATTCGTCGGTCAGCAGCAGATGGTGAGGACAGACCTCCGTGCTGACGGAGAGGCCGCGCTTCTTGCCCTCGCGGATCAGCTCCACGCCGCCGGCGGTCGAGACGTGGGCCACGTGATAGCGGCAGCCGGTGTTCTGGGCCAGAAGCAGGTCCCGCTGGATCATGGTTTCCTCGGCCATGGCCGGAATCCCCGGAAGCCCGAGCCGCGTGGCGGTGAGGCCGGCGTTCATGCAGCCGCCCTCGGCCAGATGGGGGTCCTCGCAGTGCTGGATCAGCGGCTTGCCGAACATCCGGGCGTACTGCATGGCCCGCATCATGACCGCGGCATTGGCCACCCCGCGGCCGTCGTCGCTGAAGGCCACGGCCCCCGCCCGGATCATCTGGCCCATCTCGGCCAGTTCCTTCCCTTCGCGTCCCTTGGTGATGGCTCCGATCGGATAGACGTGGCAGAGGCCCGCCCGGGCGGCCTGCCGATAGACGAATTCGATCATGGCCTCGTTGTCCAGCGCCGGCGTCGTGTTGGGCATGCAGGCGATGCTGGTGTAACCGCCGGCCACCGCGGCCGCGCAACCCGAGGCGATCGTCTCCGCGTCCTCGTTGCCCGGCTCGCGAAGGTGGACGTGCATGTCGACCAGGCCCGGGGCCACGATCTGCCCGGCCGCGTCGATCACCTCCGCGTCGCCGGCCGCCGGGGCCTTGCCGATCGCGGCGATCCGGCCGTCGGCGATGGTCAGGTCGGCGACTTCGTCCCGGCCGCCGGCCGGATCGATAACCCGTCCATTCTTGATGATGAGGGTGGTGGGCATGATGCGTTCAGTGTCTGTCGGCACTCCGGCTCGGCCGGGTTCGTCGCGCGGTCAGTGCGCTTCCGCGCCCGCCGCCGCCTGGTTGCAGAGGAACATCACCGCCATCCGCACGGCCAGGCCGTTGGTGACCTGCCGCAGGATCGCGCTGGTCTGGCCGTCCGCCACGTCCGCCGAGACCTCGATCCCGCGGTTGATCGGCCCGGGGTGCATGATGAGCACGTCCGGCTTGGTGCGCCGCACCCGGTCGTTGGTCAAGCCGAAGAGTCGCGAATACTCCTCCAGGCTGGGGAACACGTTGCTGGCGATCCGCTCGCGTTGCACCCGCAGCATGTTGATCACGTCGAACTGGTCGATGACCGCGTCGAAATCGTGGCAGACCCTCGCTCCCATCTGCTCGAACGCCCGCGGCACGAGCGTGGTCGGCCCGACAAACGTCACTTCGGCCCCGAGCTTGAGCAGCCCGTGCAGGTTGGACCGGGCCACCCGCGAATTGGCCACGTCGCCCACGATGGCCACCTTCAGTCCTTCGATCCGCCCTTTGGCCTGCCGCATCGTGTAGATGTCGAGCAGGCCCTGCGTGGGGTGCTCGTGGCGGCCGTCGCCGGCGTTGATCACGCAGCACTGCACGTTCCGGGCGACCAGGTGCGTGGCCCCCGAGGCCGAGTGCCGGCAGACGATGATGTCCACGCCCATCGCCTCGATGTTCCGCACGGTGTCCCGCAGGGTTTCGCCCTTGCTCAGCGAGCTGGTCTTGGCGGTGAAATCGATCACGTCGGCGCTCAGCCGCTGGGCCGCCAGCGTGAAACTCGTGCGCGTCCGCGTCGAGTCCTCGAAGAACAGGTTCACCACCACTCGGCCGCGGAGGGCCGGCACCTTCTTCACGCTTCGGGTGGAGACGTCCGCGAAGGCCTCCGCGGTGTCGAGGATGAAGGTGATCTCCTCGGCGGTCAGGTCCTCCAGGGTCAACAGGTGGCGATGCGGCCAGATCATCGACTCGCGAGCGGTTCCGCCCGCGGCCGCCACCAGCCGTCGAGCATCGCGGATCGGCGGGCCGGTGGTGCTCATTCCTGGACCTCCACGCGGTCTACTCCATCCGACTCTTCCAACAGCACGGCAATGTGTTCATGGTCCCGTCGCGCCCGGACCCCGACGAAGTCCGGCTGGATGGGCAGCTCTCGGCCGCCCCGGTCCACCAGCACCGCCAGGCGGATCGCCAGCGGCCGTCCCAGGTCGATGATGGCGTCCAGCGCCGCCCGCACGGAGCGGCCGGTGTGAATGACGTCATCCACCAGCACGATGTAGCGGCCCCGCACGTCGAAATTCACCTCCGTCGTCCGCACGATCGCCGAAGGGCCGATCTCCGCCAGGTCGTCCCGATAGAGAGTGATGTCCACCGAGCCGTACGCCACGTCGGGAAGGCCCCGCGATTGCAGCAGGGCCAGCAGCCTCCGCGCCAGGTCGTCGCCGCGGCGACGGATGCCGATCAGGCCCACGGGAGAGTCCGCCGGGATGGAAGCGATGATCTCCCCGGCGAGCTGCTGCAAAGTCTTGGCGATTCCGGCCTGGTCCAGGAGGGTACTCATAGGCGTTCGCGGCAGCATAGCGATCAGCGATCGACCGGGCAACCGTCCGGCGCCGAAGTCCGGTAAGCGTCGCCGGCAAAAACGGATACATAAGGTGAGTTATTTATTTGCTGCCGGACGCGACGCGACCGCCGCGGACGTGGACGCAACAAGATTCCGAGAATGAAGGCTGGCATTAGCAGCCTGCGACCGGTACAATGTCGTCCTGTTCATCTGGGGGGATGGTGGGTTGGTCAGGCGACGCTTTTATCGGCGGGAGCGGCAGAGTCATGACCGTGCGTGCGTGGTGCGGTCCTCGGGCCGTGATCTCGCGTCGGTCTTGTGGCCCATCCCGCTCGCGGGGCTGCCAGGGCGATCGGCTGAGCGGGCCAGCCCGGGGGTCATCAACGGCTGAAAGAAGCAGAAGGAGGATGCACATGGCGATGAAGAAGTTCGCATGGGCCGGCGTCTTGTTGATCGGTGGTCTCGTGGTCTGGGCGGGGGGGTGCCCGCCGACCTATATCTACGATTTTCCGAACGGCGATCCGCCCGCGGGCGATCCGGTGCCGGGGCCGCAAGGCCCGGCCGGGCCGCAGGGGCCGGCGGGGGCTGCCGGGCTGTCCTGCTGGGATCTGAATGGCAACGGCGTGGGCGACCCGTCGGAGGATCTCAACGGTGATGGTCTGTTCAATGCCCTGGATTGCCACGGCGCCGGGCCGGGCTTGACGGTCGCGGGTGAAGGGCTGGCCCTCGACACCGCCTTCACCGACTCCTTGTACTGGAAGCAGAACGGCAACGGCGGCACGACGCCCGCCACGAACTTCCTCGGGACGACCGACAATCAGCCGCTGGAACTTCGCGTGAATAACGCACGGGCCTTGCGGCTGGAGCCGACCGGCGGGTCGCCCAACGTGGTGGCCGGCCTGAACACCAACGGCGTCACCCCCGGCGTCGTCGGCGCGACCATCGCCGGCGGCGGGAAGGTCGAGGAGACCAATCGCGTCACCGACGACTACGGCACGGTCGGCGGCGGTCGGAATAACCGGGCGGGCAATGACTCGGGCAGCCAGACTGACGCCAGCGACGCCACGGTGGCGGGCGGCGTGGGCAACGTGGCGGGCGGCTTCGCCACCACCGTCGTCGGCGGCTACCAGAACGAAGCCATCGGCAACTACGCTTTCTCCGGCGGTGGCTGGTCGAACAGCGCCAGAGGGCAGTATGCGACCGTTGTTGGCGGCTTCATGAACTTCGTGTCCCTCAATGGTGGGAGCTGCAGCACGGTTGTCGGCGGGAATGGCAACAAGGTCTATCGCGGCTACAGCACCATCGGCGGCGGCCAGGACAACAAGATCGGCACGCCCGGCACCGAGAACCTGGGCGACGCTTTCTCCACGATCCCGGGGGGCTACAAGAACCAGATCCTGGCCAGCTACGGCTTCGCGGCCGGGCGGCAGGCTGCGATCGGCGAGGGTCACGACGGCGTCTTTCTGTTCGCCGACAGCACCCCGCTCAGCTTCGCTTCGGCAGCCGCCAATGAGTTCGCCGTGCGGAGCACCGGCGGTGTCCGGTTCGTGACGGCGGTCGATGGCGGCGGCACGCCCACCGCCGGGGTCACGCTGGCGGCCGGCGGCGGCTCGTGGAGCACCCTGAGCGACCGCGCCGCCAAGACCCACTTCGCCGACGTGAACGTTCGCGAAGTGCTGGACAAGCTGGCCTCCCTGTCCATCGCCCGCTGGAGCTACCGCACGCAGGACGGCGTCCGCCACATCGGCCCGGTCGCCCAGGACTTTTACGCGGCCTTCGGCGTGGGCGAGGACGACCGCCACATCAGCACCGTCGATGCGGACGGCGTTGCCCTGGCGGCAATCAAGGGCCTCTATGAGATCGTGAAGGAAAAGGACGAGGTGCTCGCCGCGCAGCAGAAGCGGATTGACGAATTGGAGGCCCGGACCCAGCGGCTCGAGGCCCGCCTGTCGGCCCTCGAATCGAAGCGGGCGGAATAGGCTTGCGGTTTCCTCGACGGCGAGCGGCCCCGCGGCCGATCGCCCGGTGTCGATGACTGCCCCTTGGCCGGCGGGGCGAGTGACGGGTTCCCTCGTTGGGACGAGCGGGGCCGGTGGCTCGCCCCGCCGTGCTCTGCGCGGTGACCGCCGGCCGGGGCACGCTCAGGCGGGCCGCTTCTTGGCCAGCCACTGCCGAACCAGCGGCAGCGGCCGTGTGTTCAGCACGTGTTCCGCCTGCAACCAGCCTCGGCGGGCGGTGGTGACGCCGTAGCGCATCTGCTCCAACTGAGCGGTGGAATGGGCGTCGGTGCTGATGCAGATCATGACGCCGGCCTCCTTGGCCGCGCGCAGGTGTCGATCGCCCAGATCCAGCCGTTGCCACGACGCGTTCAGCTCCAGGGCGGTGTGCGTGGCGGCGGCCTTGGCGATGACGGCGGACACGTCGAAGTCCATGGCCTCGCGGCGGCCGAGCAGACGGCCGGTGGGGTGGCCGATCACGTTGACGTACGGGTTGTCCAGGGCCTGGAGGATTCGCGCGGTGAGCTTCGCCGGGTCCTGCCGCATCGCCGTGTGGACGCTGGCCACCACGAAATCGCACGCGGCCAGCAGTTGGTCGGGATAGTCCAGCGCGCCGTCCGCGAGGATGTCGCATTCGCAGCCGACCAGTACCGTGACGGTCTTCAACTGCTCGTTCAGCCGCCGCAGCCGCTCGATCTGCCGCCACATCCGCTCAACGGTCAGCCCGTTGGCGATGGTGCTGCTTCTCGAGTGGTCGGTGATGGCGATGTACTCGTAGCCGAGCTGTTCCGCGGCGGCGGCCATCTCCGCCGCGGTGACGACGCCGTCGCTCTCGGTCGTGTGCAGGTGCAGGTCGCCGCGGATGTCCTTCAATTCCACGAGCGCGGGCGGCTCGCGGGTGTCGAGTTCGCCGCGGTCCTCCCGCAGCTCCGGCGGGATCCACGGCAGGCCGAGCCGCTCGTAGATGTCCTCCTCCCGCTCCCCGGCAAGGCGGGTCTCGCCGTCGAAGAGGCCCCACTCGTTCAGCTTCCACTTGCGGCGAACCGCCAGCTCCCGCAGGCGGACGTTGTGTTCCTTGCTGCCCGTGAAGTATTGCAGGGCGGCGCCGAAGGACTCCGCGGGCACCGCTCGGCAGTCGGCCTGCATTTCGACCCCGTCCCGACGGTCCACGATGATCGAACCCTTGGTCTGCCCGGAGGCCAGCACCCGCTTGACCTGGGGCAACGAGGTGAACGCGGCAATGACCCGGCCGCCGTCGGCGGATTCACACAGCAGGTCGAGATCGCCGATGGTTTCACACCCGCGGCGGACGCTGCCGGTGATCTCCACGCGGCCCACTTGCGGCACGCCGGCCAGGGCCGCGGCGAGTTCGCGGGCCAGAGGCCAGGCCAGGCCCAGCGGAGTCCGCCCGGCGGCCTGCTCGGCATAACGGATCCCCTGGGCGATCGTGGCGACGAGTTTCGGCCCGAACCCCTTGAGCGTCGTCAGACGCCCGTCGGCGATTGCCGCTTTCAGGCCGGCCAGGTTCTCGATGCCCAGCTCCTTCCAGATCAGGGCGATCCGCTTGGGGCCGAGATTGGGAATCTCCAGCAGCGCGGGCAGGCCGGCGGGCACGCTCTCCAACAGTTCGTTGTGCAGGTCAACGCCCTGCTGGGTCAGGTACTCCTCGATCTTGGCGGCCAGGCTCTTGCCGATGCCGGGCAACTTGGCGTGTTCGCCCGTTGCCGCCAGCTCCGCGATGTCGGTTGTCAGGTCGCGCAGCGTCCGCGCCGCCTTGCGGTAGGAGTTGATGCGGAACGCCTGTTCGCCGGTGATCTCCAGCAGGTCGGCGATTTCCTCAAAGATCGCGGCGAGGTCTTCGTTGTGCTGCATCCCGACAATATATCTGAAGTTCCGCGGTTCCTGAAGCGGTCGTCGCGGGCCCGCCGGGGCGGTCATCGCGGAGCAGCGCTCGAGGACGAGGTGGATGGAAGGGGGGTCTGCCGATCGTGCGCGGCCGTTCGCCAGGTGTCGCCGGGGGTGTGGATCTCGGCGCGGCGGTCGATCTGCATCAGCCCGGCACGGCTGAGATAGGCGATCTTGGCGTTCAGCAGCCGCGTCAGATCGCCGCCCTGGGTCGTCCACGGCCAGAACAGGAATTGGGCCGTCGAAGCCGCCACGATGGCGACGGCGCAGGCTGCCCGCCGGGCTGGAGAACGGATCGCTTGAAGCCCCAGGCCGATGACCGCATACGCGGCCGCCAGCGGCAGCACGAAGTAGCCCTGCACGACGTGCATCAGGCTCAGGAAGACCAGGCACGGTCCGCTCCAGAGCAGCAGGACTCCCCCGATGCCGGGCGGCAACAGACGCCGTCTCCGCCAAACGACCAGCACGCATAACGGCAGAGCGATGGCCGCCAGACCCAGGTTCCATCCGAAGTTGAGCGCGATCTTCACCAGGTTGCGCGCCAGGCCGTCGATCAGCCCGAGGCGAAAAACGCTGGTGCCGGAGACGACGTCCAGGGTGTGAGCCAGGCTGGGCGAGGCCGGTCCGCCGGCTCCGCGGCTGTAGAGGTACCGTGCCAGAAGCAGGTTCAGGATGCCTCCGGCAATCAAGAGCAAGGTCACGATGACGCCGCGTCGCCGGCCGAACTTCCACACCGCCCAGAGCACGAGCGGACCGAGGTAGATCACCAGGTCCGCCCGCAACGAGGCCCCGGCGATCAGCAGCAGAGCGGCGGCCCACAGCGCGGTCGCCCGCGACCGCCGCACCGCGTGGCCGCACAGCCCCACGATGGCCAGGCCGCAGGCCCCGCCGGACATGTAACTCAAGGCCGTCGTACCCTGAAACCAGACCAGCGGACAAAGCCCATAGGCCAGCGCCATCCACCAGGCCAGACGCTCCTCCAGGAACCAGCGGAGTCCCCAGAAAAGCAGCAGCGGGGCGATGACGGAGGCCGCGACCGACCAGGCCTGGAAGGCCGCGTAGGCCGGCAGCCCCAGCCGATGCAGGACGGTGCCCATCGCCACCCAGAGAGGATAACCGGGGTGGTGCACGGGATACTCCGCGGGAAAGCCGAGTCCGCCCATGAAGCCCAGCTCGTCAATGTCGACGGGTACGGGATGGCTCAGAAAAGGAAGTCGCGCGGCCAGCAGGGTGGCGACCAGCAGGCCCATTCCGGCCCACGGCGGCCCCGCCGTGCTCGATTTCTGGCCAAACAGCGAGGGGTCGGGCGATAACTCAGATACGGAGCTCACCCGACCGATGGTAAGTGGAGGTCTCCGAGGACGCAAAACAGGGCCGAACGCGGCCTGTGTCCGAGAATGTGGACCGCCTGCTCAAGGATGATTCATGGCCAGTGACAAGATCAAGCGAATCGGGATCCTGACCGGCGGAGGCGACTGCCCGGGCATCAACGCGGTCATTCGCGCCGTCGCCAAGACGGCCATGTTTCAATACGGCTGGGAATGTTACGGCATCGAGGACGGCTTCCTCGGCCTCATCGAAGATCATGTCCGCCCCCTCTCCCGCTGGGATGTCAGCAACATCCTCCAGCAGGGCGGAACGATTCTGGGCACCTCCAACAAGGCCAATCCCGCGCGCTACGCCGTGGGCCGGGATGAGCAGGGCAATCTGATCTTCGCGGATGTCCGCGACAAGGCGATGGGGGTGGCGCACAAGTACGGTTTGGACGCGGTGGTGGTGATCGGCGGTGACGGAACGATGTCTTGCGCGGCCACGCTGATTCCCCTGGGGCTGCGCTGCATCGGCGTGCCCAAGACCATCGACAACGATCTGATGCACACGCATGTGACCTTCGGCTTCCAGACCGCGGTGGAAACGGCGACCGAGGCGTTGGATCGCGTCCACTCCACCGCCGCCAGCCATCATCGGATCATGGTGGTCGAGCTGATGGGGCGCAATGCGGGGTGGTTGACTCTACATGCCGGACTCGCCAGCGGCAGCGACATCATCCTCATTCCGGAAATACCCTATCACTTCGACCGCCTCGTCGAGTACTGCAAGGAGCGGATGAAGAGTCGCAAGGCCTTCACCATCGTCGCGGTGTCGGAAGGCGCCGTGCCCGCCGGCGGCAAGAAGTTCGTGCAGCGCGTCGTGGCCGACAGCCCGGACCCCATCCGCCTCGGCGGGATCGGGCTGCACCTCCAGGAGCAATTCGAGACCGCCACCGGCAGCGAGACGCGGGCCGTGGTGCTCGGCCATGTGCAGCGCGGCGGTGCGCCGTGTGCCGCCGATCGGGTTCTGGCCACCCGGTTGGGCCATTTCGCGGCCGAGTTGCTGGCCAAGGGCGAATACAATCGGCTGGTGGTCGTCCAATACGGCACGGTCAAGAGCGTGTCGATCGAAGACGTTGCCGACAAACAGCGCCTGGTGCCGCCGGATCACGAGCTGGTGTGCGCGGCACGGGCCGTCGGGACCTGTTTCGGCGATTGAATGCCGCGGGGGGGCTGCCCGTGAGTGTTGCCGCCGGCTAGGAATGCCGGGCCGCCGCCAGCGGCCCGACGGCGGCGGGCTGCTCGGCCACGGGCTGCCCGCGGGCATTACTGCTTGCGAGGAATGCAGGGGTGCCGGGATGCCGACCTGCGGCGTCTGTCGTCGGGTGCCGCCATGTCCCTCGCCGCGGGTCAGGAACCCTGGAACCTTCCGGGCGACTCGGCCGAGGGGCACACCTCGGCCAGCGGGCAACGGCTGCACGCCGGTTTACGGGCGGTGCAGACGCGGCGGCCGTGCCAGATCAACGCATGGCCGAGGAACGTCCAGTCCTTGCGCGGGAACAACTCCATCAGATCCTGTTCGATCTTGACCGCATCCTTGTCGTCCTTCGATCGCCAGGTCAGGCCGAGACGGTGGGCCAGTCGGCCGACGTGCGTGTCCACCACGAAGCCCTCGTTCTTGCCGTACCAGGTGCCCAGGATCACATTGGCCGTCTTGCGCGAGACGCCGGGTAATTCAATCAACTCGTCCATGGTGTCCGGCACCCGCCCGCCGAAACGCTCGACCAGGGTTCGGCCCGCCCCGATGAGGTTTTTCGCCTTGTTACGGAAGAACCCCGTGCTGTGGATCAGCTTCTCCAGTTCCGGCGCCGCGGCGTTCGCGTAATCGGCCGCGGTGGGGTAGGTGGCGAATACCGTCGGCGTGACCTGGTTGACGCGCTCGTCGGTGCATTGCGCTGAGAGGATGGTGGCCACCAGCAACTCCAGGGCCGACTCGTGCCGCAGCTCGCACTGGGCATCCGGGTAAGTCTTGCGGAGCAAGCGGCGGATGGTCGCGGCCCTTTGGCGAAGTTCCGGTTCCTTCCCCCGGCCGGGCTTGACGCTGCGGTCGGCGGTTGGGGTCTTCTTCTGGTGCGGCATGAACGTACTCCTGCCTGGCTGACGGCGGCGGGGGATTCTAAGCGGTCCGTCCCGCCGGTCCACCCGGCCGCGGGGGGACTTGTCGCGGCGGGCCGCTCGGCGAACCATGCTATAATGGCAGGTCAGGGGAAGTGGCCTCTGAACCGCATCTTCAGATGAAGGAGTCCGGCCGATGATCCGTGGTGCTGCACCGCGGCGGCGCAACGGCGGGATCCACGCCGGTTTCGCCTGTTGGGCGGTGTGGGGCCTGGGCGTTGTCGCCGCCCATGCCGATCTGTCACAACCCGGCCCTTTCCTGGCGGCGTGGGTCGACGTCACCGTGACCCGGCCGGACAACAGCACGTTCACCGCGGCGCTCTATTATCCGGCTTCCACCGGCGGTCAGGGCGGAACGTATGATCCGTCCGGCGGCCCGTATCCCTCCGTTTCTTTCGGGCACGGGTTCCTGCAAAGCGTGGAGCAGTACCAGAGCACGCTCCAGCATCTGGCGACGCATGGCTATTTCGTCATCGCCTCGCGGTCCCAGGGCGGGCTCTTTCCCAGCCACGCCGCTTTCGCGGCCGATCTCCGGCACTGCCTGACCTGGCTGGAACAGGCCGACGCCAATCCGGCATCATGGCTCTACCAGCAGGTCGATACCCAGCGGTTCGCCCTGTCGGGACACTCCATGGGCGGCGGGTGCAGCCTTCTGGCGGCGGCGGCGGATACCCGCGTCCGCGTGGTCGTGAACATGGCCGCGGCGGAGACGAATCCCTCGGCCGTCTCGGCCATGCCCGGCATCGCCGTGCCGATCCGTCTGATCTCCGGCAGCCAGGATAGTGTCACGCCGTTGTCGCAACACGGCCAGTTGATGTACAACGCCGCGGCGGCGCCGAAGCAGCTACCCATCATCCAGGGCGGGTACCATTGCGGTTTCGTCGATCAGAACTTCTTCGGCTGCGATTCAGGCTCGATGAGCCGGGCTGTGCAACTGAGCATCACCCGCCGACTCATCACCGAGTTTCTCAACCTCTACCTGCGACCGGACGAGTCGGCGTGGCGCGCCGTCTGGGGGCCGGAGCGAGACGACGACACCCGCATCGCGTGGCAACTGGACGCCGGCGCGGGCCTCAGCCCCGCGGAGCAAACGGTCGTCGGGCTTGCCGGAGAGACGGTGACGGCGGGCCTGACCGTGCTCCAGTCGGGCTCGCGCTCCACGGCGTACGATCTGCTCACCGCCGGCGGCGCCTGGCCGCTGCAATGGACGCCGCCCGTCACGCCGGTGTTGGCGGCGGGGCAGATCTGCGAGGCCACGGTGGCGGTGTCGCTTCCGGGTGACTCCCGTCCTGCGGTCAGCGACTACCTGCTGAGCGCCCGATCCCAACGGGACGGCGGGACGCGGGTCCACGCGACGCTGCGGGTCGTTTCGCGGGGGCGGCCCGGCGACCTGGACTGCAACGGGGTATGGGATGGGCGGGATATTGCGGGCCTGGTGCTGGCGCTGCTGGACCCCTCGGCCTATGCCGCCGCCTATCCCGATTGTGATCCCTTACTGGCCGATCTGAACGGGGACGACACCGTGGATGGACAGGACGTTCCCCTCTTCATCGAGCGCTTGCTTTCGGCGTCGTGACCGCGGGGCGGGGTCGCGGCGCGGCGGTCAAGCGTGGACCGTCGCCGGTCGGCCTGGCCCCCGGTCTCTGCTTGCCTCGTTGGCCGGGGCGAAGCCGTGCCGCATCGTGTTTTCGGAAACCGTGCGCGGTATGGTGTATTCCACGAGGTAGTCCGGCCCTCCGCTCTTGGTGCCCAGCCCGGACAGCTTGAATCCGCCGAAGGGCTGCCGATCCACGCGCGAGGCCGTGATCCGCCGATTGATGTACAGCGTGCCCGCCTGAAGCGCCTGTTTGGCGGCTTCGATGTGCCGCGGGCTCCGCGAGTAGACGCCGGCCGTCAGCGCGTAGGGCGTGCTGTTGGCGATCTGCACGGCCTCGGCGAAGGACTTGGCCCGCATCACGGACAGGATCGGGGCCATGATCTCTTCCTGTGCCAGACGAGCGCTCGGCGGAACGTCGGCAAAGACCACCGGCGGGAAGAAGTAACCCTCGCTGCCGCCCGCGGCCGGCGGGCCGTCTTTCGGCCAGTCGCCTCCCAACACGCACCGGGCTTCCTTGCGGCCCGCCTCCACGAACCGTCTGGCCTGTTCGACCGCTTCGGCGTCGATCAGCGGCCCGACCGTGGTGCCGGGCTGCTCGGCGGGCGCCGGGCGGATCCCCGCCGCCGCTTCGGTCAGTTTCGCCAGGTAGTCGTCGTACACGTCGGACAGGACGATGACCCGCGAGCAGGCGGTACACTTCTGTCCGCTGTAGCCGAACGCGGACGCGATCGTGGCCTGCACGGCTTCGTCGAGGTCCGCGTCGTCATCGACGATGATGGCATTCTGTCCGCTCATCTCCGCCACGACGTGCTTGAAGAAGGTCCGGTTGTTCCGCTCGTGGCGGGCGTTTTCCATGATCCGGCGGCCCGTCTCGGTGGATCCCGTGAAGGCCACCATGTCCACCTCGGGGTGCCGGACCAGATGGTCGCCGATCTGCTTGCCGCGCCCCGGAACGAGATTCAGCACGCCCGCCGGCAATCCGGCCTCCTGGAAGACGGAGACGAGTCTCCCGCCGCAGACCGCCGCATGGGTGGCCGGTTTGAAGACGACCGTGTTGCCCGTGACCAGGGCGGCGGCCACCATGTTGACGGGCAGCGCCAGCGGGAAGCAGAACGGGCTGATGACCGCCACCACGCCTCGGGGCGCGTACGCGTACTCGTTCATCTCGCCGGGGTAGTCTCGGCGGCGGGTCCGGCTGTAGATGCGGCGGGCCTCTCGGGCGTAGAACCGCAGGTAGTCGACGGCTTCCATCAGATCGCCCTGGGCTTCCGTCCAGGTCTTGCCCACCTCGAAGACCATCCACGCCGCCATCTCGAAACGCCGCTCCGCCAGCAGGTTCGCGGCGCGGTCCAGCACGGCGGCCCGCTCCTCCGCCGGCGCGGCTCCCCAGGCCGCTGCGGCCCGGCGGCATGAGGCCACCGCCCGGTCGGCTAGGCCGGTCTCCGCCTGAGCGACGCGACCCACCACCTCTCGCGGGTTGGACGGGTTCTTCGCCTCGTACCAATGGGCCGTGGTGACGGGCTCGTGATCGATGACCGCCGGGTGCTGCCGGCCGAACTGGTGCCGCACGGACTCCAGGGCCTGGAGCATCGCCTGGCGGTTCTCGGGGCGCGAAAAGTCAACGTCTGCTTCGTTCTCGAAGGGAGGCATGGTCTCGGTATCCGTCGCGTGGTCAGAATCCGGAATATCCTGGATGAAGGGTCGGGGAATCGGCGTCTCCGGAATGTGGCGATGCCGCGCCGGGTCATCGAGCAACTCTTCCACCGGCGTATTCTCGGAGAAGGTCTGCCGCAAGAACGACTCGTTGGCCGTGTTCTCGATGAGGCGGCGGATGAAGTAGGCCATGCCGGTCATCTGGTCGCCGCACGGGGCGTAGACCCGCAGCCGTTGTCCCATCTCCACCATCGCCCGCTTCAGGGGGTTGCCCATGCCGGTGAGCATCTGGATCTCGAGCGTCCGCGGCGGCAGGCCGAGGGCTTCCTCCGTGGCCAGCACCGCGGCGATCGAGCGGACGTTGTGACTGGCGAAGGCCGGCCGCACCACATCGGCGTTTTCCAGCAGCAGCCGGCCGACCCGTTCGTACGCGATGTCCGACTCCCATTTCTTCGTATAGAGCCGGAAAGGCCAGCGGTTCAAGACGGCTCGGGCCGTCTCCGAGTCCCAGTAGGCCCCTTTGACCAGGCGAATCGTGATCGGCGTGCCCCGGCGGCGGGCGAAGTCGATCAGTCCGGCGGTGTCGGCGTCCCCCTCCGGCATGTAGCATTGAATGACGATCCCGCAATCCGGCCAGTCGCGGAATTCCGGCTCCATCAGCACGCGCTTGAAGATCTCCAGCGTGAGATCCTTGACCGCGTAGTGCTCCATGTCGATGTTGATGAAAGAGCCGGTATCTCGGGCGGCCCGCAGGACCGGCCGCAGCCGATCCAGAACCGCCTGAGTCGTCCGCTCCGGGTCCACGGGATCGAACTTCGTGACGATCGCCGAAAGCTTGAGAGAAATATTGACCCGCGGGAGCAACCCCCAGGGCGCCTCATCCACCTGGGGCACGGCCGCCCACGACGGCGCCTGCCGGCTCAACTCGTTGACCAATCCCAGATAGGCTTCCTGGTGCTCGCGGGCGATCCGGTCGGCGATGATGGTCTCGCCGAGCACGTCCAGGGTGAACGTCATCCGCTGGCGCCGCAGCTTCAGCACCGCGTCGATGGCCTCGGCCGGCGTGGCCCCGGCGATGAACTGCCGGGCCATCTGCCCGCAAGCCCAACGCGTGATCCTCGCCAGCAGCGAGGCGTAGAGCGAATCCGCCCGCCGAAACGACAGCGCCAGCCGCAGCGGCAGCGGCCACTGTTCCATCTGCTCCTCGGGAGGCTTCAGGTACTCGAGCAGGTGACTCGCGACCGCCCGACTGCTTCTCAGGGCGGGCAGCACCTCGACGAAACGAAACAGGCGGATCTTCAGATCCTCGTCGGTGGTGAGCCAGTCCATCGCCCACTGCTGCCAGTATTCCATGCTGGCCACGCTGGGCGCGGCGGCTTCGGCCCGCTGGAAGATTTCCTGTCCGATTTTGCGGATGGCGGCTTCGGTCGGTTGGCGATTCATATGGGCCATCGTGTTTCCGGGCGATACCCCTGCGGCAGTCTATGTTCGCCGCGGGCAGGCCGCAAGGATTGCGGCCCGGCCGGCCCGCGGGTAACGTGACCGCTCATGCGTACGTATCGCTGGTTGTGGTTATGGGGCATTGCGGCAGGATGGCTGGTGCTGGTTGGCTTGCTCGGCTGCGATGACGCTCGTCGTCGTCACGCACCATTGCCGTCCACGATGCCCACCTCGGCCGCTGCTTTCGCGTCGGATCCGGTCGAGTTCGGCAGGGAGTTTCTCGCCGCCATCCGCCGCGCCCAGGCGATCCGCGGCGGTGGGCTGCACAGCCGCGAGCAAAGACAACAGTACCTGGAGGCCATGAGCCGGGTGGCCTCGTTCGCCGGCGCCAAGGAGATTCAGCGGGCCTGGCTGGCGCAGCGGTCGCCGCTCGTGCCGGTCGGGATCTCCGAGCAGGAGGTCGCCCGCCGCGTCAGCGAATCGTGGGTCTCCCAGATGGCCTACTACGTGGATGGACTGCTGCTGGAGACGCTGCGGGTGGTGTCGCCTTCGGTCGATCCGGCGGCGGGGCTGGATCTTTACGTGGAGGGCGAACGTCCGAGCGATCGCGAACGACTCGAGGCCATCCTGGCCTCCCACCCAGGCGGTGATCCGGCGAGCGCCCCGGCGACCTCACCGAATGTCGGCAGTGCCTCCGAATGGGTCCGAGCGAGGACTCTCTCTGCCCGACCCGCCTTCAATACGCCCATCCGCGCCGCCTTTCGGATCAGAATCCGCCAGTCGGACGGTCAGTGGCGGGTCACCCGCGTCACCATCGAGCAGCCGCTCTGGGAGGGTTCCCCGCCTTCGCTTCCGCTGAAGCCGGCGGAGCCACGTTCGCCGACGAGTTCCGCCTCCTGACCGCCGCAGAGCGGAAGGGCCGTCGCTCGGCGGCTGCGTTAGGACCGGGCCGCAAGGGGTTGCGGCGGCCGGCTCCGTAGCACGTCTCACCAGTTGGAATCGGCGTTTCCCTGCACCCCCACAATCACCTCGGTTGTTATCGGGCCTGCGGCGGCGGTGAAGCCACTGCCGCGTGAACCGCAGGATGTGCAGCTCTGCCCGCAAGACCTGCCGGCCTTTCCGGCCGGACTAAAGTTTTTTCCTGCCACTGTCCGATCACAAGTCTTGACTATGGCTCCTAGTTTAACCAATTTAACAAAACATGCCTTGCATATGGCTGGCGAGATAATTTATTGGCCAAGTCAAAGGCAGTATTTGCGCGTTTCGGTCGGATGGAGCACGACCGCTTGGACAACGACCGGTTGGACGGGTGGGCGACGCCCGGAGTGCGACGCCTCCCAGACGACGCAGGCTGGCTGAGCGCCGCCGCCCAGGAGCAAGACGATGGCGAATTCGCAGTTGCTGTCCGAGTACATGACTCCACTGTTGAGAGGGGAACGACGAACCTGTCGGGAGTTGATCCAGAGGGCGATCGGCCAGGGCCTGGGTCCGCGGGATCTGTATCAGACCGTGTTGTGGCCCGCGATGGAGCGGGTGGAAGCCCTTTATCGGGAAGACCGCATCAACGCCGCGGAAGAGCACATGGCGTTCCGAATCAACCGGACGGTGGCGGACCATCTCCAGAGTCGAATGGAACGGGGGCCGCGCATCGGTCGCCGCATCGTCATCACCTGTGCGAGCGGGGAGGCCGAAGAACTCAGCGCCCAGATGTGCGCCGACCTGTTCGAAGCCGACGGCTGGGACGTCTACTTCCTCGGCGGCGGCGTTCCGCACGATGAGATCGTGTCGCTGGTCGGCAGCTTGCAACCGCACACCCTGCTGATCGTCGGCAGCAAACCGGCGGAGGCGCCGCAAGTCCGTGCCCTCATCGACTACCTCCGCGAAATCAGTGCCTGCCCGCAGATGAATATCATGGTCTCCGGAGGCGTCTTCAATCGCGCCGGGGGACTGTGGCGTGAGGTGAAGGCCGACTTCTTCGCCGAGAACGCGGCGGAGGCCCTGGAACTGGCCAAATCGGCGGAACCCCGCAAGCCGGAATTGCGGCTGCCGGGCGCTCCCAAGAAGCGCCGCCGCCGCCGCCGACCGCCCTTGCTCGCCCAGATGGAAGAAGAGAACGACTGAGGCGAAAACCGCTGAATCCGTTCGGACGATCAGCTCGGCACGCCGCCGCCCGCGAATAGCGGAATGGCTCGAAAGGCCTCGACATCGACCAGCCCCTTGGTCGTGATCTTCAGTTTGCCGATGACCGACAGGCTGAGGAAAGACATGGCCATGAAGGGTTGATCGAGGGTGCAGCCGAGATCGCGGGCGGCCGCGGCGACCCGGTCCAGAGACGCGGCCAGCGTTTCGGCCGGCTCATTGCTGACGAGGCCGGCAATGGGCAGGGCCACGTCGGCCAGCACGCGGCCGTCACGGGCGGCGACAAATCCGCCTTGCAGCTTGATCAGCCGGACGATGGCGGTGAGCATGTCGGCGTCGTTCATCCCGACGACGATGAGGTTGTGGGCATCGTGGGCCACGCTGGAGGCGATCGCTCCGGCGCGGAGATTGAACCCTTTCACGAAACCGCGGCCGATCTCGCCGCTGGCCCGGTGACGCTCGATCACCACGATCTTGGCCAGGTCTCGCGCGGGGTCGGCCACCAGTTGGCCGTTTTCCACGGCGGCGGGCAGGATCAGCCGCTCGGTGTCGATGCGGTGCTCCAGCACCTGGATCACGTGGATGAGTGGCGGGCTGCCGTCCCCGCCGGGCGGCGGGGCGATCTCCAGGTCCTTCGGCTCGATCCAGTGGACGTTGATGCTGCTCCGCATCGAGCTATGGTCTTCTCGGGTTCGCCGCGGCAGAAGGCAGGTTCCGTTTTCCGCGATCAGCTCGCCGTGTCGGAACACCTGATGCACGCGGCAACTGGCGAGGTCGTCCAGCACCACCAGGTCGGCGCGGTAACCCGGCAGAATCGCCCCGGTGCGCCGCAGCCCGAAGTAGCGCGCCGGGCTGTGGCTGGCCACCCGCAGAGCCAGGATCGGATCAAGCCCCAGGCGGATGGCCGTGCGGATGATGTGGTCGATCTGTCCCTCCGTCCGCAACTCCTGCACCTTCTTGTCGTCGGTGCAGAACATGAAGCGGTCGGCGGTCGCCGGAGTAATCAGCGGCAGCAGCGCGGCGAGGTTCCGGGCCTGCGATCCTTCGCGGACCATGATGTGCAGACCCTCGCGGAGTTTGGCCGCGGCTTCTTCGGCCGTGATGCATTCGTGGTCGCTCATGATGCCGGCCGCGGCGTAGGCCGTGAGGTCCGGCCCGGAGAGGCCGGGCGCGTGGCCGTCGATGATCCGATCACGGGCCATGTGCAGCTTCTGCATGACGGCGTTCTCGGCGGCGATCACCCCCGGGTAGTTCATCACCTCCGCCAGGCCCAGCACCCAGGGGTTGCCGAGGAAGGGCTCGAGGTCTTCCGCGCTCAGCTCCGTTCCCCCACATTCGAAGGGGCTGGCCGGCACGCAGGAGCTGAGCATGACGTACACGTCGATCGGGGCGTGCTTCGCGGTGCGGAGGAGGAAGGACAGCCCCTCTGTTCCCATGACGTTGGCGAATTCGTGCGGGTCGGCCACGACGGCGGTGGTGCCGTGGGCCACGACCAGGCGGGCGAAGTCCGGGACGGACAACATCGAGGATTCGATGTGAACATGGGCGTCGATGAACCCTGGGCAGATATATCGCCCCTTGATATCGACAACACGTGACCCGGAATATGGACCCACTCCGACAATCCGGCCCGCGGTAATGGCGAGATCTCCGGTATAGATCTCGTGAGACACCACGTTCACGATCTGGGCGTTCCGCAGCACAAGGTCCGCCGGTCGGCGTCCGGCGGCCACGGCGATCAGGTCTGAGAGGGAAGATTCCGACACGGTTCGACTCCTGTTTTTTGCCTGGCGGGCCAAGGGATGATAACGCCGGACCTGGGCCGAACCAAATCAGGGGGATTGCCAATTCAGGAGCACCTGCTATGATGCAGGATTCTTTGCGGCCGATCTGACCCGGGAGTCGGTTGGCGCTGGAGTCGGGTCGCGCGGAAGCGACACGCAGGGAGTGCAGGTTGACATGGCAGTGACCCTCAGATTGGTGCGGATGGGCCGGAGCCAGCGCGCGTTCTTCCGGTTGCGGGCTGCGGACTCGCGTTATGCGGCGACCGGGCGCTTCATCGAGGAGCTGGGTTCGGTGGATCCGCTCATTCGCGACGAGCAGAAGCAGGTGCAACTCCGCAAGGAGCGGATCGAGTATTGGCTCAGCCAGGGGGCCAGGGTTTCCCCCACGGTTCGGGCCTTGTTGAAGAAACACGGCATCGCCCGCCCGCCGGCTGCGGGGCGCGGCGGCGCCCGGGAGTAACGGCGCGCGAAGCTGTGATGCGGATCGACGTTCTGACCCTTTTCCCCGAGGCCTGTGAACCGTTTTTCACGGCCAGTATGCTGGGTCGGGCGCAGGAAGCCGGAGTGGTGACCATCCGTTGCCACAACATCCGGGATTTTTCCACCGATCCCCATCGCAAGGTGGACGATCGCCCCTTCGGCGGCGGACCCGGCATGGTGATGATGTGCCAGCCGGTGTTCGACGCGGTGGAAAGGTTGGAAGCGGAACTGGGCGGCGCCGCAACGCGGATTTTGCTGACTCCGCAAGGCGAGCGCCTGAACCAGAGGGTGGTGGAGGATCTGGCACGGCACGACCGGTTGATGTTGATTGCCGGTCACTACGAGGGCTTCGACGAGCGGATCCGGGTCGGCCTGAATTGCCGCGAACTCTCCATCGGCGATTATGTGCTTTCCGGGGGGGAAGCCGCCGCCATGGTCGTGGTGGATGCGGTGGTTCGCCTGTTGCCCGGCGTGCTGGGCCACGGCGACTCGCCCCGCGAGGAGTCCTTCAGCGGTTTTCGCGGCGCCCCTCCGGAGGCGGCCGGCGGCCCCGACCCGTTTCACGGGGCCTGCCTGCTGGAGTACCCGCAGTACACGCGGCCCCGGGAATTTCGGGGCCTGCGGGTGCCGGACGAATTGCTGAGCGGCGATCACGCTCGGATTCGGGCGTGGCGGGCCGCGCAATCCTGGCAGCGGACGCTGGCCCGGCGGCCCGATCTGCTGTCGGACACGGGATTTCAGAAAGATCGGCAGGCTTGCCGAGACGATGCAGGAACGGAGACTGACGATGCGCAACAAGTTCATTGAGGGCGTGGAGGCGGCCTGCCGGAAGAAGCAAGTCCCGAAGTTCGAGGTCGGAGACACGGTGTCGGTCGGCGTGCGGATCGTGGAGGGCAGCAAAGAGCGGATTCAGCCTTTCATCGGCACGGTCATCGCGCGCCGCGGGGCCGGCGTCAACGAGACCTTCACCGTGCGGCGGATCGTCGCCAATGAAGGCGTGGAACGGATCTTCCCCCTGCATTCCCCGCGCGTCGTGAGCGTCGAGGTGCAACGCCGCGGCAAGGTCCGCCGGGCCAAGTTGTTCTTCCTGCGCGACCGCGTCGGCAAGGCCCGGAAGCTTCGCGAGCGTCGGGTCGCCTCCGCCAGGCTGAAAGGCGGGCCGCGGGTCGCCGAGGCTGCTCACGGCGCCGCCGTGGATGCCGAAGTCCGCTCGGCCGAGGAGGTCGCCGCGTCGGTCTAGCGGCGGCAACGCCGTCGGTCATGCCGTCCGGTGCGGTGCCGACCGGCTTCCGGCAGGATGGTGATCCTTGCTTCTCTCCCGCAACGACCTGGGTCGAAGGGGCGAGGAGGTCGCCGCCTCCTTCCTGCGGCGGGCCGGCTATCGCGTCCTGAAGCGGAATTTCACCTGCCCGTCCGGCGAACTCGACCTCATCTGCTTCCATCAGGGCGTCGTGGTATTCGTGGAAGTGAAGACCCGCCGAGACGACGCCGCGGGCGACCCTGAGGAGAACATCACCCCAGCCAAGCAGCGGCAGTTGCAGCGGGCGGCCAGTGCGTGGCTGGCGGCACACGGCGAGCCGAATCGCCCGTACCGCTTCGACGCCGTGAGCGTGGTCATCCCCGAGCAGGGAGAGGTCCGCGTGCGGCACATCATCGAAGCCTTCGTTCCCTGACGTTAGAATGGCGCCGGACCGGCCGCGGCGCTGGAGGGCCGGGCGAGGGTTGGCTTGAGCATGCTGATCGACACCCACTGTCACCTGACCTCCGCCGGTCTGTGTGAACAGGCCGACGCGGTGCTGGCCAGGGCCGCGGCCGCGGGGGTCGGGCATTGCGTGACCGTCGGCCAGGATCCGGCGGACTGCGCGGCGGCGCTGGAGCTGGCGGTCCGGCACGAGAACGTGTCGGTCGTGGCCGGCGTTCACCCGCATCTCGCCGCTCGCGTTGAGCAGGGTTGGGATCGCGACCTGGCCGAATGCTGTCGTGATTCTCGGGTCCGGGCCGTGGGCGAAACGGGGCTTGATTACCACTACGACTTCTCGGATCGAGCGTCTCAGCAGCGGGTGTTCCATCGGCAATTGACCATCGCCGCCGACCTGGGTCGGCCGGTGGTGATTCACTGTCGCGAGGCGCATGCGGACGTCATGGCCGCGTTGGCGGAGTTCCCGAACCTGGTCGGCGTGGTCTTCCACTGCTACTCGGGGACGCTCGACCAGGCTCGCGAGCTGGCCGACCGCGGCTACTGGATCTCCCTGACCGGCGTGCTCACCTTCAAAAAGGCGGAGGAGCTTCGACAGGTCGCCCGCTGGTATCCGGCGGATCGGATCATGGTGGAGACCGACGCGCCGTATCTGTCCCCGGAACCCGTGCGGAACGTCCGGCCGAACGAGCCGGCGCTGCTCGTCCACACCGCGGCTCGCCTGGCGGAGGTCCGCGGGCTCAGTCCGGCGGAAGCAGCGGCGCTGACCACCGCGAACGCGGTTCGCTTCTTCCGCCTGCCGCGGAACCTGGAGGCGAGGAGCAACGAAGGAAAGCGACCATGAAAGCGGCGATCGGCATCGATGTGGGGGGCACGGCCGTCAAGGCAGGAGTCGTCGAGGCCGACGGACGGGTGCGTCACAAGACCTCCATCGCCACCGAGGTCGATCGAGGCGTCGAGCATGTCCTGTCACGCCTGGCGGACCTGGCCCGGCGGCTCCGGGAGGCCGCAGCCGCGGAAGGGCTCGAAGTCTGCGGCGTCGGGCTGGGCATGCCCGGCACGTTGAGCCGCCGTCGGGGGGTGGTCATCGCCCCGCCCAACTTGCCGGGTTGGAGGAATGTGCCGGTGGTCGAGCGGCTGTCCTCCCTGGTCGGCATGCGGGTGCTGCTCGACAACGACGCCAACAACGCTGCCCTGGGCGAGTATCTCTTTGGAGCCGGCCGCGGGGTGAGCGATATGGTGATGCTGACGCTCGGGACCGGCATCGGCGGGGGCATCATCCACCGCGGGCGGCTTTTTCACGGCGCCCGCGAGAACGCCGGCGAACTGGGGCACACCATCGTGCAGCACGGCGGGCGACGGTGCGCCTGCGGCCAGCTCGGGTGTCTGGAGGCCTACGCCTCGGCCAGCTCCACCGCAGCCCGCGCGCTGGAGCGCCTGGCCGCCGGGTCGTCCTCCAGCCTGCGCCGCGTGCTGGAATCCGCCGGGACTCTCACGGCCAACGACGTTCTCCACGCGGCCCAGCAAGGCGATCCGCTGGCCGCCGAGGTCTGGCAGGACACCTGCGAGTATCTGGCGATCGGCTGCATCAACGCTCAGTGTGTGATCGACCCCGAGCGGATCGTCCTGGCGGGCGGCATGAGCGCGGCGGGCGAAGCATTGCGGAGGCCGGTTGCCGAGGCCGTCGTTCGCCTTGCTTCGGGCATGTTGGGAACCCCGCCCGAGGTCCGCTTGGCGGAACTGGGCAACGACGCCGGGTTCATCGGCTCGGCCATGAGCATCCTCCAGGACGAGGCGGGCTGAGGCCGCGGGCCGCTCGGGCGTGGACGCCCGGCGGATTCCGCGTTACTATCCCGTTCCACGCTGAGGCCGGCCTGCGGCTTCAGCGGCAACGCATCGCGAAGGATCTGACCATGACCGCCTCGGAGACGCCGTTGCCGCCCAGCAAGATCCTGGTCGCCGACGACAACCCGCAGAACCGTGAGTTGCTGGAAGCCTACATGGAGGAGCTGGAGAACGCGACCACCATCAGCGCCGGCGACGGCTTGGAGACGCTGGCCAAGGTGGCCTCCGAGCATCCCGACCTGATTCTCCTCGACATCATGATGCCGCGCAAGAGCGGCTTCGAGGTCTGCAAGATCCTCAAGTCCGACCCCGCCACCAAGGACATCCCCATCATCATGGTGACGGCTCTGCACGAGACCAGCGACATCGAGCGGGCGGTCGAGGCCGGCACCAACGACTACATCACCAAGCCCGTCAACCGCGTTGATCTGCTCGCCCGCGTCCGCAGCCTCCTCCGCGTCCGCCACGTCCACAATCAACTGGATCACGACGTGGACTATCTCGATAATCTCGGAAGCGGTGGCTGATCCTCCGATTGGTCAGAGTCTCCGCTGTTCTGCCCCAGGCGTGCCGCCACACGGCCGCACGCGGACGGTGTTCCGCTGCCGAACGTCTCGGCCGGCCGGATCCGCATCGATTATCGGCCCTTATCCGATCGAGTCGACTCGCCGATGTTAACGGAGGGAGTCGACATGCTGGCCAGGTACCTTGACACTCATGCGGACAATGCGGCCGCTTCGCCGTTGCTCTCGGCGGCCGGCGAGCAGGACATGGCCTACTGGCTGGCCCCGGCTGCTCCCCAGCCGGTGGCGAATGTCCTGACCATCGATCTGGAGGACTGGCCCGTCGGGGTGCTCGGGCCGGGGCAGGCCATCACCACTCGGGTCGTGGAGAACACGCGGCGCTGTCTGCACATCCTGCACTGGCACCAGGTGCGGGCGACCTTCTTCGTCCTGGGCTGCGTCGCGGAACGGTTTCCGGATCTGATTCGCGAGATTCACGCCGGCGGTCACGAGATCGCTTCGCACGGTTACGGCCATGAGCTGCTCACGCGGATGACGCCCCGCGAATTCGAGGAGGACGTGCGCCGCAGCCTGGACGTCCTGACCGGCATCACCGGCGAGCGGCCGCAGGGCTACCGCGCCCCGGCGTTCAGCATCGTGGAATCGACGCGGTGGGCGGGGCCGATCCTGGCGCGACTCGGCCTGAAGTACAGCTCCAGCATCTTTCCGATTCGGCATCCCCGCTATGGCATGGTGAACGCCTCGCCGCACATTCACCGCTGGCGGGACTGTCGCCTGATCGAGTGTCCGCCGGCCACGATCTCCTGGATGGGGCATCGTTGGCCGGTCGCGGGCGGCGGCTACGCCCGGCTGTGGCCCGGCCCGGTGGTGCGTGCCGCAGTGCAGCGGCTGAATCGAGCCGGAGTGCCCGCGATTCTGTACATGCATCCCTACGAACTGGATGTCGACGGTTTGCAGGCCCATCGCGCGGCCGGGTTCCGCTTCGGTCGCTGGCGACAGTTTACCCAAGGCCTGTTCCGCACCCGCGTCGAGCCGCGGCTGCACCGGCTGTTGGACCATTTTCGCTTCACGACCCTCCGCGACTTGCTGAAGCACGTGGTCTGATCCCGGCTGCGGCAGCCCGGGCCGCCCGCTGGGCCGGTATCCGCCTCACGCCGATCCGCTCTCGTCGGAATGTCGCTTCCGGTTGCCAATCGCCGCGGCTCACGTTCCAATTGTCCGCGAAAGGATTCGTGCGTTGGCCGCCCAGACCATCGACGATTTGCGCCTATTGATCCGCTCGCGGCATCCGGTGATCACGATCGAGACCGCCGAGGAAAGCCGGGCCTTGGCGCGGGTTCGAGAAGCGGTGGGGAGTTTCGCCTTTCCCTGCTACGTCTGGGATCTGATCGAGGGGCTGCGCGAAGTCAGTAGCCACGGTGTCAGCGTGCACCAAACCCGCAAGCCGGTCGAGGCACTGGCCCATCTGGTGTCGCTGGAGTGGCCGGCGGTCTTCGTGATGTGCGATTTCTGCCGGCATCTCGAAGACGCCGCCGCGGAGCGGCTGCTGCGGCGTTTTGCCGAGACGGCCTCCTCGCGGCGGCAGACCCTGATCCTGATCGACGCCGTGGCCAGGATGCCCGACTCCTGTGCCCGCCTGGCCGTGCCATTCCAGTTCAGCCTGCCCTCGGAAACCGAGCTGCGGGGCATCGTGCGGGATACCTTCCGCGAGCACTCCCGCTACTGGAAGGCCCGCAGCGAGCTGACGCAAGGCCAGTATGACCAGCTCGTGTGGCTGCTGCGGGGCCTGACCGCGGACGAAGCCCGGCTGGCCGTGTCGCGGGTCATTCTCGATGACGACTGCCTCAACGCCGACGATCTGCCGCGTCTGTTGGAGATCAAGAGGGAGATGATCAGCCGCGGCGGAGTCCTCGAGTACGTCGACGCGACCCCCGGCCTGGAGTCCATCGGCGGATTGGCCTGCCTCAAAAGGTGGTTGCTGCGGCGGGCGGACGCCTTGACCGCCCGGGCGCGAGAGTTCGGCTTGTCGCCGCCGAGAGGGGTGTTGCTCTTGGGCGTGCAGGGGTGCGGCAAGAGCGCGGCCTGCAAGGCCGTGGCCGCGGCGTGGGGGGTGCCGTTGCTGCGGCTCGATCCCGGCACGCTGTACGACAAGTTCATCGGTGAGTCGGAGCGTCACTTGCGCCGGGCCATCGACCAGGCCGAGTCCATGGCTCCGATCGTGCTCTGGATCGACGAGATCGAGAAGGCCTTTGCTTCCGCGGGGTCGGAATCCGCGGACGGCGGTCTTTCCCGCCGGCTCTTCGGCACGTTGCTGACCTGGCTTCAGGATCACACGGCGCCGGTCTTCTGCGCCGCGACCGCCAACGATATCAGCGTGCTGCCGCCGGAGCTGGTGCGCAAGGGTCGCTTCGACGAGATCTTCTTCGTCGATCTCCCGCGCCGGGACGTCCGCAAGCAGATTCTCGCCATCCACCTGCGGAAGCGGGGTCGCCGGCCGGAGCAGTACGACCTGGCCGCCCTGGCGGAGGCTTCGGAAGGATTTTCCGGCGCGGAAATCGAGCAGGCTTTGATCTCCGCGCTGTACGCCGCTTTCGGTGAACGTCGGGAGTTGAAGACGGCGGACATCCTGGCGGAGATCCAGATGACTCGACCGCTGTCGGTCACCATGGCGGAGCGGGTGGCGGCCCTGCGGGCCTGGGCCGCGGAACGGTGCGTGCCGGCGGATTGAACCCCCGCGCCGGACCGTGACCGTGGTGCCGCTGTTTCGTCGCCGTCGCCGAAGGCGTAGAATCGTGCCGCGGGTTTCAGGCAGCACCCATTCAGGCGAGGTCCGCTGGCGTGGATGAGAGTCCGGCAAATTCGCGACCGCAGCGCGGCGAAGCGGGCCAGGCATCCCTGCGGCGGCTGGTCTGCCCGCAATGCAAGGCCTCCTACCGGACCGCCTCCGCTCGCCCTGGGCGGCGGGTTCGGTGCCGGCATTGCGGCCACGTCTGGCGGGATGACGCCCAGGCCATTCAGACCGTGGCCGGGGCCTTGGACGCCGCCGCGGCGCAGTGGTTCCAACTCGGCTCCGCCGCTCTTCGTCAGGCCGATCACGCCTCCACCATCGGGCATCTGGTGACGGAGACGACCAAGCCCGCCGAGCCGCTGGCCGGCGACTGGGTGGGGCGGACCCTGGGACGCTACAAGCTCAAGGCCGTTCTCGGGCAGGGGGCCATGGGCTATGTCTACGAGGCGGAGGACCTCGACCTGCATCGGACGGTCGCCTTGAAGCTCCTCCCGCGGCGGGTGGAAGAGGCCCAGGAATCGGTCGGTCTGAAGATGTTCATCCAGGAAGCCCGCATCGCCGCGCGGCTGCAACACCCCAACATCGTGACGATCCACGAAATCGGCTACGAGGACGGGCTGTACTTTTTCGCCATGGAGCTGGTTCGCGGGGTCACGCTGTTTCGGCTGATCGAACAGCACGGGCCGCTGCCCGCCAGCGGGGCCTGCTATGTCATCGCCCACGCGGCGACGGCCCTCGCGGAAGGGCATCGCCAAGGCGTGATCCACCGCGACGTGAAGCCCGGCAACATCATGATCGACGCCGCCGGTCATGTGAAAGTGACCGACTTCGGGCTGGCCTACCAACCGGAGGCGGAAGGTATCGCCGAACTGGCCGGCAAGGCGCTGGGCACCCCGGGGTGGATCTCCCCCGAAGTGGCCCGCGGCCGCCCGGCCACCGCGGCCAGCGACATCTACGGCCTCGGCCTGACGCTGTATTTCGTGTTGACGCGGCAGCGGCTGATCCGCGCGGACACGCGGAGCGGGATGATCCGCCTCCAGCGCGAAGCGCGGAGCGTGCGTCGCGAGCAACTGCCCGGCAGTTGGCCTCCCCGGCTGCGGGACATCGTCGTGCAGTGCCTTCAGGCGGAGCCGGGCGATCGCTACCAATCCGCCGAAATGCTGGCCGCCGACCTGTTGCGGGCCTTGGTGCCGGACGAGAGCGACGCGACCGTCGTCCTCGGCAGCGGGCCGCTCCCGCGGACGCACTGGGCCACCGCCTTCTTCATCTGGTTCGCGCTGGGCATCGTCTTCGCCCTGGCCCTGCTCTACGGCGTCGTCTGGTGGACTTCGCGAAGCTGAGGGAGTGAGGCCCGCTGCCTCCCGCCGCCGGTACTCAGCGGCCGCCCGTAGGGCAGACCCGTTCCGCGTGACGGCTGATCTCCTCCGACAGGGCGGTGATCTTGCGGGCGGCTCGCTCCTTCGCCGCGTCCAGATCCCGGCCATCCTCGCGGACCAGGATGTAGAACTTGATCTTCGGCTCCGTCCCGCTGGGACGGGCGATGACCTTGGAGCCGTCCTCCAGCGTGAACAGCAGCACGTCGCTGGGCGGCAGGTCGTAGCGGGCCACGACCGCGCCGGAGCGGGCCTCGCGGATTTCGCCGCTCTTCACGTCGCCGATGGTGCGGACGGCCAGTCCGGCGAAGCTCGTCGGCGGGTGCCCGCGGAGAGAATCCATCAGCGCCCGAATCGCCTCCGCGCCCTCCTTGCCCGGCAGGGTCAGGCTCCTGGCACCTTCCTCGTAGTAGCCATACCGCCGGAACAGGTCGTCGAGCAGGTCTCCCAACGTGCGGCCCTGCTCGGCGGCGAACGCCGCGGCCTCGACGATCATGGCGGTGGAGGTGATGGCGTCCTTGTCGCGGGCGAACGGCACGGGCAGATACCCGTAACTCTCCTCGCAGCCGAAGAGGTAGTGCTTCGCCGGCCGACCGGGCGAGCCTTCCCGTTCATACTGCCCGATCTTTTCGGCGATCCACTTGAAGCCGGTCAGGACCTCCACGACCTCCGCGCCGTACGAGCGGGCGACCTCCTTCATCAAATCCCCGCTGACGATGGTGGTGAGCATGACCCCGTCGGCGGGCATCCGGCCGCGTCGGGCGAGCTGCTCGCAAATGTAGTACACCAGCAGGGCGCCGATGCGGTTGCCGGTCAGGTGCTCGAATCGGCCACCCGCCCGCCGCACGGCGACGCCCATCCGGTCGGCGTCGGGGTCGGTGCCGATGACCAGGTCCGCTTCTTCGCGCTGGGCCAGGGCCAAGCCCAGCACCAGCGCCGCGGGGTCTTCGGGGTTCGGCGTCTTGACGGTGGGGAAATCGCCGTTGGGCGCGGCTTGCTCGGCAACCTCGATCACCCGTCGGAAACCGCGGCGCCGCAGGGCCTCGGGGGCCAGCGTCGAGCCGGTGCCGTGCAGGCCGGTGAAGACGATCTTGAGCCGTTCGCCCTGGCGGCGACAGGCCTCCGGGTCGAGGCAGGAGGCCTGCACCTGCTCCAGGAAGGCTTCGTCCATCTCGCGCCCGACCATTCGGAGCATTCCCTTGGCCCGGGCGGCTTCCGGCTCCATGCTGCGGACCGCGCTGAAGCCGCCGACCCGCCGCACCTCCTCCATGATGGCCTCGTCGTGCGGGCGGACCACCTGCCCGCCATCGCTCCAGTAGGCCTTGAACCCGTTGTACTCCGGGGGGTTGTGGCTGGCGGTGATGACCACGCCGGCCGTGCAGCCCAGCCGGCGAACCGCGAAGGACAGCTCGGGCACGGGCCGCAGTGCCTCGAACAGATACGCCGGGATGCCGTTGCCGGCCAACACGCAGGCGGTGCGGCGGGCAAACACGTCGCTCAGCCGTCGCGAGTCGTAGGCCACGGCAACGCCGCCCGGAATCGCCTCCGGTCCCTGCTTGCGAATGTAATTGGCCAGGCCCTGGGCGGCGGCGCCCACGGTGTAGAGGTTCATGCGGTTGCGGCCCGCGCCGATGATGCCGCGCATGCCGCCGGTGCCGAACTCCAGGTCGCGGTAAAAGCGGTCGGTCAGCTCACGGTCGTCGCCGGACTGTTGCAGGGCGCGGACTTCCTGTTTGTCAGCCTCGGCGATGGCCGGGTCGGCCAGCCACGCCCGGATGGCCTCCTGTACGGCGGGTTCCAGCACGTTCGTTCTCCCGGAATCAGGCCGGCACGCGGCCTCTGGGGCCGGGCCGGCGGGTCTCCAGCCCGGGCCGCGGCCGCGTCGGTCCCCGAACGGGCAATCTACCGCCACCGCCGCCGGTCGAGAAGGGCGGCCCGTGGGCCGGGCGGTGTCGTTGCCCGGTGGCGGACGGGGGGACTTGTCAGCCGTCGGCCGTCGGGTACAATACGGCTCGGCCGCAGCCGGTCTGCGGACGGGCGATTAGCTCAGTTGGCCAGAGCGTGCGGATCACACCCGCAAGGTCACAGGTTCGAGCCCTGTATCGCCCATCGGTCACTTCGAGTTTGGAGGCTGTCGGCCGCCGCAGCCGGCGGTGTGCCGCCGTTCCCCCCCCCCGGGAATCCACTCCCGCCGATTGGCGTGCCGGTCAGGACTCCGCCTGGCGTCTGGATCGCGGCCCGCTCGCCGCCTTGTCTCCGCAGCGTCGCCCCAGGCATCCCGCCGCGTTCGCAATGCGGGTATGATGCCCCCTGGGGCCTGCCAGACGAGTCGGGCGCCCGCGGGAGCAGACCCATGCCGTGCGAACGCCGCCCGAGCCGTCGGGCCGCCGACATGCCGCCGTTTCTGGTGATGGAGGTGCTGGAGCGGGCCGCCGAATTGGAGCGGCAGGGGCGGTCCGTCATCCACCTGGAGGTGGGGGAGCCGGACTTCGACTCGCCGCCGGCGGTCATCGAGGCCGGCGCGCAGGCACTCCGCGCCGGGCGGACGCACTATACCCATTCGCTGGGTTGTCCCGAACTACGCGCGGCGATCGCCGCGTGGCACCAGAGGCAGTACAACGTCGAGCTACCACCCGAGCGCGTGGTGGTGACAATGGGCAGCTCCGGGGCGATGCTGCTGGTCTGCGCGGCTCTGCTCGATCCCGGCGATGAGGTGCTGCTGACCGACCCGTGCTACGCCTGTTACCCGAACTTCGTGTCGGCCTTCGGCGGCGTGTCGGTGCGGCTGCCGGTCCGCGAGGCCGAGGGCTTCCAGTATGACCCGGCGGAGGTCGCGGCGGCCATCTCGCCGCGGACCCGGGCCTTGATGCTCAACTCGCCCGCCAACCCGACGGGCACGCTGACCGAGCCGCAACGCCTGCGGGAGCTGGCGAACATCACGGCGGGCGGCACACAGCCCGTGATCGTCTCCGACGAGATCTATCATGGTCTGGTCTATGGCGAGCGGGCCTATTCCATTCGCGAGTTCGCCCCGGAGGCGGTGGTGGTGAGCGGCTTCAGCAAGCTGTTCGCCATGACCGGCTGGCGGCTGGGCTACGCGATCCTGCCGGAGTGGCTGGTCCGCCCGGTGCAGAAGCTCCAGCAAAACCTGTTCATTTCGCCGCCGGACTTCGCCCAGTGGGCGGCGATCGCCGCGCTGGAACGGGCCGACGCCGACGTGGAGCGGATGCGACGGTGCTACGACGAGCGGCGGCGGCTGGTGTTGACACGTCTGCGAGAAATGAACCTGCCCGTGCTGACCGAGCCGCGCGGCGCGTTTTATGTCTTCGTGAACGTGCGGCAACACACCGACGACGTGTACCGCTTCGCTTTTCAATTGCTCAACCAGGCCGGGGTGGCCGTCACGCCGGGCACGGACTTCGGCCCGGGCGGGGCGGGCTATATTCGCATTTCCTACGCCAATTCGCTCGAGAACATCGAAGAAGGTCTGCGGCGTCTGGCAGACTTCATCTGCCGCTAGACGCGGCACGGTCCTCATCCGGTCGCCGGCCCGCTCACGGCAGGAACCTCAGCACGATGGCCGGGACGGCGACGATGAGCGCGCCACTCGCGCGAGCGGGAGAAGTTGCAGGTTAGGGCGGCGATCCAGAATCGCTCGTGCGAGAATCCTTTCTCGCACCCGCCATTGCGGGAATCCTTTCCCTCGCAGGATGCCATTCGCGCCCCCTTGGGCGGGAAAGGAATCCCGCGATCTTGCGTGCGAGATGGGAATCTCGCACGAGCCGGAACTGCGGGTCGGCGGGGGGCGGCGTGTGTTTATGGTAGTGCTTCCGAGATGTTAACGGTAACACACGGTATGTATTACAGCATCAATAAAACTATTGACCGCCATGTTGGTAAAAATACAATAGATCGGCAAACGACTGGCCGGCATGGTGCCGTGGGTGCTGGTCGTGATAACGAAGGGAGGTGTTTCATGTACAAGCGGGTGTTGTGGGTGATGGGTGTGCTGGGCCTGCTGGGCGTGGTTTTCGTGATGACCACTTCAGGACAAGGGGATCCTCTGGCGCCGGTGCCGCGCGAGGTGGAGCAGGGGACGGATCTACACCACCGCTGCCGGCATCCGCGGGGCGGCGATCTCGTCGGCGAATGTGCGGAGTTCTGTCCGGATTACCAGAATTGCAAGGACTGCTGCAACCGGGCCTATCCGCGGTATTCAGAGCGCGATCATTACAGAGAATGTAAGTTGAGGTGCCTCGACGTGCATCTCTTCTTTTCGCAGGCGTGCCAAGGCATGTGACGGAAGAGGTCCCGTTGTGGAGGGAGGTAATCGCTCGTAGCGCGGACGTTGAGCGAGCAGCAAATCGCATGCATCGCTTCGGCCGCTGAGAATTCGGTATGATTCATGGGAGGCACAGCAAGATGATACACAACTGTGCAGTCATGGTCGGCCTTGCCCTATCGGTGTCGGCCGGGTGGCCGCAGTCCGGCCCGCGGAAGCTGCCCGCCGTCCGGCCGATCACACGCGAGGCTCTGGAAGAGGAGGAGCAGCGTC
>CAZNFM010000014.1:0-117341 GCA_964572385.1 uncultured Planctomycetaceae bacterium | reverse complement strand
GTTTTTACCCGCGCCGCGGCCGTGCCCCGGCGCGTTTGGTGCGCTCCCCGGCGCGCCGCGTGCGGCTTTCGGCGCGCCGCGTGCGCGTTTTGCTCCGCCGCAGCACGAAAAAAGTCCGCCGCACCCCGATAAAACCCAGAAAAACGGCGTTTTCAGCCCCGCCCAGGGCCCCCGCCGCCCGACCCCGCCCGCCGGCAGGTTCGCCCGGCCGGTTTTTACCGCTCGTGCGAGAATCCTTTCTCGCACGCCGCCGTCGTCGCGGGGATGGATTCCCCGGAACGCGGGTGCGAGAAGGGATTCTCGCACCAGCCGCCAGGTGCGAGAAGGGATTCTCGCACCAGCCGCAGCAGGCTATGGCGCGTAGGTCAGGCTCACGTGGCGGACGCCGTGGCAGGTCAGCGTGCAGCTCCCGCTGAAGCGGCCGGTGTCCAGGTAAAACCGCTCGCCGCCCACGATGGACACGTCGAAGTTGATCAGGTGCCCGTGCTGCGCCGAGCTACCGCCGACGCCGTGGGCCGTGTGGCAGGCGCTGCATGGCGCCCGCCCGCGGACCACGTGGGCGCGATGCCGCGAGAAGCTCTCGTCGTTAAGGATCGACGATCGGTCGTGGCAGGTGTAGCACAAGGCGTACGCCTGGGGACTTTCCGTGGTGTAGTCCGCCGTCTGGTACGGAGCAACCAGCAGCCGGTCGAACCGCGAACCGTGCGGCCCGTTGGCCTCCGTCCCGCCGACGGCGAGCGAATCGGGGTTGTTGTGGCAATCCTGGCAACCGATGAAGCCCCGTGCCCGCCATTGCGGCAGGAGACTGGGGACTTCGCCGATGTCGCGGGCGGGGAAGGCCACCGGGTGGGCCGAGGCGACCGTCGGAAGAAACTGCCGGCGGACGTTGCCCAGGGTGTCCTGCTGGCGGACGATGCGGTTGCGGATCGGCACGGGACGGTCGGCGTGACAGCGGAAACAGACCTCGTAGTAGAAGCCCGCCCGCTCGACCGGCATGCCCAGCAGGTTCACCCCCGGCACGCCTTGCAGCGAAGGCGGTGCCAGGACGCCCTGGGTGAAAGCCGCAGCCGTCCGCGGCAGGGAGTTCCGCACCACTGCGTGGGGGTTGTGGCAGTCGGTGCACTCGACGAAACGGGATGCATGGCGGCGGGCGGCGCCCTCACCGCGGTGCTCAATGACGCGGCTGACGCGGTGCCCGGACCGCTCGTTCATGGCCGAGGTGACATTCTGTGCGTACAGCCCGTCATGGCAGGTGAGGCAGAGCGTCGTCGGCCGGTCGTGCAGCAGGCTCGCCCGCCTGGCGGCGCCGTGGGCAGCGTGGCACACCCGGCAGGCGTTGTCGCCCATTGAACTGAATGGCAAGGTGACGCCACCGGCAATCCACGGCGGCACGGGCAGAATACTGCGGGCATGGGCGGAGAGCCGCCAGCCTTCCATGTCGTGACAGGTGGTGCAAAGCACGCCCTCGCGCTGCGGCAGGCGGAGGAAGTTGCCCAGCTCGTTGTTGTGCGGGTCGTGACAGGCGGTGCACTCCATCTCACCGCGGGGCCCGAGCTCGATGCGATGATCGACCAACTCCGGTGGGCGAATCTGCCGGTCGCGATTGGACAAGGCCCGGTCGTAGCGGAATCCCACAGGGTGGTCGTCGGACAGGTCGTTGGTCAGGTTGGACGGACCGCTCGGCATGTAGGGATGGGTCATCAGGATCGGGTCGGTGAGCGGACGGTCCAAGGTCAGGCCGAGGGCGATGCTGCCGTCGTGGCAGCTCAAGCAGAGCTTGCTGGCGGGGCCGGGCTGGCCCACGCGGGCCTGGAGGGTCTCGCTGCGGTAGATGCGGTAGTGCGTGACGGGATTGTGCCGGTTCCAGAGCGGCGCCGCAGGGCTGGCATTGTGCGGCGTGTGGCAGAAGACGCAGATCTCCCCTTCCTCGACAGCACGAATCGGCCCCGGCCCACTTCGCGAGAGATCGTGCTTGGAGTTGATGATGCGATCGTCGGCCCAGGCGGACCCTGCCCCCACCGATACGCAGGCCGCGAAGGAAAGCAGCAGCAGAATGAGCAGTGTACGCCGGCCGATCTCACTCATGGCCTTTGCTCCGGGAGGTATTGGAACACCTGTACCCGATGATTGCCAGCGTCCGCGATCCAGATCAGGTCCCTTGTGTCGATAGCGATGCCGGACGGCAGGGAGAACTGCCCGCGGCCCTCGCCACCCTCCCCGAAGGCCATCAGCAGGCGGCCGTGGGCATCGAAGATCTGGACGTTCTCGAACTGACTGTCCACCACGTAGATATGGCCCTCGCCATCGACCGCCACGCCCCGGGGCAGGGAAAAATCCCCGGCAGCGTTGCCTTTCTTTCCAAAGGCCGTCGCCGGTCCGTCGGTGGGGAACCGTTGGATGCGAAAATTCATCGCGTCCACTACGAGCAGTCCCGCTGTGGGATGCGGGGCCAGGGCCGTGGGAAAGTTAAACCGCCCCAGATCTACCCCGCCGCCGCCGACCTGTGGCCCCAGGGCGTGCAGGTCCGTCGTGCTCCAACATGCGTGCGCGGCAGCGTCCGCCAACCAGAACAGCCGCCGTTCAGCATCCCAGGCGACGGCAACCGGCGCGGCCAGCTCTGGCCACCGCTGGGTTCGCTGCCAATCTCCGCTCAGAGCGAAGACTTCGACCGCAGCCCGGCCGCGGTCGGCAACCACCAAGTGATCATCGCCCACAGCGAGGCCGATCGGCACGCGGAGGGGATCCTCGGGGTTACCCCGCAAGAGGCGATATTCCCGCGCTGCGAGGTTGAGCCGGTGGACCACGCCGAGACCGGTGTCCGCGACAAACACGACGTCGCCCGACACAGCGACTGCCACGGGTCTGGAAAAGGCCACCTGCGGCCGCGGCCCCGCAAAAACCTCCTGAACGGCCGCCCACCCGGCGGCTTGCCGTCCCAGGTCCGCCTCGCCCCGCAGTTCGCCGACATAGCGGATGCGTGGGGGATCCGGCGGCGGCGGCCACTCGATCGGCGGCGTGACCTCTGGGAAGATCGGGCCGGGCGGCCGCTGACAGCCGACGCAGAAAGCCGACAACGCGAGCGTCAGCCCAACGGCCGGCACTGCCCACTGGCGACGACCCGGCCCAGCCTCGGCAGTCGCCTTCCGGAAATGGCCGTCTTGTGGCGGCGTTGTGATCACCGTTCCGTTTCCCTCCCGCCTACTGCACGGTCTTGTTGACTACGGGAATTTCCCGCTTGAGTTTGATCCAGAAAGCGTAGCCGTCATCCTCCGAGCCGGGCAAATGGAGGAGATCGTACTCCGCTTCGAACCGCAGCGTGAAGAAGCCGACGCGGTATTCGAGGGCGGCGGTCAGGTCCGCGCCATGCGTCACGCCGTATAGGGAGTCGTCCTCATAGCGGTACATCGCGCTGCTGGTGGCCTCGAGCTGGGCGGCGAGCACATAGCGGTAACTCAGCCCGACATCGGCCAACGTGGTCCGGTGCGAGAGCAGATCATTGGTACCGTCGAACCAGAACCGGGACACCGTGGCCTTGCCGTCGAGCTGTTGCCAGGCGTTGCGATAGAACACGACATCGCCGTTGCCGTGAACCGCTTGGTAGGGATCGAGGGAGTCGTCGTTGTACTCGTACTCCAGCCCCGTCGACCAGCGGTCGCGACGATAGGTCGCCCCGACCCGATGCCGATTCACATCGCGGCCGGCGAACGGCAAGCGGCGGTCACGATCGAGATCTTCGTACTGTAGGGACCCGGCGTAGTAGGGAGTCAGGCCAGACTTCAGCTCCTGTTGGATCCGCCAGTCCACCCGGTCGCGACGGACCAAGAAGTCGTCGCGCACGTTGTAAGTGTAACTAACCAGCACTGTCTCCCGGTTGGCGATCATGCCCAGCGGGTTCCGCCGCAGCGCCGCATAGCGGCCCACACGAATCGCCACATAATCCCGCCCAGCCAGGTACGTCCGCGTGCGGGCGGCGTCGGTCACGACGATCGTAGCCAGGTCAACATCTGATTGGGCCAGATAGGACGAGAGCGGATCATTCAACGTCACCGATTCGGCCACGACGATGCCCCGCCGCTCGCCGCTCCGCGCTTCGATTTCGGTGTGATAATAGGATAGGTTCGTCGAAAAGCGGCCGAGCGAGTTGTCCTTTGCGTAGGACACGTTCCCAAGCCCGCCCCATTCGCAGGTGTCGGTTCCGCCGTCGGCCCGCTGCTCCAGACCGTAGCCCTGCACCGTTGCAGTCCACGATGGATCGTATTTCCACGTCAGGCCGGCCTCGCCGCGGCGGGTTTCCGTTTCCAGACGCTGAAAGCGATCCCGCAGATACTGAAGGGCATAATTCGTCGCGACCGTGTCTGTGTGCTGAAGCCGAAGGCGAGTGGACAGTTCGGCGTTGTCACGGCCGAGGTCGCCGGTCTCATCCTGCCAGCGAAGCGTCGTCTCCAGCGAGCTGCGCTCGTCGTCACCGAAACGATAGATGTGGTTCAGCGAGAGGTAGTTGCGCCGGGTATCGAATCGCGTGTCGCTGCCGGAGTATTGTTCCTCGCGATCGGCGTATTCGTATTCCAGCCGCAACGCCTGGTGCCGGCTGGGCTGCCAGGTGCCTTCGTACCGGAGAGTGTCGCGGCCGCGGTCCTCGTCGTCGTAGAGACTGTCCGTTCGGCTGCGTAGCTGCTCGTCAAGGTGTTCAAAGCTCAGGCGCATCGGGAACTGGCTGTCGTTGAGGAGCACTTCTCCGCCGTAGCGGTTCAGTGAGCGGTCGAGGCTCGGCAGGAACATCCGCGGTACGCGGCTGTCCAGCTTCTGAGCAAAGCCGGTGGCGGTAACCTTGCCGCGAGGAAACGCCGTCAGGCTGAGGTCGTAGTTCAGCAGATCGCCGTGGGTGCGGTCGTGGCGATCCGGTCCAGCTCCCGTCTCCGTGTACCATTCCTGCGAAAGTCCCCAGTCGGCTGCCACGTCAAACAGCAGTACGTCCTCGCCAACGATGTGGCCGCTGCTCTCCAAGCCGAGCGTCTCTTCCAAGCGGGTTGCCTGATTGATCTGCCGAGTGGTGCGACGTGGTCCCTGCGCCGAACGAGAGCGAACGGCCCGTTCGTCGAAGCTCCCCTCGAAGCCTAGGTTCAGCGAAAGGTTGTCGAGCGACATGGGGGCATCTCGGCGCTCGCTTTCGGGCGCTGCGGCCGCGTTCTCCTTCGGTTGGGTCGTCGCCTGGTTCGCACCATCCTGCGTGAACGCGTCTTCCACGAACACGCCGGTGAAAACCGCCGCGATGCCGAACAGGAGCAATCTGGATCTCATGCAACCAGCCGAAAAGAACCCCCGCAGCCGCCTGGCCTGCGGTCATTGCAGGCTAGCTAAAAGCCACGATCGTGTCCAGAGACGAATGCATCTTCCGATGCAGTGATGTTGTGTCGCAGCTCGAACCAACGTATATTAGGCTTAGTCCGGCCGGGCTGTGGGCCATCCGGGAGCTGGAGCTGCCGCATGCGTTCTGCTTCACGAGATCGTCTGGGCCGATACATTCCCGTCTGGTGTCTCCTCGGCCTGCTGGCCAGCGGGTCCCTCGCCGCACTGGGCCGCGGCGTCGAAGGCGAGGATTCGGCGACGGCTTCCACACCCGCTTCAACTACACTTCCCGCGGACGAGTTTGCACCAAACCCACCTCCAGAAAAAGAAGCGTCCCGCGAATGGGCCAGAGGGCAGCTTCTCAGCGGCCTGGTCGGCGGAAAACACGACTTCTCCCAGGGCGGTCGGAGCGGACGCGACCTGTGTCTGCCCTGCCACACTCCCCACTTGGCGGCCCCCCCACCGCCCCAGTTGGACCGGCGTCCGGTCACAACGCAACCGCTTCGGCCGTTTCAAGGCCCGGGCGTGGTGCTGACCGGATGGTCGTTACTCTGCCTCGGCTGTCATGATGGTATCACGGCCAGGGACGTTTACTCCTCCCCGCATGCCGTCTCCATCACCGGACGCTCCCTCGGCTTGAATTCAGGCGCGATCCCGCCCCGTAGCCACCCGGTCGGGGTGTCTTATCCCGCCAACGCCGAGCGGTACGAGTCCGCGGTCTCCGTGGAGGCGGCCGGGCTGTTGCTGCCCGACGGCCGCATCCAATGCACAACTTGCCATGACGCCCACAACACGCATCGTCATCGGGGAATGTTGCGAATCCCCAACGACCGCAGTCGACTGTGTCTGACATGCCACCGCCTTTGAAGCCAACTCGAGGGAAGGTTCGAGCCGCGGTGTGGTGGGCTGCTGTCTCCGCCGTGGCGGTGGCCGGTTGCCTGGGAGTCCGCTCCGGCGCCCTTGATCTTCAGACGAGCCGCCACTATCCGCCCGCGCCGCAGCCGCCGCAGGTCATCGCCTTGGGCACGCTTCGTGGTGAGCCGCCACCCTCGCAGGCCGACGTGGACCTGACCATGTTCCTGTTTGGTGCCGAGCCACCCTCCCGGCTGGCCGTTGCAACCCCGGCAGGCCTGGCGGCTGGCAACGATTCAGTCTGGATCTGTGACCGTGTCTTGGGTGCGGTGTTTCGTTGGGACGCCGGGAGTGACCGGTTTGTCGAGGAACGATGCTCTCCTCCGCCCGAACAACCCTTCGATGTCGCTATGGCCTCCTCCGGCGACCGGCTGGTCTGCGACCGGCGGGGAGTATATCGAATTACCGCCGCCGGCGGACAACGAACCAGCTACATCTCGGCTACAGACGAAGTCCAGCCGGGCGGTGTTCTCGTTGTCGGCAATACAGTTTGGGTGAGCAATCTGACCAAGCACTGCCTGGAGATTTACGATTTGGAGAGCGGCCGTCACCTCCGCAGCCTGGGTCGGCGCGGCGACGGCCCGCTGGAGTTCGCCGGCCCTCGAGGTCTCGCTGCGACGCCGGATGGCCTGGTCTGTGTTGTGGACATGCTCAACAATCGCGTCCAGGTCCTGACTCCTGACGGCGCATGGGTGCGTGACCTCGGCGGGCCGGGTGGGACTCCCGGACGATTCGGGCGGCCCCGACATGTGGCCGTCGGGCCGGACGGGACGGTGTTCGTCACCGACGCGTTCTCACAGCGGGTGCATGCCTTCGCGCCGGACGGGACCCCGCTGCTGGCCTTCGGCGAGCCGGGGTCCGGCCCGGGCGCGCTGACCTTGCCAGATGGCATCGCGGTCAGCCCGGTAGGGCCTCGCTCGATGGAAGCCCGTCTCGCCGGTCAGAAGCCGGCTTATTACATCTATGTGAGTGAGCAATTGAGCGAGCCGGGCGTTCGGGTGTATGCGTGGCTGCGGCCGCAGACGGTAGACCCGGTCGCCTTGCCGGGAGGCGAGGCGACCGATTGGAAACCGCAGTTTCCCAACTCCGCCGCTTTGAACCCGCATTGGGACGCCGCGCGATGTGATCGGTGTCACCAGACCGACGGCCGCCGGCTGTTGCCCATCGCTCCGACCCGAGGAGACGCCCTGTGCCTCACCTGCCATGATGGCGTCCAGGCGCCGGCCGACCCGCATCCCATCGGGCGGCCCGCTGTAACTGAACTGGTCAAGACACCCGACGACTGGCCCACGGTGAACGGCCTGATTGGTTGTCTGACCTGCCACGACATCCGCAGGCACTGCGACGCCACCGTTCGCCGCCCGGCAGTGAACACGATTCTCCTCCGCGGTTACGACCCCCAACGGCCGCTGGACTACTGCATGAACTGCCACGGCGACGACGTGGGCAACCGATTCAGCCCGCATCGCCAGCGCGACGCGACCGGCCGCGTTCGCGAAGATGCCTGCCTCTTCTGCCACACGCGGAAACCGGAGGTACTTGCCGATGGCCGGCGGCGATTCGAGCCGCATCTGCGAACCGAATCCTCCAGCCTTTGCTTGAACTGCCACAGCCGCCACTGGGATCTTTCGCCGCTCGGCCATGTGGACCGCCCGGTCACGCCGAAGATTCGAGAGTGGATGCTCTTGCGAGAGTTGCGGCCTGCCCACCCCGTCGATCGGGTGGAGCTTGAGCGTCTCGCCCGCGAGGCTGGGCGAGAACCTGCCCGCCTACCGCTGGGCGGTGGCAAAGTCACCTGTTACACCTGTCACAACCCGCACTATGCCGGAATGTTTCCGCCGGATAGTGAGTTGGGGACGCTGGCCAATAACCCTCCCGATCGCAGGAGCGCCCTGCGCTTGGATTGGATCGAACTGTGTTCCGAATGCCATCACCATTGAAAGCTGACCCAGCGGCTGGACGACGAGCCGGGATGCCCGCGCGCCGCCGGCGGTGGAAGTCCGCATTGCTCTCGGCGATGTTGCTGGTCGGCTGCTCGTATTCCGTTGACAGCCGCACCGCGCTGCTGGGACCGTTCTTCAACACCACCGATCCCACCAACGGCGGTGCCGCGTACATCGGTTCGGCCGCCTGCGGCGCCTGCCATGCCGATGTGGCTGAACGAGCCGCGGCCCACGGCCATGCGCACGCGCTCAAGGCTATTCTCGGAGCAGCTCCCGTGTACGCGGAAGCGGGTACTCGCGCCGGCGTGCCCAGCCCGCCGGAGGGGCGCGTCTGGAACGACATCAGTTACGTCATCGGCGGCTATTTGCACGGCGCCCTTTTCGTCGATCGCGACGGCTTTCGGCTCACCGACGGCATCGCGGGCGTCAACACCCAATGGGATCTCGGCTTTCCGCCGAACGGCACGACCGCCGGCTTCTCGCCCTATCTCCCGGCCCAGGTCGATCCGCTTCCCTATCGATTCGAGTGTTTCCATTGCCACGTGGTCGGCCCGCAGGCTCAGGATCCGGCGCAACCGCTCTCACAGGATGGGCGGTCGGGCATTCTCGGCACCTGGGCGGAGCCGGGCGTGATGTGCGAGGCCTGTCACGGCCCCGGCTCCAAGCACGCTCCCGACCCCTGGGCGCGGCAGATGTTCGTAGACTCGACCAACAACACCTGTGCACGGTGCCACCTGGAGGGCGACGACCCCGATGCGATCGTGGTGGTCGATGGCTACCTCAGCGGCAACACCCAATTCGCCGAGCTGCGGGCTAGCGGCGGCCATGCCCGCTTCAGTTGCGGCGTCTGCCACGACATGCACGCTTCGACCGTCTATGACCGGGGGCGTGGCTTACGGAACGACTGCACCGCCTGTCACGGTGAGATCAATCTCGCATACCACGAGGGTTTCCAATACATCAACGGCGACTATCGGGAAACTCTGACCTGCGTGAGCTGCCATATGCCGTTCACCGGGCGCAGCAACTCCGTGGCCGGGCCGAGTATGGCCGGCGTGCTCGGCGGACGGATCGGCGATGTCCGTGGGCACATCTTTCGCATCGACACGGAGCGATCCACCGTCGCCGAGATGTTCACCGAGGGCGGCACCCGCGTAACCAAAGACGCCACCGGTCGAGCGGCGGTTACGCCGGACTTCGTCTGCCTGCGATGCCACAACGGCACAGGCAATGCGTTCGTCATTTCCGCGACCGGAGCCATGACCATCGGGCGAGGCATGCATACCCGAGCGGCGTCCGCCAAACCCGCGATCGTCGATCCCGACATGCTCGATGCTCAGCCGTAACTGGACCTGGGCCGGGCCTGCGCACAAGCGTGTCCCGCCCCGCCGGGGTCAGTCCGCCAACGGATCCGTCAATCCCAGCGATGCCCAATGCCAGGACGTGCGGTGGCACGATTCACACGTGAGAGCCTGCTCGGCAGGCGGGATCTCATGGTTGACTTGCAGATAGGCCACAGTATTCACGAAACCGTAGGTGCCGCTGTACGTCACGCCGCTGTAGGCCGCCCCCTCCTCGAGGGCCGCCGCCCAGTCGTACTTATCCCAGAAAGCATTTGGCCCCGCCGCCGCGCCGAACAGGTGCGGAACGATCAAGCGTTTATTGGCCGTGTCGGCTGGTTGCCGCCCCAGCATCTTCTTGAATGGGCGGATCTTCGCGTTGGGCGTATCCTTGGTCGCGACCGGCTCGGCGATCACGACCGGGTCCCCCAACGTGCCCGCCACTGTATACGTGTCATCCACACCGACAAGCTTGCGGCGCCATCTGCCATCGGACCACCGCGGAATGGGTACCACATCCTTGGCCCAGGCCAGCGTGCCCAGGTTCTTGTCATAAGTCGGCTTTCCCAACGCATCCGTGGGAATCGGGTCCACGTCCTGTCCGGCCGTATCCCAATACCAACCGATCAGCGTCGGCACGTGGCGCGCAATTGTCGGAATGTGGCACAACTCGCAGGCCAGGCGGGCAGTATGCTGATTCAGTAGGGCCGCCAGCCCAGCATCGCCGGCATGCGGGCTAGTGTCGCTGTGGCAACGGACGCAACGGGGGGCGGCCCCGCCCTCGTCAATCGAGTGCAGAGTCCAGCCCGCAAACCGATGTCCGACCGTGGAGTGACAGGTCTGACAGCGAAAGTCCTTTCCGCCAGTGGCGGTGCTGCCCATGTGGACGTCCATATCCCGCGTCGGACTGGCCAGGGCCGACGACATATCCCCGTGCAGGACGTTGTCACCGCCCTCCGCGTAGAAATGACAGGCGCCGCAGTTCCGGCGGGTCGGTCGCCCGGTCAGATCGGCGAGCCGCACCAGATCATCGGGCGTGGCCATCGCCAGGCCTTCGGAGGTCACGATCGATGCTGCTCCCCCTCCAAGGGTCGGATGGCGGGCGTAGGTGCCGCTGGTATCGTGGCAGACGAAGCAGTCCATCTGCGTGGGGTGGGCGAAGTCGAAGTCGCGGTCGGTCCATCCATAGCTAATGTGGCACTGGGCGCAGCGGCCCTCGTTGGACACGACTCCAATGAAGAAGCTGTTAAGCAGGTCCCGCTTGCCGTGAACACCCGCGGTGTGGCCGACGATGTTGGCGGACGCACCCTGCCACTGCCAGTGCCCGCCGGCCGCGAGGTCGTCGACGATGTTCTGATGGCATATGCGGCAGTCGCTGAGTCCCTGAAACCCGCCGGGAATGATCTCATTGAACACTCGGGAATGGAATTGCGGTCCCGTGGGAATCCCGTCGTTGGGCAGGCTCGGCGTCTGACAAGCGGGGGACACCACCACCGCCGCGATTGCCAGGACGACGACCGCCACAAGCGAAGCTACCGTACGATAAGAACTCATCACAGCGGCCCCTTGGTCTCCGCCGATCATCGTACCACGCCGAGGCCCCTTGAACCAAGAGAACGGGGCAAGGACGAGTCCTTGCCCCGCCGGGTCGATCATGGTCTCGCGGGATGCGGCTCAGGGCGAAGCGTGACTCTTCGCCACGGAGAAGGCTCGTCCCTCGCCGTGGCAGACCGCGCAGGCCTCCAGCCCAGGCTCCCCGCCGCCAACCGCGAGCGTGTTCAAGGCCACGTGGGTCGCCGTGGCCGTTGAGTCGTGGCAGGACGTGCAGGCCACCTTCCAGATGCTCACGTCGGCCCGCTCGATCGGCGCCTTCCAGGCATCGGTGGCGTGGCAGGCCGTACAGTTCTTGGCACCGTCGGGCATGACCGGAGTATAGGCGTGCGAGAAGTCAACCACGTTGCCCGTGGTGGCCGGTTGACCGGAAGCGAAGCCGATCAGATCATACCGACCGCCGTCTTTCACGACACTCAGTTCGCGAGCGGAATGGATTTTGTGGATCATCACCTTCCAATCGATGGTGTCAGGCGCCGGATCCTGGGTCTGCCCCGGGACGGGGTTGGCCCGGTCTTCCGCACCGGCGACGTGACACATCACGCAGTTTTCGACACCCTTCCGCCCATTGCCGTGGAACCGCAGGTCACCGTGACACGCGTTGCAGTTGGCATCCGTCACCAAGCCCGAATAACTTGCCGCCGTGCCGGCCGAACCGATGCGAATGGCCGCTAGAGCGGGCAGCGTTGCATCGCGGTACGTGGTGCCGTCCACCACCACATCGCGGTAGGCATAGATCATGGCGGTATAGCTGCCGGCCACCAGGTCCTTGCCCTGAAGCTCACCCCATCCGTCCGCATAGGTGAAAGCGTCGGAGTTGTTGGTCAGAACCGGGTAGGTCTTGCCCAGGGCGGTGGCGACATAGGTGTGGACGCCTCCGACTCCTGTGCCGGAGTTCCCGACCGGCGTCGTGCCGGTGGTCTTCATGTTGACCGTTGCACCGGTGCGGGGGAGCACCTTCTGGTAGTTCTCGACCGGACCGGACAGGACGAAGTTGAGTGAGGCCACGTCGGACAGGTCAATGTTGTTATCGTTCTGATCGAGGATTTTGAATTTGATCGTAATGGTGTCGCCGTCGGGCGTATCGTCGTCCGTGCCGGCTGCGAAGAAGGCTCCGCCACCCCCGGTCTGCCCGGAGACTTCGGTGATCTCGATGCGGATGCCGTTGAGGTTCTCCGGCCGCGACAACTGCGGCACGTGCACGTCTACCGTCGGAGAGATTCGCCCATCGCCGTGGCAGATGTAACAGGAGCCGTCCGCAAAATTGTGCGGGACGCCGCCCAGGGGCGAGATCCGAAAGGCAGCGTTGGACAACTGGGCCTGGGTCAGCGTGCCGGCGGCCACCGAGCCGTTTGCGGGATCCAGCACCGTACCCGTGGCCCAGTCAAAATCGTCGTGGCAGCCGCCGCAGTTGGCGCGGGTGATGGAGGCGTCGGCGTGTGTCAGGGCTTCCTGCGCCGCGCCGCCATGACAAGCCTGGCAGTTGCGGGTCTGTTCATTGAAACCGGTACCGCCGGGCATCACCGGAAAGGCCACGTGGGAGTAATCGTTGCCGCCGATCTCGTAGAGGAACGGATCCGCCCCGTTGGCGGTGGCGCGAACCCGCGGCAGCTCGACGCCACGGTGGATGCCGTGGATCATGTCCGCGAACCGAATCGACAGACCGTCGGCGGTCGCGCCGGTCGTGTGGCACACGGCGCAGCCGGCGACCAGCGTTCGGTTCCCGCCGTGAACCGACATGGAAACATGGCAGGCGTTACAGGCCGCTTGCGTGACGACCTCCCGGGAGGCGAGGGCGGCACTACCGACGACAAAATCCTTCACCGCATCGCCGGCCTTCCGGATCGTTTCGCCGTCCACCGTGAAGGTCCGGCGGGCCTCGATCTCCACCGTGTAAGTGCCGCTGGTCGTGGCTCCCGGACTCGCCCCGCCTCCCAGCGGCGCCAGGAAGGTTGTCGGAAAAGCGTCGAACGTATACCGGTACGAGCCGTCGGCGTTCTGCACGACGGTCGTCGTGATGGTTTGGGAGTAGATGACCCGGTGGTAGTTGGACGTGGGTCCGCCTACATTGGTGCGGATGCGGTCCAACGCGGACTTTGCAATGTTGTCCCCGGCCTCGTCCTTCACCGTGAAATCAACGTAGAAGGAACTGCCGATCGTGACGGGATTGCCGCCGTTGACGCCGGTAATGGCGACGATCGTCGACGGTAAGGTCCCCGTCGCATCCAGCCCGGGAGCCCCATCCGCGCCGTCCTGCCCCGCCGGGCCGGGCGGCCCTTGCGGACCCTGCGGCCCCTGGAGACCCGGTTCTCCCTGTGGCCCCGGGATGCCTGGCACAGCGTCACAGCCCTGCGCCGCCAGAAAAGCGAGCACAAGACATCCGATCACCACTAGGCCTGGTCGCACGATGCCTGCATGGCTCATGTCGGTCTCCTAAATAAGAAATGTCGAAAAAGCAGTCCGGCCTCGGTCCCCAAATGGGTCTTCCGATCTTCTGTTATTGTGATCCGCAACGGGCGAAAAGCCAACATTCCCGGCGATGATTTTTCTACCCCCAAGGGGTGAGAAGACGACGAGCTTTGCGGCGCGCGATCACGAGACAGATCGACTCGCCTTCAGATGAGGTGATGGCGAAAGGCGAAGCTCACGGCTTCGGCCCGCGAGCCGCACCGGAGCTTCTTGTAGAGGTTCTTGAGATGGGTTCGGACCGTCGCGGCAGAAAGATGGGCTTCCGCCGCGATTTGTGCATTGCTGAGGCCACCCGCCACGAGCCGGAGTATTCGCAGTTCCTGTGGCGTCAGGCGGGAAATCTGGTCCGGTGGCGGTCTGACGCCGGACAGGGTCATCAGTCGATCCGCAACCGCCCGCGACAGTCTGACCTGGACTTCTCGCTCCTGAGTCACATCGGAGACCAGCAACGCCCGACCCACCAACGCGCCCGAACGGTCATGGCAGCAGGTCGCGCTCAGCTTGAGTTCCATCGGCCGCGGCCAGCGGACCGAGAGCTCCGCAAAGTAGTTCCGGCCATGCTGAACTGCCTCCTGCCAGAAGGCCAGCAGTTCCGGGCTGCGGAGAACCTCCGCCATCGGGCGGCCCTGGCATTCATCCAGCAAGGTTCCGAGGAGTCCCTCCGCCGCATGATTCAGCCAGACGACTCGATCCTCGTCGTTAACCAGCACAATGCCAACGGACAGCCCCGCCACGCCCTGCACGATCAAGCACTGGTGCAGGCAGTCGCCTTTAAGTGTGCCGACGCACTTCACGCGCGAAGCCCTTCAATCGGCGGCGTATCCACCGCCTTCATCGGGGCATTATACCGCCGGGAGGGGAAGGTGGCAGCCAGGGCAATTTGCAAATCCGGCCAGCTGGAAAGCTGGTCCGGTGAGATCCTCCGGCCGCACGCGGCGTGGTCTTGAACGAGTCAGGCTTCTCCCATTCAGTTGTACCAGGGATCGCCCGGATAGCCGAGAGTCGTGAAATCTATGCCTCCAGCGTGGCAATCTTCGCAATCCAGCGCCTGCGACGCGGGTGCGACTTCGTGGTTGATGCTCAGGTACATCACCGTATCAACAAAGATGGGATCCTGCCCGCTGTAGTCAACCCAGTTCTGCCCTCCCACAGCGAGCTTGGCGTAGGCATCGCCTTCCACGACGGCCAGCTTCCAGTCGAACTTCGCCCAATACGGATTCGGACCGCCCTTCATGCCGAACAGGTGGGGGACCAGCAGTTTCTGGGTACCCGGATCGGCCACCTGCTTGCCGATCATCTTCTTGAACGGATGAATCTTGGCGGTCGGGTCATTGATGTCGCCCACCGGGTCGGCCAACACCACGGGCGTCTGGGCGTACTGGTCGTTGACCCCGATGATGACTCGACGATACTTGCCGTTAAACCACTTCAGTTCGGGGCGGACGTTCTTCGCCCAGACGAACCGCCCTTTCTTCTTGTCGTAGGTGGGGCGTCCCTCCTGCAAGGGGATGTCGGCGAGATCCTGGCCGGCCTCATTCCAGTACCACTCCATCTTGGTGGCCATCTGGCGCGAGAAGGCCGGGATGTGACAGGTCTGACAGGCGATGCGATCCAAGTGGAGATTCAGCACGGCACGAGTGTGAACGTTGGTGCTACCGTGGCAATCGCCGCAGGAAGCATCCCCCTCGTCGGAGTGAAGCGCTGTGGTTCCGGCGATCTTGTGCCCGCTGGTCGTGTGACACCGCTGACAGGCGAAGTTCTGACCGCCGGTCGCGACGCTGCCCATGTGAACATCCATTTCATAGGTGGCATTGACGAGCACGGAGGCGAGGTCACCGTGTTTGACGTTGTCGTCTCCACCGGCGTAGAAGTGGCAGGCGCCACAGTTCTTGCGGCTTGGCGCGCCAACGTGCTTGGCGATTTCCTGCAGGTCTAACCCTTCCGCCGGCATTCCTCCGGTGGTCTGGGCCTTGGCGTACGTGCCGGTGGTGTCATGGCAGACCAGGCAGTCCAGCTTGCTGGCGTTGGTGAAGTCAAACGTCCGATCCACCCAGCCCAGACCGATGTGGCATTGGGTGCAGCGGCCTTCGTTGGAGGGCAAGGCAATGCAAAAGTTGTTGATGAGATCGATCTTGCCATGGGTGCCGGCTTCGTAACCCTGAATGCGGAAAGACGTACCTTTCCACTTCCAGTGGGCTGAAGCCAACTGTTCCTGCCCTTGCCGCGTGTGGCAGGTCAGACAGGAATCCGTATTCTGATAGCCTTCGGTGAGGATTTCAGTGAACACGAGCGCATGGTGGTTCGGAGCGGGAATGATCGGGCTCGTCGCACACGTGGCTCCCAACATCGCGCAGACGACGGCCACAACGACCGAGCCCAATACCGCGACGCCTAGTTTCCGCAGGCGAGGAGTGCTCATCGGTTTCTCCTTGGACACGACGCTCAGCGTGGTCAGCCGGTTCCGCGCATCGGCGGTTAAACCAGAAGAAGGCGTCTCTTGGTCCGATGGTGATTATCCGCCGCCGACGCCGTGTTGGGAATCGCCTTTTGGGGGGATGAGGGTCCCCGTTCGGGGGGAGGGATGGTTTGAGCTGGACGGGGCGGCGCGCGGTTGTCACGGGTAACAGTGACTCACCGCATAACGCACCGCCTCGCCTCGAGAGGTCAAACCCAGCTTGCGATAGATGCTCTTGAGATGCGACCGTACGGTCGAAGGAGAAATCGCCAGTCCTTTGGCGATGTCCGGGTTGCCCCGTCCCTCGCCGAGCAAACGCAGCACCCGCAGCTCCTGAGCCGTCAGCGTGCCTTCTGGTGCGTTGCTTCCCGTGGAGCCACCGACCAACCGCAGGAGCCGGCTGGCGACGGCCTGGGACAGCTCCACTTGTATCGCCAGCTCCTGAGTCAGGTCGCAACAAACCAAGGCCCGACCAATGCGCCGGCCGCCCTCTGAGACGCACTGAACGCAATTCACCTTGAGTTCGAAATTGCGGGGCCACTGCACGGACACCGCCCGCAGGGTCGGTGCGTCACTCCGCGCGGCGTCATGCCAGAACGCGGCCAAGTGCGGATCGCGGAGCACCGTTCCTAAAGGACGGCCCAGACAGTCGTCCTTCCTGACGCCGAAGATCGCCGTGGCCGTACGGTTCATCCAAACCACCCGACCGGATGGATTCATCAACACCAGTCCTACCGCGAGACCGTCCAGCAAAGGTGTGATCGGACAGTCTGAGAAGCATTCGCGATACGGTAGGATCGCGCTCGTCCTGTGCGACAGCCGGCGACGTTGAGTGCTTCCCGCCATCTCTGTCTCTCCTGCGGGACGAATCCCAAAGGCCGGGGACCGCCACGGCGGACGGGAGATGCGGCAGCCCAGCTCGAGTAGTCACTCTAGACTACGCCACTGCCCAACGCCCGGCAAGCCGGCGCTCTTCCGCAGAGCAGGCTAGCGACACGGCCAACTGGGTTTGACATTCCGGTAACAGCATCAGATACTCTGAAGCAAGGTGACTGGCAGAATGATTTCCGCACGAGAGTCGCCTTAGTGCGGTTGCAGAGGATCTTCGCTTGACAGCACCGCAGCAGAACCTGGCTGACCCGGACGGCGGCGGCCGCAGGATACGCTGCCGAGTGTTTCTCGCCGTGTTCGCCCTTGTGGCGATGGCTTGCAACGATCCGGTGAGAGCCGCCGACCCCGACAATTGTCTCTTCTGCCATCAGTTCCGCGGTCTGAGCCGGTTCGATGCGGCGACCGGGCGGATTCACGTATTCGCGGTCGAGCCGAGCTACACTCACGAACTCCGGGGTCCGCACGCTCGTCTGGCCTGCACCGCCTGCCACCCGCGCGAAGAGGTCTCCGTCATCCCGCACCGCGAGGTCTCCCGGGTTAACTGCACGCAAGTGTGTCACCTGAGCGAGCCGGACGGCCTAGAGAGGCGCTTCAGCCATGCGCCAGTGGCCGAAATGCTCGACCGCAGCGTGCATGCCCCGCTGATGCTGCACGGCCTGAAGTTCGCCGACGGCCCGCTGCTGGGCCCAGGCCAATCCGATTGCCTCTACTGCCACGACGAGCCGGTCTTTCGCAATCTGGAAGCCCTGCTGCCCGGCCTGGCTCTCCGGGGCACGCGGGCCTTCGACCGTTGCGACGTGTGTCACGCCGAACAGGTCCCGGTGGACGTAGCCTATTACCTGCGGCACGTGGCCGCCCGCATCCAGCCCGCACGCCCGCCGCTGGAACAAGCGCAGGTCTGCGCCGTCTGCCACAGCGACGCTCAGGTCCGTCAGACTCGCGGTCTCTCGGACGCGGTGGCCAGTTTCGTCCGCAGCTTCCACGGCAAGGCTGCCCTGCTCGGCGACAACAGCACGGCGGCCTGCCTCTCTTGCCACGTCCGCGCCGGTGAAAATGCCCACCTAATGCTGGCTCGCGCCGATCCGCATTCCTCCACGCACCCGACCAACGTCGCTGACTCCTGCCGGAGCGCTGAATGTCACCCGGCTGCACAACCACGCCTCGCCGCCGCCGGTGTCCACCTGGACCTGCCCACGCAACGGGCCACGCTCGAATTCTGGATCGCCGCCGCGTTCATTCTCCTTACGCTTGGCACCTTCGGCCCGTCGCTCGTCATCTGCCTGCTGGAATTGGGCCAGATTGTGGTTGGACGCCATCACCCTGAGGCCCACGGTGCTGAGCGGTTGATCCAACGCATCCTCGCCCATCCCGACGGACGGGCACGGCTGACCCGCTTCACCGTCAGCCAGCGGGTGCAGCACTGGATTCTCGTGGTTCTTTTCGCCGCCCTCGCCATCACCGGCTTTCCCATGAAATTCGCCGACCGGGCCTGGGCACAGTCCGTCGTCGAGACCCTCGGTGGCCTACAGATTACCCGCACCATTCACCACTGGGCGGGCATCGCCCTGGTCCTGGGCTTCATGGGGCACGGAGTCTACTGCTTCGTCGAATTGCGACGCCGTGCCCGACGACAGACCGGCCTTTCTCCCGCCGTCTCCTATTGGCGGGCACTCTGGGACCTGCCGATGATGGTCCGCCCGGCGGAGTTGTTGAAGGGCCGCCACCTGATGCAGTACTTGCTCGGTTTGCGGAAGGATCCGCCCACCTTCGGTCGCTTCAGCATCAAGGAGAAGTTCGAGTACATCGGTGTGTTCTGGGGCACCACGCTGCTGGGGATCACCGGGGCGATGCTCTGGGGCGAGCAGTACCTCTCGCAGTATCTCAGCGGGCGAATCCTCAACATCGCCCTGATCGCCCATACTTACGAGGCCTTCCTCGCTGTCATTCATGTGGGCATCCTGCACATCGTCAACGTGATGTTGTCTCCGCACGTTTTCCCGTTGTCGCCCGCCACCATCACCGGACAGACGCCGCTGGGCGAACTGGCCGAACAGCACAGCGAATACGTCGAGGACGTCGCCCGCCAACTGGGGCTGGACGTCACCGCGGGGGAGGCTCATGGCTAGACCTGGATCGTCACGTTCCGGCGTTCTTCAGCGACTGCGGGCCGTACCGGGCTTGCTGCTGGCTTTCGGCCGGCGGATCTACGCGGTAGTGGTCATCGGCGTGACCGCCTGGGTGAGTTTTCTGGCCATACGCTATCTCGTGGTCACGTTGATGTTCCCGTCGCCGGCGCCTGCCCAAATCACCGGCATTCCGACTCGGCTGAACCGCGCGGTGCTCGACACCCGCCGCACCGAATGGGCCGGCGTCGCGTCCAACGTGAACCCCCGGGCCCCGCTGGCCCACTACCATCGGCTCGACGGGTGGATCCAGCCCGACCCGCACAACAGTTGCACCCAAAGCGGCTGCCACGCGCCGCTGCCGCACTCCCGCCGCAAGGAAGTCCGGGCGTTCCTCAACATGCATGCCACCACGCTGCACTGCGGTGTGTGCCACATGACCTCCGACCAGACCCCGCTCCCACTGACGTGGTATTCCCTGGCTGACGGCGAAGCGTGCGGCCCGCCCTCGATCCTCAAGGCTTACGCCCTGCTCGCCGCCGAGCAACCCGTTTACGGGTCTCCGGTTCATCAGCAGAACACAACCGTGCAAAGGGAGTTGGCGAGCCTGCTATCGATGGCCGCGGAGGAGTCTGACGGAGTGCCCGCATTGGCGGAGCTGGCCCGGCACCTCGCGGCGGTCCCGCCGAACGGCGAGGCGTTCGGGCAGTTGGTCGAGGCCGCTCGGGCGACGTTGCCCCGCCATTTCCACGGGAGTTACGGGGCCAAGTTGAGCTTGCTGAACCGGCCCGGCGGCGAACCCCTGCTGGGTCATCCGGGGACCGCGGGGCCGGTGAAGGAATTTTTGCAGCGCGGGGCCAGCTTGTCGCCGGCCGACCGCCTTGCCCTTCTGGCTCGCGTCCATCCCCGCAAGCGGGTTCAAACGCTGCAATGCTCGGAATGCCACTCCCCCGGCAGGCCGCTGGTCGACCTGTCCAAGGTGGGCTATCCACCCGCGCGATTGGAGGCCCTCTCGCAACCCGCGGTCATCCGCATGATCCAGCACAGCTCCGAGGGGCAGCCGATGCACATGCGGGAGTTTTTCACGCCGCAGCCGCAGCCGCAGCCGCAGCCGCAGCCAGAGTGAGGCCGACCGATCGGCACCCGGCACGGAGGGCTGTTCCCCCGTCCGTCACGAACCTACTCTGACATCAGGCGCAAGACCGCTTCATCCAGGTTGCGGATGGAGAGATCCAGCAGCTTGAGGGCATAGGTCTTGTTGTGAATCCCGTTGCCCGAACGGATGAAATGAACGTTGGCGCGGGCCTGCTCGAACACGTCGGCCACCTCGTCGGGTAACGCCGCCCCGCGAGACCGCCACTCATTCATCATCCCCTCGACCCGCGCCAGCGTGGTCTCGGCCTCCTTCACATAGGTCTCGATCTCGTTTCGCCACTGCTGGAAGAGCCTTGCATAGTCGTCGCCGTGGCAAGCCACGCAGGTCGCCTCCGTCGCCTTGATCAGCCCGTCGCCCTTCAGGTCCGTGGCGGCCTTGGTGTGGCAGGCGCGGCAGTTGATCCGCGAACCGAACATCGCGTTGGGCACCGCACCCGCGAGGCCGTGTCCGCCGACTCCCATGAGCAGGTCCACTTGCTGTCGGTGGTGGCCGGGATGGCAATGCTGGCAGTCGTTCAGCACCGGCTCCAGGTAATCGGCGCTGTCCGCGACCCGTTGCGGTTCGATCAATCGATGCTCGATGGCCCGGTGGCAGTCCAGGCATCGGGCCCGTTGGGCGGCGACGTGCTGCCGATGATACTCCGCGACCGTTTCGATTGTGCGGGACTCGAAATCCTTGAGATACGCTTCCTGGTCGTGGCAATGCGTGCATTCGCGGGCCGTCACGGCCGCCTCGCCCTGGATGACGTCCAGATGGCAACTGGCGCAGTCGATGTTGCGATTGACGATGTCGCGGTGGTCCATCAGCACCGGCTTGAGCGCGGTCTCGCCCGCCGCTGCTTCGGCCTGGTGAAACGCCAGTTCGACGATCTGCTGGTGGACCACGATCTGCCGCACGGGCGGCTCGTGACACTTCAGGCACTCCCCCGTATCGCGGTTGAACTCGTGGTTCTGGAAGTGGCAGGTGTAGCAGGTCTGTCGGTCCTGCGCCAGGACGTGACTTTCGCCGGAGGGGTCGTACCCGTGGCAGGCGGTGCAGGTCAGCCCCTGAAGCTGCTCGAAACGCGTCCGCAAGTGCTCCAGACGGGTCAGTTCCCGAGCCTCCTCGAGGTGGGCTTCCAAGCCCATTCCGAGAAGGGTTTCTCGCAAATTGGCCTCACGTGCGGCGGCGGGAAGGACGGATCGTGCGGCGGCTTGGATTCTCGGCCAGCCATCTCCCGCCACGGCTTGCAGTCGCTGGCGCACCATCGTCAATTGCGCCGCGTTTTGGGTGAGCTGGTCCTCGACCTCCAGATGCTTGGCATGGACAAACCGCACCGTCGGGTTTCGCTGTACTTCGGTCTCCTGCCCGCCGATGTAGCGCTTCTCCAACCGGGGCTCGCCGATCAGCAGGCTTTCCGTCAGGTACTTGCGGTCTCCGTGACATGGGGCCGTCAGGCAACTTGCGTCACTGACGTGCGCCCGCGGTCGAGCAGTGCCGTACCGCCCGCTGAAGTAACTGGCAACTTGTGACAGGCCCTTGAATTTGGCCTTGACGGTGTGCTGTTCGCCCGGTGCATAGTGGCAGTCCACACACCAGGCGTTCGCCTCTCGGCTGTGAGGGTCACGGTTCCAGGACTCGTAGTATGTTCCCATGACGTGACACGTGCCGCAGAACTGCGGCCTCGCGGTGTAGTACTCCGCCCCGGCCATGCCACCGCCTCCCAGGATGACCAGACCCAGCAGGAGGATACCCGCTCGTTTCAATCGCGTCCGCCACGGCCGACTCCGCGACACGCTGTCCTTCCCGTCGGAGTTTGCACCAGGAAGCTGAGTATCCGGCGGTTCGTCCGCCGGACTAGAGGACATCTGCGAAGAGTTCGCCATCGGCCTGCACTCCTGTCTGTGTTGCCGAGGTGCGGCAGCAACTCACGTTGGTCGCCCTGACTCCGTCGACGCTTCCGGGGAAGCGGCCCAGAAGAGAAAGTTGGCGGCCAGCCCTGGCCACCGCTGGCATCTATCGCCACGTTTTCATATTATCGCGTTATGCAGACGGCCCCGCAATGATTCTCGGTCGGAAAGGCGACGGCCATGCTTATTCCCGCTCATCGCTCCCGGCTCCTGAGTTCTCTCTTCGCCGCCCTCGCGCTCTGCGGCGGAGCAGTGGCTCAAGCTTCCTCACCATATCTCGCCAGGCCGCTCGCCGAATTCGCCCATCGCGGCGATCCACCGTTGCACATGCCCACCGGCGTAGCCGTGACCGATGACGGAACCGTCTTCGTGGCAGACGGAGTCAACCACCGCCTACTGCAATTCGACGCCCAAGGCACGCTGACGGCTGTCCTCACCCAGATCGGCGGCGAGCCGCTACAGGCTCCCGTCAGCGCTCGCATCGATTCGTCCGGTCGCCTCTGGGTAACCGACACGGGGCACGCCCGCGTGTTAGTGCGAGCCGCGGACGGAGGTCTGCACCGCGTCCTGGTTGTGGGGCGCGGCTCCGCCTCGCATGCGGCCGATCTAACCGACGCGGTTCCACTGGCCGGCGGCCGCCGAGCTGCGGTGGTTGACAATGACAACCACCGTTTGGTCCTGATCGATCTGGACGATGGTGTGCAGACAGTGGTCGGCGAAGAAGGCGAAGCACTGCGACAGTTCCAATATCCCTTCAAGATGGCCGCCGGCGGCAACAACGACCTCTTCGTGGTGGACGTTATCAACGCTCGTGTACAGGTGCTGACCGCAACCGGAAAACCGGTGGGCAGCATCGGCTCCTACGGAGCGGACCTGGGCCAGCTATATCGTCCGACCGGTGTTGCCGTGGATCGCGAACAGAACATCTGGGTCGCTGACGCAGTCTTGGGCGTTGTTCAGATATTTACCCCCCTTGGAGCCTTTCGTGATGTGCTCCGCGACGAACGGGGGGATCCAGTGCGGTTCGAAATGCCCATGGATCTGGCCTTTGACCAGCGAGGTTGTCTCTATGTCGTTGAGTTGTTGGCTGATCGGGTTCGATCATTTGAAGTAGCCTTCGATCCGCAGGCGCCCCGGCCAACCGGTGCACCACGTTCCCGCGTGCCCGTCGGCGGACCGCAGGGACGCACCTGCACCGTATGCCACCTGGAATGGCTGGAACCTTTCAATGTCGGGCGGTCCACAGCCCTGCGTGATCCGCCCGAGGCGATCGCCGAGCAGCCTCCGGTGAGTCGGGCCGGCACCTGTCTGTCCTGTCACAATGCCACGGTGGTCGATTCGCGTCGCCGCATTTGGCAGGACCACGGTCACGGGACCGACATCGTCCCTCCAGGGGACATGACCGTGCCCGCCCTGCTGCCACTCGCGGGTGGACGAGTGGTTTGCCGAACCTGCCATACGGCCCACGCCGGCGGCCGCCCAGTGGGAGATATCAAGACGGCCGTATTCTTGCGGGTGAGCGGTCATGCCGGCGAGATGTGCGCCCTTTGCCACACCGACAAGACCCGCGGTCCGGCGATGGGCACGCATCCCACGGGCGGCATGCCGTGGCCTGTGCCGAAGGAGATCCTCGACGCCGGCGGACGGACCGGCCCGAACCCGCGGGAGCTGACCTGCCGCGTCTGCCACACCCCGCACGGAGCCGCCCACGATCACCTGCTCGTGATGGGCACCGAAACCAGCCAACTGTGTCTCGCGTGCCATGAACAAATGCGGCCCGGCATGTTCCGTGACGGAGCCGCGGAGCATCCGCTCAGTCCGTCGGTCAACTCGGTGCAGGCTGCTGCCGTCCGCGAACTGGGCACCAAGCTCGGTCCGGAGAATCGCTTGATCTGCCTTTCCTGCCACCAGCTTCACCACGGTAAGGGTCAGCGGTTCATGCTGGCGGAGGAACTGACCGAGGGCCGTTTCTGTCTCCGCTGTCACGAGGACCATCGTGTCGTGCTGGATTCGCCGCACGACCTTCGCTCCTCTTTCCCAACGGAGAGAAACCGCCTCGGGATGACTCCGGAAACCGGAGGACCGTGCAGCGCCTGCCACCTGTTCCATCGCTACGCCCGGGCGCCGGAGCCGAGTGACGTGGACCCTGGCGGCGGCAAGTGCATCACCTGCCATCAGACCGGCCGCGTGGCCTCGACCAAGGTGCTGCCTCCGCACAACCATCGTGGCGCCGCCTGCGCCGCCTGTCACAACCCCCACCAGCTCGGCAGCGGCCGGTTCCTACCGGATACTCCCGGCGACGCCTGCCGACAATGCCATCCGGCGCAAGCTCGGCTGGCCGGCGGCAGGCACGACATCCATCGCCGATCGGCCGCTTGGCCGGAGGAATCAACCTCCGCCAAAGACCTCTGCCTCGCTTGCCACCGTCCGCACGGCAGCAACGAAACCGGGCTCTATCGAGCCGGCCTTGCCGCCGGCGCCACCGCCCCGGATGGAGGGTGCCTGCGCTGCCACAAATCGGCGGCTCCGGGGACCAGCGCCGCCATTGCGCTCGTCCACACGCAGGACGCCTCCACGCTGAAAACCAGACCCGACCTGCCGCTGGCCGGTGGCGCTGGTTCCCCGCGGGTAGCTTGCCGCACGTGTCACGACCCCCACGGCGGCACCGCATCGAGGGGAATGATCCGCTTGGCCTCGAGCGGACAAGAAGCCTGTGTGGTCTGTCACCCTGACACGGCCCACATCCACGCCATTGGCCACGGGCCGGAATCGCTCGGGGCTGCGGGCTTCCAGGCTGATGCCTGTCGTCCCTGCCATGTGACGCACGCCGGCCCCGGAAGCGTGGAGCCTCGCTACTTGTGGCCGGTGTCGCTGCTCGCCGGGAACGACCAACCTTCTATCGCCGCCACAGTGACTGACCGGCGGTGTCAAGGTTGTCACGCCGTTGGTGGCCAGGCACCGCTGCCGACCATCGCCACCCATCCCGAGGCAGAGTTCTTCAACCCGACAGCCCCGGACGCACCCGGCTTCCTGCCTCTGTTCAACGAGGCGGGAGAAGTGGACCCCCGCGGGCGGATCTCCTGCCGGACCTGCCATCTGTCACACGGTCGGGCGACGCCCGCACCCGTTCCCGAAGGCGTGCAGGCGATCAGCGCCCGCGAACTGCGGGCCCGGCAATGGCATCTGCGTACGCTGGGCGTCGGCAATGTCTGCGCCACCTGCCACGGAACAGACGCACTGCGGCGTTTCATGTACTTCCATGACCCCACCCGCCGCAGCGGCCCACTGGAGACGGGCCGCCGCTAGCTTACCCCTTTCACCAATTCACTGGAAAGGGCTGTTTTCTCTGGCATCGGCGCGTTTGTCGGGACGTGCGTATGCCACGCGCAACTTCAGTTCCGACATGGAAGAGTGTACCGGACGATGCCTGAATTGCGCTCACGGAAGCCACGAAGCCGCGGGGCGGCCGACGGGGAACACGGGAGATTCCGCAACGGTGCGGTCTAGGCTGTTTCCTCCGCGCTGGAGCCGCTGCGGCGCCTGTTTAACCCTTCGTGGCGGCAACGTCGAGGGGAAAACCACCACCACGGCTTGCGGTGCGTTTCACCCGCGGCTGCAGCCCCGCATCCCCTCGGGGTGTTCACCCCGGCGTGTTCGTTCGAAGCGTTCGTCCTCGTCCGCTATTTGCCGCATAGCACGCCGGATGCCACACTCATCGTGCGGCTTCTCCATCCTGCGGCAGCCGAGATCATCACGACGGCGTCCACCGCAGGTTGGGCTTCCGCCCGGCCAGCACCTCGTCGGCCCGGTCGATCCACGCGGCATGGGGGGCGTTCTTCAGCAGGTCCGGCGTCTCCGCCGCCTCGGCGGCGATCTGCTTCAACGCCCGAACGAACTCGTCCAGCGTGGCCTTCGACTCCGTCTCGGTCGGCTCGATCATCAGCGTGCCGTGGATCGGCCATTCCATGGTCGGCGGGTGAAAACCAAAGTCGATCAGCCGCTTGGCGTAGTCCAGCACACGGAGGTCGTGCTTCAGATCGGGCCGCAGGATGAACTCGTGGCTGTACGGCCCGGCATAGGGCAAAGCGTAACCGGGGGCATCGCGAAACTGCGCCGCCAGGTAATTCGCCGCCAGCACCGCTTTCTCGCTCGCGTCGCGAAGCCCGTCCGGGCCCAGTGCCCGGAGGTAGGCGTAGCAGCGGACCAGCACACCGAACTGCCCCACGAAGGTCCGCACCTTGCCGATGCTCTTCGGGCGGACATGCTCCAGGAAGAATGTCCCGTCCGCCCGCCGCTGCACCTGCGGGACCGGCAGGTACGGGGCCAAAGCCTTGGTCACGGCCACCGGACCGGCCCCCGGCCCGCCGCAGCCATGCGGTGTGCTGAAGGTCTTATGGGTGTTGTAGTGCATCACGTCGACGCCGAAATCGCCCGGCCGGGTGATGCCGAGGATGGCGTTCATGTTAGCGCCGTCCAGGTAGAGCAAGGCCCCGCGGCGGTGGAGGATATCGGCCATCTCGCGGATGTGCGGGTCAAACTTACCCACCGTGTTGGGGTTGGTGATCATCAGCGCGGCGGTTTGGTCATCCACCTTGGCGCGGAGGTCGTCCAAGTCCACCGAACCGTCCGACCTGCTCTTCACTGGCACCGCGTTGCGGCCGCAGATCGTGCAACTGGCGGGGTTGGTGCCGTGCGCTGAGTCGGGCGTGAGCACGTTGGGCCGCATCCCGCCGTGGTCGGCGTGGTAGGCGTTGATCAGCATCAGACCAGTCATTTCGCCGTGGGCACCGGCGGCCGGCTGCAAAGTGACCTCGTCCAGCCCGGCGATCTCCGCCAGAAAGACGCGGAGGTAGTACAGCAGCTCCAACGCCCCCTGCATGTCCGCATCCCGCTGCCACGGGTGCAACGTGGCGAACCCCGGCAACCCCGCCGCCCATTCGTTGACCCGCGGGTTGTACTTCATCGTGCAGGAGCCGAGGGGGTAGAAGTTCGCATCGACGCTGAATAGCCGCGAACCGAGGCGGGAGTAGTGCCGCACGATCTCCAACTCGCCGACCTCCGGCAGCGGCGGCGGCTCGTCCGCCAGCAACGCCGCTGGCACGCTCTGTCGCGGGTCACATGCCGGAACGTCGCTGCCGCCGAGGTCCACCGCGCAGGCCCCGGGCACGCTCTTCTCGAAAATCAGCCGTTCACCGACGTTGGGTCCAACCGGATTCATCTTGCCGAACCTCAGCGAGGAGCCGGCGGGCACGCGACCCGTCCGGACTCACACCTTGCGCAACACCTCCACGAACCGATCGATCTCCTGGCGCGTCCGCTTCTCCGTCACTGCCACCAGCATGCAGTCGGGCAGTTCCCGGCAGAAACACTCCAGAGCGACGCCGGCCAGGATCCCTTCCGCCCGACAGGCGGAGACCACCTGCTCCACCGGCTTCCGGCAACGGACCACGAACTCCTTGAAGAACGGCCCCGCGGCGGCCAGGGTGAAGCCGGGGACACGGGCGATCTGCTCCGCCGCGTAATGGGCCTTGTCGAAACAGAGCCGGGCCACGCGAGCGAGGCCGGTCCGGCCCATCGCGGCGAGATAGATCGCCACCCGCAAGGCCAGTAGACCCTGGTTGGTGCAGATGTTGCTGGTGGCCTTCTCGCGGCGGATGTGCTGCTCGCGAGTCTGGAGCGTGAGGCAGTAAGCCGGACGGCCGTTGCGGTCCACTGTGCGGCCGACCACCCGACCGGGGATCCGCCGCATGAACGGCTCCTTCACCGCCATCAGCCCACACCAAGGCCCGCCCATCTGCAAAGGAATGCCCAGCGGTTGACCCTCGGCGATGACGATGTCCGCACCGAGGTCTCCGGGCCGCCGAAGCAGGCCGCAACTGATCGGATCCACCGCGACGATCAGCACCGCCCCGGCCTCGCGGCAGATGGCGGCGATCCGGTCGAGCGGTTCGATCTGGCCGAAGAAGTTCGGGCTTTGCACGAGTACGGCCGCCGTGTCGGCGCCGACGGCCTTCTGCAACGCCGCCAGATCGGTCTGCAGGGCGGCTTGGTCGAACGTTGCCTCGCGTAGGCCGATTGGCAAATTCCGGCAGTAGGTGCGGATGACTTGCCGCACCTGCTCCTGCACGGATGCCGAGACCACGACCTCACGACGCGCCGAACTGCTGCGGGCCATGAGCACGGCCTCCGCAGCGGCGCTGCCCAACTCGTACAGCGAGGCGTTGGAAACGTCCATGCCGGTGAGCTGACAGATCATCGTCTGGAATTCGTAGAAGGCTTGCAACGAACCCTGCGACGCCTCTGCCTGGTACGGCGTGTACGCCGTGAGAAACGTACCCTGCGCAGCCAATGCATCCACCAGGCTGGGGATGAAGTGGTCGTAGGCCCCGGCCCCGAGGAAGCAGACCAGCTCGTCCGTCCCGTGGTTCTTGGCCGCCAACGCGGACACATGGGCCCGGAGTTGCGGCTCGCTCATGGCCGCCGGCAGCTCCAAAGGACCGCGGCAACGGATTTCGGCGGGCACATCCGCGAACAGCTCCTCGGTCGACCGGACGCCGATCGTGGCCAGCATCTCCCGCACGTTGTCGTCAGTGAACTGGGTATATCGCATGATGAATCCCCGCGCCGCGTGAAAGTCCGGCGTCGGAAAAGTGCAGAAACCCGCGACGGGCTGGGTCTCGACGCTGGGCAGTTCCCCATCGTCTTCGCTGAACCAGCCACCCCTAGTGCCGGCCCAACTGTTGCGCGTAGGCGTCCGCGGTCAGAAGCGATTCCAACTCGGCCGGGTTCTTGATCTTCACCTTCACCATCCAGCCGTCGCCGTAAGACGCTCGATTCACCAATTCCGGCTCGTCGGACAGCCGCGTATTGATCTCCGTGATGACCCCGGTGACGCCGCTGATCAACTCGCTGGTGGCCTTGACGCTCTCGACCTCGCCGAAGGCCTTACCGGCAACGACTTCCTTGCCGACGGCGGGCAGATCGACGTAGGTGATGTCGGTCAATTCGTCCGCGGCGAACTTGGTGATGCCGATGGTGCAGATGTCGCCATCCAGCTTGTGCCACTCGTGACTCTTCAGATATCGTCGGTCGTTTGGATATTCCACGCTCACGCTCCTCAGGACCTGCCGCCACCGAACCTCATGTGAGGCCCGCCGCGGCACACAACGAAACCTTAGCAGCAAGCACCGTGCCAGTCATTCCGGACGCTTGTAGAACGGCAGGGGAACCACTGAACAGGAGGCCCGCACCCCGCGGAGATCAACCGTCAATGCCGTCCCCGGGGCCGAATGGGCGGACTCCACATAGCCCATGGCGACGGACTTCTCCAGCGTCGGGCTGAGGGTACCGCTAGTCACCTCACCGACCTCCCGGTCGCTCGCCAGTAGCCGGGAGCCTTGGCGGGCGATCCGCCGACCCTCGACAACCAACCCGACGAGCCGGCGACGCGGGCCTTCGGCGTCGATACGGCGAAGGGCCTCCGCGCCAACGAAATCCTTCGTGAGATCCACGCACCACTTGCAACCAGCGGAAAGCGGATCGATCTCTTCGTTCAACTCATGCCCGTACAGCGGCATCGCCGCCTCCAGACGAAGGGTATCGCGAGCCCCCAACCCGGCGGGCCGTATGCTGACCTGCCCGGCGCCGCGATCCTGCGTCAGGTAATCCCACACCAGCCCGGCGAAAGTCGCGGGGAAGACGATCTCCACGCCGTCCTCCCCGGTGTAGCCGGTGCGGAAAATGCTGTAGTTCGTGCCCATGTACGAGCCAGTGATGAAGCCGTACCTGGCGATCTCGCCCAACTTGATGGGCATGTTCTCGCGGAAGAGTGTCATCGTGGCCGGACCTTGGATGGCCAGCATGACGGTCTGCATGGTCAGGTCGTCCATGGTCAGCTTGCGGCCCTCGGCCTGTCTGCGGAAATGGGCCACGATCTTCTCGCGATTCGACGCATTGCAGACGACGAGGAAATGCGTCTCGTAGCGCGAGACGATGATGTCATCGAGGATGCCGCCCTGCTCGTTACAGACGTGGCTGTAACCACAGCGGCCCACCTTCAGCTTGGTGATGTTCCGAGTGCAGACGTGCTGAAGGAAGGACTCCGCGTCAGTTCCGCTGATCAACAGCCGCCCCATGTGCGACACATCGAAGACGCTGCTGGCCGTGCGGGTGTGGACGTGTTCTTCCTGGATGCCTCGGTACATGACGGGCATTTCCCAGCCGCCGAAGTCGATCAGCCGGGCGCCGAGACGCTTGTGAATTTCGTAGAGAGCGGTTCGTAACATGCGACCGAGTGTAAGGCGGCCCCGGCGAGGGGGTCAAGAAGAGGACACGACTTGCGATATCGCGGTATTCGGCCGACGCGGGTCAGAACCGCACTTCGCCCGCGGCGGTGTCCACGGTCACCGCCGCTCCGTGCGGTACGCGGGAAATCAAGTCTTCCTGCGGTTCGCACAGCAGCGGAACCCCGGCGAGGATTGCCCCCTCAACGATGTTCGGATCAGCGGGCTTGCTCAGCACGATCGCCGCGGGCTGTCGGCCCTGCTTGGCAAGGACCATCAGCACCAGGCAGCCGCCGGAGGAGCCTTTGGTCTCCGGGTAGATCATGACTTTGCCGGCGATGGTCTCGCCCTCGTGCTCGTGGCCCTTGGCGATGATCTCGCCGGTGTCCATGTCCACGTCGCCGAGAAAGGAGAAAGCCTGGCGGCAGACGAAGGCTGGAGCAGTGACCCGGCCTTTCACGATGCCGCGGGCTCGAATAATGCTTTCAGGCATGAGCGTCCCTCGCAGCCCAAGTGCCGAATGGCCGTGTGCTTCGGCAGCCGTACCGCTTACGCCAATCGGCCGCGAACCACTGCTTGCAGGCACTCGTCACGGCTTCGCAGTGCCGTTTTGCAGCCGATGAGATCGCCGACATACCGGGCCATCTTGCACGAGTCCGTCACCATCGCCTCGAGCTGCGGCGTCTTCAGGCCGTGCTCCTTGCACGTCGAGATCCGCATATGGCTTTCGACCGGACACGAGTCGCACACGACGAGCCCGCCGGCCGCTTGAATACGGTCGACGATGCCCTCCCACTGGGCAGCCTGCTTGGTCATGCGGTTCGTACAGACCCAGAAGCGGACGTCGGGATGTACGTGAGCCTGGGCCGCCGTAAGCCAATCCGCCACATACCGCAACTGCTCCAGCGTGTAGTGCGGGCAGCCAAGCGTGACGAAGTCGATGGGGGCACCGACGGAGATCGTCGTGAGTCGGTCATATGCCGCTCGCAGCGCAGCGCGTGTGACAACGTGGGTTTCTTTGGGCTTCGCCCCGCCGAAGGCCTGCTCCACGGTGTCCGCCTCCGCCGTGCATCCGGGCGCGTGGAACAGCGTGACGCTGCCGCTGGTGGCCAGGGCGGCGCCGAGGGCCAGAAGCTGGGTCGGCGTGGATGGCGGCAAACGATCGATGACCGGAACCTCGCTACCGACCAGTTCGCCGATATGAAAACCGAGGGCGGAGTAGTCGGACTCGTGCCGTAGGTCATCCTGGCTGAGTTGCAGCTTGAACAGGTGTGTGCCGCGGCGGTTCTCGTCCAGCAGGTAGCCCATGAGCGGGTACTTGCCGGTGACGGCGGAGTAGCGGGTGAACACGCCGCCGCGATTCGTGCGGGCCCCGAGCACGCTGTTGAAGTAGATGATCGCGGACGACTCCACGGCGATGATGTACGAGCCCTTCGGCGGTACGAAGCCGAGCCACTGCGGCGTGCAGGTGTAGGTGCCGAGGATGCCCATACGGCGGTGGGCGTCGACGACCCGGGCCTGCAAGTCCGCCAGCCTCTTCGGGCAGCCGAGGCACTCCCATTGATCGAGGTCGCACGCCAACGTCGAACTGGTCGTTGGAATGCAAACGCGGGCACCGGTGGCGGAATACTCGACGGCGTCCTCGACGTTGCCCCGGTAGATGGACATCTCCGCGGGGTAGTGGGCGTAGATGACCTCGGCGAACCGCTCGGCCCCGAAAGCGTCGCCGAACTGGACCAGGTAGTCCATTGCCTGGGCGATGACGGGGCCGTGCTCGCCGAACAACATTCGCCTTTCGGAGTCGGTCAGTTTCATGCCCTATCTCGCTGGGTGGACCGGCAGCAGCAGTCGCGACGGCCGCGGCCCGTCGTGCCATACTCTGTTCCGCGCGATCGCCGCCCGCGTCGCCGTACCCGGAGGCTCCAGGGTGTTCGTGTGCGCGGCGATCTTGGGCACGGCCGCGGAGGCCACCTCGAGTCGCAAGCGGTGGCCGGCAAACACGCGGATGCCGGTGGCCCACAGGTCGATTCGGACCTTGACGACCTCGCCCGGCCGGACCGCCGCGGGCTTCTCCAGCGATTCGCAAAAGGCGAGACGGATATTGCCGTCGCAAAGCTGCCGGGCCAGGCCGTTCGGATGCACGTCACAGAGTTTCGCGCAGAACTCCGTATCCTCCGCGGAGGAAGACACCCACAGTTCGGCGAAGACGCGGCCGCAGAGCACCAGATCCTCCGCCAGTGCGGACGTGGTGTAGCAGAGTACATCCGGGCGTTCCTCGACGGGGCGGGCGTCGAACGGCCCACCCACTTGCAGCGTACCTGCGTCGTACAGGTACGGCGTGGGATCGTCCGGGTCATACACGTACTCGTCATACAGCGCGGCATCCTCCGCGGCGTCATCCGGAGGTGTCGCGACCAGAATGCCGTCGCCGTGCAGGGTGTTGGCGCGGCCGCCGGACCGCAGGTAGTAAGCTTGTTCCCGTGTGCCGGGCGGCGGCCAGTCTTCGAAGCCATGCCAGTCGTTCGAACCCATGAGGAAGACCCGGGCTCGCGGGCGGGCTCCCCAGTTTTCCGGCCGGCCGCCGATTTGCCGGTCCAGCCAATCAAGGATGAACGCATTGATGTCGATCACCTCGTCCGGGCCGAAGTCCACGTTCGGCACGACAGTCTTGGTGTTGGTCGCGTGCGGCCACGGGCCGATCAGGACGTACTGTTCATCGCGGCTCCGGGCGAGCTTCCGCGCGCGGGGGTAGTTCTCGTAGGTGCTGATGCCGTCGTCATCATACCACCCGCAGATATGCAGCGCCGGCAGGTCCAGCTCAGCCATGCGGTGCATGTAACAGGCCCGCCGCCAGTACGCGTCCTTCGTCGGGTGAGAAAGCCACTCCTGCCACGCCTTGCTGGAGAAGCCGAGTCGCTCGTCGAGCCGATTCAGCGGGCGGAAGCGATACAGAGACTCCCACGGATACTGCCCGACATCCTGATTGGTCCGCCCGTGGACCAGCATCGCCCAGGTGATCATCGTCCAGAAGACGGATCCGTTTTGCCAGGGCACATTCACGACCGGGTCGGGCAGCGGCACGATTGGAATGATGGCCCGGACAGCAGGGTGATGCCCGAAAGCGGCCATCCAGACGCAGTAGCCTTCATACGAGCGGCCGTACAAGGCGATCCGCCCGTTGCAGTACGGCTGTGCGGCGAGCCACGCCTGGGCCGCCAGCCCGTCTTCCCGCTCGTGAAAAAACGGCTCCCAGGCCCCGTCGCTGTCGTAGCGGCCGCGAACGTCCTGAATGGCGACGGCATACCCGGCCGCGGCGAACTCACGAGCCAGCGGGATCTTCTTGACCGGGTCGTTGTTATTGTACGGTGTGCGCACCAGCACGGATGGCCAGGTGCCGGCCGAGTCCGGCAGATACACGTCGGTCGAAAGCCGCACACCGTCCGCAGCCGGACACCCCTGATCCAGCAAAACGCGAACATCGTACCGCGGTCGCGAGGACATACCCAACCTCATGGCGGATCCACGTCCGCAGGCAAGCGCGGCGGGAGACCTCGCTCCGCAATGGCCTGCGCCAAAGCTCGCGCCGCCGTTTCGTGTCCCAACGGAGTCCAATGCTGGTCGTAAGTGTAGTAGGCCTGCTCTCCACGAAGCACCGCCGTGCGGAGCGGCCCGGTCAGGCTAACGAACTCAACGTCGGACGACTCACACCACCTCTGCACGACTGCCTCACGGGTCTCGAGGCGTTCGGGCAGGCTGCGGACGAAGGCCTGAGCATCCGGCAATTTCCGGGATGCAAAGGCCGCGAAGGCCCGCACCGAGTCCGCCGGCAGGCGATCCAGGGCGGGCGGCAGCGTGACATGGGCCTTGTTCGGCACGAATCCCAGTACCAGGCGAATGCCGGCGACCCGACACACCTCGTGCATCCGCCCCAGAATGGAAACCAACGCCTTCCATTCGCGGCTGGCCTCGAATTCGCCCGGCGTAAGATAGCCTTGGGTGATTTGCTTCGGAGCGAAGGCGTAATAGCGGCCACCAGGGCCATCGGGCACCTGGAACGGCAGCCAGGCGATCTTCTCCATTCCGGAGTAGGTCCGACCGACCGCGAGGCCGCCCAATCCTCCCACCAGCAATCCATCCAGCGAGCGGAGTATGGGAGACTGCTTCACATACACGCTCACCAGCTTGCCCAGCCCGAAGCCGGTGTCCTCGTCGACCTCTTCCGTGGCCCGCAGGTCATTGCCCTCATAGAGCAGGCAGACCACCACGCGAGGCCTCAACTCCAGCCCGTATTGCTCAAGAACCGCCAGATAACGGCGCGGAGAATAACCGGACATTCCCAGCGAATAGGTGGACAGACCGGTGAATTCGGCGAAACGCACGGCCACCGTGTGCTCGTCGGCAACCCGGCTTCCCTCGACGAAAGAGTCGCCGAGGAACAGCACGTCCGCCTGGGCCACGGCCGCCCGGTTGCGAAAGCCCCTCTCATCCGTCCGGAATCCGGCCGTGAAAGCCGGATAGCCCTCCGCCACAACCGGATAGCTGAACGCCGCCGCCGGACGATCCACCACCGGCAGTATCCAGACGACTTGCGGCGGTCGGCGGTAGGCCAGCGGATCCATGACGTAGTGTGCGGTGCCGGCCAGCCGCAGGCCCACGTCGACCAGGCAGCCGGACACGAGCACGCCTCCGGTCAAGGCCGCCACCTGGAAGGCCCGCCGGCGGCGGGCGGCTGGCGTCCGGGTCAAGGCGACGTGAACGACCGCCAGCGAGACCATGAGCAGGGCGAAGTTCCACAGGACGTGCTCGCGGGAGTATCGGCCCAGAAGCACATGCCGCTCGCGGGCCACCAACTCCGCAACATCATTCGGTATGGCCCAGGCCAGCACATTGGCCAGCACAATCGCCCCTATCAGAGTGGCTTGCCGCCGATGCCGCATGACGTGGTGGCCCTACCCGAAGCCGCCGCCGATTCCGGTCAGCCCATCGCCGGGGGAGGATCCGAGATTCGGCACATTGCGCGGAATCGTACCGGACGGCGGTGTTGCCGCAAGAAGGATCCTCCGTCCCCCCTGCCGGCTGTGTCCGCCCAGGGCACGGCCGGTGACGATGCCGACCTGTGGTGGAGTCGGCGGCGTTCCTGCCGGCAAGCCAGCGGCTGCTCTTCGAGGCGAGGTGAGGACTAGGGAGCGGGACTATAGCCGGTCCCAACCCTTGCGGATGCGGATCTCGCCGGTCCACGACTCCGCGACTCGGCTGACGGCCATCTCCGAGATGGCGAAGGGATCGATCTCGCGGGGGAAGCCCGCCGCGGGGTAGTTGTTGGAGCCGCCACCGAGGGAGGGCCAGTTGTTGAGCGGCTCGCCGGGATAGGTAACAAAGTGCTCGTTGGTGTTGATCCCGAAGAGGTAGTTTGGGATGTCGTAGCGGCCCTTCTCCACATGGAGATCCTGCTTCAGGAAGTTGGCCGCAGGCTTCGTGTTGCTGGCCAATCCGTGGCGGTATCCTGCGTTGTTGCTGTACCAGCCGCCGGCGGAGAAGTTGTTGAATTTCAGCGCGTAACCGGACATGTTGTGCAGCCAGTTCCAGAAACCGTCGCCGGCCAGGATCCGTCGGTCGATATTCCGTTGCAGCATATGACGCGTCGCTTCGGTTCGGACCGGGTTTCCATAGCTGTACCGGTCATCGGAGAGGTGTGCCCCGCTGGCCAGCGGCCCGCCGATGCAGTAGCTGTAGTCGCTGCCGCCGATATTGGCTCGCGTAGTCTGCGGGGGAGGATAGCGAAAACCCCAGTTGTTGCCGCGCTGGGCGTTCAAAAAGTCGGGCCGCTCATCGGCTGGACAGTAACCGGCGTCGGCGGCGTACATGTTGCGGAGCTTCAGCACGTCGATCCAAGTGGCCATGATGTTGCCGTTGACCATGATCCGCGCGCCGTCGTCCCACATCGGGTAAAAGCCGTTGTAGTCCGCCTGGCAACTGGCCAGAGCCACGCCGAGCTGCTGAAGGCCCGCCGCGCACTTGACGCTCTTGGCCTCCTCGCGCGCCCCGCTCAGGACCGGCACAAGGATCGAGATCAGCATCGCGATGATGGAGATGACGACGAGTAGTTCGATCAGCGTAAAAGCCCGCTGGGGCCGCGACGAACCGAGGTGATCCGACAATAAGGACCGCATCGCTTGCCTCAGCATCGATGATGTTCCGGGGTCCCGCACCGGCAGACCCCACTGGGCCTGCCCCCTTCCGTCACACGCCGGCCGATCTATCTCCGAGCGGTCACAGATTCCACCCCTTGCGGAGGCGAATCTCGCCGTCCCACTGGAAGCCCCCGGGGCCGCTGCCGCTAATGCGAATGGGATCGATCTCCGCAGGGAAGCCGCTCGCCGGAGCGCTGCCCCCACCGGTGCCGAGGGCCGGATAGACGTTGAGGGGCTCTCCCGGATAGGTGACGAAAAACTTGTTCGTGTCGATTCCGTTCAGATAGTTCCGCACATCATAGCGGCAGCGCTCGACATGCAGGTCCTGCATGAGCACGTTCGCCGCAGGCCGCGTTTCGGAGGCCAAGCCGTGACGGTACCCAGCGGAGTTGTTGTACCACGCCCCGGCGCTGAACTGGTTGAAATACAGGCCGTAGCCCGACATGTTGTGGATCCAGCACCAGAACCCGTCCATCGCCAAAACGCGGCGGTCGATATTCCGCTGGAGGAGATGCCGGGTGGTCTCCACTCGCGCGGGATTCCCATAGGTGTAGGTGTTGTCCGACATGTGGGCGCCGGAGCAGAGCGGAATGCTGATCGCGTAGCTGTAATCCGCGCCGCCGATGTTCGCCCGCGTGGTCTGCGGCGGCGGATACTTGAAATTCCAGGACTGTCCCCTTTGCGCGTTCAGAAAATCGGGCCGGTTGTCCGCCGCACAGTAGCCGGCATCCATGGCATACATGTTGCGTTGCTTCAGCACGTCGATCCAGGTGGCCATGATGTTGTTCTGGCCGGATACCGGCGCGCCGTCATCCCACATCGGGAAAAAGCCGTTGAACTCTGTCTGACAACTGGCCAGGGCGACGCCGAGCTGCTGAATTCCCGCGCCACATCGGACGGTCTTGGCCTCCTCCCGCGCGGTGCTCAACGCCGGAAGCAGAATGGAGATCAGCATGGCGATGATCGAAATAACAACCAGCAACTCGATGAGCGTGAATCCTGGTCGCGTGCTTCGGCAACATTTGTGTGGATGCTGACTCGGCATGATGACCGTCCCCTTGCCTGGGAGATACTCCCTTATCGGTTCGAGCGAATCGGACGTGAAGCCTGTGGTTAACGTTAACAGGCGATGGCGAACCTTCTTCACCACTCAATCCTAACCAACTCGCTCGCCGTTGGCAAGCCCTCCAAAACGCCAAACTGCTCGGCAGGAACCGCCCCTCGCATGGTGGTTGACTCTGTCTGACTGCTCGCCAGCAACTATGAATCAGGGCAACCTAAGATGGCTCCACTTGGTCGCCTGTCTTCCATCCCGCTGCCTATATACAGATATTGCGTGGCTAATAATTGACATGGCCCCAACGAGATCTTCTCGCCCTTCTTCGCAGCGGACTCCTCCCCCGCAACTCTCGTCTTTGCAAGCTTGTGGCCCGGCTAGCGATCCGCAGCCTGGACCATGAGAAGGGACGAGAGCCGTAGTGGAGGGCGTCAAAGATCGCTAACATCTCACCCGGCAAGTAATTTTGGGCAGGCAGTGCCGCGGACAAATCGGGCAGCCGGCGGCTTCCGACGTGCGGGTTAAGAAAGTAATATTTCTTGTGTCATTAAAACCGTATTGGCTCGGCTGCATGGATGACCTTGAAAGCATCTCGCTTCAGCCCCTTCCTACGCTCAGGCCCCCGACCCGAGCCTTGCTAGCCTCTGCTGACGGCTCGCTCTACTGCGGGCGTCACGGCAGGATTTATCGCTCGTCCGACGGAGGCAGCCGATGGGCTTTGCGATGTGCGATACCGACAGAGCCGCTGAAGCGAATCGCGGAACTCTCGCGGCTGGCCTGCCGGCTGCTCCGCCATGAAGTGCGGGCGGCCCAGGCCCTGCCCAACGGCGGACTCGTGGCCGCCACTCGCCGCGGCCTGTGGTGTGCGGCTCACGACGACCAACGAATGCAACCCAGCCGAGTCGAAACGGCCCGAGGCCGATTCTTCTCGCCGCCGATGACGCTGACGCTTGACGCCGCCGGCCGCATCCTCTGGGGAGAGTACAACTCGTCCTACCGGCACGGCCTGCCCGTGGCCATCTACACCTCGGACGACGGCGGCCGCACCTTTGCCATCGCTCATGTCCTGAAGCCGGGCAGCACCCTTCATGTGCATAATCTGCTCTATGACGCCGCCGCCGACGGCTACTGGGTGTTCACCGGGGATTATGACGATGAGCCGGGCATTGGTTGGCTCTCAAGCGACCTCACTCGCTTCGAGTGGATCGCCAAGGGCCGACAGGAATACCGTTTGGTCGAGGCCTTCGATTTCGGCGACTGCCTGGTATATGCGACCGACACGCACCTGGAACCCAACGCGATAATCCGCTTCCATAAAACCACAGCCCGGACGGAGAGACTCCAGGAACTGGACGGAAGTTGCATTTATGCCTGTCGCCTCGGCGAGTGGCTGGTCGTCAGCACCACGGTGGAGCCGTCTTCGGTCAATCGGTCGCCTTACGCGAGCCTGTGGATCTCGCGCGATGGAGAAAGATGGCGCCGCGTCTACCAGGCAAAGAAGGACGTCTGGAACGGCCGCTACTTCCAGTTCGGCTCCCTCGTGCTGCCGCGCGGCATCGGGGCCGGCGGCACCCTCCTCTTCAGCGGCCAGGCCCTTGAGGGGATTGACGGCCGCAGTTTCCTGGCCATGCTGCCCGGGTAGGAATGCCGAGGATCAACGATGACCACGATGGCGTCAGATACCGGCCAGCAGCATCTCGCCCCGCTCTCAAAAATGCGGGCCGGCCTCGAAATCGTCCGCCGATTCGGGCTGCCCTGGGCGATCTGGCGGGCGGGTTACGCGATCAGACTGAAGAGCGGTCTGCTGAAGCGCCGGTTTCCAACACTTGACCCTGCGGACGTCCCGTTCAAGTCGCTGGTCCGCCCCGGAACGCCCACGACGCCCGAAGCCTATCGGGCCTTTCGGGAGCGTTCCACCGCTCGTTTCTTCTATGAAGCTGGGAAGCTACCCTCGTCGGAACGGTTGCGTTTGGTGGCGACGCCGGCCGGTTGCGACCGGATTCTTTCGGTCGCGGACGACTTCGCCCGGGGTCGATTTCTGTATTACAGCAAGCACGTTCACGACTTGGGACAGCCTGTGGACTGGCTTCGGAACCCCTGGACCGGCGGACGGCACACCGCGGAGACCCACTGGTGCGACTACCCCACGTTCTCCGCGGAACGCGGCGACATCAAGGACGTATGGGAGCCGTCGCGCTTCGCCGCTGCGTTCTGGTTAGTCCGCGCCTACTCCCTGACCGGCGACAACCGCTTCGCCGAAAGCTTTTGGACGCTGTTTGAGTCGTGGCGGCAGCAGAATCCGCCCAACCGCGGGCCGAACTGGAAGTGCGGGCAGGAGGTCGCGTTGCGGACGATGGCCTGGTGCTTCGCGCTGTACGGCCTCTGGTCGGCGGCGACCACCACCCCGGAACGCGTCCAGCAACTCGTCAGCCTCATTGCCCGGCAGGCGGAACGCATCGCCGGCAACATCCGGTTCGCCATTTCGCAGAAGAACAACCACGCTCTGAGCGAGGCCGTCGGGTTGCTGACGGTCGGGTTGCTCTTTCCGGAACTGACCGGGGCCAACCGCTGGGAACGGATCGGGAGAGCGACCCTCGAACAGGAAATCCCGCGGCAGGTGTACCCGGACGGCAGTTTCGTGCAACACTCGATGAACTATCACCGTGTGATGATGCACGATCTGCTGTGGGCGATTCGCCTGGCCGACCTCAACGACCGCCCGCTCTCCAACCTCAGCCGCGAGCGACTGGCCCAGGCCGGGCGTTTCCTGCGGGAGATGCTGGACGACGACAGCGGCCGGGTGCCGAACTATGGGCCGAACGACGGCGCGATGGTGCTGCCGCTGACTTCGTGCGACTACAACGACTACCGCCCCACCGTGCAGGCCGCTCACGCCCTGACGACGGGACGACCCATTCTGCCATCCGGGCCCTGGGATGAGCTGACACTGTGGCTCATAGGGGAAAAGCCCCTATCTGCCGAGCGGGACTGCGTAGCCCCTTCTTCTCAGCGGTTCGACTCCGGCGGCTATTACACGATTCGCGGGCCGGAGACCTGGTGTATGATCCGCTGCCACCGCTACCGTGACCGGCCGGCACATGTCGACCCGCTCCATGTGGACCTGTGGTATCGGGGGCAGAACATCCTCGGCGACAGCGGCACCTACAAATACTTCGCGGCGGACCGCCCGGCCCTGGAGAGGTATTTCAAAGACATCGCGGCCCATAACACAATCGAGCTGGATGGCCGCGGGCCGCTGGAGCTGGTGTCGCGGTTTCTCTGGCTGCCTTGGCCCGAGGCCGAGTGCCTCCGGCATGAGCCGGTCTATTGGGAAGGCGAGAGCTACGCCTACCGCCGGCCCCCCTGGCAAGTTGTGCACCGCCGCGTCGTCGAACTCATCGGGGAGCGCGAGTGGCGGATCCTCGACGAGGTTTCCGGAACCGGCCACCATAGACTCACGCTCCGATGGCACCTGCTGGAGGCCGCTTGGCAACTGGACGAAGAAAGCACCCAGGCGCGGCTGGCGACGCCGGACGTGTCGATTACCATCCGGCTGAGCGGCCCTGTCGGGCTCCGCGTGCGATTGCGCCGCGGAGAGCACGACCAAGCATCGGTCGCGGGCTGGCAGTCGGAGTATTACGCGGACCTCGCGCCCCGACCGACGCTGGAGGCCGCCGGCGACTTTGATCTACCGGCACGGCTGACCACCATCGTGACGCTGGGCGAGTCGGGCAGGCCATGAGGATCATCTACATACACCAGTACTTCGTGACCAACGAGGGCACCAGCGGCACCCGCAGCTACGACGTGAGCCGCTATCTAGTGGGCATGGGGCACGAGGTGACGATGATCTGCGGCGTGCATGACCAAAGCTCCTTCCAACGGATGCCCTGGTGGCGGCTGTTTCACACCGAGCGGATCGACGGGATCAAGGTGGTAATCTGCAACGCCTTCTACAGCAACAAGCTCCGCGTCCCGGCGCGGATCTGGTGCTGGCTGAAGTTCGCAGCGCTGGCTGCGGCAGCCGCTATCCGCGAGCAGCGCCCGGACGTGGTCTTTGCCACCAGCACGCCGCCGACCGTGGGCATCCCCGGCCGGGTGGCGGCGGCTTGGCACCGCGCGGCGTACGTTTTTGAAGTCCGCGACCTGTGGCCGGAGGACCTCCTCGCCGCGGGACGGATCAGGCCGGGCCTTCAGTACCGATTGTGGGAGTGGCTCGAGCGATTTTGCTACACGACTGCTCGTAAGATTCTGCTGGTGTCCAAGGGGTTTCACGACCGGTTGCTGGAGCGGGGCTTCGACCCGCGACGGCTGGAGACCATCCTGCTCGGTGCCGACGGCAGCCTCTTCGAGAACGTGACGCCGGACCGCGAGTATTTCCGGCGCCACGGGCTGGACGGTAAGACCATCGCCGTATACACCGGCGCCCACGGCGACGCGAACGGCCTGACCCAGGTGCTGGACGCCGCCGAACACCTCCGCCACCGTCCGGACATCGCCCTCGTTCTGCTCGGCGAAGGGAAGATGAAGGCGGCCTTGCGGGAAGACGCCCATCGCCGCGGCCTGACCAACGTCCATTTTCTTGATCCCGTTCCGAAGCACCGCCTGCCCGGCATCCTGGCCGCCTGCCACATCGGGCTGATGATCCTCAAACAGATCACCCGGCCCCGCTGGGTGACGCCGAACAAGATCTTCGACTACATGTTCGCTGGGTTGCCGAGTATAGTGAACTTCGCCGGCACCACGGCGGAGTTGGTGGAGGCCGACGGCACCGGTGTGGCCAGCGTGCCCGGCTCGGCCGAAGACCTGGCCGCCCGTATCGCGTGGTACGCCGACCATCCAGAAGAAAGAGCCGCGATCGGCCGATTGGCAAAAGAAACCGCCTGGCGGAAGTACGACCGGAAGATGATCGCCCGGCAGTTGGCGGCGGTGTTTACCGCCTGCGGCCGCCCGGCCTGACAGGCAGGACCACGGACTCATGACGTCGCCGTACTGGACTACGCGACTGGCCGAAGCGTCCGAGGCGGACGCCATTCTCCGTTTGATCCGTGCCGTCCACGGTCGGGAGCATCTTGAAATCAACGCAGACTACCTTCACTGGCGGTATCTCAACAACACGCCGTTCCGCGCCGACCTGGTGATCGCCGAGCATGAAGGCCAGCCGATTGGGATGCAGCCGGTAGCCTTCTTCGACTTCTGTCAGGGCCAGACTCGCCTTCCGGGCGCGATGTACACCGGCGTGCTGACCCACCCGGACCATCGGCGTCGGGGGGTATTCAGTTCACTGATCAAGGCCTCCAACGAACACGCGGCCCGCCGCGGCGCGGTCTTCTGCATGACCATGCCGAACAATGCCTCTCTGCCCGGTTTTCGGAAGTTCGGCGATTGGATCGCACCGGGACCAATACCGACCTTCTTCAAGGTCATCAACGGGAGGGCGATGCTCCGCGATCGGTTTGGTCCCGCCGCGGCCGCCCTGTTGGGCTGGCTGCCGCCGCTGCTCTGCCGGCCCCGCCCCGCGAAGGCGGGCATGTTCGACCTCACCGTGGAGCCTGCCGATTGCCTGGACCGGGAGTTCGACGAAATGGCGGAACGAGCCGCCAGCGAAAACCACGGGACGATGCTGCGGCGCTCGGCCGAGTACTGGACTTGGCGGTACCTCCGGAGGCCGGCCTCCACATACCGACCGACGACCCGGGTGGCGCCAGCCTACCAAACCCTGCTAGCCCGCAAGGGCCGGACCTTAGTGGGCGGAGTGGCCGTCTCCGCGGCACGCCAAGCCGGCTTTGAGGTCGGCATGATCGTGGATCTGTTGGCCTGCGGGGAAGAAGCAACGATCCGCTGCCTGATTCGTGCCGCTCAGGACGAACTGCAAAAACGCGGGGCCGGCCTGGTAGCCTGCCAAGCCACGCATCCCCGGCTGCAATCGGCCCTGCGTGCAGAAGGCTTCTTCTGCCCCAAGCCTGAGCGGCTACCCCGCTACTTCCACTTTGTATACCACCTGACCGGCGTGGGCGAGGCCGAGGTACCCCGGGACTTGGGTGGCTGGTATCTCACCTTCGGCGATTCGGACAACACGTGAGCGGGAAATCGCCGCGTGTCGGACAGCGGCCGTGCCACTTCCCGCTACGAGGCACAAAGCGTCGCCGGGTTGGGCTGCGACTCCTTCGCGGCGCGCAGCAGCACCCCCGTCTGGACGAAGCACAGCATCAATCCCCAGCAGAACACGCCGCCATCCAAAGCTAGGTTGCCCAGGCGGTCGCCCAGCAGGCCCTCGCTGGTGCCGAGCAGCAGGATGATCTGAACAACAAGGCCGGCCACATACCAGGCCCGAAAGCGGTCACTCCAGGGGTGGCAGGTCAGCACCCACCACACGCCGAGATAGACCAGCGGCAGCGTCGTGGCGTGGTGCTTCCAGGTCCGCTCGCCCATCAGCAGCATGGCCAGCAGCACCAGACCGAACTCCAGCAGCAGCCGAGGATCGCGGCGCGAAGCCGCCCTCGTGCGGCACAGCCAGGCCAATGCTGCCAGAAAACCGACCGTCAGCGCCGGCTTCAGCAACTGCCCCACCGCCGTCGCCGGCCGGGCCATGCTCTCCATGCCCGCATTCAGGGCCTCCATCGTGGGCATGTGGTCGATGGCCAGCAGGCCGCCGTTCGACAGCACCCGCAGCAACACGCCGTAGAGCGACTGGTTCTCGATCTCCAGCGTGGCGTAGCCGTGCAGGACGAACGGCGCCGCCAGCATATCGAACCACTCGCGCAACAGCGCCAGATTGCGCTCGAAGCCGAAGTACAGCCCCGGCACCACCAGGACGAACAGCACCAACCCCGCCACCGCCCCCGCACCGACCCGCCAGGCCCGCTTATACAGGAAGTACGCCAGCGCGAGAGCGGGCGTCACCTTGGTCACGATGGCCAGAGCCACCAACAAGCCCGCCCCGAAGTCCTGCCCGCGAACGTACAGCCACCAAGCCAAGCCCAGCCAGACCAGCACAAAGATATTCAGATTGGCGTGTTGAAGATCGGAGAAGATCGGGCGGAGCGAGTAGAGGCCGGCCATCAGCAGCACGCCGACCGGGATCGCCGGCCCGTCGCGGCCCAACTCCCGGATCAGCAAGACCATCACCACGACGAAGCCCGCCGCCTTGAGCAAGGCCCACACCAGACCCGCCGCGGTGTAACCGAGCTTCGCCAGCGGGATCAGCGACAGCAGCACCATCGGCGGCGTAGGAAACCAGTGCCCGTGGCCGTAAGGATCGCCCTGCCCCTGAGTCGCGGAGACCATCTGCACCGTCGGCAGCCAGCGGCCGAGGGCGGTCTTGCGGCGTTCGCCGCTTTCGCGAAACACGCTGCGATCGCTTTGTCGAATCAGGACCGTGGCCTGAACGCACGGCGTCAACAGAATGGCCGCGAGCAGCACGAGCAACGCGCCCCGCACGGCGGGATGCCTCAAGGCCTGACGATCCATGCTGCCAAGCAAGGTGTGATCGTAGGCGGCCGAGGTTAACTTCATCGCTCGGTCTCCGCACCCCGCAATTGGTCAGGACGCATAGTATCCCGTAAGTGCCGGCGGTGGCCGATTGTTGCCACGGTGAAACGCCGCCACGTTGCCGTAGCCCGGGACTTCGCCGGGGGTCACTCGTCGCTGTCGTCGTCCTCGTCGTCTTCGTCCTGCTCCGCGGCGGGCTTAGCGGGTTTGCCACCCGGCTTGCCGGCCCCATCCGGCTTCGCGCCCGCCTCGGCCTCTTCCTCTTCCTCATCAAGGGGCTTGGCCTTCTTCGCCCGCTCGGTGGCCTTGAGCACTTCCGCGGCCGGTAGGATCATACTGCTGAACATGTCCCGACCACCGCTCAACATCAACGCGCGATAGCCGCCCTGCATCTCCTCGGCATCCGGCATCTGGGAGACGACCACGCCCACTACCCGGCCATCCTCGGCAAATACCGGCATGCCGCGCTCCACCTCGAGACCTCCACCCGGCACGTACATCTCCCGTGGCTTGCGCACCTTGCCGCAGACCTTGCCGTCGGAGGCCACGAAGGCCCGATCAAAAAACTTGCCCATCCGCCGCAGGGTCAGCAACCGATGCCCGACGGAAGGGTTGGCCGCTTTGGATAGGTCGATATGAGGAAACGGCTTCTCCCCGGGCTGGTCAAGCCGCACCCAAGCCAGGTCCAACTCGCTGTCGCGAGCCACCAACTTGGCGGGGAGGCCCTCGGTATCGTCGCCGATGAGCACCTTGATGTCCGTCGGCCGGATCGAACCCATGCGCCGGAAGAACCGTGAGCCGCCGAGGGCCCCGTTCGAGCACAGGACCAGCCCTTCGGGCTCGATCATCACCCCGGTGATCTCAGACTCGTCCTCGTCATCGCCGTAGCCGCCCTCCATTTTCAGCATGAATTTGACCGTGACGAATGCGGCCGACTGATCGGCAATCAGCTTCTCATACTCGGTCTTCTCCGCCGCACCCGCGACCGAAGCCGAGGCAAACCCCACCAGCAACAGCAAACCGACCATGACTCTGTTCATCTGTGACATCCTCAACATTAACATTTACGGTTACTTCTGATTTGTGTCCACATCCGCCGCCTCGTCGCCGCCAGGGCCGCCGTCGGCCGATGGGCGGGAGGCGGGTTCCAACACCGGCTTCCACTCCGGCTCCACATACTGGAAACGGGTCTCAATGCCCCGCAGCACCTGAAACACAACCCGCTCCGGCTGGCGTTGCGTAATCTCCTTCATCGCCGCGCGATAACTCTTCAGGTCGCGGATCTCGTGCTTGTCGATGCGCCGGATGAGATCCCCGCTGCTCAGACCGCCTAGCCCCGCCCAACCGGCCGATTCCACCTGCTCGATCAGGACGCCCTGAACGCTATCATCCCATCGGTTGTCGTCGCGATCAAAGAATGTCACTTCCCGGACGACCATTTCGAAATCGCGATTGCGGTCGCGGCGGGCCTCGCCGGGCGTTTCGCGGGAAGCCTCCAGCTTGATGGAGATTTCCCGGGTCTCTCCATCGCGATAGACCGTCAGGGTGGCGGTGTCGTCAATGCCCATCTTGCGAATGCGGCGAGCAAAGACGCCGGAATCCTGCATGCCCCGCGGATTGAGCTTCTCGCCGTCCACAGCAACGATGACGTCGCCCACCCGCAGGTCCGACTCCGCCGCCACGGTGTGCGGATAGACGCGAGTAACCCGGAAGCCCAGATGGTCGGGATGCCCCAGTTGGCGAGCCAGTTTCTGGAGGACCAACTGCGTGTCCACGCCGATCCAGGCCTTTCGCACCTCGCGAGGTGGATCTTCGTCCTTGTCCGGCTTGGGCTTCAGCAGAGTGACTTGGTTGCGGCCGTTCCGGTCGAACTCGAACAAGATGAACTCCGGGACGTTCTCCGCCTCCATGATCTGCTTATAGCGGCTCACGATGCCCGCGAGGTCCTGTACCGGCTCGCCGGCAATGGCCTTGATCACATCGCCGGAAGACAACGGCGGCTCCGCGAGCTGGGCCGGCCCGCCGCTTCGGGTGCTGCCGACCAGCACCCCCACGGTGGAATCGAGTCGCCGTTCACGGGCCATCTTCTCCGTAATCTGCTGCACGCTGATGCCCCAGGCCCGCAGGGCCACCTCATCACCCCGATCCTTCCGCAACTTCTCCGTCGTCAGGGTCGTTTCCGCCCGGCGGCCGTCCCGCTCGTACGTAATGCGCACGTTGGTTCCGATGGGCCGCTCCGCCAGCGCCCTCAGGAGCGGGGGAATCTCCTCCGGAAACCGCACCGTCACGTCGCGACCGTCGATCTGGACCAACAGGTCACCCGCCTGCAAGCCCGCCTTGGCCGCGGGTCCCTGCTCGATCACCGAGTTCAGCAGCACACCTTGCGTGTGGCCGGTCTTTTTGATCGACTTGAAGCTGACGCCGATCCAGCTCCGCTCGACCTCGCCGTGCTTGATCAGCGCCGCGGTCACGGTCTTCGCCAGATTGCTGGGAATGGCGAAGCCGATCGAATCGCCGCCCAGCTCGTTCACGCCGACGATTTCGCCGCGAAGATTGACGAGCGGGCCTCCGCTGTTGCCGGGCTGGATCAAAGCATCATGTTGGATCCACCGGGTGAACAGGCCGGTGCTCTGGCCGCTCTCCAGTTCCATCTCTTCCAGTTCGTCGTCTTCGCCTCGGGTGAAGACCCGTTCCGTGTTGGACACGATGCCGAGCGTGACGGAACGGGCCAGAGCGAAGGGCGAACCCATCGCCATGACGTAATCGCCTACCCGCACATCGTCGGAATCTCCAAAGGCCGCCACTGCCACGCGGGTGCCGGGTTTCATCTCCGACAATCGCAGCTTGATCACCGCCAGGTCGGTCAGGGGATCCTCCCCAACCAGATCGGCCGAGATCTCCTGTTTGTCAGCCAGGGTACACTTGAACTTCTTGCCCTTGCTGGTGACATGCTGGTTCGTGACGACGTAGCCCTCCTCCGAAATGATCGTCCCGCTGCCGATGGATTGCCCTTTCTGCTCCTTGCCGTCCCAGAAATCGACGGTCACCACATGGATGTTGACAAGGGCGGGGAATACCCGATCCCGCGCCGCTTCAATGAGCTTGCGGAGATCCTCCCGCAGTTGCTCGGCCTTCTCGCGATCCGCCGGCGGGTCATCCCCAAAGGCCAGGCTCCGCTGCCCAACTAACATGACCGCTGCGCCGCAACACAGACCGATCAGCCACCACCATCGCCGCTGACTCTCGATCCTCGGCAACATACGCGCTCCTTTTGATTCAGATGACTCGCCGAAGGCACACCTCGGGTGGGACGTCTCCGATTCCTCGCACGATCAGTTTGGCCGATTCGGCCGGCGGCCGCAAGCAGGCCAGACAGGCACCGACATCTCATCCGGGGAAACCGGCGGCACCGATCAATTTCACAAACCGCACGGCGATCAGTGTCTCGGTCACCAGCCGGCCACCCCGCCGCTCGACGACCGTCACCTGCTGATCCTCAGGCCCTCCGATCGGGATTACTAGGCGGCCGCCCTCTCCGATCTGGTCGACCAACGGCCCGACCATCGTCGGGGCCGCCGCCGTAACCAGGATCCGATCGAAAGGCGCCGCCTCGGGCCAACCCAGGGTTCCGTCGCCGACCCGATAGGTCACGTTGCCGTAGCCCATCGCGGTCAGTCGGTCTCGCGCTGCCCGAGCCAACCCTTCCAAGCGTTCAACCGTGTACACCGCGTGAGCCAACCGGGACAACACGGCCGTCTGATAGCCGGTCCCGGTGCCGATCTCGAGAACCCGGTGTTCAGGCTCCACTCTCAGCAACTCGGTCATGTAGCCGACGATATAGGGTTGACTAATGGTCTGCTCCTCACCCACGGCCAGCGCTCGATCCTCATAGGCGTGCGGCACCTGATCCGGAGGAACGAACTCGTGTCGGGGAATATCACGCATCGCGTCCAACAGCCGGGGATCCCGGATCCCGCGGCGGACAATCTGGCTTTCCACCATGGCGAGCCGTAGATTCTGAGCTTCCAAGTCGGTCACGATCACCTCGCCTCTGCGAAAAACCCGGAATAGCACCAAGGAGCCAGCGACTCGGTCGGCTGTGCGGATGCCATGCGAAAAGCTGTCTTATTTTGCTGCGCCAGGGTGCCGCACCGCCGTGTTTCCCGAACTGGCAATCTCAACGCTTCTGCCTCGACGAGCAAGCGAAATGAAGCCATGCCTCCGCCTCGGTTATCGGAAACAAGCCGTTGCCCATAACGCTTAGCGAATTGTAACAACTTGATTGCCTTTGGGTTGCAAAGAAGGTGATCGGAAGCTTGCCGGCAGCACCGTGAGAAAACATTGTCCTGAACCGATAGAGTGAATAAAGTGGTAGCAGGTAGCGTGCGGGCGGGCGACTTCCGCCATTCCGGGCTGGAGAGCCGCACGATCTGCCAATGATCCGCCGAGCGGAGTGCGACCGTTGCTGCACATTTTCTTAAGCTTTCGAATGCGGTCCTTACTGCTTCTCGCGGCCATCTCGGCCCTGGTCGGCTGCGATGGAGAGAGTGGTTTTCCCCTCTCCCCGGCATCGCTCTTCGGAAAGCAGGATCCTTCCAGCCGGACCGTTCTGCCGTGCTCCGATCCGGCAACGGCGCAGCAACTCGTGGGCGAACTGCTCGAGGCCCTCAACTCGGAGCGAGCCAAACATGACCTACGGCCTTTGAAACCGGATCCCACCCTCACCCGGGTCGCGGAGTTCTACGCCTGCCGCATGATCGAAGGCAGCTTCTTCGGACACCAAGACCCCTTCGATGGCTCTACCGTTGACGCGCGGGCGGCCAACTTCGGCTATGCCTACTACAAAGTCGGGGAAAACCTTGCCGCGGGACATAACACTGTCGCCGAAGTAATGGCCCACTGGCTGCGTTCTCCGGGGCACCGCGCCAACATCCTCGATCCGGCGTTCAAGGACATCGGCATCGCCGTCAAGCAAGGCGGGCAGTTCGGCATCTATTGGGTGCAGGAATTTGGCCGGCCGATCACCGCCCCGCCGATACCGTTGCGGAGTCCCAACCCACCGGCGGCGGAAGACCCCGCCACCACCACGCGGGCCGACCTCTCTCCACCCGCCCCCACAGTCATCATTGAAGAGTCCGAGCCCATCGGCTCCTGACCTCCTGCCCTTCCTGTTCGGCCTCCTCCGCTTCTTCGTGCCGCCTCCCATCCGGCACCAGCTCAGTCCAATAATCTCGCCATGCGAGCCGGCAGGCATTCCTATCGCAACCGGCCTCGTAACGAGAGTCGCCTTGCTCTCTATCATCCCTTGTCCCTAGATGACCAGAAGACCGAAACATCTCATAAATCATTATATTAAATAATGTTAAGCAGATGAGAACGATTTAAATGATTTTCTAGTTGACACTGTTTTTTGGAACACTATTATTCTGCATGATCGATATGAACGATTAAGGAGAGATCGATGATCGCACAGATAGATGACGTAATTACCCAGCCGCCGGGCGTGCCTGCAGGGCTGCGGGTGGACGTTGCCCGGGCCGAGCAAGCGGTTCGGGATCTGCTTTGCGCATTGGGAGAGGATCCCACCCGCGAAGGCCTCCGGGACACGCCCCGCCGAGTCGCCAAGATGTACCGCGAGCTTTTCGCCGGTTTGGATGAAGACCCCGCCCGCCATCTCAGCCGGACGTTCGCCGAGCAGTACGACGAAATCGTCGTTCTTCGCGATATTCACTTTGCTTCCCTGTGCGAGCACCACCTGCTGCCGTTCATGGGCCGCGCCCACATCGCTTACCTGCCGAACGATCGCTTGGTGGGATTGTCCAAGCTGGCCCGTACCGTCGATGCGTTCGCTCGTCGCCCCCAAGTGCAGGAGCGGCTGACCAGCCAGGTGGCCGACGCCCTCATGGAACATCTGAACGCCCGCGGGGCGATGGTCGTCATCGAATCCGAGCACTTGTGCATGAAGGTGCGGGGAGTGAACAAGCCCGAGAGTGTCATGGTGACGTCTGCGGTTCGGGGTTTGTTCCGCAGTGATGCCGCCGCCCGAGCCGAAGCCATGACCCTGATTTCGCGGTCGCGGTGATGCCGTCGGAGCGGGCTCGGAGTATCAGAAAGACGGCGGGATGTGTGCCGGACCGCTCAACCAACGGAGCCGGCCCGCCCGCCAAAGGACGTTGCGTTTCGTAGTCTGGTGACCTTGGCAAACCGGCGCTGACGGCGCCACACGCAGGAGTCAGAACGATGAAGACTTTGGATGTGATTGCCGCGATTCTGGTTGTGATCGGAGCCGCCAATTGGGGCCTGGTCGGCCTGCTGGACTTTGATCTGGTGGCTACCATATTCGGTGAGATGACCCTGCTCAGCCGACTGGTTTATGTGATCGTCGGCCTCGCTGGTCTGTTCCAGGCCGTGCAGTGGCGGTCTATTCGCAGCCGCTGGAGCGGTACCCCGGTGACCGCGTGATACATCGTCTCGCTCAGCAACGAAGACGCAATCGCGGCGGCCCTCGTCCACCCGGACGAGGGTCGCCGGACTGCGGGCGTGAGCCGCTCGTGTTGACCCCCAGGCAATTCACGATCTTTGTCGATGGCCAATGCCCGCTCTGCCGGCGCGAGGGAGAACTACTCCGCTGGCTGGATCGGGGTCGCGGACTGCTACGGGTCGAGGACATCTCGGATCCGCTCTTCGACGCGGAAAGTTTGGGGCTGCGACAATCCGATTTGCTCGCGGAGATCCACGGACTGACGGCGGAGGGTCGGATCGTCCGTGGGATGGAGGTCTTTCGGCGGGCGTACGCCGCCGTGGGCCTCGGCTGGCTGCTGGCACCCACCGGATGGCCGGGGCTGCGAAAACCTTTCGACGCCGCCTATCGCTGGTTCGCGCGGAACCGCTACCGCCTCGCTGCTCTCGGCAACGGCTGTGTTGCCGGTCGTTGTCGGCACGGGCATTCGCCCACCGGAAACCCGGTTGGGGAACCGTGACCGATCGGAGGTGAGCTGCCATGAATCCGCCCTCCCCCCAACGCCCATTCGGCCCGATTCATGTGGTGTTCGGAGCAACCGGAGGAATCGGTTCCGAATTGAGCCGAACCTTGGCCCGCCGCGGCTCGACGCTCATCCTCACGGGCCGGAATCGCGATCGCCTGGCTGCCCTGGCGCGAGAAATCGGCGGCGAACCACACGTGGTCGACGTGCTCGATCCGGAGCAGACAGAGGCATTCTTCGCCGAAGTGGTCGGACGGCTCGGCCGTATCGACGGCGTGGCCCACTGCGTCGGTTCCGTGCTCCTCAAACCTGCCCACCGCACCACGTTGCAGGAATGGTCCGACACGCTGGCCGTCAACCTGACCTCCGCCTTCAGCGTCGTCCGCGCCGGAGCGAAGCTGATGTCCTCGGGCGGCTCGATCGTCCTGGTGTCCTCCGCGGCAGCCCGCACCGGCCTGCCCGCCCATGAAGCCATCGCTGCCGCCAAGGCAGGCATCATCGGCCTGACCCTGTCCGCCGCGGCGAGTTACGCCGGCAGGGGCTTGCGAATCAATTGCGTCGCGCCCGGGCTGGTCCGCACCCCACTCACCAAAGGCATCACCGACCAGGAGATTTCCCTGAAGGCGTCACTGGCCATGCATGCCCTTGGTCGCCTTGGCGAGCCGGCCGACGTCGCGGCCATGATCGCCTGGCTGCTGGGCGACGAAAGCCGCTGGGTGACGGGGCAGGTCTTTGGTGTGGATGGTGGGCTGGCGACCGTGCGGCCCCGCGTCTCCGCCTAGAAGTTGAACCATAAGGTCCGAACCACCGCATCATGCCTACCGCCGGCCACGAATATCCCGACCGCCCGCTCATCCTCCTGACCGGGGCGAGCGGCTACGTCGGAGGCCGCTTGCTGAAGGTCATGGAGGAGCAAGGCCGCCGCTTGCGATGCCTTTCCCGGCGTCCGGAGTTCCTCCGGTCCCGGGCCGCAGCCACTACCGAGATCACGGCGGGTGACGTGCTGGCTCCCGACACGCTCCGACGGGCCATGGCAGGCGTCCACACCGCGTATTACCTGGTTCACTCCCTGGCGTCGGGTTGGCGATTCGAGGAGGAAGAATACAAAGCAGCCCGCAACTTCGCCGAGGCCGCTCGCGAGGCGGGAGTGCGACGGATCATCTATCTGGGCGGGCTAGGCCGAGGAGAAGACCTTTCGCCCCACTTGCGCAGCCGTCAGGAAGTCGGCCGGCTGTTGAGCGAATCCGGCGTCCAGACCATCGAATTTCGCGCTTCGATCATCATCGGTTCGGGCAGTCTTTCCTTTGAACTGATCCGGGCCTTGGTGGAGAAGCTGCCGGTCATGATCACGCCGCGCTGGACGCGGAGCCTCGCCCAGCCGATCGCCATCGAGGACGTTGTCCAATACCTGGTGGCCGCAGCCGACATCGAATTGGCGCACAGCACGGTATTCGAGATCGGCGGCACCGACGTGGTATCTTACTCGGGGCTGATGCAAGAATACGCCCGCCAGCGCAACCTGCGGCGCTGGGTCGTCGAGGTGCCGGTACTGACGCCGCGGCTGTCGAGCCTGTGGCTGGGCTTGGTTACTCCCGTCTACGCCCGCATCGGCCGCAAGCTGATCGACAGCGTTCGGCATGACACCGTGGTCTCTGATCCGGCCTCCTTGGCCCGGTTCGCTCTGCGGCCTCGCGGCATGCGCGAGGCCATCGCCCGAGCGCTGAGCAACGAAGATCGGGAGTTCGCCGCCACGCGGTGGTCCGACGCGCTCTCCTCCCGCGGACCGACCCGGCGTCGCAGCGGCAGCACATTCGGAACACGGATTATCGACTCACGCACCATTCACGTACCGGCCGGACCCGAGGCGGCCTTCGGCCCGATCGAGCGAATCGGCGGCCGAACCGGCTGGTATTACGCGAATTTCCTCTGGCGAGTCCGCGGCTGGATCGATCTGCTGGTGGGCGGCGTGGGACTGCGGCGCGGCCGCCGCGATCCGCACCGACTGGTACCCGGCGATGCCGTCGATTTCTGGCGGGTGGAGGCGTGCGAGCGGCCCCGCCTGCTGCGGCTGGCGGCGGAGATGCGGCTCCCCGGCCGGGCCTGGCTACAGTTTGAAGTCGACCCCGACGGCCCCCATTCGATCATCCGGCAGACCGCTCTCTTCGACCCCCGCGGATTGGGTGGGCTGATCTATTGGTACGGCCTCTATCCCCTGCACGCCCTGATCTTCGCGGGCTTGCTGCGGCAATTGGCGTCAGCCGCAACTGCCTCTCCGCCGGCCAGGTCTCCTTGAGGCCGCGGACCAGAGCGCCAACGTGGATACGACCGCGGACAAGCTTCCGAAGCCGCATCCGCCGGTCAGTCCTCCCAGGGGAGGAAGACCGTTGTTCGGCAATTCCCCTCCACCGCCGACCGAAGGCGTCGAATCGGGGTCTCCCCCATCTCCAACACCCGGTGGCGGCTCTGGCGGAAGGCCGATCCCGCTGCTGTCGTCTTGTTCCTCATCACAATCCCGGTCGTCCAAAACCCGCACCAACAGGCTCGGCACCGGCAACCCGTCGTAACGAGGATCGCCGCTGATCACGGCAAAGGCGAGGGCCTCCAGTTGCTCGTTCTCGCAATCATCATCATCAACAGCCCGGACCCCGACACTGTGCGGGCGGTTCCAGTTCTCGCGATCGAAAACCAGCACCACGCCGATTCCGCCGCCACTGCCCAGGTCCAGTTGCGCCGACGGCGTACTCAGCACGGCGACCTGACTGCCCTCGATCGGCGGCGAGTGCAGGACGACACTGAAGAAGCCTACCCGGCCGTCCTCGCTCACGACCGTCCCGCCTTCGCTGACTCCCACGACAACGCCTGCCGGCGGAATCACGACGAAAGCCACCTCACCCTCGCGGGCCGTCGCCCATGCACTGCTCTCGTGGCCGTCGCTGCTGCGGACCCGCCAGTAGTACGCCCCTGGATCGAGGGAAAGACCGGCTTCGCCGGCGAGGTAAAGGCCGCCACCCGGCGATTGCCCCACCGTATATGATCCAACGCCCTGCGGTTGCGCAGAGGACACATAGTCCACGACCGGCGAAGCGAAGTCGGGATCGTCGTCGATCTGGAGGCGGAAGGAAAGCAAGTCACCGGCATCGGGATCGGACTGCACGAAGGTCAGTTGCGGCGTGGCCAACTCGAAGCTGCCGCCGCTGATCACCCCGTCCGGGCCTAGGTCGGTGGGCACGGCCGGCGGCTGGTTCTGTGGCTCGCCGAACCAGGCGGGCACCCTGAGGAGTGGATCCCCGTTCAGCTCCCACATCCAGTTGTGGTAGGGCGTGGCCCGGAACATGGCTTCGCCCAACGTCCAGCCTTCGGCGAGGCACCAGACTAGGGAACTGACATCGACCTGACTGGTCAGGTACGGCTCGGCGGTGGCCCCAATGGCCGCCGCGAAACCACCGTTGAAGAGGGCGTTCGGCACGAAGCGGCCATCGTGTGCGGTGGTACTCCGGACCGTGGTGGCGCCCCAACTGTTAAGGGCGTAAGCGAGGATCCGCGGACCGGCCGGCGTGCCGCCCCAGTTGACGCCCTGCCACCCGGTGAGGCGGTAATAACTGAAATGGAGAGCGCAACGCGGAGAGGGGTCGTATTCCGACTCCCAGGCCAACCACGGAAATCGCCCCGGCGGACTGTTCAGGATGCCGCACTGGACGGCCTGTCGTAGCCAATACCAGACGTCCCCGGCCGGTGCGCCCGGATCCAGGTAATCGTGGTAGATGAAGTCGCCGTCCGACAACGGCGCCGGATTCGTGGAGATGGCCCTGGCCCTTCGCGTGAGATCCTTGGCCTGTTCCAACGTCGGAGCGTCGACGCGGGCCGTCATATAGAACCGCGGCGACAGGGAGCTTTTGGTCAAACGCTGACCGGGAGGCATGGCCACAACGGCAAAGTAGTGCTGGTTGGCACGGCGATACCAGGTTGCGGAAGTCAGGTCTTGCAGATTGCCCGCTACGGACCATCCTCCGCCACCTGGGAGATTGGGGTGCTGGGCATCCTGGAAGAAGTTACCGGGCACGCGATACCCCACCAGAATGCCCATGATTCGCTCGTTGAGTTCCGGGTGCTGGTCCAGATGGGCAACGACGGCATCGAAAATCTGCGTCTGGAAGTGAGCAATGGTCACCTTCTCATCGGTGCTGACGTCAAGCCCGAGAACATTGCCCGCGGGGATGCCCCATTCACCAATGTACCAGTCTTTCCAAGCGACGCTGTCGGCCACGTTGCTGTTGTAAAGGACGAGCCAACTGTCGGGCATCGCCGCAGTGCGCTCGGTGGGCGGGACTTCAGCGACCACGGTCGCCGCCACCGCCAGGACCGCTGCTGCAATGCGGTGCCACCCCGCGCCCATCCTTCTTCCCCCCTGCTCGGCCGGTGGCGTCCGCCGCAAGCCGAGCTGCCGGGCCAAATGGACAAGGGAATTATCTCATGCGGAGTGAAGGCGGGCAAACTTTGCCGATAATTCAGATACACCAAGTCTTATAATCGCTGGCCCGGCGGGGAGCTGCCGGCCAGACAGACCGGTCGGCGACTCGGAATTGAGACGAAGCCGTAAAACATAACGTGTTATTTAATATAAAGTTAGACAATAATCGCGAACGGCGATGGAGAGCAGATTTAGGCTTGACTTGCGACTCGGGAGGCGTTATTATATGACCCCAAAGTGGCGGAGTGGGAGCATCTCGGAAGGCAGCACCCATCTTCGCGAGAAGGGAACTGAGCCAAACCTCACCCGTGGAGGAGATAGCATGAGCAAGGCAATGATTTGTGCCGCTGCCTTGGCACTAGTCTTGGGCGCGACGGCGAATGCCGGCGTAGTCACGGACATCCAGTGCTACTTCGGCGGCCCGTCGAGCAACCATAGCTGGTGGTTCGATTATGAAAACCAGGTGCTTAATCTCACCGAGCAGTGCGACGGCTACGGCTATGAGTGGGTACAGATGGTGGGCACTGCCGACGCCGGTCGGGCTACCACGTTCCACGTCAACAAGACCGTAACCAACAACACTGCCTTGGATTGGGTCGCGTACGAGTTGGAGTTGATCGGTCAGGCGCTGTTCGTGATCAACCTGCCGACCACGCCCAGCAACACCGTCTTCACGACGCTGGTGACAGCCACGCCGACCTACATTGAGTGGGCGCAGCCACCAACCGTGCCGCCCGGCGGCTCGGTCACTTTCGGGCTGGACATCACCATTCCGGACGGCCCGTTCAATTTCACGCTTCGTCAGGCCGCCATTCCGATTCCAGAGCCGGCCAGCCTGCTGCTGCTGGGCCTCGGTTTCGCGATGGCCCTCCGCCGGCGATAACCATCGCCATGGGGTCGGGCAGCAATTGCCACCCCAATCATTGGTTCTTTACAAGGCCCCTTCGCAGGAGCGACGGGGCCTTCTTCTTATCCCTCAAAAGCCGCCCGCAGGAGCTGCGGCAGAAGCAAACCCGAAACACCCCGTAGCCACACGTCACCGAATCCCCGCTCCGGGCCGATGTGGACGACCTTCCCTCCGCTGGAGGTGGCCACTTCCGGCAGCATCGCGGCCGGATACACCACGCCGGAGGTGCCGACCGTGATCAGGCAGTCGCAATCCTCCGCCGCCGCGAAGGCCTCGCTCCAATCCGGCTCCGCCATTGGTTCGCCGAACAGAACCAGGCTGGGTCGGTAGATCCTCCCCGCCTCCATGCCCAGAATCGGCTTCACAGCATCCAGCACCGCGGCGAGATCCACGGCCTCTCCGCGCAGTACAGCCGCTAGACAAGCCACGACCTGGCACAATTCGCTGCGGGTGATCCGTCGCAACGGCTCTCCGCGGTCGGAGACGACCTGGAAAACGGAACCGTGGATTTCCTTTACCTCGTGGCTGCCTGCCTCCTGGTGAAGACCGTCGATGTTCTGGGTGACCACCGTCGTGTGAGCATGCTTCTGGAGGGCGGCGACCGCAAGGTGACCGGGATTGGGTTCCGCATCGGCAATCGGCTGCAACAAAGCGTGTACGAACTCAGCAGCCCGGCGGGGACTGCGTTCCGCAATCTCCCGCAGACCGTCGGGCGTGGCGAATTGCTCAGGCGGGAAATGCGCCCAGAGACCGTCCGGGTCGCGAAACGTCGGAATACCGCTCTCGGCGGAGGCTCCCGCTCCTGAGAAAACCACCACCTTCCGCGCGGCCCGCAGCCAGCCCGCAGCCACCGCCAGCTCGTCCGTTGGGCCTATCATGCCGAGCGTATTGTCGGCTTTCCGCGACGCCCCGCAACCCGTTCTGAGGCCGAAATGTCAGCTTTCTCCGCCGGCCTGATCCTCCAGCATCTTGCGTAGCTGGTTGTTCTCGCGGCGGGTGGCTTCCAGATCGAACAGCAGGTACTTGATGGAGAGCCGTAGATAGTCGAGCGACGCATGCAGGTTGCCGATGGCCTTGTTCAACTCCGCGTGCCGCTCGCGAGTCTGCGCGGCCATAGCCTCCAGGCGGGCGCGATCCTCTTCCGGAAGGTCGCCCAGTTCCCGAACCAATTCGCTGATCTTCTGCTGAAAAAGGATCTCGTCCATCGCTCTCCCCCTCTCATCGCCTGCGGTGGCCGGGCGGCGTCACCTGTGAACCTTCCGGAACGACCATCGCTCTCTCGCCGACAACCGGCAAGGCTGATGCCGAAGGGTGCCGAACACCTGACGGACCGACACGCCGCTCCGGCCCCGCCGTCGTAGTCGTTTTTTCCGGGACGCTGGCGACCCGGCCCGCCCTCTCCGAGAATTCCGGTTGTGACGACGTGATGCCCGGCCTGTCACACTTCGAGCTTCCGCGGCAAGGTGGAATTCGTGTTTTCCGCCCGCTCCGCCGATAATCCGACGGGCAGGGCCAGCGCCGCTTACCGGCCACCGGCCTAGGCGGCAACCGGCTTCAGACTGAGGAGGAGCCGCCAAAGAAATGGAACCGCATCGGAAGCGCGATGAGTGCCAAAAAACACGGCGGGGCAACTGCGGTGGGCTGCGCTGGACGATCTGCGTCGCTTGCGCCCTGATCATCGTGGCCGGGTGGGTGGCATGGTCTCCGAGCCTCGACGGAGAACTCCTCAACTGGGACGACGACCGCAACTTCGCCCAGAACACCGCATACCGCGGCATCGGCGCGAGACAGCTTCGTTGGGCCTGGTCCACGTTTCACCTGGGGGTGTGGCAGCCGGTGAGCTGGGTATTGCTGGGGCTGCAATATGAAGCAGGAGAACGGTTCTTCGCCGACGGCCTGAATCCCACCGTTTACCGGCACGCAAGCCTAGTCATGCATCTGGTGAATGCCGGCGTCTTCGCCATCCTCGCGGCGGCAGTGCTGCGGGAAGGCGACCGCGGTCTGCCGAAAGAAAACGAGGCTACGAGGTTGTGGGCGGCAGTGGCGGCATCCTTCCTGTTCGTCGCGCATCCCCTGCGCGGCGAAGCGGTCTGCTGGATCTCATGCCAACCTTACCTGCCCGCGGCGCTGTTCTCCATGTTGACCGTTCTGGCCTATCTCCGTCGTCACCATGCCGAACGTGCCTCGCAAAAATGGTTTTGGTACGTCGTCGTGTTGGTTCTCTATGCGCTGGCCGTCGGCTCCAAGGCTGTCGCGGTCAGCCTGCCGGTCGTGCTGTTGCTGCTGGACTGGTATCCGCTGCGACGTTTCAGCAGCCGGGAAACGAGGCATGATCGAGACGCAACGCAGCAACCTAATCGCCCGGCCCAACCTCTCGGCCAACAGCGAGATTCGCTCCTCTCCAACTGCACCCTGATGCGGCGATGGGCGGGGGCGGTGGTGGAGAAGGTTCCCCTGTTTCTGGTAGCGGCGGTGGTCAGTATCTGGGCGACCCAGGCCAAGGACTACAACGAGTCGCGGTCCCCGCTGAGCGAATTCGAGCCGAACGCCCGCCTCGCCCAAGCTGCCTGGGCAGCGGGTTTCTACCCGCTGAAGACGATCTGGCCGACGGGCTTGTCGGCGTACTACCGGCTTCCAGAGGATCTGTCCTTGTGGCAGGGCAAGTACGGCGGGGCCCTCGCAGCCGTCGCGGCCGCAACGGTGGTTCTCTTCGGCCTGCGGCGCCGCTGCCCGGGCTGTCTCGCGGCCTGGCTGGCATACCTTGTGCTGGTCCTGCCGAACCTCGGACTGGTGCAGATCTCGCAGCAGCTCGCCGCGGACCGCTATAGTTACCTGAGCACCCTGCCGTTGTTCATCCTGCTCGCCGGAGTCATTCCGGTTGTAAAGCGGCGGTGGCCAACGCCGCGAACGGTCGCACTGTTGTTCGCGGGGGTGGCGGTTTTCCTGGTGACATGGCTGCCGGTCGCAAGACGACAGGCGGTAACCTGGCGGGATTCGGTGTCCCTGTGGTCAGAAGCCGTCCGGCTCGATCCCGCTTGCGCCGTCAGCCGATGCCAGTTGGGCATCGCCTACCTGACCACGCAGAATTACACCGAGGCGTCTAGGCACCTCAGTGCGTCCATCGACCTCCAGCCGGACTTCGGCTTCGCCTGGGCCAACCTGGGCGGCCTGTTTTTGCACCTCGACCGGCCCGACGACGCCATCGCGGCGTATCTCACCGCACTCCGCAGCGACTCTCCGCCCCGTGGGCTGGACCGAGCCAAAGTGCATGCTGGACTGGGAGCAGCCTATCTGGCCCGCGGAGACCTGGACAACGCCCGCCAACAGGCCCACGAAGCGGAGAAGTTGGACCCCGAGTTGGCTGCGAAGCTGATGCATCACCTGAACGGCGGGTCTCACGGCCGGCTCCCGTGAATGCCGGACCCCGACGCGACCGGCAACCCTGCCCCCTGTTCGCCGGGGCCTGGTCTTGGCGTAGAATCCGGCTTGATGAGCAAAGGCGAAGACAGGCTGATACGCTGGATCGCCCGCCGGTGTCCGATCGGCCGCGGCGTGAAGATCGGCATCGGCGACGACATGGCCTCGGTCCGCGTGGGCAGCCGCGAATTCCTGATCACGGTTGACATGTTGATGGATGGGGTCGATTTTGATCTCCGCCGCCACGCTCCCCGTCGGGTGGGGCGCAAGGCCATGGCGGCCAGTTTGTCGGACTGCGCCGCGATGGCGGTGCGGCCGCGGCACGCCCTGGTAAGCGTTGCGCTCCCTGACAAGTGGACCATGCGGCAGGCGGGCCAGTTGTACCGGGGCCTGTCTGAGATGGCTCATGCCTTCGGATGCACCGTCATCGGCGGCGACACCAACAGTTGGCGGCAACCTCTCGTCATCGACGTGATCGTGCTAGCGGAATCCTGGCCGGGCACTCGACCCATTCGCCGAGACGGGATGCGGCCCGGCGACGCGGTCTGTGTTACGGGCGTGCTGGGCGGCAGCATCGCCGGACATCATCTCGATTTCACGCCCAGGGTGGCCGAGGCCCGGTCGCTGGCTCGCCAGCTCGGCCGGGATCTCCATGCCATGATGGACCTCAGCGACGGCTTATCGACGGATGCCGATCGGCTGGCCGCCGCGTCCGGTTGCGGAATCGAGCTGTTCGAGCAAGCCTTACTGGCCTCCGCCTCCGCAGCCGCCCGGCGCATGGGCCGGCGAGATAGTCGGAGCGTCGTGGATCACGTGTTGAACGACGGCGAAGATTTTGAGTTGCTGTTTGCCGCCTCTCCGTGCAGTCTGCCGCGAATTACCCTGGGCTGCCCGTGGAGACAAGTGGGCGTGGCCACAGCAGGTCGTGGCTTGTGGCTTTGCTCCACAACCGGGCGGCGGCGGCTGCGACGGGGCGGTTGGGAGCATTGGCGAGGCTGAGGATCGGCATGGCCTGGGCACGGGAGATCGAGTCCAACGGCGTCGCCGCCACGCTGCGAATCGGGCGGTCCTTGGGCGCGGTCCTGCAACCAGGGGATCTGGTCGGGCTGGTCGGGCCTCTGGGTGCCGGCAAGACGCACCTGGTCAAAGGAGTCGCCGCCGGCCTTGAAGTCGCCGATCAGCGGTCGGTCAATAGCCCGACGTTCGTTCTGGTGAACGAGTATGACGGCCGCCTGCATATCTTCCATCTCGACGCCTACCGCCTGGGCAGCGGGGAGGAACTCGCTGCCTTGGGATTCGAGGAGATGTGCGCTTCGGGAGGCGTGGTGCTGGTGGAGTGGGCGGATCGGGTCCGCGAGGCACTCGACGAGAACGCCCTCTGGATCGAACTGCTTCCGACCGGGGAGAATCAACGCCGATTGTTGCTGCGAACCGAACAAGGCAGCCTGGCGGCTCGGCTGGAGGCCGCCGCCCTTGACCGAACGTGAACCGGCCGTGAAGCTGTGCCGAGTCGATCGCCAGGCCTTCGAGAAAGCTCCTATGCCCCGAACAGACGGTCGCCGAGCCGACGAGCTTCGCCCAGTCACGATCCAGAGAGGTTTTACCCGGGCCGCACCAGGCTCGGTCTTGATCAAGACCGGAGGCACACAGGTTCTCTGCACGGCGTGCATCGAGGAGACCGTTCCCGCCTGGAGGAAGGACTCCGGCCTCGGCTGGATCACGGCGGAATACGACATGCTGCCCGGCAGCACCGGGCAGAGGCGACCCCGGAACCGGACCGGCCGGCTCGATGGTCGGTCATCTGAGATCCAACGGCTCATCGGCCGGTCGCTACGTGCGGTCGTCGATCTGGCCCGGCTCGGCTCGCGGACGATCTGGGTCGATTGCGATGTGTTGCAGGCGGATGGCGGCACCCGCACCGCCAGCATCACCGGGGGCTATGTAGCCCTGACGGACGCGGTGGCCGCCCTACGGCGCCAAGGGCTGCTGACGACAGATCCGATCGTCGACACTGTCGCCGCGGTCAGCGTCGGCGTGGTCCGCGGCCGCTTGCTGCTGGATTTGTGCTACGAAGAAGACCGTGATGCCGAGGTGGATTTCACCGTGGTGCAGACCGGGCGAGGCCGGTTTGTCGAAGTGCAGGGCGCTGCGGAGGCGGGCACGTTCAGCGAGCGGCAGATGTCGAGCATGGTTGCTCTGGCCGGCAAAGGTATTCGCCGCTTGCAGGCGGCCCAGAAACGGGCACTGGCCCGACGTCGAAGCGGATAGCGAGGACAGTCTGTGACACGACGAATGGCAAGACTGGTCGTGCTGGCCGCGGCATTGGCCGCCGCCGGCTGCAATCCGGAAGATCGGCAACGCTGGGAAGATCTGTGGAAGGGTGGCGGCTCAGGCGGAGCCGGCCGCGGCCTTTTCGCCCGAACCGCGGGCGACGTCGAGGAATGGACGATCGAATGCAACGCCTACGAAGGGCCCAACGCCGCAGAGATGGCAGACCGCATGGCCACGGGCCTGAAACGGGTGCCCCGCATCAAACCGGAGCTGGTGCGGGTGCAGCACGACCAGAAAGCCAGCCGCGTATTCTACGGTTCCTACCAGCTCAAATACGTGGAGGCGAAGACCGACACTCCCACTCAGAGCAAGGGTGATATCGTCATCCAGCTCAGCGAGGAGATCAAGCGCGATCTCCGCTACATCAAGGGGCTAGCGCTGGGGGACCAGTATCCCTTCTTCAGTGCCCGTGCCGTCCCACGGCCGCTCGAGGATGTCGGTCCTCCCGAGTGGGACCTGCGGAACGCCAAAGGTGAGTACACGCTCAACGTCGGGGTGACGTACAACACGCCGACACTGCACAACTACAAACAGGCCGCGGTCGAGTGGGTCAAGGCACTGCGGGAGCAGGGCCACGAGGCCTACTACTATCACAGCCCGGACAAGCCGCAAAGCTCGATCTGCGTCGGCACCTTCGGCGCCGACGCCCTGATCGACACCGGCAACGGCAAGACCGGCTACAGCCCCGCGGTGAACGCCCTCCGCCGCAAGGAGTCGTTCGAGTACAACCTAGAGAACGGAGCCATCGTCTACCGCCGAGTCATCAACCCCGACACCGGCAAGATGGAGCGAGTCCCCAACTTCTCCTTCCTGGTCAAGATTCCGAAAACCGCCCAACCCGTGGACGACGGAACCCCACCATGAGCCGAGTCACGCGCCGTCCGATCCTCATCGCCACCGGGAATCAAGGGAAATACCGGGAAATCACCCAGGTTCTGGCCGAGTCGCATCCCGGCGACCCGCTGCCGGTCGAATGGCGATCGCTGGCGGACCTGCCGGTCGGCATCGATCCTCCGGAGGAAACCGGACGGACCTTTCTGGACAACGCCATTCTGAAAGCCACGGCCTACAGCACCGCCACCGGCTGGTGGACCCTGGCCGATGACTCCGGCCTGGAGGTGGACGCGCTCGGCGGCGAACCGGGCGTTCACTCGGCCCGCTACGCAGGACTGCCCGAAGGTGTGCCCCGAGTCGCCATCGACGCCGCCAACAACCGGCGGTTGATCGCCGCACTGGCAGACGTTCCGCGCCCAAGGCGCACGGCCCGTTTCCGCTGCGTGATGGTCATTGCGGACGGAGGACAATTGCTGGCTCAGGCGGAAGGAGCCGTCGAAGGGCTGCTGATCGACGAACCTCGCGGCCACAATGGTTTCGGCTATGATCCCCATTTCCTGCTGCCGCACCTCGATCGAACCATGGCCGAGCTGCCTCCCGCCGAGAAGAACCGTATCAGCCACCGCGGGCAGGCGCTGCGACGCATCCGGGAACTCCTGCGGGAGCTGCTGCTCTAACCGATCGCTTCCCTCACCCCGTAAGTCGGGGCGATAATGCGATCCGGCGAAAAAGAGCGGGAGGATGGCGGCAGAGCGTGCGAACCACGGCCTGACCGGTTATCATCGCGGCAACCGGGGAGAAGCCGGAGCGATCCGCGATACCCCAACTGACCCGCAACCCGCTTTCTCCTCCAGAACCGGAGCGGCCGGTTTTCCTGCCACGGCGGTGTACTGCGGGATGGGGCCTCCGGCCGGACGTTCTTATGAAAGTGTTACTGGCCAGCCCGAGAGGTTTCTGCGCCGGGGTCGATCGAGCCGTGAAGATCGTCGACCTGGCGCTCGAGGCATTCGGCCCGCCGGTATATGTGAGGCGGGAAATCGTCCACAACAGCCACGTGGTCGGCAGCCTCCACGAGCGGGGAGCCATCTTCGTTCAGGAATTGACCGAGGTGCCGGAAGGTGCCGTGGCGGTATTGAGCGCGCATGGCGTCGCTCCGCAAGTTTTCTCCGAAGCGAAACGCCGGAAGCTTCGGCTGATCGACGCAACCTGCCCGCTGGTCACTAAGGTCCACTTGGAGGTCCATCGGTACGTCCGCCGCGGTTTTCACATCGTCTTGATCGGTCACCGTGGCCACGACGAAGTGATCGGGACGCTGGGTGAATCACCGGCGAACATCACGCTCGTGGAGAACGAGGAGCAGGCATGGGACGCGGCCATCCCCGTCGACCGCCGGTTGGTGGTGCTGACTCAAACGACGCTGGGGGTCGATGACACGGCCGGCGTGGTCAGCGTGCTGCGGCAACGGTTCCCCGATCTGGAACTTCCCCCAACGGAGGACATCTGCTACGCCACGCAGAACCGGCAGGACGCGGTGAAGGCCATGGCCGACCAAGGCATTCAACTGCTCCTGGTGGTCGGTTCCGCCAACAGCAGCAATGCCGCCCGGCTGGTCGAAGTCGGGAAGGCACGCGGCCTCCAGGGGTACCTGATCGATTCCGCCGCCGACATCCGCGCGGAGTGGCTTACCAAGGTGGACGTCGTGGGGGTCACTGCGGGAGCCAGCACTCCCGAGCGAGTCGTCAATGAAGTGTTGAACAGGCTGCGAGAGTTGGGGGCCACGGCCGTCGAACCCTGTCAGACCACCGTGGAGCACACCGTGTTTCAGATTCCGGCCATGCTCCGCCCCCCTGCGGCAGCAGCCTTACGCTCCTGAGGGCATCCGATGAAAGACGACGCGGAATCTCTGACCAAGACGGCGCTCGACAGCGGGCTTTCCGCCATGGCGGCGGCCTCGGCTGGCGCGAGAGCCGGCGCCCGCATCGCCGTCGGCACCCTGTTCGCCGGCTGCAACGTGCTGCTGGACTTGGGTGTCCAGGTGACACGCGGGCTTGCGCGGGCCGGTGCCAACGAGGAGGCCCGACTTCGCACTCCGCAAGGCGAAATTCCCGTCATCGTCCGCGCCATCGAACGATCGTCGGAAGGTTGGCCGCTGCTGGGCTGGTGGATCGCCGACGGGCCGCCGCCGGAAAGCGGTACGGAGGCCCTGGCCAGGGCCTTGGCCGACGTCAACCAAGCCCTCTATCTCGTAGACCACGAAGGCCGGCCCGCAGTGGGAATCGGCGGGCGGGCGATTCTGGGCGGCGACATGGCTGGAGCCGCGCCGAGCTATCCGCTACGCGCCGTGGTGCCGGCCCTGGCGCCCCACATGCTGGGCGACCCAGCCTTCCGTCAAGCCTATGGCCTTCGCTACGCTTACATCGCCGGTGCCATGGCTAACGGAATCTCCTCCGAGGCGATGGTGGAAGCGGCCGGCCGTGCCGGCATGCTCGGTTTCTTTGGGGCGGCCGGACTGCCTCTGGCGCGGGTGGAACAGGCCATCGACCGCCTTCAGCACAACCTCAACAACCGACCGTTCGGCTTCAATCTGATCCACAGCCCCAACGAACCGGACCTCGAATCCGCGTTAGTCGACCTGTACCTCCGCCGGGGGGTTCACACCGTCAGCGCCTCCGCGTACCTGGACCTGACGCTCCCGCTGGTGCGGTACCGCCTGCACGGCATCCGGCGTGATGCCGCCGGGCGGGTTGTCTGTCCTCATCGCGTGTTGGCCACGGTGTCCCGGGTCGAGGTCGCCAGAAAGTTCCTCTCGCCTCCCCCGCCACCGCTGGTACAGGCCCTGGTCGAACGTGGCGACCTGACCCCGCAGCAGGCCGAGCTGGCCCGCAGTGTGCCGATGGCGGACGACATCACCGCCGAAGCGGACTCAGGCGGGCACACGGACAATCAGCCCGCCGTCGCGCTGGTGCCGACGCTCGTCGCCCTGCGGAACACTCTCCAGGCAGAGCACCGTTTCAGCACACCGGTTCGTGTCGGCGCGGCCGGCGGCATTGGAACGCCCGCGGCGGCGGCGGCGATGTTGGCGATGGGAGCCGCTTATCTGGCGACCGGCTCCATCAACCAGTCCTGCCTGGAGGCAGGTACTTCCCAGACGGTACGAGAGATGCTGGCCCAGGCGAGACAGGGCGATGTCACCATGGCTCCCGCCGCCGATATGTTCGAGATGGGGGTGAAGGTGCAGGTGCTGAAGTGGGGCACCATGTTCGCCCTGCGCGCCCGCAAACTGTACGACCTGTATCGGGCCCACGCCTCCCTCGAAGAGCTGCCGCCGGCGGTGCGTTCCATGCTGGAACGGGACTACTTCCGCTGCCCGCTTGACCAAGCTTGGGCAGACACCCGCCGCTTCTTCGAAGCGCGGGATCCGCGACAGATTGCCCGTGCTGAAAACGACCCTCGGCATCAGATGGCGCTGGTGTTTCGCTCCTATCTCGGCAGAGCGTCGCAGTGGGCCATCGCCGGCGAACCGACTCGCCAGGCGGACTACCAGATTTGGTGCGGGCCGGCGATGGGAGCGTTCAACGAGTGGGTCAGAGGTTCGTTTCTGGAGAAGCCGGAAAACCGCCGGGTGGCCGTGGTGGGGCTGAATATCCTTCTCGGCGCTGCCGTGACACTTCGTGCCGGCTGGCTGCGGACGCACGGCGTGGAGGTGCCGCCGGCGGCGGCGGACTTCAGGCCCCTTCCGCCAGAAGCCTTGCAAGCAGTGCTCCAGGACCGAACGCCCGCTGTCTGACCAAGAGAGTAACCCGATGACCGTGAGCCTGGAAAACTGATCGTGAGCGCGATGCGGAAGACGAGTAGCAAAGAGGGATGCCCCGTGGCCATCATCGGCATGGGCTGCCTCTTTCCAAAGGCGACGAATCTGGCGGCGTTCTGGCGATTTGTCCGGAACGGGGAAGACGGCATCTCCGAGGTGCCTCCAACGCACTGGTCGCTCAGCGATTATTACGACCCGGATCCCCGCTCGCCGGATCGCACCTACTGCGGGCGGGGCGGATTCCTCGCGCCGGTCCCGTTCGATCCGACCGAATTCGGGATTCCGCCGACGGTCCTGGAGGCCACGGACACGACGCAACTGCTGGGGTTGGTCGTCGCCAAGGCCGCCTTGGAAGATGCCGGCTACGGAGAGGGCCGCGACTTCGACCGCGAGCGGGTCAGCGTCATCCTGGGCGTCACGGGCACTCAGGAGCTGGTCCTGCCCTTGGCCGCGCGGCTGGGGCACCCGCACTGGCGGCGGGCCTTGGCGGACTGTGGCATCCCCGCGGAGACCGCCGAGCGGGTGGTGGCGAAGATCTCCGAGAACTACGTTCCCTGGCAGGAGAACTCGTTTCCAGGCTTGTTGGGGAACGTGGTCGCCGGCCGCATTGCCAATCGGCTGAATCTCCGCGGCACCAACTGCGTGGTCGACGCGGCCTGCGCCAGTTCCCTGGCGGCGGTTCATTTGGCCGCGATGGAACTGGCCTGCGGCCGCTGCGACATGGCCCTGACCGGCGGGGCGGACACTTTCAACGACGTTTTCATGTACTTGTGCTTCAGCAAGACGACCGCGCTTTCCCCGACCGGCGATGCCCGACCGTTCGCGGAGGACGCCGACGGCACCGTGCTCGGCGAGGGGCTGGGCATGCTCGTGCTGAAGCGGCTGGAAGATGCCGAGAGCGACGGTGATCGCATTTACGCCGTCATCCGCGGCATCGGCACGTCGAGCGACGGACGATCGCAAAGCATCTACGCGCCGCATCCGGCGGGGCAGGCCCGAGCCTTGCGAAACGCCTACCGGCTGGCCGGTTTCGGCCCCGAAAGCCTGGAACTCATCGAAGCCCACGGAACCGGCACCAAGGTCGGCGACGCCGCCGAGTTCGAGGCCCTGCAAACCGTATTTCGCGAAGCGCGTCGGAAAGGGCAATGGTGCGCCATCGGCTCCCTGAAATCGCAGATCGGTCACACCAAGGCAGCGGCAGGGGCGGCTGGGCTGATCAAGGCGGCACTGGCCATCCACCATCGCACCCTGCCGCCGACGATCAAGGTGCGTCAGCCCAGCAGCCGGCTAAACATTTCTGCCAGTCCGTTCTATTTGAATACGGAGGCGAGGCCCTGGATCGTACCCGAGGATCGGCCGCGCCGCGCCGGGGTCAGCTCCTTCGGCTTCGGCGGCAGCAACTTCCACGCGGTGATCGAGGAGCATCGCGCCACATTGCCGGCTGTGGCCTGGGATGGTTCGGTCGAGATCATCCCGTTGGCGGCGGCCGACGACGCCGGGTTGCGGCAGCAGGTACGGGAATGGTTGGAAGCCGCGCGGAGCGGACAACTCCGCGGCGATGAACTGGCCTTCAGGGCTGCCACCGCGCGGCGGATGTTTTCCGTCGACCGGCCTTGCCGTTTGGTTATCGTCCATGAGCACGACGGAGACCTGCTCCGCACCCTGGAAGAAGCCCACGAAGCGATCGGGCGAAGTAGCCGCCGTTCCCCAGCCGCAGGAAACGTGTTCTATGGCAGCGGTCCGCCCGAAGGTCGAGTCGTCGCTCTTTTTCCCGGACAGGGTAGCCAATATGTCGGCATGCTGACACATCTGGCCTGTACCTTTCCGGAGTTGACCGATGCTCTCCGAGACGCAGAGGCAATCAGCGGCCCACGCACCGAAGAGGATGAAAACGACGAACTCCCGGCGCGACTCAGCGAAATCGTCTATCCAAGGCCCGCCTGGGGCGAGGCGGCGAGACGCCGGCAGGCGGAAGCCCTCAGCCGCACACAGATTGCCCAGCCTGCCTTAGGCGCGACCTGCCTGGGCCTTTGGCGTGTTCTGCGGCGGTTCGGGGTTGCCGTCGGGCTGGCGGCCGGACACAGCTATGGGGAACTTGTGGCCTTGTGTGCCGCAGGCCGCATCGACGCCGAGACCCTGCACCGCCTGTCGCGGCTGCGAGGGCGGGTGATGGCGGAGTCTGGCGGCGAACGCGGCACGATGGTGGCGGTAAAGGCTCCGCTGGCGGAGATTGACCGGCTGGTGAAGGAAACGAAGCTCGACGTGGTGGTGGCCAATCGCAACGCGCCGCAGCAGGCGGTACTCTCCGGCCCGCGCGAGGCCATCGCCGAAGCCGTCCAGGCCTGCGCCGACCGCGGCTTCGTCACCAAGGCGTTGAGCGTCTCCGGCGCCTTCCACAGCCGGCTGATGGAAGCGGCCGCTGTTCCCTTTCGTCAGGCCTTGGAGACGGTCGCGTTCGTTCCCGGGGAATTCCAGGTCTATGCCAACGTGACCGCCCAGCCGTACCCAGACGACGTGGCGGAAACTCGATCCTTGCTCGGCCGTCAACTGCTGCAACCCGTCGACTTCGTCAGCCTGGTCGCGAACCTGTATGCCGCCGGCGGCCGCACTTTCCTCGAGGTCGGACCCAAGGCGGTACTGTGCGGCTTGGTAGGGTCCATCCTGGCCGAACAGCCCCACACCGCCATTGCCGTCGATGCCTCGGCAGGGCGACGATCCGGCTTGGCCGATCTAGCCAGGGCGTTGGCTCTGCTGGCCGCGGAAGGACGCTCGGTCAATTTGACGGCGTGGGAGCGACCGCCACGCGAGCCACGCAAGCCCAAGATGGTCATCCCCCTCGTGGGCGCCAACTATCGATCCAAACCGCCGGAGACCCCGCGGTCCCTGGCCCCGACCGCGGAGATCGGCCCCGGTGAACCCGCCGCGGCCGAGCGAACCCTGCCGCGTTCAGCCTCTGCCGACAGCCTCTCCCTGTCGTCCGCCAGACCGGCGACCCCGCCGAAGACCGACGACTCCCAGCAGAGTCCGACACCAGTGATGATGCCCGCCGGCGATTCGGCTGCCCCGGCTTCGGAGTATCCCATGGCCCAGTCCCCTGACGAAGTGTCCAACCCCTCGCCCCCGCCGGCCCAGGCTTCGCCACAAGCCCTCCACGTGATTCAGGAGGGCTTGGCCGCTCTGCAACGGATCCAGCAACAGACCGCCGAAGCTCACCAGCGGTTCCTCGACGTGCAAGCTCAGGCGCAACGCGCCTTCATGATGTTGATCTCGGAAACCGGACGGATCGACGGCCAGATCGCAGCCGGTCCCAGCCCGATCGCCGTCCCACGAGAACCGCAACCGCTCAGTCCCCAGGTCATGGCGGCGGCGGCAACGTCTCCCCCACCGTCCGCCGCTGTGGAACCAGCCGCGGAGGGTACGGCGCCGCGCACGGCGGCGGAGGCAGAGGAGCGGTCCGTCACTCCGCCCCCCACCGCGGACTCAACGCTCCCGACCGTACGCCACGACCACCGGCCGCCCATCGATGCCGCGGAGGTCGTGCTGGAGGTGGTTGCCGACAAGACCGGCTACCCTCGCCAGATGATCGGACTCGACATGGAGGTTGAGGCCGACCTGGGCATCGACTCCATCAAACGCGTTGAGATCATGGCAGCGATCGAGGAGCGGCTGCCTGGTGCGGCAGGCTTGCAGCCAAACGAGATGGGCACGCTACGGACGCTCCGCGAGATCGCCGAGCGGCTTCAACAGGCCGGTTCGCCACCACCGGCGACCGACCGGCCGATCCCCGCGAGCTGCGGGCCTGCCGTCGCGCCCGGCGAGGGCAGTTCGTCGCAAGCGACGGCTTCAGCGAGCGGGCGCAGCGGCCCGCCTGCTCCCAAACCGACCGACACCCCGAACATCTCCGACACGCTGCTGACGGTAGTGGCAGAGCTGACCGGCTACCCGCGAGAGATGCTCAATCTCGACATGGACATGGAATCCGACCTGGGCATCGACTCCATCAAACGCGTTGAGATCCTCGCGGCGCTCGAGGCTCGGGAGCCGGCACTGCCGCCGGTGAAACCGGAGGTGATGGGCGGTTTGAGAACACTCCGCCAAATCGTGGAATCCCTGGCACCGCCCGCGGAGGCGTCGCTTTCGCCGGCACGGGAGGGCGGTCCTCCCATCGATGTCCGTCTGGATTCCACCTCCGTCTCGCCGCCCCCTTCAGCCGACCCGCCTCCGCTCCGTCGACGAGCCTTGCGGAGGGGACGGCTCCCGGCGGCAACGCCGCTGTCGGCCGGGCGTTCCGGCCTGCCCACGTGGCTGGCCAAGCCGGAGCATGTCACCTGGGTAACCGACGACGGACAAGGCCTCGCGTCCGCTCTCGTCGCACGGCTTGGCGAACTGGGCCTGCCTGCCCGGCTGATCGACCCTTCTGCCCCGCCGATGGATCCGATCGACGTCGGGAGACTGATACTGGTGGCGCCTGCTGTCTCAGCCTCCCCGGCTCCGTGGAACGCCACCACCGAGGGATTTCTGAAAGCTGCTTTCGCGCTGCTGAAGTCGTGTGCACCGGGACTGCGCGCAGCCGCGACAGCGGGCGGTGGGTTATTCGCCACCGTCGCTCGACTGGACGGCTGTTTCGGTCTTGGCGGCGGCTCCTTCGATTCCGCCTTGGGAGGTCTGGCCGGGTTGGTGAAGACGGCCGCCCGCGAATGGCCGGAGGTCCACTGCCGGGCCTTGGATGTCGCCGCCTCCTGGCATGATTACGTCGCGGTCTCGAACGCCCTCATGACGGAGTTGGCCCAGGAGGGCCCGATCGAAGTGGGGCTGACTCCGGAGGGACGATACGGACTGGAACTGGTCGATGTTGCGTCGGCCGACGAACCGCTGCGAGTCTCCCCGGGCGAGGTTTTCGTTTTCACCGGTGGTGGTCGGGGCGTGACGGCGGAGTGTGCCTTGGCGCTGGCCCGCAGGTGCCGCCCTACGCTGGTGCTGCTGGGCCGATCGCCGTCGCCGCCAGAAGAGCCGGAGTGGCTGAGCGAACTGGAAAGCGAATCGGCTGTGAAGAAAGCCCTGCTCCAGCGGGTTCTCCGCCCGGAGGCCTCGCCGGCCGAATTACAGGCCGAGTGGCAGCGCATCAGCACCCAGCGAGAGCTTCGCCATCACCTGGGCCGTTTGCAGGAAACCGGTGCGAGGGTCGTCTATCGGCAGGTGGACGTGCGCGACGCCAAGGCGGTGCGAGCCGCCCTTCAGGAGATCACCGCCTCCTACGGACCTGTCCGGGGGCTGGTCCACGCTGCGGGAGTCCTGGCGGATCGACGAATCGAGGATAAAACCATCGAGCAATTCGCCGCCGTGTTCGACACGAAGGTCGTGGGCCTGCGGAACCTGCTGGCCGCCATTGATCCGATGGAGCTGCGGCACCTCGTCCTCTTTTCCTCGGTGGCGGCCCGGTACGGCAACCCCGGCCAGAGCGACTATGCTGCCGCCAACGAAGTCCTGAACAAGGCTGCTCGGCGGCTGGCGACGGACTGGCCGCACTGCCGTGTAATCGCCCTAAATTGGGGCCCGTGGGAAGGCGGCATGGTCAGCCCGGCGTTGCGCAAACGGTTCGCCCAGGAAGGCGTGCCGTTGATCTCGCTCGCCGCGGGCGGGCAGGCCTTCGTGAACGCCCTCGCCGAGCCCAAGAGCGGAGACACCGAAATCATCCTCGGCGGCAATCTGCCGCCGGAACCGGCGGTTTTGGCCACGACGGCGGCGTCGGAACCAGCCGCCACCGAAACGGCGGCAACTGTCCGCGAGACCTCGACGTGGTCATCGGCCTTTGAACGCAGCCTCGACCTTCCTCGTCACGCCTTCCTCGGTTCGCATGTGCTCGATGGCCGCGCCGTGTTGCCGCTGGCCATGCTGATGGAGTGGATGGGTCATGCGGCGGTACATTCCCACCCCGGCCTGGCACTGCTGGGCCTGGATCACGTCCGCGTCCTGAAAGGCGTCATCGTGCGCGAGAATCCCCCGCGTCTGCGGTTCCTTTGTGGACCGCCCCAACACAAGGGGAACATCATCGAGGTCGGGGTGGAAGTGCGGGGCTGTATCGGCGACACGGACGCATCGACCTCAACCGTCTTGCACGCCCGCGGCACCGCAGTACTGGGCAACGGTTTCGGGCCTGCGCCCTCCACGACGGACCCGACCTTGAGCGGCGGCTATCGCGGGGGTATCGCCCGTGCTTACGGCGAGATCCTCTTCCATGGTCCCCATTTTCAAGGGCTGGAACGTATCGATGCCTGCTGTCCCGAGGGACTCGCGGCGGGCGTCCGGACGGCGCCCGCTCCAGCCCGCTGGATGGAGGACCCGCTCCGCAGTGAATGGCTGACGGACCCGCTGGCGGTGGACGCGGTGTTCCAGCTGGGCAGTCTGTGGTGTCACGAATACCTCGGCATGGTTTCGCTGCCGCACGCGGTGGGCCGCTATCGGCAGTATCGGCGACACTATCCCGCCGATGGCGTGGCCGTCACCCTGCGGGTGCAGCGTCGCGGGGCACACGGCATGACTGCGGATGCCGTCTTCCGCGACTCGTCCGGCGAAATCGTCGCCACCCTGAACGGCTTCGAATGCACCGCGGACACGGCTTTGACCGCCGCGTTTCGCCGTCGCACGCTCGCGGCCGCGGCGACCCGGGGATGAGGAATGGAAGCCGGTCCACCGATCGCCGTCGTCGGGGTGGGAACGGCCTTCCCCGGCGCCCTCGACCCAGACACCTTCTGGCGCGGCATCCTAGCCAAGGTGGACCAGGCCCGCACACCGCCACCGGGCCGATGGATCCTGCCGCCGGAGGAGGCCCTCGGAGACGGCGTTCAACTCGACCGCGTCTATTCGCTCCGCGGTTGCTTCGTAGACCCGGTCCACGTTTCAGCCGAAGGACTTGATCTGGACCCAGGTCTGCTGGACCGGCTGGACCCCCTGTATCATCTCGTACTGCATGCAGGACGCGCCGCCTTCGCCGACGCCGTGACCTCGACGCTCGACCGCCGCCGCGCCGGCGTGGTGCTGGCCGCGATCGCTTTGCCGACGGATGCCGCCTCGACGATTACCCGCCAGGTCTTCGGCCGCGCCATCGAAGCCGCCCTGCTCGGAAGAGCGGAATCGGGCGCGACGGTGCATCCCTTCAACGCTCGCGTGGTGGGCTGGCCGGCGGCGCTGCTTGCCCGAGCGCTGCGGTTCGGGCGTGGAGGCTACACCCTCGATGCCGCCTGCGCGTCGTCGCTCTATGCTCTGAAGCTGGCCTGCGCGGAGCTGAAGGCGGGCCGCGCGGACGCCATGCTGGCGGGTGGCGTCTCGCGCCCCGACGGCCTTTACACACAGATGGGCTTCTGCCAGCTCCGGGCGCTGTCCCGCCGCGGCCGCTGTGCCCCGTTTGATGAATCCTCCGATGGACTGGTCGTCGGCGAAGGCGCCGGGCTGGTCCTTCTCAAACGGCTGGACGACGCCGTGGCAGCCGGCGATCGCATCTACGGCATTATCCGCGGCATCGGCCTGTCCAACGACATCGGCGGCAGCCTGCTGGCCCCGGACTCGGAAGGGCAGCTTCGGGCCATGCGCCAAGCCTACGAACAATCCGGCTGGTCTCCGACTGACGTGGATCTGATAGAGTGCCACGGAACCGGCACTCCGCGCGGCGATGCCGTCGAGATCGCCAGCCTCCGTGAACTTTGGGGGCCGCAGACCCCTAGCCGGGAAACCTGCCCCATCGGATCGGTCAAGTCCAATATCGGCCATCTGCTGACCGCGGCGGGCGCGGCGGGCCTGATCAAGACGCTGCTGGCCATGCGGGCGGGAGTGCTGCCGCCCTCGACCAATTATGAGAAGCCCAATCCGGTGATTCCACTCCGCGGCGGTCCCTTTCATGTGCAGACCCTGCCGGAGGAGTGGCCCCGGCGTTCCGCGGAAACACCGCGACGCGCCGCCGTGAACGCCTTCGGCTTCGGCGGAATCAACGCCCATGTCCTGCTGGAGGAGTACCGCCCCCGCGCCGGCCGCGGCCGGTCCTTCGCCGGGCCGTCAGCAACCGAAACAACGGCCCCACCATCCCACACCCCGAAGTCGATCGCTGTCGTGGGCCTGGCCGGACGGTTTGGCAACCTAGACTCGCTGCCGCGGTTGCGGCAGGCCATCTTCGAACGCCGATCACCGCTGGGCCCTCGCCCCGGCGCCCGCTGGCGGAACGCGGACGAGACCGTGCGGGAGCTGCTGGGAGGCCGCGAACCGATCGGGGCCTATCTGTCTGAACTCTCCGTGCCCGTCGGCCGGTATCGACTACCGCCGAACGAGATCCCGGAAGTGCTGCCCCAGCAACTGCTGATGCTCGAAATCGCCGACGCGGCGATTCGGGATGCCGGGTTGAATTGCGCGCGTCCGCAACCGAGGGTCGGCGTGTTCATCGGCATGGCTCTGGACCTCAGCACGACTGATTGTCACCTGCGGTGGTGGTTGCACGGACAGGTTCGCCGCTGGGCCGAACAACTCGGGACCCGGTTGACCGATGCTGAAGTGGAGGGGTGGCTGCGGGCCTTGCAGGACGCTGCCGCACCGCCCATGACCGCCACGCGGGTCGTCGGTGCCCTGGGCAACATCCTCGCCAGCCGGATTGCCCGCGAGTTTCGCTTCGGCGGGCCGAGTTTCGCCGTGTCCGCTGAGGAACTGTCCGGCCTCCGTGCTCTGGAAATTGCCGTCCGCGCCCTGGAGCGAGAGGAGATCGATACCGCGGTGGTCGGCGCGGTCGATCTCACGGGAGACGCCCGCCGCGTCTGGGCTGAGGAATCCTCCAGAGCATCGCGCCATCCGGATCGGAGATTGTGGCCGCCGGACCTTGTCGACATTCCGCCGATCGGCGAAGGGGCAGCCGCCCTGATCCTCAAGCGGCTGTCAGACGCGGAGCACAACCGCGATCGCGTCTATGCGGTGATCAAGGGGATGGGGTTTGCCAACCCCAGCTTAGACGACCCACTCGGCCCTCGCGGAGCCGCGTTGCACCAAGCCTGCGACGAAGCCGGAATTGCCGCCCATCAACTGGCCTACGTGGAAGTGGACGATGTAGATCCATCCGCGACTCAGTGTGCCGTACGACAGGTGTGCTCGCAGGATGCGGGACGCGAACCGATCCTGAGCACGATGGCGGCGGTGCTCGGTCGTGCCGGGGCAGCTTCCGGCCTGGCCGCATTGCTCAAGGCGGCCCTCTGTCTCAACGACCGGCGTTCCCCCCCCGCGTACGACCTTGAACCGAGCCGAAGCTTCACGACGACCCTGCCAAAGACGCCGCTTGGTGAGCCGTGGCCCGACACCGCTGCGGCCCGCGCCGCAAGCGTGAGCATCATGACGCCCGACGGCGACTGCATGGCGGTGGTTCTGGAAGAGCCGCCTCGCGAGTTGAGTCTCGTCACGGATCCGTCGGGTTTGACCGACGCACCTCTCGCGGACCTGGCTCAGCGTATCACGGTTCCGGTGGCCACTCCCTTGGGGCCGTTTCCTCGGCCCGGCCAGTCGGCTTGCCTCGGCATCGATCCGCCGGAGCCGCCCGACCGAAGCATACCGGCAGAATCCCCCGCGAGGAGACAGGAGCCACCCGACGAAGGTCTGGCGGCCGAGATCGCCCGAGCTGCTGAAGCAACCACGCGGGCGCACGCCGCGTTTCTTCAGTTCACCGCGGAGTCTCTGCAAGCCACGGCAACCGCCTACGCCCTGCAATCGCAAGTGGCGGCGGACTCGAAGCAATCGTCTCGAGGCGTCACGCGGCCGGGCAGTTCGGCCGCGGCCTACCCCACCGGCGGTAGCCCCAGCCGTTCCCCCGGGGCAGTCTCCGAATGCCTGCGGTCCGCAGGTGAAGCGGCTGCCCGTGGAGATTCGGAAGCCCCGCCAGATGTCGAAGCCCTGGCTCCGGCTTTCGACCGCTCCGCCTGTCTGGAGTTCGCCCGCGGATCGCTCGCGCGCGTCCTGGGAGACGACTTCGCCGTCGTGGACAGCTACCCCGTCCGAGTGCGGCTGCCGGACGAGCCGCTGATGCTCGTCGATCGCATCCTGTCAATCGAGGGAGCCGCCCGCTCGCTGACCCACGGCCGCATCGTCACGGAACATGACGTGCAGCCGGGGGCCTGGTATCTCGACGCGGGCCGGTGCCCTATTTCCATCACCGTGGAGGCCGGACAGGCCGACCTCTTCCTCTGCTCGTACCTGGGGATCGACCTGGCGGTACAGGGACGACGCGCCTACCGGCTCCTGGACGCCACGGTGACATTCCACCGGCACCTTCCCCGGCCCGGCGAGGTCATGCGGTACGACATACGCATCGACCGCTTCGTGCGGCAGGGAGACACCTACCTTTTCTTCTTTCAGTTCGACGGCACGACGGGCGGCCGACTGGTGCTGTCCATGCGGAACGGCTGCGCGGGCTTCTTCACCAACGAGGAGATTGAGCATTCCGGCGGGCTGATCCTGACCGCCGAAGAGACCGCAGCAAGCCACAGCTTGGTGCGGAGCGACTGGCAACCTCCGCTGCCGCTGGAACAGCGGTCCTATGATGATCAAGCAGTCGCGGCAGTTCGCGCGGGCGATTTGGGGGGCGGCTTCGGCGCTGCCTTCGCCGCCCTGCATTTGCCCGAGACCCTCCGCCTGCCCGGGGGACGCATGAAGCTCTTCGATCGCGTACTGGACCTCAACCCCCGAGGCGGCCGCTTCGGTCTGGGGTCCATCCGAAGCGAGGCGGATATCCACCCCGACGACTGGTTCCTCACGTGCCATTTCATCGATGACATGACCATGCCCGGCACGCTGATGTACGACTGCTGCATGCACACGCTGCGTTTCCTGCTGCTGCGGATGGGCTGGATCATCGACCCCGGCCAAGGAGGCTGCGAGCCCATTCCGGGCGTGGACAGCGTGCTGAAATGCCGCGGCCCTGTCACCCCACGGACCCAGAAGGTGATCTACGAGGTCGAGGTGAAGGAAATCGGTTTTCGTCCGGAGCCTTATGTCCTGGCGGACGCACTGATGTACGCCGACGGGCGGCGGATCGTCCGCATGACCAACATGTCGCTGCGGATGCCGGGCCTCACGCGAGCAGCTTTGGTTTCCTTCTGGCGCGAGCGGCTCCCTGGCACAGCGACGATTCCTGCCACCGACCGACGCCGGCCGCTCTTCGACAAGGGCAGCCTGCTGGCCTTCGCCACAGGCCGTCCCTCCGACGCCTTCGGGGACCGCTACAAGGTATTCGACCACGAACGCCGAATCGCCCGCCTGCCGGGACCGCCCTACGATTTCGTCGACCGCATCACGGCCATCGATCAGCCTCCCTGGGAGCTCCGGCCCGGCGGTTGGCTGGAGGCCGAATTCGATGTCCGCCCGGAGGCCTGGTACTTTCGCGCCAACCGACAGGACGCCATGCCTTACTGCGCTCTGCTCGAAGCCGCGTTACAGCCCTGCGGCTTCCTGGCCGCCTACCTCGGGTCGGCTTTGCACAGCGCAACCGACTTGTCCTTCCGCAACCTGGAGGGACGGGCCACGCAGCACGCGGAGGTCTTCCCGAACGCCGGCACGCTCCGCATGCGGGCCCGCCTGAGTCACGTTGCCGAAGCCGGCGGCATGATCATAGAGAAATTCGACATCCAGGTGCTGCACGGCCAGTCGCTCATCTACGAAGGCGAAACGGCTTTCGGTTTCTTCTCGAAGCAAGCCTTGTCGCAGCAGGTGGGACTGCGGGATGCTCGACAGAGAGTCTGGACTCCTCCTGAGGAAGTGGTCGCATCCGCGTCGCCGCGGCTCCTGCCCCAACTGCCGCCGCTGACGCCACAGGGGCCGGAAGATGAACGATCGCAGGGCGCTCTCCTTCCGTCGCGGGCCTTGCTCATGATCGACCAGGTGGACCTGCTGCTGCCGGAGGGAGGCCCCGAGGGCCGGGGTTATGTCCGCGGTTCGGCAGCGGTCCGGCCCGACGCCTGGTTTTTTAGAGCACACTTCCATCAGGATCCGGTTTGGCCCGGCTCACTCGGACTGGAGTCGTTCCTCCAGCTCCTCAAGGTGTACGCGTTGGAGCGATGGCCGGACCTGGCTCCCACTCACCGCTTCCAGCCGGTGGCCGTCGGTGTGGAGCATTCCTGGACATACCGCGGGCAGATCCTCCCCGAGAACCGCCGGGTCCAGGTGGAGGCCGTCATCACCCATCGCCAGGATCAACCGCAGCCGACGTTGGTAGGCAGTGGTTTCTTGCAGGTGGACGGAGTATATATATACGAAATGCGGGGGTTCGGCATACGCATGGTGCCCGACGATTTCTCCGTCCGGCGAGGAAGGGCATGATTCGCTTCACCAAGATGCACGGTCTGGGCAACGACTACGTCTATATTAACTGCTTTGAACAGAATCTGGACGGCGTGGATCCGGCCCATCTCGCCCGCGTTATGAGCGACCGCCACCGCGGGGTTGGTGCCGATGGTCTTATCCTGATCTGTCCGCCCAGTCCCGGCGCACCTGCCGACCTCCGCATGGTGATGTATAACGCCGATGGTTCGCAGAGCGAAATGTGTGGCAATGGCGTTCGCTGCGCGGCCAAGTATGCGGTCGATCATGACCTGGTGAAGGGTTCACCGCAAACCTGCGATCTGGCCGTCGAAACGGGCCGCGGCATCCTGCGGGTGACCGCCCTGCTGAGAAGTGGTCGCACGGAGCAGGTCCGGGTGGACATGGGCGTGCCGATTCTGCATCCGGCCGACATCCCGGTCGCCGTGCCCGGAGATCGTTGCGTCAAGTTTCCCATCACCATCGCCGGAGAGCACCTGAAGATGACCTGCGTGTCGATGGGCAATCCCCACGCGGTCTTCTTTGTCGATTCGCTGGAGGCGTTTCCCCTCGAACGCATCGGTCCGATGGTGGAATACCACGAGTGGTTCCCGAAGCGGGTGAACGTACACGCTGCCATGCTGCGATCCCGCTGGGACGTCTCCGCAAGGACCTGGGAGCGGGGCGCCGGGTTGACGCAGGCCTGCGGCACTGGGGCCTGCGCGGTGGTGGTCGCCGGCGTCCTGGAGGATCGTCTGGATCGCGCCGCGACCGTGCATCTGCCCGGCGGAGATCTGGAGATACAGTGGCTGGAGTCGCGGGAGGGAGTATCCGGGTCGGTGATCATGACCGGACCGGCCGTGGAGGTATTCAGCGGCACCTGGCCAGAGGAAGCCCTGGAAGAATCCAGCCGCGGCCCGCGGCGAAGTCGAAACAGACAAGGTAACAACCGACGTGATTGACCGTATCGGAATCGGGACGGACCTGCACCGGCTGGAGCCGGGCGGAGCTTTGCGGCTAGGTGGAGTTACGGTGCCGTTTGATCATCATTTGCGTGGCCATAGCGACGCCGACGTGGTGCTTCACGCCGTCACCGACGCTATCCTTGGAGCGGCAGGTTTGCCGGACATCGGTGAACTGTTCCCCGACACGGACCCGCGTTGGCGCGGCGCTGACAGCGGCGTGTTTCTGCGAGCGGCCCTCGCGAAGGCTGCCGATTGTGGCTACGAAGTGGTCAATGTGGACATGGTGATCCACGCGGAGCGGCCCAGGCTGTCCGGCCATAAGGAACGGATTCGGCGGGCGACGGCCGAGCTGATGAATCTGTCTGAGAGCCAGGTAAACGTGAAGGCCAAGACCAACGAGGGGCTGGATGCCATCGGGCGCGGCGAAGCCATCGCCTGCACCTGCGTGGTCGGGCTGCGCCGAGCAGCAGTCCCGGCCTCGTCTTCAGGAATTGGCCAGCGGGAGACGGAATGACTCTGCGAATCTACAACACACTGTCGGGTGAAAAGGAGCTTTTCGAGCCGGTGGTTCCCGGGCAGGTCGGGATTTACCTGTGCGGACCCACCGTCTACAAGCCCGCGCACATCGGCCACGCCGTGGGGCCGGTTATCTTCGACGCCATCAAGCGTTACCTGACCTTCAAGGGATACAAGGTCACCTGGGTGGTGAACGTGACCGATGTCGAGGACAAGCTCATCGCTGAATCGGCCGCCCGCGGCCTTTCCGTCAGCCAAATCGCCCGGGATCTGGAGGATCGTTACGTCAAGGCTCTTCATCAACTCGGCGTACGTTCCATCGACCACATGCCGAGAGCCAGCGAGCACATCAAGGAGATCACCGAGCACATCCAGCAGTTGATCAGCAAGGACAAGGCTTATGTCGTCGACGGCGACGTGTACTTCGACGTAAGCCGGGACGCGGACTACGGCAAGCTGACCCGCCGCAAGGCCGAGGAACAATTCGCCGGCACCCGCGAGACACTGGTCCGCGGGGCGAAGAGGAATCCGGGAGATTTCGCGCTCTGGAAGGCGGCGAAGCCGGAGGAACCCGACGACGTCAAGTTCGATTCGCCCTGGGGACCGGGCCGCCCCGGCTGGCACATCGAATGCTCCGCCATGGCCATGAAGTATCTCGGGGAGACCTTCGACATTCACGGCGGCGGCATGGATCTCAAGTTTCCGCACCACGAGAACGAAATCGCCCAGGCTGAATCCGCCACCGACCGCGCCTTCGCCAGATACTGGATGCACAACGGGCTGACCCGTTTCAACACTAAGAAGATCTCGAAGTCCGACCCGGATTTCGAGAAGATCATGGCCTCGCTACAACTCGAGAACCTGCTCGCCCAGTACAGCCCTGAGTTGCTGCGTTTCCTGATCCTCGGCTCGCACTACCGCTCGCCCATCGACTTCGGCGAGAACACGCTCCAGGCCGCCCGCAGCGGGCTGAACACGTTTTACCGCCTGTTGGAGCGGCTCCAGCGCATCACGGGCACGGACGCCTACCAAGTGACGATGCAGATCGAGCAGATGCGGGACAAAGAACTCGATCCGGCGGCCCGCCGCTTCATGGATGAAGTATTGGCCTTACGGGTACGTTTCCTGGAGGCCATGGACGACGACTTCAACACGGCGGGAGCCATCGGCGTGCTCTTTGAGCTGGCCGGCCGTATCAACCGCTTCCTCGACGAGTCCCGGGTCGAGACGAGCGGCGACGACAAGCTCCGGGCCCTGGCCCAAGGGGCGGGCGGCACGTTCCTCGCCCTGGCGCACCTGCTGGGCCTGCTGGTGGAGAGGCCGCCAGCGGCGGCCGCAGCCGACGACGCCAAGACGGCCCAACTGATCGAGTTGCTGATCGACGTCCGCCAGCTGGCCCGAGAGGCCAAGCAGTACCAGATCGCGGACCACGTCCGCAAGCGGATGGCGGACATCGGCGTCGTGCTGGAGGATCGTGCGGACGGCACGACCTGGCGATGGGCATGACTCGCAAGACTCCGGCGTGTGTGCTGGGCGTCGATCCGGGCCTGCTGAGAACCGGTTACGCGGTCGTTGAGTTGGCAGGGGGAAGACTGGCCGACGCGGGGATCATTCGCTCCTCGCCGAGGGCTTCCACGGGCGTCAGGCTCCGCGAGTTGGAGGAGGGGCTGGAGGAGGTCTTCGCCGAGCATCGCGTCGAACTGCTGGTCATCGAAGACCTGTTCGCCCACTACAAGCATCCGCGTACCGCCATTCTCATGGGACATGCCCGCGGTGTGGCCCTTCTGGCAGCAGCGCGAAGGAAGCTGGAAATATGCAGCGTGTCCGCCACCCGGATCAAGAAGACCTTGACCGGCAACGGTCACGCCAGCAAGCTTCAGGTGCAGAAGGCGGTCATGGCGGCATTTGGGCTGCCCCGGATGCCGGAGCCGCCGGACGTGGCGGACGCCTTGGCGGCCGCTTTCTATGCCGTAGCCACCGGCCGGGCGCGGTCGCTTCGCGGAAGCCGCCACCCCGCCGCCGCATTCGGGCTTGAGCGATGATCGTTCGTTTGCAAGGCACGCTTCTGGAAACCGACGACTCTGCGATCGTCATCGATCGAGGTGGAGTCGGCTACGAGGTTTTGGTGCCCACTTACGCCCTCCAGGAACTGGCCGCCTGCCGCGGCCGAGAAGTGACGCTGCACACCATGGAGTACCTCGAAGGCGGCGCCGCCGGAGGCAATCTGATCCCGCGCATGATCGGTTTCCTTCATCCGGAGGACCGGGCGTTTTTCCGGGTGTTCGTCACCGTGAAGGGCGTCGGCGTCCGCAAGGGGCTGAAAGCCCTGGCGGCTCCGGTGGCCCGGATCGCCGCCGACATCGAGCGCGGGGATTCCGCCGCGCTGGCCCGCCTGCCCGGCATCGGTCGGCGGACGGCGGAGACCATCGTAGCCGAGCTTCGGGGTAAAGTCGCGGCCCATGCTTACCAGGAGCCGGGCGTGCCGCCGGCCGCCCAACCGGCCTTTTCGGAAGAGCAGCGGCTGGCCATTGAAATCCTTGTGCAATGGGGTGACACTCGCCCGGACGCCGAGCGTTGGGTGGCCAGGGCCGCGCAACTGCATGCCGAAATCAACGGCCCGGAGGATTGGGTCCGGGCCGCTTACCGGCTCAAGAGCGGCGCGGAAACCTGAAGGCCGGAGAATCCCGAGATGAGTTCCGGCCGAGGTTTGATCGACGTGATCGGATAGCGCATGGCCCGCGAGCGAATCATCGACAGCCGGCCCCGGGGAGAGCCGGAGGAGCAATCCAATTGGGCGCTGCGTCCGCGGCGTCTGACCGAGTGCCTGGGCCAGCGACAGGTCCTCGAGCAACTGCGCATCGCCCTGGACGCGGCCCGCCGACGGAAGGAACCGCTGGAGCATGTCCTCCTCGACGGCCCGCCCGGATTGGGCAAGACCACGCTGGCGCACGTCATCGCCGAGGAAATGGGCGTCGCCGATCGAATTCGCGTGACCAGCGGCCCGGCCATCGTCAAGCAGGCCGACCTGATGAGCACGCTCACCAACCTCGAAGAAGGGGACGTCCTGTTCGTCGATGAGATCCACCGGCTCAACAAGGTCGTGGAAGAGTTCCTCTATCCCGCCATGGAGGATTTTCGCGTCGACTACACCATCGAGGGGGGCCTGGGCGGCCGCACCGTCAACTTCCGGCTCAAACGCTTCACGCTGATCGGGGCTACCACCCGAGCGGGGCTGTTGACCGCCGCCCTGCGGGACCGCTTCGGCCTCCGCTACCACCTCGACTTTTACGATCCGGCAGACCTCATCGAGATTCTCCGCCGCTCGGCGGCGAAGCTGGGCATCGCCGCGGACGAGACGGCCTTGCGGACCATCGCGACCAGGGCAAGAGGGACGCCGCGGGTGGCCAACCGCCTGCTGCGGCGAGTTCGCGATTACGCCCAGGTCCGCGCTGACGGCCGTTTGACGGCCACGGTGGTGGATCGGGCCTTGGCCATCGAGGAGATCGACGCCATCGGGTTGGACAAGCTGGACCGGGCCTTCCTCCAGGCCTTGATCGACATCTATCACGGCGGGCCGGCAGGCATCGAGGCGCTGGCCGCGACGATGGGCCAATCGCGAGACACGCTGGAGGATATGGTCGAACCCTTCCTGTTGCAGCAGGGCTTCGTGACCCGCACCCGCCAGGGCCGCTGCGCGACCCACCTGGCGTATCGACATCTCGGCCTCAGCCCGCCGGAGCAGCCCGCGTCCTCGGCCACCGGCGAGGCGAGCCTATTCCCGGATGACTGACGGCCTCCCGATCTGAACGCCGCCTCCGGCGGTTCAAGAGCGGAAGCAGAATTGTCCGATACAACAGCACGGCGGGTGCGCTCTATGCGCAGCAATTGCGCCTGCGCGGAGGCCGCGGGACGGCATGGCCGACATTCTCGACCAAAGCGAAGTCGATGCGTTGCTCAACGCGGTATCCGCCGGGGAGGTGGATGCGGCCTCAGGATTGTCGGTGGCCGGCGACGGGCCGGTCCAGAAGGACGTCTCGGTCTACGATTTCAAGCGGCCCGAACGTGTCAGCAAGGATCAGATGCGGGCCTTGCAGACCATCCACGAGGCCTTCGCCCGGAACTTTGGGGCTTCGCTCTCGGCTTTCCTCCGAACCATCGTCGACATCCGTGTCGCCACCACCGAGCAACTCACCTACAGCGAGTTCGTTCACTCCCTGCCCAGCCCGACCTGCTTCAATCTCCTGGCGGCGCCGCCGCTCAACGGGCAGATGTGCCTGGAACTCAGCCCCCTGATCGTCTATCCGATTGTCGATCGGCTGCTGGGCGGAACCAACACCGAAGTCTTCATCCCGCAGCGGCCGCTGACCAGCATCGAGATGCGGCTCGTGGATCGGATCATCCAGCGGGCCCTCACCCATCTCTCCGAATCCTGGTCGGACGCCGTCGATGTCAAGTTCGAAGTGGTCGGCACGGAAAGCAACCCGCACCTCGTCCAGATCGTCGCCCCGAACGAAGTCGTGGTGGTCCTCAGTTTCGAGATCAAGATCGGCGCCCGCGCGGGCACCATGAGCATCTGTATCCCGTTCAACGTGATCGAGCCGGTGATCGGCAAGCTCGCCACCCAGAGCTGGCTGGCCTACAGTCGCGGCACCAGCACCACCGATCAGGTGCGGTGCGTCACCCGCAATCTCCGCCACGCTTCCGTCGAGTTGCGGGCCTATCTCGGCCAGGCCAAGATCCGCCTCGGCGAACTGTTGAGCCTGGCGCCCGGCGATATCATCAAGCTGGACAAGCTGGTCCATCGCGATTTCGTCGTGCAGGTGCGTGGACAGAATAAATTCGCCGGGCGGGTCGGCCAGATCCGCTCCTACCGCGCCCTGCAAATCACCCGACGGACGCAACCGGACGAACTGCTCTGAAGTATCACCAGAACCCGCGCCGCGGACCGGGCCGCATGCCGCCGCCCGCCACGGCGCCCGGCAAGGAGAAGGACGACGTGACGGTGAAACTGGCCCTCGTCGGCGCCGCGGGCCGCATGGGCCGCCAGACCATCGCCCTCGCGGCCGAGCAGCCGGATTGCCGCCTCGTCGCGGCGCTCGAAGCCCCCGGCCATGCCGAGTTGGGCCGCGATGTCGGCGAACTGGTCGGCCGGGGACGCTGCGGGGTCGTGCTGTCGGACCGTTGCGCGGTCGACTTCGACGTGCTGATCGATTTCTCGCTGCCGGCGGGAACGATGCTCTGGCTGGCGGAATGTGCCCGGCGGGGCCGTCCGCTGGTCATCGCCGCCACGGGACACGACGCCGTGGCGACGGCCCGCATCCGCGAGGCGGCGAAGCACATCGCCATCCTGAAAGCGGCGAACCTCAGCATCGGCGTGAACGTCCTGCTCCGTCTGGCCCGGCAGCTCGGCGAGATCCTCGACCCCTCCTGGGACGTGGAGATCTGCGAGGCCCACCATCGCGGCAAGCGGGACGCCCCCAGCGGCACCGCCCTGGCCCTGCGCGACGCCGTGGCCGCCGGTCGGGGCGCCCGCGGCGACGGCGACCCGGAGACCATTCACGGGCGGCGGGGCCAGACGGGGCCGCGGCCCGTCGGGCAGATCGCCCTGCACAGCCTCCGCCTCGGGGACACGGTGGGCGAGCACGCCGTGGCCTTCGGGGCCTGGGGCGAGACCCTCACCATCGCCCACTCCGCCCACTCCCGCGAGATCTTCGCCGCCGGAGCGTTGCGGGCGGCCCGCTGGCTGGTCGGACGCCCGGCCGGCCTGTACGACATGCCGGACGTGCTGTTCGGTTGAGGGGCCTGCTCCCGGCTGGCCGTCCGTCGGCGGCCGCGGTCAACGCCCCGCCGGCGGCGGCACGGCCTTCAGCACCTCGGTGACGAAGGCGTCCAGCGACCCGAGCGTGGACCGCTCCAGCTCGCCCTGCAGGAACTCCGCCCGCAGCCGGCTGAACCGCTCCTGGCGGAGGTACTCGACGATCTGCGGCTGGGCCTCGACGAAGGAGACCTCCTCCCCGCCCTCCTGCCGGCCCAGCTTGACAATGAAGAAGCCGTCTTCCGCCTCGAGGATCTCGCTCACCTCCCCCGGTTGCATCTGTTCGAGGCGCCGGGACGGCTCGCGCCAGCGGCCTTGCAGCGGCTCGGCGATCATCCCCCACGATCCCCCGTTCTCGCGATTCGGGCCGCGGGAGTAGCGGCGGGCTACTTCCTCGAAGGGCTGCCCCGCGCGGAGCGCCGCCGCCGCCTCCTCGACGGCGGCGCGGGCCTGCGTCCGGGCCCGTTCCCGTTCCGTCGCCGTGGAGGGCCGCCGCGGTTCCAAAAACTCGGCCACCGGCACGTCGATCAGCCACAATTCCCTTCGGGCGGGCCGCGTGAAGCGGTCGCGGTGGGTATCGTAGAACTGCCGCAGTTCCGGCTTGCGGGGGGCGGGGATCAACGGCAACAGGTGCTCGCGGAGGTAGGCCTCGACGACCACCGCGCGGCGGAGCCGCTCGCGCACCTCGGCCCGCGTCTTGCGGCGCTGGGCGAGATATTTCTGGTAGCGGGTCTCGCTGCCGCCGAACTCGCGGTTGATGCGGTCCTTTTCCACGCGATCGACGGTCTGGTCGATCTGCGGGTTCATCTCCTCGGTGATCTTCAGGCGGGCCCGCCGCCAGATGAGGTGCTGGGCGACGGCCTCGATGATCTGGCGGCGGACCAGCTCGCCGACCCGCTCGTAGTAGGCCCGCGGGGGCAGCTCGCGGGCCAGTTGCTCGAGGCTCGGCAGGAGCGGTTCCAGGATGTCGTTGACCGAGAGGGTGTCGTCGTTGACCACCAAGGCGTCGGAGTGGATCGCCGTGGCCGGGGCCTGCTCTTCCGGGCCTGGGGAGGCGGTCACGTCCGCGGGGGCCGGTTCCGGGGCCGCGCGGGCCTCGCTCGCGTGCGGGCCGGAGGCCGTTTGGTTCGGGCGGGAGGCCGTCTGGTCCGGGCGGGGGCGGAGTCCCTCCGGCGGCGTGGGGGATCGCGGCGGGCGGGCGGCCGACGGGCCGGGCGGGGGCGGCGGGCAGCCGGACGCCGCGGCGGCGAGCAGCACCGCCAAAATCGCCAGCAGGGCGGATCTCATGGGGGCGGATTGTAAGGAGGCGGGCGGCCCGGCGGCAACCGGCGGGCCGCCGGGCGATCCGCAGGGGCGGCTGGGCGGCGGCGGCGGCGCGGCGGGCGGTCACCAATCCACGCTGACCGAGCACCGCGAGGCGTCGGGCGGAGAACGCGGCGCGGCGGGCGCTCCACCGTGCGCACAAGCTGCGCACCGCAGCGCGGCGGCTGTTCACCAATCCACGCTGACCGATCACCGCCAGGCGCCGGGCGGAGAACGCGGCGCGGCGGGCGCTCAACAGGGCGCGCGGGCTGCTCACCAGGGCGCGGCGGGCGCTCCACAGTGCGCACAAGCTGCGCACCGCGGCGCGCGGACCGATAACCACTGTGCGACGGCCGCGGAGGGCGCAAAAGCCGCCGAACCCGCGTTTTTCATGCTGAGAACGCCGTTCACGGCGGTTATCGGGTCGTGAACAATCGTTGTGCAACCTTGAACAATCGTTGTGCAACCTTGAACAATCGCTGTGCAACCTTGAACGCTCGTTGTTCAACCTTGAATGCTCGTTGTGCAACCTTGAACAATCGCTGTGCAACCCGGCACGGTCGACGCCCCCGCCGCCGCGGGAAGGGATCCCCCGGAGCGCGGGTGCGAGAAGGGATTCTCGCACCAGCGGGCACCGCGCCCGGTCGCCGTGCCGCGGGCCGCAATTCCTGCGCTCGGGCGCCCCACCGCCCCGCCGCCGGCCCCCGTCGCCGCCGCCCCGCGGCGCGGCCTCCCGCCGCCGCCGGCCCCCGCCGCGGCGCACGACGCGAGCCCGCCGCCCGCCCGGCCCGCTCCATCCTTACGCGCGACTGTGCAGGGTGACCGTAAACGTGCTGCCGACGCCGGGCTTGCTGGAGACGGTGGCGGCCCCGTCGTACATCTGGGCCAGCTTGCGGACCAGGGAGAGGCCCAGCCCGCTGCCGGGGATGTGGCGGGTGGCGTCGTTCTTGATGCGGACGAAATCGTTGAACAGGCGGGCGGCCTCGTCGGGGGCCAGGCCGATGCCGGTGTCGGCGACGCTGAGCGAGACCTTGGCGCCTTCGGCCAGGAGACGGACGTCCACGCGGCCGCCGTCGCGGTTGTACTTGACCGCGTTGGTGAACAGGTTGTTGCAGATGATCTCCAGCTCGCCGCGGTCGGCGATCAACGGGACCGGCCCCTCGCCGTGGAGATGCAAAGCGATGCCGCGGGCCTCGGCCTCGGGGCGGACGGTGTCCAGCGCCGCCCGGGCGATCTCGCGAAGGTCCAGCGGGACCAGCTCGCGCTGCCGCTCGCCGGACTCCACGCGGGTCAGGTCGAGCAGGTCGAGGATCAGCTTGCGCATGCCGCCGGCCCGCTCCAGGCAGCGGTCGATGAGGTGGTCGTAGGCGGCGACGGAGTCGCCGGCGGCGCGGCTCTTGAGGAGCTGGAGGTAGCCCTCGATGCCGGCCAGCGGGGCCTTCAGCTCGTGGCCGAGGACGGAGATGAACTCGAAGCGGACCCGCTTCTTCTCCGCGGCCAGCTTGCGGGCCTGGCGCTGCACCACCAGGTGCTGGGCGGCCTTGCGGACGGTCTCCTTCAGCTCCTCCGGGGTGAAAGGCTTGGCCAGGAAGTCGAACGCGCCGCTCTTGGTGGCCCGGATGGCCGTCTCCAGCGTGGCGAAGGCGGTGATCATGACGGTGAGCACCTCGCGCTCCCGGGCGGCCAGCCGCTCCAGGACGTCGAGGCCGGTCATGTCGCCGAGCTTGTAGTCGAGGAGGAGGATGTCGGGGCCGAAGTCGTCGAGGCGGGCCAGGCCCTCCTCGCCGCTGGCGGCCTTCTCCAGGGCGAAGTTCACCTCGCCCTCCACGTCGGGCAGCGTGACGGAGAAATTCCGCAGGGCCCGGGCGACGCTGTACTGCATGCCCGGCTCGTCGTCCACCACCAGCACGCGGAGGGTGTCCATGATCGCCGCCTCCTCTTTCCGCCGGGCGGCGCGGGCCGTCGCCCCGTACGCCGCGGCCGCGGCGGAAAAAGGCCATCGTCCCGCGCCGCGGGCGACCGATCAAGGCGCGGGCCGAAACCCCGCGGCGGCGGCTGGGCGCCCGGCGACGGCGGTTGTCCACCCGACGGCGGCGGCGTTAGACTGCCCCGCGTCAGCACGGGAGACGCCGCGGATGAACGTGACCATCATCGGGACGGGATACGTGGGGCTGGTGACGGGGGTGTGCCTGGCCGACGCCGGCAACCACGTGGTGGCCCAGGACATCGACGCGAACAAGGTGCGGCGGCTCCGCCGCGGCGAGTCGCCGATCTTCGAACCGGGGCTCGCCGACCTGCTGCAATCAAACCTGGCGGCGGGACGCTTTCGCGTGACCGACGACCTCGCCGAGGCGGTCGGGCACGGCGAGGTGGTGTTCATCGCCATCGGCACCCCGCCGAAGGAAGACGGCTCGGCCGACCTCTCCATGATCGAACGGGCGGTGCAGGACGTGGCCCGGCAGGTGCGGCGGCGGACAATCCTGGTGATGAAATCGACGGTGCCGGTGGGGACGTGCGCGCGCGTGGAGGAGCTGGTGACGCCGCTGGCCCCGCACCCGGTGGTGGTGGTGAGCAACCCCGAGTTTCTGAAGGAAGGCACGGCTGTGGACGACTTCCTGCGGCCCGACCGAGTGGTGATCGGCAGCGAGGACCCCGAGGCCGCCCAGGTGCTGCGGGAACTGTACCTGCCGTTCGTCCGCAACCAGAACCCGATCCTGCTGGTGCGGCGGGCGGCGGCGGAGATGATCAAGTACGCGGCGAACGTCTACCTGTCGACGCGGATCAGCTTCATCAATCAGATCGCCAACCTGTGCGAGGCCCTGGGGATCGACGTGGACGAGGTGCGGGCGGGAATCGGGCGCGACGCCCGGATCGGCGCCCACTTCATGTACCCCGGCCTCGGCTACGGCGGGAGCTGCTTCCCCAAGGACGTGCAGGCCCTGTACCACGTGGCCCGGGCGGCGGGAATCGAGGCGGACCTGCTGGCGGCGGTGCATCAGGTCAACGAACGGCAGAAGCGGCGGATGCTGGAAAGGATGCAGGCCCACTTCGAGGGGCGGCTGTCCGGGCGGACCATCGCGGTGTGGGGCGCGGCCTTCAAGCCCAACACGGACGACATCCGCGAGGCCCCGGCCATGACGACCATCGCGGGGCTGCTGGAGGCGGGAGCCGCGGTCCGCGTCCACGATCCGAAGGCGCTGGAGAACGTCCGCCGGGAACTGGGCGACCGCGTGACCTACTGCCCCGACGCCTATGAGGCCCTCGACCACGCCGACGCCCTGGTGATCTGCACGGAGTGGAACGAGTTTCGCTCGCCGGACTTCGAGCGGATCCGCCAAGCACTGCGGCAGCCGGTCATCTTCGACGGCCGCAATCTGTATTCGTTGGAGCAGATGCGGCGGCGCGGCTTCACCTACTTCTCGATCGGCCGGCCGCCGATTCGACCCTGACCGGCGGCAGGCGGGATGCGGCGGGCATCACTGCCGGCGTCGGCCGGCCCGATCGACCGCACAACTCGCGATACCAATCGAGATACGCCTCCACCTGGCGATCGAGAGCGAAGCGGCGGCGGGCGTCGGCCGCCGCGTCGTCACCCAGCCGCCGACGAAGCGGCTCATCGCTCAGCAATCGCCCGATGCCAGCCGCCATCGCCACGGGATCGCCCGGCGGCGTCAGCAGGCCGGTCGCCGTGACCGCAGCGTCGGCCCTCTCCTCCGCGGGCAGCGAACGGACCTGCTCGGGGATGCCGCCCACGGCCGTGGCCACGACGGGTGTGCCACAGGCCAAGGCTTCCAGCACCGTGTTGGGGAAAGTGTCCGCGCGGGCGGCATGGACGTAGAGATCGGCGGCACGATAGTAGTCTGCCACCATGCGGGAGTCGTCCACAAACGGCACGAAGCGGATCTGACCATCAGCCAGCGGCTCCGGTTCGCCGCCTTCGCCCAGCACAACGAACAGCACCGGCCGACCGAGCCTTCGCTCCGCCACCGCGCGCACGGCGGAGCGCAGGGTCTGGTAGTCCTTCCACCCGTTGCGGCGAGCGCGATAGCCGGAGAACAGCAGGACCGCGTGACTGCCGGGCAGACCGAGGCGGCGCCGCGCGGCCGCCTGCGCGCCTGGGTGAAAAACTTCGACATCGACTCCGTTGGGGATGACGCGGCTGCTAACCACCGCCGGAGCCAGCATTGACCGCCGCACCTGCTCCATCAGCCAGCGGCTGGGGGTGGCCACATGCAGTCGGCACTGCGCATAGATGTCCTGCTTACGGCGCCAGTTGCCCGCCGTGCCGTCGCGGCGCAAGGCCGGATAGGCCGCCAGGTCAGGACACCGCCCGCAGCCGGTGAGCCAACGCTCGCACGCCACGGAGTGGGCGCAGTGTCCGGTCAGCGGCCACATGTCGTGCAGCGTGAGAACCAAGCAGGTGCTTGCGCTGAGCGCGGGCAAGGCCCGCAAGTCGAAATACCGGCCGTGCAGGTTATGAGCGTGAACGACATCCGGCCGGCGGCCGGCCAGCCGGGGAATTTGCCAGGTGCCGGGGAAGCGAAAGACTTCGCGGCCCCGCCAATCGTCCAGCCAACTGCCCGGCGAGGCGAGACGATGGCTCCATTGGCCGGCCCGCCGACAGAGGGGGTACCGATGGTACCAAGGCTGCAACCACCGATGCACACACCACCAGAACGCCGCCCAGGGGTTGAGCGTACGGTGGTTCGGAATGACTCGCACACGCGGGTGGGACCGCCTCCGCCGCCCCACCGCCAACCAGGACTCCTGGCCCCGTGCGGCGAGAGCCTCAAAGAGGTTGTGCGCCACTCGCTCGGCTCCGCCGCAGTGGTCGTAGGTATTGACCTGCACAATGCAGAGCCGCTCAGCCGACATTGCCCAGAACTCCCTGAAGCCGCCGCGCTAACTCATCACCGTCCCAATCGCGGACGAGCACGCGCGGGAGCTGCCACACATCCGTGTCCGGCCGCACGGTTCCCGGAAAATTGGCGCAGGCCCGCTGAAAACCGGCCTCACGCACGAGGGCTACGGTCGCGGTCGTGTAATCCCGGCGGCCCCCGTAGGGGTAGGAGAAACTCGTCACTTCGCGGCCCAACACACTCTCCAGCAGCCGCTTGCCCTCGACGATCTCCGCCCGCTGGCGGTCCACCGGCAGGCCGGCCAGAAGTGCGTGGGTCAGCGTGTGCGCCCCCACCTCGACCAGCCCATCTTCCACTAGCCGCGCCAGTTCCTCGGGAGTGAGGGGGCGATGCGACCGTCTCCCGCTCCGCTCGGCCCGACACGCTCCGGCCAAATCCTCCAGCACCGCCACGCGTTGGTCGGCCGGCAGCGGCCGCAAGGTCTCACACAGTTGCAGATACAGGCGATGTCGCTCCGTCGGCACTACCGCCGCAGTGACATTCCAGGAAGCGTGTCGCTGGGCCGCGTCGGGGGCGTACACCGCATCCTGACCCAGATCAGCCAGCCCATCCGACCCGCCCCAAGGCCCACGCAATACACGCGGTAACGCCCCCGGCTGAAGCAACACACGCTCCAGTTCGTCCCACCAGAACTCGCGTCGGGAGCCGACGGCCTCCCCTACTACAAAAACCGTGGCCGGTACGCCATGCCGCCGCAGGAGTGGTGCGGCCTCGAGCAAATTGTCGGCGTACCCGTCGTCGAACGTCACGGCCACCGCGGGAGTATCGCTGCTGGCGCTGCCGGAGCGATGCACCAACTCCGCCAGGGACATGGGACGGGCCAGGTGCTTGAGCACCTCCAGGTGCTCCTCGAAGTGCCGCGGCGCCACGCACAGCAACTGGGGATCCGGCCTGCTGGCGGCCACCCGATGATAGAGCAGGATCACGCCCGCGGCCCCTGCCTGCGGGTTCGGGGCGCATCGAACCGCCGCGTGATCCTCCTGGCTGGCTCGCGGCACGATCAGTCTTCCTCCCGGACAGCTCGTACCGTGATCACCACTTCGTAGTCCGGATCACGGTGGTCCAGCTCCGTCTTGTGCAACTCCTCTGCGGCAAGGCCGTGCAGGAAGGCGGTCGCGGCGAGCACATTGCCGTGCGCCGTCACCGTCACCCCCTCCTGCCCAAAAACCTCGCTGAACAAGCGTGCCGCGGACCGCGTGGTGAAACGCCAATAGTCCCCCCAGCGGTCCATGTCGTAGCGGCTGATCTGGCTGAGACCCGGAAACGTCGCCAGCAGCACGCCGCCGGGCCGCAGGGACTGGCAGCAGTTGGCGAGGGCGGTCCGCACTTCATAAATACAAAGCAACACCTGCGTCAGGATGATACAGTCAAACGTGTTCGACGGCAGCGAGCGAGGCTGGGCCAAGTCGGCGGTGAGCGTAGCGCGGTGGTGCCCGGGTGGCGGATACAAGATGTCCACCCGGGTCATGCGGTGGCCACCATAGCGCCGGGCGTAAGTGTCCTCGGCCACCTCCAGCACGCGGCCGCGAATGTCTTGGGCCTGTTGTTCGAGAAAACGCGCGATGTAATACCGATCGATCGGTGTACCGCGATCCAGACCGAATGTCCGGCTGATGGGCTGCAATCGCCGCAGATTGCCGAAGTCGACGGCTCCCACGCCCGGCACGGGCCGCCGCGGCTCCTGCTGTCGATCAGATACCGCGCCGGCGATGTCCGTCTTCATCGCATCCGTCATCGTGGGCCGACTCCTCAGGATACTACCGATCCCCCGCCGCCGGCTCTCCTCCCCGCCGCGCATACACCAGGCAGAACCAGGGCGTCTCCGGGCGGAGGCGGAACGGCGGCTTGCTCGCGGGGTTTGTCTGCCGATCGAAGTCATGAACCAGATAGCGGAACCCATTGCGGTCGAGGGTCTCTAGGATCGATCCCAAAGATTGCCGCCCGCTCGGCCATCCGTGGTACTCAAGCACCAGTTCTCGAATTTGCCGCAACGTCCCGTGCTGATCGAGGTCCAGCAGCACGGGCCCTTCCTCCCCTTCGATGTTCAGCTTCAGAAAATCGACCGGTTCCTCCAGATAGTCCGACAGCCGGACGGTCCGCACCCGACCTGCTGCCGCCCCACCACGGGTCAACCTCCCGCCATCCTTCCCATCGCTCTGGAACGCGGCCGTTCCCGTGCGGTCACTCAGACCGGCTTCCACCACCTCGACATCCGTCAGGCCGTTCGCCGCCAGGTTCCGCCGAAGCAGGTTCGCGGCGGCAGGATCCGGCTCGAAACAGGTGACCTGCGACAGCGGGTACAGCTTCTTGAAGTACAGTGCCGCCACCCCGATGTGCGCGCCGCCGTCCAGTATTCGGGGATGCTCTGATTCGGCAACAAAGTGATATATCTGCTGCTCATAGATATTACGCCGGGCCGTCTGGAAACTAGCCTCGTCCGCATAATACACCACTGCACCGCCGACATCGGCTTGGTGCCAGCTTTCACTCTGCGTTATCGCCGGGCTGGTTTGTACCATGACCACCGCTCCTCACGTCGCGTATCCGAGCACCTGCACCGTATCGCCCAACGCCTCGTCGATTCGCCGGAGCTGTTCCGCCGTAAACTGGCACCGGTGATCGCCAATGACGCCCCGCCGCTGGTGGGATCGCTTGTCCTCTTCGCCGGGCCGTCGGGCCGTCTTTCGCCGGAATTCATGGGCTTGCACGATCTCAGCGATCCGGTCCTCGCTAGGCGGCCAACCCAGAAAACCAGCCACCCGCCACAGCTCGGCCCCCGTGTCGGTCAGCAAATCCTCATAGCGAACCTTGAGCAGCGTCGGGTGCTCGGCCCCAACCCAAGCGGGCAGCAACCGCCGGTAGATCTCGCCCAGATGCTCCAGTTCCCAATCAAGAATTGCGTCAACACTCATGTCCGGAAACGGGGGAAGGTTGGCGCGGTAACCCTCGCGATACTTTCGCATATTGACATTGGAAGCCAACACGTCGCGCGGATCGCGATAGAGCAGAATAACGCGAATGCCAAGGCTACTCGTCTGTTTCAGCAACACCTGCGGCACCGTGCACAAATGCCGGATCAGAATGGTACTTCGTCGATACTGCTGAAGCTGCGCGGCGGTCTCCGCGGCGTAGTCGGTGACGTCGTCCGAGGCGTAGATGCAGGTCAGGCCGCTGAGATCGGCAAGCATCTCTGCAAGCCAGTGCGTTCCCGACCGCCACAGCGTGTACAGCAGGATCGACGGCTGGTCGACCGCCGCACCCGCCGAGGCGTCGCCGACCGGACGATAGATCTTCATGGCATTTGCTCCGAGGTGGTCGGCCTTCTGCCCACGAAGAAGAACTCCGTCGGCTGAACCACCCCCAGCCGACACAGCTCGGCGTCGTAGGCGCGCAAGGCCCGCGCCAGGTTGACATTGCGTGCGTCGTCAAACCGCAATCCGCCGATCAGTTCGTGAAAAAACGCATATCGCTCGCGGTACACCAACTGGATAAAACAGCGCCGCAGCGCGGGAACCATATCCGCCCACCCGGCGTCATTGTCGCGCGGCGACTGTGTCTTTTCGCCCGACGCGGTCGCATACTTCAGTTCCTGCAAGACCTCCTCCGCGGCCCGGCGAACCGAGTCCGCGTCGCCCGGAGGGTCGACCTGCTGATAATAGCCGCCACCGGCCCACAGCAACGCGCGCAGCAGGTGCACCAGCGTAGCGTTGCCCGCCGTGACCCGATCCCGCGTCGGTTCGTGGACCAGCATCAACCCGCCCGGTGCCAGTAGCTCCTTCATCTTGCCGAGAATCGCCGACTGGTCGGCGAAGTGGTGCAACGTCCCCACCATGTACACTGCATCGTACCCACCGGGCCGTAGGCTCCGCGTGGTCATGACATCGCCGACCAGATACCGCAGCGGCCCGCGCGATCGCCGCCAAGGATCGTCGGCAGCCACCTGCTCCGCGACCTCGATACAAGCCCCGGACAAGTCGATTCCCGTTACGTCGTGGCCGGAACGGGCCAACTCCAACGCAAAGTGGCCCGGGCCGCAGCCGACCTCCAGCACCTGCAACGGCCTGCCGCCTCCGTACTCTGCCAGTGACCCGCTCAGCAATCCGTAGATTTCGCCGAAGTCCAGCTCCACATACTCGGGGCGCCGCCAAGAGTTGTTGTAGAAGTACTCGCACACCACCGCGCGGCGAAGGTCCGGCAGGTGGCCATGCCGGACCCGCTCGCGAATCTGCCGATCGAAGGCATCCGCCTCTGCGTCAGCTAACGGTAGCGCCGTGCCGTTCATGGATCACCTCAGGCCGCGCCCTGGGCAGGTAGCGGTGCGTGCTCGTCAGCGGGCACGAAGCTGCCGCCCGCCAGGATATCTTCCACAACTTGATTGAACACCGGCATCGATCCCGGCCAACCTTCAAAGGTTTCGATGCGAATCCTCGGCTCCTGCGGCGTGCGATGCATACCGACGAAAAACTCCGGCCTTTTCAGTCGGCCGTACAAAACCAGATGCATGAACCGAGCCATCCGCTCCGACTGCGCGGCTGTCGGGACCTGGTCGCCGAGGATGAACCGGGCGTAATCGGTCTTCGTGGCGATGTCGTTTGTCGCCCCGCGACGGGAGTAAAAAGGCACACCGCACACCAGCGGCTGCAAGCCCATCAGGGTCAATTCCATGCCGATGGTTGACGTGTACACGGCGCATACATCCGCCCGCCGGGCCAACTCGTAGGAGCTGAGTTCAGACCGCCCATCAACGATCCGGACATTCGTCGGCAGGGTGCCGTAGCGGCGATGCAGAAGTTGCCGAACCGTGGTCCGGGTGGGATAGGCCCACCGGGCCTCCCCGGGATGTGCGCGGATCACCAGTACGCAGTCCGCACGGTTCCGCAACAAGTCTACTGTCGTATAAATCCAGTCCATCATTCCCGCGAAGGCCTGATCGCGGCCCAGGGCGTTGCTATCCCACACGATGTTGGCCAAGGCGACGATGAGGCGAGCATCCGGCGGGAGGTGGAGCTCGGCGGCGATGCGCGCGAAATCCCCGATCTCCCGGTCATAATACACATAACCCGTACCGATCTGCGCCCGCCAGCGCTGGAAGTGCCGATGAACCCGCTCCAGCTCCTCCGGTGGAAGGTATCTCTCCTGGTACGCCGTCCACTCCTTCTCGTCGATGGGAAAATCGATGGCCCGAGCGTTGTTCGCGACCATCACGGCGGTATCCCAGTACATCCCCTCCTCCCAGGTTGTGACCTGCACGCCGGCTTGTCGAGCGACCTCGTACATGTAGGTGTACATAACCGTCTTGCCGTTGACCAGCACCACGATATCCGGCCGTTCCCGGGCGAGGATGGCGCGGGCGAGATCCACGCTCAGCACGGCTTGGATCAGGTGCCGGCGATACAGTGCCAAGTCTTCCGGCGTCTCCGGCTCGAAACAGCTAAGCGTATATTGGTGGAGGTCGCGCAGCGCCAATTGCCCGATCGGCTGTCCACGGTAATGCAACGTGGGGAGCACCTGCGCCGGCTGAGCCTGCACGAACTTCTCCGCGGCCTGCCGCACGGCCGGGGCGTCCAAGTAGGCCGAGAGGCCGACCGACTCGATGCCAAAGGCTCCGTGGACGTAGTCGAAACGGCGTTGTAAGACAGCGGGGTCCGGGGGGGGGACGGCCGAGTTCTCCCAAGCCGTGATGGGCAGAAGGGAGTCATAGCGAATCGTGCGGACCACATGTCCCTTGAGCTGGAACGCCAGATGAAGGAACTGCTCGAAGGCGCCCAACTGCCAAGGATCCATCGAGTAGATGACGATCTTCTTCTGTGGAACGGCCGCCGCGATATCGTGGAAGAGTCGGTCTTGCCGGCGACGGAGTTCGCGAACAGCTTGAAAGTCCTCCAGGGCCATGCCGACGCCTCCGGGATGCTTACCCGCCCAGTGCCGCCGGCTGCGGCCGCCGACGCTCGGGACGCCGCCGCAGCGCCCGGAGGTCGGCCGGCTCCGAACGGGCGCCCGGCCAGGTGCGGGCAGCGTCCAGCAGGGCTTGGATCGGCAGGTCGCGGAATTGCTTCTGACGCGGCGTCGCCCAGAGCCGCGAATCGCGCAGCGCCGCCATGAACCGCTTGGCGGAATCTCCCGTGCCGAAGTGCCGCGACGGGGGAATTTCGGCTGGCAGGTGACGCAATGCCGCGAGGATCGCGCCCTTTGATTCCGGAACATTCACAATTGACGGATAACTGAAGCGGTTCATCTGCCGCGTGCCGATGTTCACCGTGGGCACGCCGTAGACCGGCGCCTCGCGAATCCCCGCGCTGGAATTTCCCACGATAGCGCGGGCATGTTTTAACAGGGTGAGAAAACACTCGAAGCGTATCGACGGCGTCACGCGAAAACGCGGATGCCCCTCCCACCGCCGCAGGTTCTCCAAAATGATCTCGCTGCCGCGGTCATTGTTCGGGTAGATGACCACGAAGTTCCACCCTGACTCCTCCACGGCGGCCAGAACCTCCGCCACGTGCCGCGGCAGCAGCTCCAATTCCGTCGTGACCGGATGATACAGCAGCAGGCCGTACTCCACGAAGGGAATCTCGTACCGGGCGCGGACTTGATCGAGCGTCGGCAACCGATCGGAGAGCATCAGGTCCACGTCCGCCGACCCGGTCACGAAGACCGACTCCGGGCGCTCGCCCATCTGGACCAGTCGGTCGCGGGCCTCGTCGTTGGCCACGCAATGGATATGCGACAGCTTGCTCACCGCGTGGCGGATCAGTTCGTCGACGGTGCCCGACAGCTCGCCGCCTTCCAGGTGGGCGACAAGAATGCCGTTGAGCGCCCCGACGATCGCGCCCGCCAGGGCCTCGACGCGATCACCGTGAACCACAATCAGGTCGGGCGGGAACTCCCGGATGTAGTGACCCAGACCGCTCACGGTGTTGGCCAATACCAAATCCATGTCCGAACTGGCGTGGACTACCTGGTTAATGTAAGTGTATATGTTGCGAAATCCGCACTTCCTGACCTCCTCGAAGGTGAATCCGTAGCGGGCCAGCGTGTGCATGCCGGTCACGAAGACACCGTTTTCGAAGTCGGCCGAGCGTTCCACCTGCTCCATGAGCGGCTTCAGCTTTCCAAAATCCGCCCGGGTGCCGGTGATGAACAGCAACCTCTTGGCTTGGGAACGCGGCCGAAGCCGCTCCGTGCCCACGGATGGCCGATCCGCCCAGACCATCGCCGCCGAAGCCTCTGCCCGCCGCTGAATATCCGCCCGGCAGAGCGCCGTGTGCGCCGGAATGTCGCGCGTTGCCACGCAACCCAGTATGCTCTCATACTCCGCGGCCCGAATCTCCCCGGTGCCGGGCCGCTTGACCCAGATGTTGTCGCGGTCAAGCACCGCGCCAGCCGCGATATGCCGCGTCGACACCACCGAAGCATAGGCGAAATCGATGGTCCGCTGCTCCTCCGGCAGAATTGTCTTCTCTCCACCCCGGGCCGCCCACACCGCCCGGGTGCCGACGATGAGTTCCCGCAACTCCGGCGGCGTGATGGAAATCGGGATATCCGGCCCCGGCCAGGATCGGTCGGAGGTGAAGTGCTTCTCCACCAAGGAGGCGCCCAGGGCGACCGCGCCCAGACAGGTGTAGTTGCCCAACGAGTGGTCGCTCAGCCCCAGGACCGCGTCCGGGAAGGCCTCGGCCAACTCCGCCAAGGCTCCCAACCGAACCTTGTCGTACGGTGTCGGGTAGATCGAAGTGCAATGCATCAGGGCGAACGGAATCCCGGCCTCCCGCAGAATGTTCACCGCGGGCCGAACAGAGGCGATGTTGTTCATGCCCGTACTGAGAATCACGGGGCGACCGAAGGCCGCGATGTGCCGCACCAGCGGATAGTTGTTGCACTCCCCCGACCCAATCTTGTAAGCGACCACGTCCATCGCCCGCAAGCGGTCCGCCGCGGCACGGGAGAAGGGAGTACACAAGTAGACCATCCCCCGCAGTTCCACATGCGCCTTCAGCGTTCGTTCAGCCTCCACGTCCAGCGCCGCCCGGCTCATGATCTTCCAGATGGTCTCCGTGGCATTGCCCGGCACCACCTCATTGGGGATCATCTCGTCCTCGACGACGTGGCACTGAAACTTGACGCACTCACACCCCGCGTCGGCGGCGTCATCGACCATGCGCAAAGCCTTGCGCACATCGCCTTCGTGGTTGATGCCGATCTCCGCGATCACCAGCGGCGGCTCGTCCGGGGCGACCCGCCGATGACCCAGATAGAGGCTGTTCATGGCCGATGCTCCTCCATCCAAACGGCGTGCCGCAGCCGCCATTCGCCGTCGCTTCGCTCCCACAGGTGCGGGCTGCGGGCGGCGTCCACGCATTGCCGGAACCGCTCGGTGGTCAGGCCCGTATAGTCCAGGAATTCCGCAAAGTACTTCGCGGGAAATTCATGATCGAAGCGCCGGACCAAGGCGACTCCTTCCTCGCGGGTGATCTTGCCGTGGCGGATCTCCTGCGCCGCGTCGTAGGTGGCCCGGCCGATGCCGAACTTGATATAAGTGGTGTAGTAATGAAACGGATCGATTCGATCATCGATCGAGCTGTACTTGGAGTAGGATCCTTCGGTGCGCTCATCGTTCGGCGAGAACCCGGTATTCGCCACGGCGTAGTAATAACACTCCTGCGGATCCCATTTCAGGTAGTAGCCCAGGTAATGGACCTCCGTGCCAACGGCTCGAACGCGAGCCTCGTCCACGGCCAGATAAGGATGCAGGTCCGGCGGCGTCAGCCCGTGCTCGGCCATCAGCTCGCGGCCGGACACCCCGCCGAGCAGCACGCTCTCCGGATCCGGTTCCCCGGCGTAGAACCGCGGGTTCATGGTGGGAATGAAGTTGTCCGCCAACCGATGCCCGTATTCCGCCTGGTTTTCGCCGTAGAAGACCAGCGGGATGCCGTACAACACGGAGAACTTCGGGCCGATCTGACGCTGGCCGATGATGAAAGGCTGGAAGGGATGCAGAAGGTTCTCGAAGGCCAGCCGCGTCAAGAGACGATGCACCTTGCCGTTCGGGGTGAACAGAATGTTGTCGAACCCTGAGTGAATCCAGGCTTGCAGGTTGCGAAAGCCGACTTCGGTGTACAGATGCGGCGCCCACGTCACGGTCAATGGGTGCATCCCGTACTTGTACTTCAGCACATGGGCCGTGAAACCGCTGTCCTTACCGCCGCTGCCCGGTACGATGCAGTCGTAGGCGCCGGTGCGGCTGCGATGGCGATTGCAGAGGTCGATTAGTTCCGCCTCGCGCTGACGCCAGTCGATCTCCCGGTTCTTGAGGTCCGCATACCGGCAAGCGCTGCATACCCCCTCGTCATCGAAGGCGATCGTTGACTTGCGCTCCCCCTTACCGTGCTGGAATTCCACCGTGGAGTCGGGACGCTGATTGGAAATCACGCAGCGGCGGCAGAACTTCACTTCGCGAGGTAACCCGTAATAGGCCTCCAGCCCGGCCAACCCCGCTGCCGCTCGAACCTCCGCTGAAAACGTCGCTGCCGAAGTGCTCACGCTAATGTCTCCAGGCTCTCTTCGCGAACCCAGGTTGCCGCCCACTGCCGATACACCGACAGGCCCGCCGGTCCGCTGCGCTCGGGGTGAAACTGGCAGGCAAAGACCCGGCCGCGGTGCAAGCAACTACAGAACGTCTCTGGGCCGTAGGTGGTCACGGCCAGCACCACGTCGTGATCCCGCGGCACCACCCGGTAGGAATGCACAAAGTACATCGGCACACCGGCGTTCAGCCCTTCCAGCGGCGAACCGGACCAGCAGGAGAAAGTAGCCGCTCCGGGCGGCTCGTGGATGCTGTTCCAGCCCACATGCGGTACCTTCACACGCCCGCAGGGGCCTCCCTCGTCAAGCCGCACCACCTCACCGGGGATCACATCGAGCCCCTCATGACGGCCGAATTCAAATGACCGGCTCATCAGCAACTGCATTCCCAGGCAGATGCCCATGAGCGGCTTGCCCTGCGCCTCCACGTCCCGTATCGCTCGGTCCAATCTTCGCTCCCGCAGCGCCGCCATCGCCTGATGAAACGCTCCCACCCCCGGCAGAATGACCGCGTCCGCCCTGCCGACCGCAGACGGCTCATCGGTAATCACGGCGCGCAACCCGACGACCTCGCAGGCGCGTCGTACGCTGAAGAGGTTGCCCATGCCATAATCAATAATGGCTGCCAGCGGCCTGGACATCGCCGCACGCCTCCTGCTGCTCCGACCTCGACAACGCCGGACGACAACGAATGCCCCGACTGACCAGTCGCTGCTTCAGGCTGGGTAGGTCCGTGGGTCTGACTGTGGCGGGAACCACGACGGCCGCCCGCAGTGACTCTCGGCCTCCCCGGGCCGCTACGCCGCCGGCGGCCGGCTCCGCCGATGTCTCCGCCAATGCGTAGTGCAGCAGAGAAGCCACCGCCACGGCGTCCGCCAGCCCTTGCTCAATCACCTCCGCCACATGATCGCTGGTGCCGGCCCCGCCGGAGGCCACCACGGGAACGGACACAGCCTCCGCGACCCGCCGCACCAACTCGATATCGAAACCGCGCCCCGTTCCGTCACGATCCACCGACGTCAGCAGCAGCTCGCCGGCGCCCGCCTCCGCTGCCTGGCAGGCCCACGCCACGACCTCCCGCCCGGTCCGTTCGCGGCCGTTGTCGGCGTAGGCCTCGTACGAACCGTCCGGCCGTCGCTTGGCTTCGATGGACACCACCACGGCAGACGAGCCGAAGCGGTTCGCGGCTTCGCTAATCAGCTCCGGCCGCCTGAGCGCCGCGGTGTTGATGGCGACCTTGTCGGCGCCGGCGGCCAGAACCGCCCGCATGTCTTCGATAGACCGCAATCCCCCTCCGACCGTCAGCGGCACGAATACTTCGCGCGAGGTCCGCAGGATCAGATCCAGCAGACTGTTTCGGCCGTACAGAGAAGCCACCGCATCCAGATAGAGCAGTTCGTCCGCGCCCTGAAGGTAGTACCGCCGGGCGAAGTCCTCCGGGCGACCCAAGACCCGCACGCCCTCCATCTGGACCCCTTTGACCAGGTTCGGCCATTTGATGTCGAGCCGTGGAATGATTCGGACCAAGCCGCTCATGGCTGCCTCCCCATCACCGCGGTCCCCACCGCCGTCATCTGCCGGGTCAGAAGCCACTCCGCCCACTGCAAATCCCAGGGCGTATCGACATCCAAGGATCTCTCCGGGGGCATCACGTAAGCCTGTGCGCCGGCCGGCGTAAACGTACCGGAGCGGTTCAAACATGAAGGGCGGATGAGATAGATCGCCCCGTTGGCGGCGTACAACGGGGGAAAGTCCTGCCGACGGGCGTATTCCAAATCGTGTCCGATGAACGGGGTGAGCCTTCCCGCAGGGTCGAGCCGGTACATCAGGTATGGGTGTTGTCGGACTTCCGTGACCCCGACGACGGCCTCCGTTCCCGAACGCTCGGCCAATTCAATCGCGGCATCGATGTCCGCCGCGGTCCGTAACGGCGACGTGGGTTGCAGCAGCATGACGAAATCAGGTTCGCAGGCCTCCTGATCCCGCAGCCAGGCTAAGGCATGTTGCACCACGGCCACATGCGGCGAATCATCCTCACTGAGCTCCGACGGCCGTAGAAACGGAACCTCCGCGCCTTCAGTCCTGCTGATCTCGGCGATGGCGTTGTCGTCCGTCGAGACCAGGAGGCGAGTCAAGTGGCGGCTCGCCCTTGCCGCGGCGATCGTCCAGGCAATCAGCGGGCGACCCGCAACCCGCGCAATGTTCTTCCGCGGGATCCCTTTGGATCCTCCGCGAGCCGTGATGATGCCGAACACCGTGCGCATGGTCATCGCGGGCGGTGCGGGCTACGGAAACAGCCGGACCGTCCCCGGCCGGCACGGCCATGGCGCACCATCCCCTGTTCAGATTTATCGGACGATTGTGGCTTAAACTGAACCCGTCCTGATGTGATCAGAGCCGTTGGCGGATGAAGTCCAGCAGGTTCGTCACCATGGCGGAGGTGGTGTACCGAGCCAGGACGGTCTCACGCATCTGGTCTGCAATTCCCTGCCGGGCGGCATCATCCCCGAGGAACAGCTCGGCCAGCGACTCAAACGACTCGCGATCCGCAAAAGCCACGTCGCCATATCGTGCGAAAACGGCTCCTGCGACCTGCCGAAAACCGGTGCTCTCCATCGCCGCGAAGTGGTCGAGATCGGCGGCCCGCAAGACCACCTCAGCAGCCGTCACCGTGCTGGCATGGGAATGAGACAGCCGTTGCAAGGCCTCGACCGCCTCCGGAGCCGCTGCGGGATCGAACGGCTGACCGGCGGCAAGTCGATGCCGCCGCACCGCCTCCAGCAACTGTCGCACCTCCTCATGGCAGGTGTCGAACGGGGACTGCCGTATCAGGAAGAAGCCCCCCGCCGCCAAGCCGTCCAACAGCCGCTGGTGGATCGCGCCGTAGGTGGTGCATTGCAGGTTGATTCGAGTAGCCTGGTAAATCGCCCGGAGTTCCGCGCCGTTGGCAGCTGTCCCACAGAAGTACTGCGCCAACCTTGGATGTCGATTCCAGCCGTGGCCATACAGCCGCAGGGTGCGTCCGACCCGATCACAGTAGTCGGCCACCCATTCCAACGTGGTCTGCCGAAACATCAGCTCACGGAGCGGCTGATAGTAAAATCGGCAGAGTTTGTCGGCAATGTCCGGCCGCAGCTCACCAATGTGCAGGCACTGTCGCACTTCCTCCAGCACGGCCATCGCCCGGCGGCCTCCCGCCGTTCGCGGTTGGCGCAGGACTTCTTCCTCGGCAGCGACGTACAACCGCTCCACGATCGGCACTAGCCCAGTCAGACTCCCGTGCTTGGCCAGGAACTGCTCGTGGAACCGCCGCGGGGGCTCACTCTGGTTGCTGACATAGGAGAAGTCGCAACGATGCGGGGCCAGTTCCGCTTCCGGCATCGGCTCGTTGCTGTAGAGCCGCGGGTTGGTCGTCATGGACCATAACATGCCCTGACGAATGGGATAGCCGTACTCCTGCACAAAGTCGCGATAGGCGGGCACAATATAGAAATCAAGCGGGCCGATCGAACGGCCGGCGTCCGCGGTGGTCAGGTTGGGCAATTGATCCTGAATCCAGCAGACCATCGGAACCCCTGGCGGAATGACGCCGGGGTATTCCCGCCGCAAGTGGTCGATGTAGAACAGCAGATCCGGTTTGAACTGGTCGATCGCCTCCGTGACGCGTACCGGCGGCAGCAGGTCATGGTCGTTTGGCTCGATGAGGAGCCGAAACTGATGTCCCTGTTCTTCGAAGGCGTTCTTCACGTCGCGCATCGAGTGCTGAAGAACCGTGGTAAACCGGCTGGTGACCCCGAGAATCCGCAAGGAGCAATGCGCGCCAGCGGCGTAGCGGCGATGCCAATGGCCCTCCGGCAGGCTACCGTAGTATTCGTGAACACGATGGCTGGTCGACAAGGCCGCCTGTTCGCGGCGGGCGGCAAGGTCTCGCAGGCCGGCCACACAGCGTTCGTAGCACTGGTCGGCCCCGCTCGTGGGCCGCATGACGTAATCTGGGATAGCGCGATCAGGATGATCCTCGAGCCGTCGCATCAGCAACTCGACACAATCCGGACCAACCAGCAAATCCACTCTCTCATCCACGAGCCGATCGACCGATTCCAAGGCGTGCAACATCGCCCCGAAAACCTCCGGCTGCGGCTCGAGGACGTAGATCCGCGGGGTGAAGCCCAGAAACATGTGCTGCGTGCCGTCATAGACCCGGCCCAAGAGCCCGCCGAATTGGTCGCCCACGATCACATACGGCGAACAAAACATGCTACCCTCCGCATGGGGTAGCGTGGTCCCGGAGAGCAGCCGCGCCATATCGCACAAAGGCGGGGACCAGCGTCCCGGGCCGGCGGTCGCCTTCTCTCGCAGGTGGTGCAGGCCGTCCCGCGTGCGATAAACGTCGTATTGCTCGACACCCCGGCGAAAGGACGCATCGTAACGACGTAAATCCGGATAACGAGCCTCCAAGGCGGCGAGATTTCGCTGATACCGAGTCTGCAACGTCTTGGCGGTCAGACGCCCGCTCGGCATCGCCGCCAATTGCTCGCGGATCGCCCGCAGTTCCGCCACCTTCGCCAGCGGCCCCGGAGATTCCAGCATCTCCAGAGCGGGACCGACCAGCCCCAAGGCCACTAAGCTGCGGAAAGCAACAAAGGCAGCCTCGGCCTCGTCGGGGTGTTCCGCCAATCGCCGCATCGCGGCCTGCACCGCGAGATACTCCCCGTGCAGTCCCGGCGGGCTGGTCGCGACCGGGTGGGGCATATCAATCGCCGTGCTCATCGGGGCTGCTCCTTGGGTACACCGCCATCTCTGCCGGCCAGCGAGACTGTCCTGCGCTCAGCGAGGGTCAGCACTGGGCCGCGTCCCCTTTCGTCAGTTTCCGTGTTTGGTGGCGATACCTGCTATTATCGGCACAAGCCGAACCGAAATCGGTCTTGATTTCCTCCCGCTGGGGTTTTCATCCCCTGGCCAGGGCAGGCCGATCAAGGAACGCGGTTATCACACCCGGGTTGCCGATGATTTCACTGTCTCCCGACTCGATACTTCATGCAGAGACCGTCCACATGCTCGACCACAAGCCTAACCCGACCGTCAGCATCGTCATTGCCACCTATGCGCGGCTGGACCGCCTGCAACGCTGTATAGATAACGTGCGGCGCAATGTCTGTATATCTCACGAGACCATCGTCGTCGGCGGGGCCGCCGACGATGGCACGGCTGAATGGGCAGCCCAACAACCTGACCTGGTCTTCATTCACGAGACCCGCCGTGAGGGCGCCACACGGGCCTACAACAAGGGTTTTCGGGCGGCGACAGGCACCTTCGTAATGTGGCTGAATGATGACTCCTATCCCCTTCCCGGTGCGGTCGAAGCCGCCGTGGAGATGATCGAAGCGGCGACGCACGGCGACATCGGCATGGTGGCTTTTTATCACAATTACGCCCGCATCTGGAATCGGCTGCATTCAGTGGAACACGAGGGACAGACCTACAGCATCTACAACGTCCGGGGGGTCCCCTACGCCAATTTCGGGCTTCTGCGGCGTGATCTGCTGGAGCGGCTGGGTTACTTAGACGACCGCTACTACTTCTGCGCCTGGGATCCGGATCTGTCCCTGAAAGTCCAGCGTGAGGCCGGTCTGAAAGTGCTGGGCTGTCCAAAAGCCTTGGTCTACCACGAAGAGTTGCTGGACGATCGCAAACAGCAGGACCTGGCCATCGTGGACCGCGACAACGCCGCGCTCTTCGCCAAATGGCGACTGCCGGCCCGCTTCAGCTATCCCGATCCCGCTCCGGTGTATCAGCAGATGGTGCAGGAACGGATGACCGTCTAGACGATTGCGGACCGCGTCCCAGAAACCCGCCGGAGCTGCGAACTCCGGCGATTCCTCCCCGCATCCCTGCGGGCAGGGCCACCGCCTCGCCACCACCGTCCGAGACTCACACAACCCGTTGGCAGGAGCCGCCGCCGTTGGCGATCCCGTCGCTGTCTCGCGGCTTGACGACCAACGATGTCCGCGAGAAACGCAGTCTGTTGCTGCACACGCCTGTATGTTCTGGATCAGATAGTCGTGCGGCAAGGACGGCCCCACGCGTGCAAGCCCGCATCACTCCCGCGACCGACGATGGGTCAAGCTAGGCTGTCCGTCTTCGTCGCCAAGGAGCCGCTTTCGCACCGTCGCATCCAACCTGGAGGCCGCAGGCGCGGCGAGAATCGGGCCGCCGGAGGAGATCCCGGTCTTCCGAGTCCTGGAAGCGGCGCGGATGCGTGAGAATGACGCGCAGTTGTGTGCCGTCAGCGGGCACCAAGCAGAGCTGCAACCCCGTTCACGTCCCGAGCAGCGTTGACACGAACGCCGGCACGTCCGCTGCTTCGACCGTGCCGTTGCCGTCGCAGTCGGCGTTCATCCGCTCACACTCGGGATAAGAGACTGCGTAGCCCGCCGGGTCCAGCAGTGCCTGCACGAACGGCTGGATGTCCGCGGCGTTTCGCCACCCGTCGCAGTTCAGGTCGCCCAGGCCCTCGCACTCGTCGGGGACGCCATCGCCGTCGGTATCCACGCTGAACCCCAGGCCGATGTCTACCGCGTCGGCGATCCCGTTCAGGTTGCAGTCTTCGCCGGGCGTGAGGATCGCCGCGACCGCATACCAGCCCTGGGCAATCCGCTGGCGGCCCGGCGTGTTCAGGTGCCCGCCGTCACTGGTGTAGCCGCTGTAGAGCTTCTGATACGTCTGCCCGCCGGAACTGAAGGTGATCGGGTTTCCGGCGGGGTCGTGGGCCTCCATATCGGCGATGTCGAAGAGCAGCCCGCCGTGAGCGGAGCAGTAGGCCCGCACGGCGGCGTTGTACTGGTTGCGCAAGATGTTGTCGCCGTCTTCGCCGGTCATCAGCGGCATGGTGGTGTAGATGAATGCAGTTGTGGGATAGGCGGCTTCGAGAGCGGCCATGGTGTTGGTGTAGACCACCGCGTTGGCGTTCTGGTCAATGTAGCAGAGCTTGTCCATCGCCGCGTTCACTGCGGTCTCGTGCCAGCCGCTCACGTTCACGGAGTTGACGAAGATCGTGAACTTGTCGTTCCATCCGGGGTTGCCGCGCGGACACTCGTACACGCGGCCCGCGACCGTGGGGCTGGGCGGGTTGGCGGCCCTCATCTCACCACTGTTGTAGCCGACGCTGCTGATTTGCAGCTTGTAACGAGTGGGGTTGGCGGAGTGCAGGTCGCTCAGCCCACTGAGCATGTTGCTGCCAACGGAGGCGTGGGCGAAAAACCACTTCTGCAGGCCGATGGCGTCCATGGTTGCCTGCGGCAACGCAGCCACACCGTCTACATGGCGATGGTCAATTATCTGTGCCGGGCAGGGCCGGGGGGCAGGGCTGATGACAGTCAAAACGCTGGCAACAAGAGAGAAACGCAAGATGATCGGGCGCATGTTCATTCCTCCGCGGAGCGTGATGGGCGAGGCGATTCCCATCATAACGGGGCGGACCGACTGGCGGGAGCGGCAGTAGAGATAGGCTTCTCAGACGGGCGTAGAAGCTGCCCAATTCGTGCCCCGCAGCCGAGGGCCGCGCAGACTGAGAACACTGATATCAGGACGCTCACCTGGTCTCTCCAAGTTAAGCGCGCCCGGTTGCCTTCTCAGACTGACTGGCGGGGACCGCTGCCCAACCTTGCTGCAACCATTGTCGGCCGCACGGTTTATGGGGTCGCCACACCCGAGAATGCCGTGCCACCCAGTCCCCTTGCGTCCGAAAGCATCGCCTTTTTTTGATTGGCCCGCTTTGTATGTTACTATTGAATGGGCAGCGCGGTACCGCCGGGGTTGGCGTACAACAGCCTGCCGAAACGCTCGGCAGCCGCGTGAGCAGGGGACGACCGCATCTTGGTGCGGCCGTCCGCCGCACAGTTGCCTAGTGGAGATGACCCACCCGACGGGGGAGCAGGGGAGTGGATGCGCTTTCCTTCGACCCGGCCGCAGTGGTCGGTTTGAAGGCCCCGCACAGCGTGGAGGCTCCTGCCAATGTTGCGCCCGCCGCAGATCGCAAGCCTGCTTTGCATCTTGGCACTGGCCCCGCCGATGCCGGCGCAGGATCGCGCTGCGAGCGGACCTTTCGTTGCCACGCCTCAGACTCTGCCAGGCCGGCCCATGGTGGCCGTGACGACCTCCGCACCCGCCGCCGTCGACCATCCCACTCCAGCCCATGCCGCCTTGGCCGATGGCCAACCGCAGCGCGTTCTCGACCTGCTCGACACCCACTCCGTGCGACTGCCTCTGGCAGAGCGCCGCTCACTGGAAGGTCGAGCCTACTTCCTCCTGGGGGACTATCCCAAGGCCCGCAAGCAGCTTGAATCGGCGGTCGGTCTGCGGCCCAACCACGCCGAGGATCTCTATTGGCTGGGACGCGCCTACGCTGCCTCGGGACTGCCTTCCCTGGCCGCCACCCGTTTCGAAGAAGCAGCGTGGAACGGAATGCAGACGGCCGACCTGCATTATCACCTGGCCCTGGCGCTGTTGGCGATGAACCAGCCGTTGGGCCGCGTCTCGCAGAAACGCATTCCCGAGAAGTCGGACGAAGTGGTTGAACCCGGCACGTTCGCATTGGGCGGATTCGTCATTGGGGCGGTGAGCACCCGACCAGGCCGCGTCGTCGTCAGCCCGCCGAACTCCGCGATCTACCAAGTCTACCGAGCATTGGCGTTGGACGGCGAGCGAGGCGAGGCCTGGCTGCTCGCGGGCCGAATCTGGTCTGATGTCGGGCGGCATGAGCAGGCCGTGGCCTGTTTCGCTCGGGCCGCGCACAAGCTGCCCCAGGACCAGGCCGCGTCGGCCTACGAGGGATGGGCAGCCGGACTGCTGGCCCTGGGCGATCTGGATGGCTATCTGGAACAGAGCTGGCAGTGCCTTCGCCTGAAGAGTCGGCACGAAGCGACTGAATTGGCCAAGTGTTACGATCGGGCCGCCGCCGAGACAGCCCGCCGCGGAGACCTCAAGGCGCAGATCCGCTACCTGAGACTGGGGGCCGACCTCGACCCACAGGTGGACCGTCTTCTCCTGCTGGCTGATGCGCTGTTGCAGGGTCGTAAGCCCGACGAAGCCATCAGGTACCTCAAGCTGGCAAGAGAGCAGCAACCCGACCGCGCCCAGCGCCAGAAGATTGAACAGAAGATGCAGATCGCCACGTACCTCGCCGCCCCGCGATAGGAGCGGCATCCGCGGCGTCCTCGATCAGACATCCCGCATCGCCGCCGCCACGGTGTTGGCCAGAAGCATGGCCACGGTCACCGGGCCGACGCCCCCGGGCACCGGCGTGATCCATCCCGCAATCGGAGCCACCTCGTCGAACCGCACATCGCCGATGGTCTTGAGCATTTTCTGACCATCCGGCCCCGCAACTTCCAGTCGATTCGTGCCGATGTCAATCACGATGGCTCCGGGCGACACATGTTCCGCGCCGATGAGACCCGGCGACCCCGCCGCCACCAGCAGGATGTCCGCCCGCCGTGTGTGACCCGCCAGCTCGCGGGTCCGCGTGTGGCAATGCGTGACGGTGGCATGCGCGGCCAGCAGCAGCATCGCCAGCGGTTTGCCCACGATCACACTGCGGCCGATGATCACCGTTTCCCGGCCGGCGAGATCGACGCCCGTTGATTGAAGACAGGCGAAGGCGGCCGCGGCGGTGCAGGGAACCAGTGCCTCCCGACCCATCGCCAGTAGTCCGAGGTTGGTCGCGCTCACGCCCTCGATGTCCTTGGCCGGGGTAATTCGCTGTTGAAGAGCGAAGGCATCCAGAGCTCGCGGCACGGGCAGATGCAGCATGATTCCGCTGACCGTCGGGTCCGCGTTCAGGCGGTCGATCTCCCCTGCCGCCTCCGCCTGGGTCGCCCCTTCCGGCAGCAACGCCAGCCGGTGTTCCACCCCGATCGGCTCGGCCAGACGAGCCTGGGCCTGCGCGTAGCTGCGTGCCGAAGCATCGCCACCGATGAGGACGGACGCCAGACAGGCCGGTCGACCGTTCTCCCGCAGCTTCGTCGCCTGCTCGGCAGTCCGCCGGCGAATGTTCTCCGCCAGCGTCTTGCCATCAATGATTCTTCCCGCCATTCAGACTTCACTCCCGCGAATCCGCCTCGCGCTCGGGAACCGAAGTCGCCGACCTGGCTCCGCTCCGCACCGCCACTGCCTCCATGTGCCGCCACAGCCCAGCCACAAAATTCGCGTCGAGGAGGAACGGCAGTTCTGCGGCAGCCGGGGCCGAGGTCGCTCCCCTGCCGCTCTCCAGCCCCTCGCCTTTGACGCAGGCGACGAAATCCACGAGGCGGGCTTCGGACAGATGATATACCAAGGCCCAGGCAGCGGCGTAGGCCGACTGACGTTCGTCACCCACGGTATCGAGAGAGCCGCCTTCGGAAACCAAACGTCGCCACCAGGCGGGATCCCGGGCGTGGTGTGCCGCCAGAAAATCGTGGAGACGCGGGAGATTGACCGCCTCCGGCGTCTCGAACCGCATGGCGAGGCCCTCCTCCAGCCACCGACGCTCCGGCCGCGACGGACCGGGAAGCAAGGCAACGTTGTGCATCACCAGGTGAGCCACCTCATGGCGAATCGCCACCAGCCGAGCCTCCGCCTCTACCCCCGGCCGCTCTGGGGCAGGCACGGGCGACAGTAAATCCCATATGACTCCCCGGTTGCGGGCCGCATCGAAGAAGCCGGGAACTAGCGGGTTTGGCACCAGGCCGGCGCGGCGCTGCCACGTTTCAAACCTCCGCTCATCATGAAAGTAGACAATCGTCATCTTGCAAGGCGGGTGGCTAAGTGGTATCCGCCAGGTCTCCGCCGCCTGGCGAACGCAACGAAGCGTATCCTCCGCCAACCCCGCCAGGGCCTCGACTCGGCCGATCGCGACGTCGGAGACGACCGCAAAGGCAGGGGTCCGCACGACTCGATAGCCTTCCCCCAACTCCGCCAACAGGTCGCGGATTGCCGCGCTGTTCGGCGGCAATCGCCAAGCCTCGATCCCGCCGGCGGAAGTCGGCGCCTCCTCCGCTCCGGTCCCCCGCGACGTCGCGCCAGGATTCGACGGCTCGCCCAGGCAAACCGCGAAAGGATGAGGACAGACGGCGAATCCGCAGATGGCCCCGGCCGCAGCCGCCAGGGCGACCCCCCAATGCATCAATGGGAAGCTAATACCGGATCGCAACGGGTTCATCACTCGGAGTGGCCATAGCAGTTGAACCAGGCCCGCGCCTCGAAGGGGAGCTTCTCCTTGCGAATCATATCCTCAGCCGGCACGCCGATCGGCAGCAACACCCGAATCACCTTGCCTTGCGGCACGCCGAGCATTCGGCCGATGGTTTCTGCCCGCCCTCCAACCCGGAGCCAGCCGTCGACCCACACGGAGGCGTAACCCAATGCCGTGATGGCCAAGAGCATGTTCTGGACTGCCGCGGCACAGTCCTCGATCTGGAAGTGGTGCCCTTCGTAGACCGGCTCGGGGCGGACATCGACCACGCAGGCAATCATCGCCCGGGCGGTCTGCACCGCCGGGTTCGCCCCCGGCAGACCGCCGATCCGCCGCAGCAGGTCCGGATCATCGAGGATCACGAACCGGGTGGTTTGGGCGTTCTTGCCCGACGGGGCCTGCAACCCGGCCTGCACGATGCGGCGGAGGTCTTCACGCGTAACCGCCTGCTGCCGAAACGTGCCGCGGTAACTGCACCGTTGCGCGATTGCGTCGAACAACTCCATCAAGCCTGACCTCTGCGGCCTAGCGGCGGCACGCCGACCCACGCGGCGCCGTCTGCGTACGGGTTCCGGATCGCCCGCGAAATACCGCCACCAACATGGCCCGCGAACCTATTCCGCGGGCTTGCCGGACGCCCCCTCTTCCGCCAAGGGCACGTCCGCAGGCGGCGGCGGGTTGTGGCCCACCACAATCCGCCCGCAATCCGGGCAGATCGTATCGCCGGGCTTGCCCAACGATTCATTGAGAATCACGTAGGTCGGGGTCTTCTTGCGTTTGCCGTCCTTGGTCCAGTAGCACCGTTCGGCGGGATAGCCTGTCCGCTCGTTGCTGTGCGGCGACAGCACCGGCCAATGCTCCCCTTCCTTCATGGCGTAGGCGAACGTCTTGCCGGTTTTGGCGCACATGAAGGTGGTCTCGATCGGGAGCGGCTGCGGCGGCTCGGCCGTCGTCAAGGTCTTGTAGGTCAAATAGACAGCGGTCCCCGCCAGCACGATGATGACGAAGATGCCCAGTCCGCCGGAGAGAGGTCCTCCCCGCGACGAACAACATCCCGAACCGCCGGTGACGGTCTCCTGGGCCTGGGAGTCAGGTGTCGAATCCGGGTGGTGATGCGGAGATGTCATGACGCCTCCTTCGTAACCAACGTGGCTTGCATGATGACTAAGCATCATATCGCGGAGGGGGCGGGAATCCAAGCACCGGGTTTCACCCTGCATTGAACGGGCAGGCGGGCTCGGCTCCCGGCTCGCTGCCGGTTTGGCCCACGCTGACACGGCCCTACAATGGCGGTGCTTGGCGAGCATCACGCGGAAAGGAAGGCCATGAATCGATTCCTGTCGCTTCTGGCGGCTTGTGTGGGGGGAGTCATCACGATCGGCAACGCCACGGTAGCTTGCACCAACCTCCTGGTCAGCAAGGGGGCCAGTGCCGATGGATCCGTCATCATCACCTACACCTGCGACGGGGAATTCCACCCCCGCTTGCGTCTCACGCCCGCCGCGGATCACGAGCCGGACAGTTTCGTCGAGGTCAGAGACTGGTCCGGCAAGGTCCGCGGCCGCATCAAGCAGGTTCCCCACACCTACGCTGTAGTGGGTCTGATGAATGAGCATCAGCTCGCCATCAGCGAGACCACCTTTGACGGCCGAGCCGAGCTGGAGAACCCCGACGGCCTGCTGCACTACTGGGATCTGATGCAATACGCCCTCCAGCGTGCGGAGACGGCCCGCGAGGCAATCCAGGTCATGACCGACCTGGTCGCGGAATACGGCTACCGCTCGACCGGCGAATCCTTCTCCATCGCCGACCCCGAGGAGGCCTGGATCATGGAGATGATCGGTCCCGGCCCGAAGGGTCGGGGCGCCGTGTGGGTCGCCCTGCGGATCCCCGATGGCTGCATCTCTGCCCACGCCAACAAGGCCCGCATCGGCGAGTTTCCCCTGGATGATCCCCAGAACTGCCTCTACTCCCCCAATGTGATTACCTTCGCGGTGGAGAGAGGCTACTACGACCCGAGGTCCGGCTTGCCCTTCCGCTTCTGCGACGCCTACTGCCCGCCCACTCCCCGCAACCAACGCTACGCCGAGACCCGCGTGTGGAGCATCTTCCGGCGGGCGGCTCCATCGCTGAACCTGTCGCCGGACTTTCACCGGGCGGTGCCGGGCGCCCAGCCCTATCCGCTGTGGATCAAGCCCGATCGGAAGCTTTCGGTAAAAGACGTCTTCGCCCTGATGCGCGACCACTACGAGGGGACGCCGTTCGACATGACCCAGGGTCTCGACGCCGGGCCGCACGGCACGCCGAACCGCTGGCGTCCGATCGACTGGAAGATCGACGACGCGGAGCACACCTGGGAGAGGCCGATCTCCACGCAACAGACGGGCTTCACCTTCGTTTCGCAATCGCGGTCGTGGCTGCCGAGCGCGGTCGGCGGCGTGTACTGGTACGGCGTGGACGACACCTACACCACCTGCTACATCCCGCTCTACTGCGGCATCGACGCCCTGCCGGAGGCGTACACCGTCGGGGAGCTGGGCCGTTTCTCGTGGGATTCCGCCTGGTGGGTGTTCAACTTCGTGGCCAACCATGCCAACGTGCGGTACGCCGAAATGATCAAGGACATTCAGGCGGTTCAGCGCGACCTTGAGGGCGGTTTTCTGGCCCTGCAACCGGCCGTGGAGAAGACCGCGGTGGAATTGTCCAGGACCGACCCGGCCCTGATGACCCGCTACCTGACCGATTACTCGGTGACCCGCGGGGAACTGGCGGTCAAGCGCTGGCGGGCATTGG
>CAZNFM010000013.1:0-117450 GCA_964572385.1 uncultured Planctomycetaceae bacterium | reverse complement strand
GCGTGTTCGACTTCGCCAAGGGCACGGGCGGCGGCACGGCCATCACGGCCGGCGCCAACGTGTACTGGGACGACACGAACAACGTCGCCACGACCACGGCGACCGGCAACAAGCTGATCGGCAAGTGCGTCAGGGCGGCGGCCGACGCCGACGCGACGGTCCGCGTGCGGATGCACCAATAGGCCGGAGGCTGGAGACCGCAGGCTGGAGGGTTCGCAATCGAGAGCGGTTCTCGACCTGAATCCTACAGCCTACAGCCTGCAGCCTACAGCCTGTAGCCTACAGCCTGCAGCCCAAGGACTGTCATGGACCTGCTCGAAAAAAGCGCGGCGTGGCTGCAAGACCAGCGCACGCGACACCTGTCGCGGACGGTCACGTACCTCCGCGGCGGCGACAGCGTGGACCTGCCGGCCACGATCGGCCGGACGGAGTTCGAGCAGGCGGACGAGTACGGCGTCGTCCACCGCACCCAGTCGCGGGACTTCCTGGTGCTGGCGGCGGACCTGGTGCTCGGCGGCGCGCCGACCCTGCCGCAGGCCGGCGACCGCATCCGCGAGAGCGTGGGCGACCAGACCTTCCTCTACGAGGTCATGGCCCCGGCTGGCGAGCCGCCGTGGCGCTACAGCGATCCGTACCGCAAGGCGCTGCGGATTCACACGAAGTTCATCGGGATGGAGCGCGGCCCATGAGCCACAACGGAGCTTCCACGACGACGACGCCGGCGGCCTGCCCGCACGAGCCGAGCTGCCTGAAGGACGTCCGCGAGATCCGCTCGGTCGTCTTCGGCAACGGCCATCCGGAGAAGTCGCTGCTGGTGCGCATGGAGCGGGTCGAGTCCCGGCTGGCGGTGATCCAGCGGCTGTCGCTGGCCACGTTGTGCGGCGTGGGCACGCTGCTGCTGAAGTTCGTCGGGGCCTGGATCGAGAGCCTGATGAAGGGATCGTGACCGATGGCCGACAGCACCATCATCGCGCTGGCCGACGCCGTCGTGGCCGGCCTGAATGCCGGCCCGTTCAGCCTGCCGTTCACCGTGCAGCGCGGCTACCGGCCGGCGGTGGCGCTGCCGGACCTCGCCGCCGTGAAGGTCACGGTCATCCCCAAGAGCCTGACGATCACCGCGGCGAGCCGCGCCGACGGCTTCTACGACTGCGCCATCGACATCGGCGTGCAGCGCAAGGTCAACCCCGACGATCCGGCCGAGCTCGACGCGCTGATGAGGCTGGTCGAGGAGCTCGGCGACCACCTGCGGGGCACGAAGCTCGACGGCTTCACCGCCGCCGTGTGGCTGGCCTTGGAGAACGACCCGATCTTCGCGCCCGAGCACCTGGAGAAGGAACGCGTGTTCACCAGCGTGCTGACGGTGACGTACCGGGTGCGGAGGTGAGGGCCATGCCGGTGCAGTGGTTCGCGGGCTTCGAGGCGGGCGACACGAATGAGCTGGTCGCCCTGGCCGGCACGGTCACCGTCGGGGCCGCCCACAAGCGGAGCGGCAACTACGGCTGCCGGATCATCGCCCCGTCAAACACGGGCACGGCGTACATCACGCTGGCCAACGGCTACGACGCCAACGGCAACCCGGCCACGATCAGCCGGACGGCCTACACGCTGGGCTTCGCCCTGCGGCTGGCGGCGTTGCCGCAGACGGTCGGGGCCTGGGAATACCTGCTGTACCTCGCCCTGGGCACCACGCACCGGGCCTCGCTGCGGCTGGCGCAGCCGGCCGGGCCGGAGCCGGCCGGGGCGCTGCGGCTGCACCTCGGGGCCAGCGGCGGGCCGCCCGTGGCGGAGGTCGGCGGCCTGGCCCTGGGCCGGTGGTACTACGCCGAACTCGCGGTGCTGTCCGACCGGTACGTGTGGCGGATGGACGGGCAGGTCGTCGCCCAGGGGCTTGGCGGGCCGGGCGGGTCGATGAACACGGCGTCGCTCGGGAAGCGGTTCAACCTGGCCTCGCAGGGCTACACGCTCGACGTGGATGACCTCTACACCGGCGACGACGGGGTGTTCTACGGTCCGACGACGCGCGTCGCCCGGCTGAACGCCGGCGCGGATGGGACGGCCGCGGGCTGGCTGGTCTATCCGCCGAACGTACCGGACCCGTGAGGTGAGCGGTGGAGTACTGGGCCCATGTCGCACAGGTGCCGCAGGACGGCGACGCGACCTACCTGGAAGGGATGTCTCCGGGCGCCGCGTTCAACGTCGGCGTCGCCACGGTCGCGCTGGCGCCGGGCGAGCGGATCGTTGCGGTCGCCGGGGCGCTATGCTGGCGGAACAACTCCGGCGGCAGCGGCCGGGCGGTGCTGCGGGTCGGGTCGGCGGAGCTCGCGACCGCGAACTTCACGCCCGGTCCGGCCTACGACACGGTGTTCGTGTTCACGCGGACATCGCCGGCGACCGGCCAGCCCTGGACCCGGGCGGAACTCAACGCCGCGCTCATCGGCGCCACCGTGTACAGCGGCTCCGGCCTGCGGGCGACGCAAGCCGGGCTGCACGTGCTGCTGCACACGCCGCCGGTCGTGCCTCTGCAACCCAAGGAGTGGCCCATGAACTTCAAGGCACTGGAACCGCTGACGGCGACGGGATCGGATCAGGCCGTCGAGGTGCCGCGCGGCGCGACGCTGGTCGTGCATCCGCTGGCGGCCAGCGTGGAGGTCCGCGACGTGGCCGGCGGGACCGCCAGGCTGACGATCCCGGCCGACTCGATGGTGATGCTCGGCCCGTCGTACGGCCAGACGGTCTATCTGCGTGCCACAGCCGGCACGGTGATCGAGCTCGGACTGACGTAGAGGCGTGCGACCAGAGGCTTGAGTCCACAGACTTCCAGCCTCAAGCCGCACAGTCATGGAGGACTGAATCATGCCCAACTTCGTTCTGGGGATGAACGCCAAGCTGTACCACGGCGTGGCCGGAGGACCCGCCAACACGGAAATGACCAACGTCCGCAACGTCACGCTCAACCTGGAGGCGGGCGAGGCGGATGTCACCACGCGGGCGAACAGCGGCTGGCGGGCCACGGCACCGACGCTGCGCGAGTGCTCGGTCGAGTTCGAGATGATTTGGGACCCGAGCGATGCCGGGTTCACCGCGATCAAGAACGCGTACCTCACCAACGGGCTGATCGCCCTGAAGGTGCTGGACCAGGCCGGCGGCCAGGGGCCGGACGGCGACTTCTCGATCACGTCCTTCAGCCGCAGTGAGGAACTGGAGGAGGCGATCACCGTCAGCGTGACGGCCAAGCTCGCCGTGTTCCGGTCCTGGGTCACGGGGACGTAGCCATGAAGACCTTCACCGACAACGCCGGGCGCACGTGGACGGTCGCGATCAACGTGGACGCGATCAAGCGCGTGCGCGACCTGCTCGAAGTTGATCTGCTCGAAGTCCTGGACGGGAAGCTGATCGAAAAGCTCTACCGCGACCCCGTGCTGCTGTGCGACGTGGTGTACGCGGTCTGCAAGCCCGAGGCGGACGCCAAGAACGTGACCGACGAGGAGTTCGGCCGGGCGATGGCCGGCGACGCGATCGAGCACGCGACCAAGACCCTGCTGGAGGAACTCGTGGGTTTTTCCCCGAGCCCGAGAGATCGGGCGAACCTCCAACGCCTCCTCGAAACGACCTGGAACGTGATGGACAGGGCGCGGGACGTGATCGAGGCCCGGCTGGCGACGGTGGACACCGAAGCCCTCGTCGCCCAGGCGCTGGCGACGTCTGGCAGCTCATCTGGCGCTGCGCGGGCATCGTCGGCGTCGAGCCCGGCCGGCTGACGCTGCGTGAGCTGCTGGCGATGGCCGAGGCCCGAACCAGGGAGGAATGGAGTCGAATGAGCGTGCTCCTGGCGCTGCTCGCCAACTGCCACCGCGACCCGAAGAGGACCCGGCCGTTCAAGCCGGCGGACTTCGACCCGTTCGGGCGGCGGGCCCCGCCCGTGGCGGTCGGGATCGAGGTGCTGAAGGAGTTTTTTACGCAGGGCACATTCCCGGGTACGGATGCCCGGGTGCCGAGGTGAGGTGCAAGGATGAAAAGGAGATTGCGCATGCCTCTTCCGGAAGACGTGGTCCAGAGTGTGTCGTCCACCAACTTCAAGTCGCTGGGCGACGGTCCGTCGTTCTACCACAACCTGGCGATGAGCAACGCGGTCAACCAGCAGAACCTGGCCGCGCAGAACGCCATCGCCCTCCAGCAGAGCCTGGGCACGGTGCTGACCGCCGCGGTCGGCAAGATCGTCAAGGCCCTGACCGAGGCGGACGCCGAGGAGGCGGTCTCGCTCAGCAAGGTCATGAGCGGCGACGACGTGGCCCAGAAGATCGCCAGCCTGATCGGGGCGCTGGGCTTCGGCCAGATCGGGGCCAAGACGGCCCAGACCACGCCGCCGCCCACGGCGGGCTGAGGACGGGACCCGGGCGACCCGCGGCGCGCTGATCCGGCGCGCCGCGGGCGCGGCCGCCGTGCCTGGCAGGGTCAACGGCATGGTCACGCTGCGGATCAAGGACCTGTTCTTCGACCAACAGACGGTGCTGCGGGCCGTGGACCGGGCCAAGCGGGCCGTGCTGTCGAAGGCGGGCGCGTTCATTCGCACGACCGCGAAACACAGCATCCGCAAACGCAAAGGTCCGGCGCCGCCCGGCCGGCCGCCGCACTCGCATGAGGGCAGCCTGCGACGGCTGATCTATTTCGGCTACGACCGTGCCAGCGACTCCGTCGTCGTCGGGCCGGTGGGGTTCAAGCGCTCCACCGCGCCCAACGTCCTGGAGTTTGGCGGCAAGTCCGAGGTCCGCTACCGCCGCCGTGGGAAGGTCGTCAAGACGCGGGCGACCATCGCCGAGCGGCCGTACATGGGGCCGGCCCTCGAGAAGGAGCGGCCCAAACTGCCGAAGCGCTGGGCGGGCAGTGTGCGCGGAGGGTAGGCCGTGGCCAATACGAAAGGCATCCGCGCCGGGCGGGCGTTCGTCGAACTCGGCGTGGACGACAGAATCGCCAAGGGGCTCCAAAAGGCCGAGCAGCGGCTCAAGGCGTTCGGCGAAGGCCTGCGCTCGCTCGGCACGCGCGTCTTGGCGGCCGGCGCCGCGGTGCTCACGCCGATAGTGGCGGGCGTGAAGGCGTTCTCCGAGTCCGGCGACGCGCTGGAGAAGATGTCGCGGCGGACCGGTGTCAGCGTGGAGGCCCTCTCCGAGCTCGGGTTCGCCGCCGAGCAGTCCGGAGCCGACCTCGAAACCCTCGAAACCGGCCTGCGGAAGATGCAGAAGTCAATCGCCGACGCGGCGGCGGGCTCGGAGTCGGCGATCGAAGCGCTGTCGCGCCTGGGGCTGACCGTCGAGGACGTTCTCAAGCTCAATCCGGAGCGGCAGTTCAAGCTCATCGCCAACGGGCTATCGCAGGTCGCGGACCCCACGCTGCGGGCGGCCCTGGCGCTGGAACTGTTCGGAAAGTCGGGCACCCGGCTCCTGCCGCTGCTGGAAGACGGGGCGCGGGGCATCGAGCGGTTGCAGGAGGAGGCCCGGGCACTCGGCCTGACCCTGTCAACGGACGCGGCGCAGCAGGCCGCCCTGCTGCATGACACGCTGAACATCCTCTGGCGCGTGGTGAAGAAGCTGACCACGACGATCGGGGCGGCGCTGGCCGACGCGGTGATCGACCTTTCCGACCGGATCACGCGCGTGGTCGTGACCGTCACGGCGTGGGTCAGACAGAATCAGGCCGTCATCGTCAGCGCGGCGAAAGTCGCGGCTGGTGTCATGGCCGCGGGTGCCGCGCTCGTCGCGGCCGGGACGCTCATCTCGGGTCTCGGTGCCGTGTTCGGCTGGCTGGCGAGCGCCGTCAGCGGCGTCGGCGCGGTTTTCGGCGCGCTCGCCGCGGTGCTGGGCGCGCTGGTCACGCCCATCGGCCTGGTGGTCGCCGCCGTCGCCAGTCTGGGAACGGCGATCCTGGTCTACACGGGCGCCGGCGCGGACGCCCTGGCCTGGCTCGGCGACACCTTCCGTTGGCTCAAGGACGGCGTGCTCGCGGTGGTCGGCGGAATTGCCGACGCGCTGGCCGCCGGCGATATCGCCCTCGCTGCGCAGATTCTGTGGCTGTCGCTCAAGCTCGCCTGGCAGCAGGGCATCGACGCGCTCAACCGGGCCTGGGCGACGGCCAGGCAGTTTTTCGTCCAGACCGCGTACGACATGTGGTACGGGGCGCTCTTCGCGGCGGAGACCGTCTGGCACGGGCTCGAAGTCGCGTGGATCGAGACGACCGCGTTCCTGTCGAAGACCTGGACCAACTTCACCAGCGATCTGCAAGCCGTCTGGGGCATCGCTCAGAACTGGCTCACCAAGCGTTTCCTCGAACTCCAGCATCTCTTCGATGACAGCTTCAACCTCGACGAGGCCAAGCGCATGGCCGACGAGGAGTTCGCGGACGTGGCCCGGAAGATCGAGGACGAGCGTGCCGCGGCGCTGGCCAGCACCGAGCAGAAGCGGAAGACCCGCCGGACGGAATCGCAGGCCGACCACGAAGCCGCCGTCGCCGAGATCGGCCGGCAGTGGAGCGAAGCCGAGAAGGAAACCAACGCGCGGGCCGCAGCCGAAGTCGCCCGTACACAGGAAGCGCTCCGCAAGGCCCGCGGGGAACTCAACGACGCGATCGCCAAGGCCAAGCAGAAGCGCGAGGAAGCCGAAGCGGCTGCCCCGCCGCGCCGCCGGCCGACCGATCCGCTGGCCGGCCTGGAGGACCAGCTCGCGGGCTTGGGCGACTTCCTGGCCCGCAAGGTGACCGTGACCGGCACGTTCAACCCGCTCGCCGCCGCGGGCCTAGGGGCCGGCGACGCGGACGAGCGCACCGCGCGGAACACGGAGCAGATCGCGTGGCACACGAAACGCCTGGCCGACGCCGCCGCCGTCGGGCGCCTCAGCTTTGCATGAGACTGGCGGCTGTAGACCGGAGGCTGGAGAACCAGGATACAGGAGTGTGCCGCGAGGCCGAACCCTCCAGCCTACAGCCTCCGGCCTAAGCGAGCGGAGCGAGCGTGATCGAGTGCGTGGAGAAGTTCGAGAGCCGACAGGTCACGACGGGGCAAAACCCGTCGGTCGAGCTGCGCTACGTCATTCGCGGCACGAACAGCGATGTCGAGGCGCGCTCGGCCCTGCTGGCCGGCAGCCCAGCCACCTACGATCCGTGGGGGAGCGGCTGGTTCTACCTGCCGCGCGACACCGTCACCGTCCAGCCCATCGGCGATCTTCTCTGGGAAGGCATCGTCCGCTACGGGCCGGTTCCGCAGACGGAGCAGTCGGTCTTCAACTTCGACACGGGCGGCGGCACGCAGCATATCACTCACGCCCTGGCGACCGTGGCCCGTTACGCCCCGCCCGGGAAGACCGCACCGGACTGCAAGGGCGCGATCGGCGTCACCGCCGACAGCGTCGAAGGCGTGGATATCACCGTACCGGTCTATCACTTCTCGGAGACGCATTACCTCGCCGACACGCTGGTAACACCGGCGTACAAGGCGACGCTCTTCGGTCTGACGGGGAAGGTCAACAGCGCCGGATTCAAGGGCTTCGCCGCTGGCGAGGTGCTGTTCCTGGGCGCGGCCGGCTCGAAGCGCGGCAGCGGCGACTGGGAGATCACCTACCGCTTCGCGGCCAGTCCGAACGTCACGAACCTAACCATCGGCGACATCACCGGCATCAACAAGAAGGGCTGGGAGTACCTGTGGGTACGCTACTCCGACAGTGAAGACACCGTCGCCAAAGCGCTCGTGAAGAAGCCCGTCGCGGTCTACATCGAGCAGGTCTACCCGTATGGAGACTTCAGTCTGCTGGGGATTTGAGTGTAGCATGGCGGTGAGATGCCTACTTCGAGGAGAGTAACGAATGGCCGCCAAGGATCACGAACCACACCGACCACCGGACTTCAAGATCGCCGGTTTCTGTGTTTGGGTATTCGGCCGTCAGCGTAGCGCGCTTGAGGACTACTGGGACGGGAATTGGCTCCGCGTGCTTGCCCAGTGTGGTGCCGAGGGCGCGCTCGTGCGTGCGTCCGGCGCGATTCTCCACCTATCGGAGTTGCAGCGGTGGCTCGAGGAACTCAAGCCTCTTCACGCGCGTCCCACGGGCGGCGCTGAACTCGCCTGCATTGAGCCGTATCTCAACGCGAAGATCCATCTGGAGGACGGTCGCGGCACGTTGGTGGTTAACATCACGCCCGAGCATCTGACGCAGCAGCATCAGTTCGTATTCGAGGTCGACCAGTCGTGCTTGCCAGAGTTGATTTCGGGGCTTGAGCGGTTGCTGAAAGAGTATCCGGTGCGCGGAAAGCCCGACGGAAGGTAGGGGATGGCCGGCCCGATGCAGAAAGTCAAACGCGGCGACCCACTGGTCATTCCCGCGGCGACGTTCAACGCGTTCATCGACGCGACGCGGGATTTCCAGCAGCGACAGCGCAGCGCCGAGCAGGACCGCTACCGCGAGCTGCGGCAGACGGGCATCGTCCTGATCCGCAACGAGAGCGGCGCCGACCGCGAGCGTTTCGACGTGCTCGGCGTCGCCGGCCCGATCGTGAAGCCCAGCGACAACGCCGACGGATTCAAGGAGCGTGTGGCGCTGAAGGGCGCAACGCCGGGCACGGAGCACGCCGGCCGATTCGCCATCCTGTTGGAGCCGCTGGTTGCGAACGAGGTCGGCCGCGCCTGCGTGGCTGGCGTGTGCGTCGTCAAGGTCAAGATGAACGACGAGGGGCACACGTTCGCCGAAGCCAAGAGCGGCCAGGCGACAATGCTCGACAGCGCCGCTTCCGGCACCGCCTGCCTGCTGTGGGTCCAGCCGCCGGGCGAGCGCGACGATCCGCAGATCGCCTGGACGGTCGCCCGACTCGGTGGTGGAGGGGGCGGCGCGACGACGACGGCGTTCGCGATGATCACGTCGAAGTCGGGCAGTGCGCCGCCGTACCGCTACGCCGCGGTGCAGGCCACGATGGATGAGGATGGGGCCTGGACGCAGGTCGGCGGCGGTGCGGCGTACAACAACGTGTTCAACCTCGAGGAACAGGGGGCCGGCGGGCAGTGGGTCAACCCGCTCGTCGTGGGCGACGTGGTGCTGATCTTCGCGGCGCCCGATCCGGGCGTGGATGCCTTTGTCTGCACGCGCTCGCACTACCGGGGGACGTACTGAGGCGTGAGGCTTGAGACCTGAGGCTTGAGGCGCAGCGCCGGAAGCAGAAAGTCGAACCGTGGGCGCGTTCATCGTGAGACATGTCGATCTGGATGAAGGCACCGAGCTCGCCCGGTTCGCGCTGCCGAACCTGCTGGCATACGAGGGCATCGAGCACGTTTACCGCCAGCTCTTCCCGCCGTATCAGGCCCCGATGACGTTCCAGATGGGCGTCGCGGGTCCGACGGTGAGCTATCCAAGCGGCCGGCCGAACACCGGCGGCGGAGCGGGGTTTGGGCCGACGCTCACGTTCGCGCAGTGCACGAACGCGCAGGCCAACGAGGGCGGCTGCTACACCGGCCCGATGCGGACCTCGTTCGGCTACGCCCGGCAGGCGCTGAGCTTCACGGCGTCGATGGAGGCCGACGGGGGCGGCTTCGTCTCGCAGGAGGTCACGTTCCCCAACAACCACTCCTGGACGCCACAGGCCGCAGCGGACTGGAACTTGCCCTGGACGCCCGAGGAGATCGAGCAGCCGCCGCCCGAGTGGACGCCGCGCGAGTCCTGGGAGCCCGAGGTCGGCTACCCGTGGCAGCGGCCGCGCAAGCGCTGCGGCACCGACTGCGACCCGTACAACCCGAACGTGTGCCTGCGGCCGTACATGTATCAGTGGGACCCCTCGGGCGAGCTGGACTGGCTGTGCGACTTCCGGAAGATGGGCGGGTTCCCGATCACGCTGGCGTTCGTCGCCGATACCTCGCGGAACAAGCTCGTCGCCGCCGCGGCGTTCCGGGCGCCGGTGCTGCTGCGCCCGGGGACGGCCCTGCACATCCGCTATCAGGCCCGCATCTTCGGCATGATCTCGCGCGACTTCGCGTACCGGTTCGCGCGCTACGCCTTCGGCAAGACCGGCGCTCGCTACGACGCGCTCTATTGCCGGCCGGCGCTGGCCAGTCTGGTCAAGCCGACGCGGCGGACCACGTACGCCGACGTGTCGCCGCACTTCCACGCGCACTTCGCGCAGGTGGCACTGTCGTCGTGGACCTATGTCGCTGGCCCGCCGCCGCGGGTGGAATCCGCCACCGTCCCGCAGTGGACCAACACCAGCGGCGCGGCCATCGGTCCGCTGGCCTGGCTGGCCGTGTACGGCAGCGTCGGCGGCTCGAACGAACTCATGTGGCTCACGCCGATCGACCCGCCGGCGAGCGTGCCCAACGGCGACACGCTGCGCGTGCCCAACAAGGTGCGGTTCCAGTTGGAGGGGGTCTGATGCCGTACGCGGACATCACCAGCGACCAGCACGCGACGTACGGCACGCACTCGCACGGCGAGGAGGGCTTCGCCACGCCGGGCGGCCAGTACCCCGCGCAGCTCAAGTGGTCCGACCTGCACCCGCCCGGCGTGAAGGTGCTGCCCAAGGGCTCACCGCCGGCCGGCGCGGGCGAGATCAACTGGGAGGACACGCTGGGCGGCAAGTTCGCGCTGGCGCTGGAGAAGCTCGAAGGCCTGCTGTACGCGGTGTTCGGTTCACGGCCGAACGGCAACCCGAAGCGCCAGTGGTACGACCGCCAGCATCCGCGCTGCCTGTGGGGGCCGGAGATGTGGGAGCGCCGGCTGCTGCTCGGGCCGATCGGCTGCAACGAGACCGGCACCTGCTGGGACTATCAGCCGGGAGGCAAGGAGTACGCCGCCCTGGGTGAGAACCCGCCGTGCTGCCCGATGCCGAAGCCCAGCGTGCCGGTCCGCACGCGCTCGGGCGATCCGGCGGGGCAGTTCGCGACGGGCACGCACGACCGCATGTACTTCCCGCTCGGCAGCGTGTCCCGCGACTTCGCCAGCGAGCCGTTTGACCCCGAGGGCTCCGGCTGGTTCGGCGCCACGCAGCCCGGCCGCCAGGACGGCGTCGGCTACGTCCAGAAGACGGGCCAGGTCGTCACGTTCACGTACACGAAGCCCGGCGGCGTGCCGACGCCGACGAACGTGCGGCTGTATTTCCAGACCAAGGCGCCCGGCGGCGCCTGGTCGAGCTGGTCGTATGTCGCGATGTCCGGCGGGCCGACGACGTACACGGCCCAGCGCGGTCCGTACGCGCACGGGACCGAGCTGCGCTGGTACGTGCGCTACTTCTACGACGATCCGAACCCGCAGAACCCCGACATCACGAAGTACGACCCCGGCGGCGACAGCCCGCCGGCGGACGCGGACGCCTACTACCTCCAGTGGTTCACGCACTTCAACCCCTATGCCCATGGCCTTCCGGAGATGCTGGAGGACTACGGCGGCGTCAACGTCCGCCACGGGACCGACTTCTACCGCTTCGACGGCTCGGAGACGGTCCAGCCCGAGCTCATCAACATGTGCCGCTGGATTCTGTCGTGGCTGGGCGGCGACTGCTGCACTGGCGAGTACGACACCTGCGCCGAGACCGACGACCGCTGCGATGTGTTCCACCACAACCCGCGCTTCCGCGGCGGCGACGACGGGCTGTGCTGCGTGCCGATGCCGATCAAGTTCCGCTGGTCGGGCAGCAACGTGCACCCGCACTACATGACCGGTGGGAAGGCCGGGCCGCTCGACCCCAGGCCGCTGCACAATCGGCACGAGGACGCCGGCAGCGCCGCGGCGCGGAAAACCTGGCGCGGCATCAACATGCTCTACGCCGACGACACCCACTTCAACAACCCGTTCTATGGTGGCGGGTACTCGTGGGGCACGGCACCGGGCACGTTCGTCCTGATGTACGAGCCGGCCTGGGACCCGCTGGCCAAGGTCTGGGCCAAGTACCCGAGTTGGGGCCTGCGCCCAGGCGACGTGATCGAGGCGGTCCACATCCGCGAGATCATCGACGCCGTCGATTACCTGATCGACTACGGCGTCTGGACCAGCATCCCCCTCTGCACGCGCAAACGCACGCCCGGCCAGTTCATGGGCAAGGACTGCGGCTACCACTACGCCGCGAGCTACGTGAACTGCTACGGCACCTCGCACGTCGAGTACCGGAAGGGCTGCGACAAGTGCTGCGCCAACGCCGGAGCGTGCTGGCCGTACGACCACGTGCTCGGCTACTGGTATCACCAATGGGGGCCGGGCTACGACGACGAGTGGACCGAGTATCCCGACACCTGCCAGCCCTGGCCGGCGCCGACGTGGCAGGAGTGCATGCAGGACTGCCAGTCGGCCAAGTGCCACATGATGAGCCGCAAGAGCGGCTACTCGCAGTACTCGCCCGTACAGAACCCCGACTGCCCGTGCGAGCGCGGCTACTGGGAAGACACGGTTTGCGACGGGTACGACCCCAACGGCATCTTCAGCCTCGAAGCCGCGCCCGGCTGCGGCTACCACCGGACGGAGAAGGGCTGCCGTTCGTGGGACTGGCAGACGCAGCGCTGCGTCGATGATCCGCACGCCGGCTATCACTGCGTCCGGCGGGTCGAGGGTTACTCGTACTACGCCTGCACACCGGACCCGTGCAACCACGGCTGGGACGCGACGCACGGCGGGCAGTTCAAGAAGAACCGGCTGGACCACGTCTGGCACCCCGGCCTGTACAGCAAGGCGACGGGGCCGCCGGGCAGTGAGTTCAGCGGCAACTGCCTGGGCGACATGTTCGGCTGCGGCGAGACCTACCCCATGGGGCCGGACGCCGGCCTGTGGTTCCACGAGGTGACCGGCATCTACTGGCGCGGGCTCGTGCCGTCGTGGTACTCCGGCTGCGATGGGATGCCTGGGTGCAGCCCGGACTGCTCGTTCGGCGACACGCTGGCGCTGCCGCCGGCGATCCCCGGCTACGGCTACCACGGCGAGTACGGGCCACTCTGCGCGCAGTTCGTGGATGCGATGAGCGGGTGCTTCTCAGCGTGGGCGGGTTCGGCCTGCTGCACGGGCCACATCTGTCAGTGCTCGCTGGGCGACTTCCCGGTGTGCAAGGGCGAGGCGGCGTGGGTCGCGGTCGATCTGAACCTCGACGGGTCCGGCCGGCCGTACCGCCACTTCCCCGGCCGCAACGGCGGCCTGCCGCCCTACGAGGGCCGCGGCGTGCCGCGCCTGCGGAACTACGACCTGACCAAGGACCCGGCAACGTGGATGCACGATTGTCCCTGCGAGACGTGGACGGGAGCAGGGATGTGCGTGATCTGAGGCTGGAGACCGTGCGAAGCCTTGACCAGCTCGTGCCGCTTGCTGCCACCGGCACCGCCCAGCCGGGCTACGACTACCTGGTCGGCCGCGGTATGCCCGCGGAGCGGCTGGACGAGCTGATCGCCCGCTTCGACCTGCGCTTCGATGAGCAGGAGCGGCGCGTGGTGTTCCCGGTGCGTGAGGGTGGATGGGACCTCGGCTACACGGCTCGGTCCATCGACGCCCGGCAGCGCAAGCGATGGCTCAGCTACCCGGTCGAGGGTGGGCACAAGACGACGATCTACGACGCCGACCGCGTGCAGGCCGGCGGGAACACGCTCTTCGTGGTCGAGGGACCGTTCGACGCGCTGATGGTCACGGCGGCGATTCAGCCGGACAACGACTCGGTCGCGACCGCGTTCTTCGGCTCACTGCCGACGGATCAGCAGCTTGCGATGGTCGTCGCCGCGGTGCCGTTCTACCGGATGATCTACATGATGCTGGACGCGAACGTCTGGGGCCGCTGCCGCCGGCTGGCGCGGTACGTCAGGCAGGCCGCCGGCGTGCCGAACGTCGGCGCGATCAACATCGGGTTCGAGAACCGCGATCCCGGCGCGACGCGCTTCGAGGAACTCCAGCGGCTCGTGGCGTTCGCGTCGGCGTCGTGGGCGCCGGAGATACACTGGATGTGGGAGCGCCGCCTGGTCGTGGCTGGTGCGGGTAACCGCGACGAAGCCGAAGTCCGTGGCGGAACGGGAGCGTAGAGCCATGCCGGTCGTGAGCATCAACGTCGGTCCGAAGCGCGTACATCTGACGGCCTACTGCCCGGACGACGAGCTCGGGCTGCTGACCTGCGACTACGTCCTCGCCCGCGCGGTCGAGCTACTGAACGGCACGACCGAAGCCGAGCTGCGGCGCTGGCTGATCGAGCGCGACCCGGCCATCGCGGCGCTGTTCGCCAGGCTCGACGCCGGCTGGAAGCTGCCGAAGAACGGCGACTTGACCGTGGACCCCAGCAACGCGCCGGCCGAAGCGCGGATCGTCCGGCATTTGATGCGGGAACGAATGGAGCAGTGCACGGCGAGGAAAGCCTAATCCGCGCGGATGGTACGGTGCGATGACACCGTGCCGCTTGTGAATGCCGCGGCGGGCACGACGCCCGCCGACCGAACGGAACCTGGAGGCATGGAGGCCTGAACGTGACGAGTATCTTCGACATCACCGACTGGGCGCACGTCGCGTCCTTCTTCGTCTGGACCCTGGCGGTCTGCGCGCTGGCGAAGGCGATCTTTGGGTCGTTCCCGGCCGCGGAGCTGCAATACCGGCTCGCGCTGCGCGACAACCCGCGCCGCCAGCGGCTCAACCGCCTCAACTGGGAGGTCGCCAACCGCACGAAGTGGGATGAGGATGTCGCCCGCGGCTCGCAGCACGCCGCCGCCGTCCCGCTCACCGAACCCGAGCTCGACGCCCGCCGCGCCGAGCTTCGGCGCCTCTCACGCACGTCGCTGCCCCGACGGGCACTCCAGTATCTTCTCGGCTGCTGGGCGTGCCAGACTTTCTGGGCGGCCGTCCTGATCTACGCCGTCACGGCCGGTGTCACCGCCCCGGCGGCGTGGCTGTTCTCCGCAGCGGCCTATTCCGGGGCCGCGGTGATCCTGGCCGCCATCCACGGCTCGACGCCGCCAGTCCGAGCCGCCGAGCCGCCCGCCGGCCACACCGGCTGCAAGCGCTGCGGGAAGTAGCTCAGACTGGGGCACGCCCGACGGGGGGTACGCGCCTCACCAGGCAGACGGGGCGCCGTTGACACCGGCGCGCCCGGTCTTATGCTATATCACACTTCATAAAGGATGACGGTATGACGGTCGGGCCTCCTCGGGGAGAACGGGCTGTGAACCGGCAATCCCATCTCGGTCCCCTTGTCCGCCAGGTGCGGGAGAGGCTTGGCCTAAGCCAGGAGAAGTTGGCCGCACGACTGGGTGTGAGCTTCCCTTCGGTCAATCGGTGGGAGAACGGCAAGGCGAAGCCTTCGCCGCTTGCGTCGCAGCAGATCAAGGACCTCTTGCGCGAGATGGGCCAGAACGGGGCCGACCTGTTGAAGGAATTCTTCCCCGACGAGGAATAGGAGCGCCCCGGTGGCCGAGCAAACACAATCACGAGTGAGGCTTTGCCCAGGCGGCGCGGCAAGGTGTATCTGTGGGGACGCAGTCTCTCCAGAATTTCGCGGGGGATTGACATGTTGCTGAATGAAGCCGATACCCGGGCCAAGCTCATCGACCCAGCCATTCACAAGCGTGGCTGGACTGAGGACCTCATTCGGCGCGAGGAGACCGCTGGCACAGTTGAGATCATCAACGGAAAGCCGCGCCGCCGCTCTCGCGGCAAGATCGACTACGTCCTCCGGGCGAAAGTCAACGTCGACACGCAACCTGTCGCCCTGGCCCTCATCGAGGCCAAGAAGGAAAGCCTGCCGGCCGGCCATGGGCTTGATCAGGCAAAGGGCTACGCGACCTGCAAGCGACTGAACATTCGATTCGTATTCTCCTCCAACGGCCACCAGTTCGTCGAGTTCGATTTCTTCACCGGGCTGACCTCTGCCCCACGGCCGATGACGGATTTCCCGACGCCGGCTGACCTGCTCGCGCGATATGAACAGGGCATGGGCTTCTCGCTCAAATCCCCGGCCGCGCGGCCCCTGTTGCAGCCTTACCACGGCGGCGAAGGCACTCGGCGCTACTACCAGGACGCCGCGATTCGCGCCGTCATGGAGAAGGTCGCCCGCTGCGCTGCCACGGGAGAGCCACCGAGAGCCTTGCTCTCCATGGCAACAGGCTGCGGTAAGACATTCGTGGCCGTCAATCTGCTCAAGCGCATGTCTGATGCCGGGCAGATGAAACGCGCCTTGTTCGTTTGCGACCGCGACGAGTTGCGGACCCAGGCCCTCAAGGCGTTCCAGAACGTATTCGGGGCCGATGCCGCCGAGGTCTACCGCAAACCCGACGGCACGAACAACGCCAAGAACGCTCGCGTACACATCGCCACCTACCAGACCCTCGGCGTGGAAAACGAGGACGGCGACGCCAACTTCCTGACAAGCTTCTACCCGGAAGACTACTTCACGCACGTCGTCATCGACGAGTGCCACCGCTCGGCCTGGGGTAAGTGGTCGCAGGTACTCACACGGAACCGCAGTGCCGTGCAGGTCGGCCTCACCGCCACGCCCCGGCAGTTCGAGTGCCCGGAAGCGACGGACGAGGCCAGGCAAGACGCCGAGATTACCGCCAACAACATCGCCTACTTCGGCGAGCCGGTCTATGAGTACGACCTGGTCCAGGCCATCGAGGATGGCTACCTTGCCGCCTGTGAAATCCAGAAAGGCCGCGTCAACCTCGACGACACGGGCATCACCAAGGCCGAGATTATCGCCCGGCACCCCGTGGATGCCATCACCGGCCAGCCCCTCACCGCAGAGCAGATCGACGACCTGTATGAGAAGTACCAATTCGAGGACCGCATCCTTCTGCCTGACCGCGTGCTGGCCATGTGCCAAGACCTCTTCCAGTATCTGCTGGAGACCGGCGGGCCGGAACAGAAGACCGTCATTTTTTGCGCCCGCGACCGCCACGCCGACGATGTGGCCGTCTGCATGAACAACCTCTACGCCAGGTGGTGCGCCGACCAGGGCAAGCTCCGGGCGGAATACTACGCCTTCAAGTGCACCGCTGCATCAAGCGGCAACGACCAGCTTCCCGACCTGCGGGCCTCCTCGCGCAGCCACTTCATCGCCACCACCGTGGACTTACTGACGACCGGTGTCGATGTTCCGTGCGTGCGGAATATCGCGTTCTTCAAGTACCTCAAGTCGCCCATCAGCTTCTACCAGATGGTCGGCCGGGGAACGCGGATCGACCCGCCGACGGGCAAGCTGATGTTCCGAGTCTACGACTACACAGACGCCACCCGACTATTTGGGGAAGCCTTTGTCTCCAAGCCTCCCCGCGAGCCGGGCGAGGGGCCCGGGCCGGAGCCTCCGCCGCCACCTCCGCCCGAACCGACGATCAGCGTCGAGGGCTTCGATGTTCACATCACCGACGCCGGGCGCTTCATCGTCGCCGACGTGGACGGTAAGGCCATGCCTGTACCCATCGAGGAGTACAAGGCGCGACTGGCGGCTCGGCTGGTCCAAGAGGTGCACACCTTGGAGGACTTCCGCAACCGATGGATTGACCCGCCGTTGCGGCAGGAACTCATCGACGCGCTGGTAACGTCCGGGTACTCCCCGACGGTTGTCCGGATGGTGGACGACAAGCAGGATTACGACCTTTACGACGTGCTGGCCGAGCTCGGCTGGGGCATGAATCCCCGCACGCGCCACGACCGCGCGATGGCTTTCACCTACAAGCACAAAGACTGGATCAACGCTCTGCCGGTGCAGGCCGCCTCGACGATTCACGCTATCGCCAGCCAGTTTGAGCGCGGCGGCACCGAGGGTCTGGAGAATCCGCAGATATTCCAGACCCCGGAGGTCAGGGCCGCCGGCGGCCTGGCTGCGCTTCAGGCGGCCGGCAACCCGCGCGATCTTCTGCGCGAGACGAAGGTGAGGATGTTCGCGGCATGACGACGCTTGAAACAATTGCCGGGAAGTTGCACGAACAGCCGCTACCGCCTGGGTGGCGTACCGTTCGTTTGCGCGAACTCATCCGCGAAGCCCAGACGGGGTTCGCGTGTGGTCGGCGCGACCCACAAGGCATCATTCAACTTCGCATGAATAACATCGACACGCGAGGGAACTTTGTCTGGGATGACGTCCTCCGAGTCCCTGCCGATGCCGCGCCGGTCGAGCAGTATCGGCTTGCACCCGGCGACGTGCTCTTCAACAATACCAACAGCACGGAGCTCGTCGGCAAGAGTGCCTTGTTCGAGGGCTACGACGAGCCCGTCGTCTACAGTAACCACTTCACACGGCTACGAACGAAACCGGAAGTCCTCCTTCCGGCCTTCCTGGTCGCCTGGCTCAATCATGAATGGCGGATGGGGATATTTGCCGGGATCTGCAACCGCTGGATCGGTCAAAGCGCAGTTAAGCCAAGCAGATTGCTGAGTCTCGATTTTCCGCTCCCGCCGCTGCCTGAGCAGCAGCGCATCACGGCCGTCTTACGTGAGCAGATGGCGGCGGTGGAGAAGGCCCGCGCGGCGGTGGAAGCGGAGATTGAGGCGATAAACGCCATGCCGGCAGCGCTCCTGCGCCGGGCGTTCAATGGAGAGTTGTGATATGGCGCGAGGGCGAAGAAACAGCAACAACGGCAACGGCCGGCGGCTGGCGACGCGGCAGTCTGTGGACCAGGCCGTCAAGAGCATCTGCGATATCATGCGCCGGGGCAACTGCGCCGGCGCGATGCAGTATGTGCCCGAGCTGACCTGGATTCTCTTCTTGCGTATCCTTGACGAGAAGGAGGACCGTGAGGAGCAGGAGGCTGAGGCGCTGGGCGTACGGTTCCGGCCCTCGCTGGAATCGCCTTACCGCTGGCGCGACTGGGCCGCGCCGCCCGAGTCGCTGCCGGAAGGCCAGACGAACAAGCGTGCCGAACTCCAGGACGCCCCGCAGAACGCCTTCTTCAGCTTCGTCAACACGGAACTACTGCCGCACCTGAAGGCCCTGAAGACGCGGCCCGATGCCACGCCGCGGCAGAAGGTTATCAGCGAGATCATGTCCGGCGTGGAGCGCGTCCGCATCGACACCGAGCGGAACTTCCTGGACGTCCTGGACAAGGTGCATCAACTCAGCACCGAGGCCGTGGACCCGACGCATGTCTTCACGCTCTCCCAGGTTTACGAGGGCCTGCTGCTGAAGATGGGCGAAAAGGGCAACGACGGCGGCCAGTTCTTCACGCCGCGACAGGTCATCAAGGCGATGGTGCGGGTGATTGATCCGAAGGTGGATGAGACCGTCTATGACCCCGGCTGCGGCACGGGCGGCTTCCTGGCCCAGAGTTTCGAGCACATCAAGGGCAAGCTGGGAAACGACGCCACGGGCGAGCAGTTGGAGACGATCAAGCAGCGGACCTTCTGGGGGCGGGAGAAGGAGAACCTTATCTACCCCATTGCCCTGGCGAACCTCGTTCTTCACGGCATTGACAAGCCCAACCTCTGGCATGGCAACACGTTGACCGGCATGGAGAGTTACGGCGGACTGTTCGAGGGTGCGCCGCAGACCTTTGACGTGGTCCTGACCAACCCGCCGTTCGGCGGCAAGGAAGGCAAAGAGGCCCAGACCAACTTCGACTACAAGACCAACTCCACGCAGGTCCTTTTCCTCCAGCACGTCATCCGCAGCCTCCGCGAGGGCGGCCGGTGCGGCATCGTCCTGGACGAGGGGTTGCTCTTCCGCACCAACCAGGACGCGTTCGTCAAGACCAAGCGTAAACTGCTCGACGAGTGCGAACTGTGGTGCGTGGTGAGCCTGCCCGCCGGCGTGTTCACAGCCGCCGGCGCGGGCGTCAAGACGAATCTGCTCTTCTTCACCAAGGGCCGGCCGACGCACCGTATCTGGTACTACGACCTGACCGACGTCAAGGTCCGCAAGAAGACGCCGCTGACGCTTGCGCACTTCGAGGAGTTCTTCCGCCTGCTGCCTACACGGGCCGACAGTCCGCTTTCCTGGACCGTTGACATGGACGAGCGGAAACGGGTCGCCGCCGAGGAAGCACAGCCGTTCAAAGACCGGGCCACGGCCAAGACTCAACAGGCCGCTCAGTGGAATGCGCGACTCAAGGAACTCAGGAAGGCCAGACCTCGTAACGACGCCGCCATTGAGGAAGCCCAAGCGAAGGCGAAGGAACTGGCCCAGGAAGCGAAGGAACTGGCCGCCAAGGCCAAGGAGATCGAAGACGCCGTTTACGACCTCAAGGCCGTCAACCCGAACAAGCGCCCGGTAGTGGACACGCGGACGCCCGAAGAACTCATGGACATCATCGAGGCCAAGGGCCGGGAAGTCGCCGAGGCCCTGGCAGCCCTGCGGCACCACTCGCGAGAGGAGGCCAGGGCATGACGAGCGGACAGCAACGGAATGGCCGAATGTGCGGTGTTGATGCGGGCACAGCCAGAAACGAGCTCTGCCTTCAGGGCATTGGTCGGGAGTCCGACTCATGAAGGTGACCGTCTTTCCGTGTGGCCCGGCCGCTAACGAGAGCGAGCTGAAGGCCGTCGAGCACTTGAACAACCGCCTACAGAACGAAGGCGGCGACGGACATTGGGTGCTATTGACCAACGTCGCGTTCTCGGTCAATCACCAGCTGCAGTCGGATGAGATTGACGTCGTGGCCATCGGACCGCCTGGCGTGCGGGTCATTGAGGTGAAGCACTGGACCGCACAGTGGGTCGACGCGAATCCCGATCTTGTCGCACAAGAGGCGGACCGCGTGACCAACAAAGCCCGCAAGATTGGCACGACGTTGCGGCGCCACTACCGCGATCTTGCCCGTGTGGCTGGCGCGTTCTTACTGACACAGGAGCCGTCCAAGGTCAAGCGGCTCGCCGATCGGGAGGTGCGTGGAGTACGGCTGCTCACGCTAAGCGACTGGAAGTCGGCGATCGACTTTGGTTCGCCGCCGCAATTATCGCCCCAGCAGATCGAGGCCTTCTGCCGCGCACTGGAACCGAAAAGCGCCGTCGCCATTGATGGATCGCTTCGTCGACTCGCCGGCTACGTGAATCTGGAGCGGCAGACGCCCCGCGACGAGCGGTTTCATCGCATCTACCGCGGCACGCAGCCTTCCCGCCGCGATCGTGTGATCCTGCACTTGTACGATCTGTCCGCATCCGATGACAAGAACGCCGAGGCCAAGGCGAAGCGCGAGTTCGACGCACTGCATCAGCTCCAGTTGTTCCCCTGGGCGCCCCGCATCCTGGACTCATACCAGGAAGCCCCGGGCTATGCGGGCGAGATGTTCTTCTTCACGGTCGTGGATCCGGCGGCGCCGAGCGTCGAGGCGCGCGCCTCGGACCAGACCTGGGATACGGCAAGTCGAATCGCGTTCGCGCGGGCGGCCCTCACGGCACTCGGCGAGCTGCATGGAGTCGGCACGAGTGACGACCCCTTTGTTCACCGCGGCGTGACCGCCCAGACGATTCTTGTGAAGCACGACAACTCGCCGATCCTCACCGGCCTCGATCGAGCGAAGATCCCGTCGGATATCAGCGTCGCATCCGCTGGGCCGATCGAGGGGGCCCAGGCTGGGATGTTCGCTCCTGAAGTTCGTGCGCAGGGACTTGCGGCTGCGGACCAGCGCTCCGATGTGTATGGCGCCTGCCGGGCGCTGCTCACGCTTTTCGACGGCCGCGAGGACTCGGACAGCGTGAAGGCAGCCGAGCTGCTCTCGCAGGGGGTCGCGGATGATCCGGGGGCCCGCCCTTCGATCGAATCACTGTGCGAGTCCCTCGGAACGCTCTTGGGTGACTCGATTCAACGTCCGCCCGCTCCTCCCGCACGGTATTGGACGGAGGATCAAGAGGTTCGCTTTCACGGCCAGGACTATCGCATTGTCACTCGGCTTGGGTCGGGCGGCATGGGCACCGCGTTTAAGGTCGTTGAGATCGAGCGATCCACGAACGAGGAACTCGGCACCTACGTCGCCAAGGTCGGCCACGATCGAAGGACTGGCGAGCAGATTCGGCAGGCCTACCGGCTGGTTCGCTCACACCTGGGCGGTCACCCCGGCTTATCGGCGGTCTTTGAGTGCGCGGAGGAGTGGCGCGAGAACGAGTTCATCGCCCTCACGAAGTGGATAGACGGCGCGCCGCTGAGTGACTTCACAGGGGTGTTTCCGCTCCTGGCGGAGGAACTGCAGGAGGAGTCGCCAGAGGCTCTCGCCTTGCGCTGGCTAAAGACAGCGTGCGAAGCGCTGGATCAGCTGCACCGCAACGGTTTGGTGCACGGTGACGTCAGCCCGCGCAACATGATTGTGTCCGGTAGCGACCTCGTGCTCACCGACTACGACTTCGTGTGCAAGATCGGCGACGTCGTCACCAAGCCTGGCACCGTGCTTTACTGCTCCGATGCGCAAGCGAAGGGACGCGGCGCCTCGCCCGCGGATGACATCTTCGCGCTGGCAGCGAGCATCTTCCACGTGGTCTTCGAACGCGATCCGTTTCAGCATGGTGGTGCGCTGGCCAAAGAGCGTGGCCTTAACTGGGACGGCATTGCGCGGGAGGAGTATCGAACGCTGGCCGCGTTCCTCGACCGGGCAACGAGCGCCGATGCCGGGCAGCGGCCGCAGTCTGCTCGCGACGCCATCAGGCTCCTGCAACCAGTCGCTCCGCCTCCGCTAGGTGCCCGCGCGGCACCAGGCGGACCCGGTCCGGACACGGTCACTGGCCAGACCGATCAGCGTGAGGATACCATTGACACCCCTGATCTGCGAGAGCGGGAAGTCTCGTGGCTGAAGTACCTCTTGCAGTCGTATCCCGGATCACCATTCTGGGGCAACGTCGAAACGCGGGGTCTTGACAGTCGGTTCGCAGTCCAGACGTACGTTGAAACCGAACTCGAGGCAGCGCTCGACCGCGATATCCGCGAGCGCCGCATTCGGCTGGTGGTTCTCTGTGGCAACGCTGGCGACGGAAAGACGGCGCTCCTACAGCACTTGGCGGGCCGGCTTGGCCTTGGTGAGCACAGTTCCTCCGATCGAATAGTCAAAGGGCGCACGAAAGACGGCTTGTTGGTTCGGATGAACCTCGATGGTTCGGCGGCGTGGCGTGGTCGTTCCGCCGACGAGCTGTTGGACGAGTTCTTGGCCCCGTTTCAACAGGGCCGTCCGCAAGAAGACATCGTCCACTTGCTGGCCATCAACGACGGCCGTCTGCTTGAGTGGATCGAGAGCGTTGAACACCGACTCGGAGGTTCGGCAACGCCCCTCACGGCTGAGCTGTACGCGTTGCTGCAGCAGCAGGGGGGTTCCACGGACTCCCATATCCGGTTTATCAGCCTGAATCAACGTTCGCTCGTCGGCGGCATTAGCCCTGACGGCTCGTCGATCAGAAGCGACTTTCTGCACCGCTTGCTTGATAACCTATTTGGCGCAGAAGCTGCGAAGTCGTACTGGACACCCTGTGTGACCTGCACCGCCAAAACCCGCTGCGAGGTGTACCGTGCGACGCGCGTGTTTGGTCCGAGCACGGTTACGGGGGTAGTCGATGAGCCCGTGCGGCGTCGCGCCCGCGAACGGCTGTTCGAAGCGCTGCAGGCCGTACACCTTCGTGGCGAAACCCACATTACAGTCCGAGATCTACGGGCAGCGCTTGCATACATCGTATTTGGCATTCACCACTGCAGGGACTATCACGCCGGGATCACCCCGGAGCCACTGCCGTACTGGGATCGAGCTTTCTCGGCGACTTCTCCTGGCCGACAAGGCGAGCTGCTTCGGGAGCTAGCTCGGTTTGATCCGGCGCTCGAAGCACACCCACAAGTTGACCGCGCTCTTCTCAGCACGCCGATTGTTGACGGCGAGGCCCGACCGCCCAGCTTTGAGGGGATGCCTTTGTCGTCAGCGCGACGGCGAGCATACTTCGAGTGGACCCGGGAGGATATCTCCTTGGTTGCCTCGGATCCGGAATCGTTTGGGCTGGCACGCGGTCGTCACCTTCGGCAGTTTCGGGATCTGGCCATTGGCACAGATGCGGACAAGCTGGCCGCAAGGCTCGCAGGTGGAATCGCGCGTCTCGAAGATCTCCCGCCAGCAGCTTTCGCTCGTTCGGATGTGGTGCCGCTTCGCATTACTCCGCGAACGCCCACGGAGACCGCCTTCTGGATCGAGAAGCCGATCTCTGCGTTTCGCATCGAGCCGGACTTGCCAAACGAGATACCCGGTGTGGAGCGCCTGCACCGTCATGTGTTTCTAATCTACCGCTATCGCGAACAGGGTGAGGAGCGACTGCGGCTTGGTGCAGAGCTGTTTCACCTGCTATTGGAGCTGAACGATGGCTACCAATTGGGCGACGTGTCTACCGACGATACGTTCGCCAACCTCTCTATCTTCGTGCAGCGGCTCGTTCGTGAAGACGAGCGGGAGTTGTTTGCGTGGAGTCCGCTTCAGGATGATCAGATTTACCAGGTGGCCGCCCAACACAAGGAGACTGCCGACGGTCTGCGGCAGCAATTGGTTCTTCGGCCGCTAGGCGAGGTGACACAGTGAATCCCGATAGGACCGGCAACACGGCGCGCGCTATCGTCGATGAGGTGCTCGGGCGCGGCATGACCCGCGAGATCTGGACCGCCAACTACGACAAGGTACTGCCGGTATCCATCCAAGATTTTGACCTCTTTGCGGTCCTGCCGGCTGTCTTCTATATGTTTCGCTTCGGCCAACGTCGGGGAAAGGGGCGGTTCTTGGAGGTCTTCGGCGGCGAGGGGACCGCCCGCGAGAGGCGGCGCGGGGCCACTATTGAACGCGTCGCCCGCATCCTTACTGAGCGATGTGACCTTCGCGGATTCGGACACCCCGTGGGTCAGGCGATTGTGGGCGACCTGCTGCTCTGCTTCTGCCTCGAGAACGCGAAGCGTAGCCTCGGACGAAATGAGCAGGTTCAGCGCGTCGCCCCATGCCACTACCTGTCCAGCTGGGTTGATCTGCCCGAGGCCGTCGCAAACTTGCGCAAAGTCCCGGAGATGATCGTTGCTATGCTCGCCGACCAAGACGGCGTGCACGTTCAGCAATCCTCGGAAAACGAACGGGCGTGGTTCTGCGTTGGGCGCGGATACGAACGAAACGCACTCTTGAAGCCCTTCATGCAGGGCGTTGCTCGTCATGGTGAACTTGGCAGCCGAACGGCAGATCGCTTCGACGAAACCGTGCCCGTCGGGATCGACCAGCTCTTGATGATCCGCCTGGCTCAGCAGCTTGGTGCGGCCCCAGACAAGCTTCGCGGCAGCGAGGGAGAGCGCATCTCCAATCAGCGGCCGATTGCGAAGAGGGCCTCGCGTCGTTTCGCAGAGCACATCCGCAATTTCGTACGAGCGTACGCCACCGCCGTTCCACGTCACGCATTCGTCGAGCTGCTCGAGTCGTGCATCGCGGTGGGCATGAGCACGATTTTTACGAGTGTGGCAGAGATGCTCTTTAACTGGGCTGAGCGAGGCGTATTGCCCGGCGAGCATGAGCAGTCGCCTACGCAGCTCCTGGTCGACTGCTCGAATGGCGTCGATCGTTCGCTCAGGATACTCGCTGAACAATCGATGGAGGAGTTTCGTCGTCGCCTTGAGCGGCTTCCGGTGATCCTAATGGCCCTTCGGCTACTGGGTCACGGAGCACGATACGACCCCGCCCTCAGAAGACACTCCATCGATAGTGTCCCTTACGCAACCGACTGGCTCAATTTGCTTGGGGACGTCTTATTCGAGCGAAGTGAGGAAGCGAGGCCGATTATCTACGATTTGGAGCGTAAGACTGCGATACTGGCTGAACGACTTGAGGAGGATTACGCGGAAGCCGCGAGTATGTTACGTGCGTCATCTGTACAGCCAAGTCCCGTGTGGCGTCTGGCTGAGGCGCTCACTTTTCTTCAGGGGCGCAAGAACACTCAGAACAACATCACGTCGCTCTTCGACTCATGCTTGCTGATGGACCGCCCCAATGGTCTAGCTGTGAAGCGTGCCGTAACACGAGCGGCCGCCATACCCGGCGCAAGAACACGAGGCGAGGCGCGTTGCCTGATACTCACCGATAGCGTGCTGGACTATTTGGTGCATGTACACGTGCTGCGCCCGGGTAGGCGCCTCAACGGTCGCTCTCTTCCGTTTGCAAACTTTGTTGATATGCTCTACAGCAACTACGGTGTGTGCGTCGACCGGGCACCATACGGGATGGCGGTGTCGAATGAGCTGCTCCAGTGCAACCGCGCCGCGCTGGAGCGGCGCTTGCGCGACCTCGGTCTGCTCGTGGGCGTCAATGATGCCGAGTCAATGAAGCACGTGTCCCCGAGATTCCAGCGAGCCAAGGAGCACGACAACAATGTGGACTGACCTGCACGCCACGCTTTTGTCAAGGGCAGTCGAGCGAAGGCTTGGCTCGGGCGATTCCGGCTCGATGGCGTTTGTGAGATGTCTCGGCCCTGCGATTGTTGCGCACTTGGCGCGAACGCCGGCGTTCTCTCTGGATGGCTGGGAGGTGTGGTGCGTAACTGACACTGATACCAAAGCCGAGCGCATGATCACCGCCGACCGGGCTGTCGAGCTGCGCGAAGAGAAGAAGAATCGCATCTTCCTTTTGGTCGATACAAGTCGCGCGGGCGCCGGAATGGACGGTATCTACAGCGCCGCGCGGGAGCTTCAAGAGAGCGAGCTATTCGATGAGGCAATCCGACTAGCGGCTCGACAAGTAACCAACCGGTTGTCGAAGGACGCGCGGCAATACGCGGAACATGCCGTCAAGGTCGCACGTGGCCACGGTGGCCGGCGGCAGAGCATCTCGCGATGGACGGAGTTCGACTTCTTGGTGCAGATCGCGGCGACTGGCGCCTATCCGGGCGAACACCTGCACATCTTGGGGCTGTGGCCAGCAGTCGAATCCACGGGCCGCGCGGCGGAAGAGGAACTGCTGGTATCGCGGACGTTTGTTGATCGACTGCTGAGCTCCGCGGTGGCTGGACTAACTCCGTCTGCCCGCATTGAGGCGCTTCGTTTGTTGTCGCCGACCGAGGAACAGGTCACGCAGTTAGAGCGGTACATCCGCTCGGCGACCACCCGCCCTCTGGCAGAAGCGCTTGGTGACCTAGAAGGCCTGAGGGAGTTGTGGGTCAACGCGCTGCGGGTTGAGAGTACCGCCGAATCGCTGCAGGAGATCCAGCTCACCTCCTGGAGAACGCGCACCGGCGGGATCGCCCGATGGTCCGGGCTCACGGAAGGCGAACCGGAGTCGCCGCCAGAGCTCATTCTCCGACTCGACGCCGATAAGACGGGCGAGTATACGAAGCTGGAGGTGCGCTGGACGACGCGGCCAGCTCATCTTGACAAGAATGCTGTTCAGTATCGGATCGCGATTATCACTGACTTGGAGGAAGAGCTTGCCGTGCGAGAAGTGTCGCACTCCGGCAAGAAAGAAGAGAAGTGCCGCTTCAGCAACGATGACTTCGCAACACTGAGCGAAGACGCTTTGATTTCGGCGAAGGTTGTCGTCAGCGCAATCGGTCAGGATGAGGTTACCCCTCAGGAATCGGAGGAGTTCCTTATTCGGTTCGGGCACCCGCCGGATCGAGAGCATGCGGGCGTCGGAAAGAAGGTGCGGACGTTCGCGGAGGGCGTGATTGAGTTCGAGGAGCGGGACCAGGTTGCGACGCTAACTTCTTTTTCTGACCCACTGCCCGTCGACTCCAAAGGCTTCGTGCTCCTTCGTACCCCCGGCCGCGGAAAGAGCTACCGGGTTTATCGACCCCCGCTCGTGCACGAGGTCGAGCAGCAGTGGTGCGACCACGCAGGTGCTGTGGGTCGATGGCGGGTGCGGGTCCGAGCCTCCGGAAGCCGTGCGGGCTCGGCAGAGTTCTTGCCTATCGCAAGCGCCGGCGGCCCGAGCGCGCAAGGTCTCTGGGACCGACTTGGAACAGCCAGCCGGCGCATGGCAGAGCGCTTCGCAGTGGGTGGCGGCGGCGTTGGTCAAATCTACGACGATAAGAGCAAGACCTTCGACACCGTAACGAAGGAGTATTTGCTGGCGTGGTCAAACGTTCTCGATCAGTGCGACGTTGATCCTACTATCGCGCTTGCCAATACTGTCGAGGTGCAGTCCCTCTCTGGGCGCACCATCGGCCTCATCGTCCTGCCGTCCCATCCGATCCGAGTCGCCTGGCACGTCGCATATGACAATCTCCTGTTGCATGCTGCGTTTGAATCAGGTGTGCCACCCAAGGACATTCGCGCCGAGTGCGCCGTGCTGGACGGCGCGATGTTCCCGGCGTTTCTTCCGGGTGTCGAGGGCCAAGGCACGTTCGTCTTTGCGGACACGCTGGGATTTCACGCTGCCGGCATGGTGCTGGACTCGGACCGTGAGCCCAAGGCCGCGATCGCAATCCTAGCGAGAGCGCTGGCGGGCACCGACGACGTCGATGCCGCGCCCACCGTCGGCCAGCAAAGTGCATCCGTTCTGGGCAACGAGATTCTCAAGTACCTTGACAGCCATCGCACCGCGAAACTCCTACACGTGCATGCGTTACGGGCGGGCGATGGACTCACTGTGGCCCGGGCGCTCGGTCGCGTACACGAGCGGCACCGGCTTCCGGACGATATCGATGTCGCAGATGATGACACGGTACCGCCGGCGTTTGTTCTCGAGCTGTATCCATCAAGCGAGCAACGCGCGATTGCCGGTCGCTTCATTGCGGAGGCACGGGAGAAGCGGCGCACTGGCGCCGGCGTGGTGGCTGCTGACGACCAATGGATGCTTGAGTCAATCAGCCTTCCTGGCGGTGTCCATCTTCCGCGACTGCGATGGGCGCGCAAGGAGGAGGCGTCGCCGCGCACCGCCGCGCATCTCGCCGTTGCGTTTGATACTTTCGAATCTCGGGTCTCTGCTACAGATGCCCAGGGGGCACCCAAAGGTCGTCCGCTGCACGCGTTTGGCCTGATGTCGTTTTTCGATCGCCAGTTTGCCTGCCATCCTTCTCCGACTTGGCAAAGTACGATTCCGGCGCCCTGCGGGGGAGAGAAGCACCCGTCGGATCGGCAGCATTCCGAGCGGCTGATCAAGCTCGATCAGGCGTTGCAGCGGGTCGTAGCCCGCAGCCTCCGGGCGGGCGCGGAGCGGGTTCTGCTCACGACTGAAATTGCGCCAGAGAAGGCATCGACCCTGCGGGAACTTCATCAATTGTGCGATTGGGTCGTCACGCTGGACCGCAACGCCGGGATCGAGTATTTCGATTCCCCGCGCGACAACAAGGAGATCTACGACGCGTACGTTATCGACTGTGTGCCCGAGCGCGAGGACTTGGGTTGCCTCCAACTGATTACTTCAACCAGTAACCTGGACGAGGTCCGCACGCTGCTCGACGCCGCGCTCGATCAGATGGGGCTCAGTCGCAGTCGCAGGAACGCCGAGTTCCTCATGAACCATCTTAAGGCTTTGAGTGGGCGGCTAGCAATTCGTCTGACTGGCCACAAGGCAGTGACATCCGAGCTAATCGCCCTGGCGATGACCCACGCGCAATGCTGCCTCGCTGCCGATGGTGATGAGTGCTGGATGCCGCTCTCAAGCGGGTTCATCATCCCGGTCGACGACGTACGCGATCTGCTTCCGCCACTGGCTGCGGCGCGCGGGGAAGATGACAAGCGCAACGCGCGCCCCGATCTCATCTACGTTACCGCTATTCCTCGCAAGGGGCTCGCATTCCGGTTCGCCGAGATCAAGTATCGCAGACACTTGCGCGCAGCGAGAACCCCGGAGGAACTCGAGGCCATCCGCATCCAGGTTGAGTCGCTTCGTGACCGGTGGAGCGCCTGGTATGGGACGGATGGCGTCTGCGGAGTGTTTCGTGCGATGCGCCGGGCCAAACTCGCTCGGGTTCTGAGGTTCTACGCTGACAAGGCACGAAGGCACTATCTCGCGGAGGAACAGCATGCCGGTTTGTGTGCGGAAATTGACCGCTTCATAGAGAGAGGTGCTGATTACGCGATCCCGTCGATCGATCGAGCGGATCGCGGTTGGATCTTCTGTCCCGAGTATGCTGGCACACGTCCGCTGGACATCACGCCCACCGACTGGACTACACGCTTGTACCTGTTCGGGCCGGGCTTGCTGCCCGACGTTGCGATTCCGGGGCCCGATGTCACACCTCCGCCAGTCGCCGCCCCAGGTCGGCCGCACACAGTAATCGATCCCGCCGATGCGGCATCAGCGGCCGCGACGTCGGGCGGTGATATTGTTCACCCAGGTGCCAACGATATGACAAATGACCAACGTGAAGGCGGTGTGAAGGATGACGAGCAAGGGCGACCAGTGGAAACCTCTACCGTGAGCATACGTCTTGGGACCGACAGCCTCTCGGGAGGCGACGTGCGCTGGCAGATCACCATTAAAGGCAACCCACACTTGCTCATTGCTGGTCTGCCAGGGATGGGTAAGACGACGTGCTTGATCAACGCGTGCCGCCAGATGCTCAACAATGGGATCACACCGATTGTATTCTCGTATCACGAGGACATCGACGAGCGGCTGCTGCAGTTGGTGGGCTCCGTTCGGTTCATCGACTTCCACGGGTTAGGGTTCAATCCGTTGCAGGTGATCGACCGCTCATCGCGGATGGCCCATCTTGATGTTGCTGGGGCGCTCCGCGACATTTTTGTCGCGATCTTCCCTGAGCTTGGGGAGCTGCAGGGTGAGCAGATCCGGAAAGCGATCAAGGACAGCTTCATCGAGCGCGGTTGGGATGCCGCAGATGCTTCGCTTATGGACCTTGTGGAACCGGAGTTTGCCCGCTTTGTTGACATTCTACGAGATACACCCAAACCAGATCGTGGGCTGAAGAACCTGCTCGCTCGCCTAGAGGAGCTCCGCGATTATGGGTTCTTCATGGTCGCGGAGTCTCAAGAGAGTCTATGGGACTCCCAACAAGCCGTTATCGTGCGGATTCACTCGACACAGAACGACAACCTCCAGAAGGCGTTTGCGTCGCTGGTGTTTTACGGCCTCTACAAGGACATGTTCCGGCGCGGCATCCAAGAGCGCATCACGCACGCCGTTATCTTCGACGAGGCCCACCGCGCCGCAAAGCTCGCCCTGATCCCGACAATGGCCAAAGAGTGTCGCAAATACGGCATTTCTCTGGTTCTCGCGTCGCAGGAGGCGCGGGACTTTAACAGTTCGCTGTTCTCGGCAATCGCCAACTATCTCGTGCTGCGGCTAACGGAGGCAGATGCGAAGGCCCTCGTTCGGAACGTGGCAAGCTCAGATCAGGAGCGAGCACTGATCGACCGAATAAAGCAGATGGAGCGGTTCAAGGCCCTTTACTTCTGCGAGGGGAAGAAACGCCCCGCCCCGGTCGCATTGATGCCGTGACCGAGCTGCCGGGTCGTGCCCCGGCGGATCAGGCGTGAGCGCTCGACCAATCGCATCTTGAAGCTGGCGCGTCGGATTTGCGACGATGCCGGCGGAGGTGCGGCATGTCGGAGCGTGCGGCGTATTGGCAGCGGTTGCTGGGCGCGTGGGAACGGAGTGGTCTTGGCCTGCTCCCCAAAATCTGATCCAGGCGTTATGAGAGTCTTCGGCCCGGCGTAAGCGCTCGGCGAAGGACAGGGTGACTGTCAGTAATCACTCAAACCCAGCCACTGAGTATCACTTGAAAACCGGCCATTTTGAGGAGGCGCGGGTTCGCCTCGTAGGCTTCTCGGCTTGGCGGCCGAGGGATCTGCGGCATGGCGAATCAGCTCAAAATGGCACAGCAGCAGACGATTGTGACGTTGGCGCAGCGTGGCTGGTCGCAGCGACGCATCGCCCAGGAGCTCGGTGTAAACCGCGAGACCGTCGCGCGTTACGTGCAACTGGCGCGCGCGGCGGCAAGTGGTCCCAGTCCACCGGCGGCGGCAAACCCAGCGATTTCGATCACCGGATCGGACGACCCCGGGCCGGACCCACCCGGCTCAAACCCAGCCATTTCGATTACCGGGTCGGCGGTGGAACTGTCTGCGGTGGATGGGGCAGGGCCAGGCCCGCCTGTTTCAAACCCGGCCATTTCGATTACCGGGTTCAGCGGGACGTTGCCGACGCCGGCCGGCCGGCGGAGTTGCTGCGAGCCCCTGCGGGCCGTCATCCTGGCCAAGCTGGAGCAGGGACTTACGGCCCGGCGGATCTGGCAGGATCTGACCGCCGAACACGGATTCGGCGACTCGTATCAATCCGTGCAGCGGTTCGTCCGCAGCCTGCGGGCAACCACGCCGCTGCCATTCCGGCGGATGGAGTGCCAGCCCGGTGAAGAGGCCCAGATTGACTTCGGCCGCGGGGCGCCGATTCTCACGCCGGCCGATCCGAATCAGCCCGGCAGCAAGCCCCGGCGCCGCACGACGCACCTGTTCCGCATCGTGCTGAGCTGCTCACGCAAGGCCTACAGCGAGGTCGTCTACCGCCAGACCGCCGAGGAGTTCCTGCGCTGCCTGGAGAACGCGTTCCACCACTTCGGCGGCGTGCCCCGAACACTCGTGCCCGACAACCTCAAGGCCGCCGTTCTGCAGGCGGACTGGTACGACCCCGAGCTCAATCCCAAGATCCTGGCCTTTTGTCAGCATTATGGAACCGTCTGTCTGCCGACCAAGCCGCGCACCCCGCGACACAAGGGCAAGATCGAACGCGGCGTGGGATACGCACAGTCCAACGCACTCAAGGGCCGCACATTCGACAGCCTCGCCGCGCAGAACGCCTTCCTGGCCGAGTGGGAAGCCGGCATCGCCGACACGCGCATTCACGGCACGACACGCAAGCAGGTCGGGCCCTACTTCGAAGCGGTCGAGAAGCCGGCGCTCCTGCCGCTGCCGGCCGAACGCTTCCCCTTCTTCCACGAAGCCCGGCGGATCGTCAATCGCGACGGGCATGTCGAAGTCGCCAAGGCGTATTACTCGGTTCCACCCGAGTTTCTCGGGCGAACCGTCTGGGCCCGCTGGGACGGCCGCGTGGTGCGGCTCTTTGATCAGCGCTTGCAGCAGATCGCGATCCACGCCCAGCTCGAACCCGGCCGCTTCGCCACCGCTGATCGCCACATCGTCGCCGCCAAGCGCGGCGGCATCGAACGCGGCGCCGCCTGGTGGCTCAAAAAGGCCGCCGCCATCGGACCCGAGACCGGCCGCTGGGCGCAGACGGTGATCGAGCAGCGCGGCATTTACGCCATTCGTGTGGTCATGGGGCTGGTCGGTCTGGCCCGCAAGCATCGCGACGCCGAGATCGAACACGCCTGCGGCGTCGCCCGCTCGCACACAGCGCTGCGACTGCGCGATGTCCGCAATCTGCTGAAGCATCACGCCCCGCCGCAGCAACCGTTCGAATTTATCCAGGAGCACCCGCTGATCCGGTCCCTGTCGGACTATGGCACGCTGGTGCATGCCGCCTTCGAGGAGGTTCACGCATGAAGTCTTCACGCCTCGACCGTCCGTTCGAGCAGTACCCGCGGCTCCGCCCACCCCTGGGGGAACCAGCTTCGCAGGTTCCCCCAGACCCCTTCCTTGAGCTTCTTCCCCTCCACCGGAAGACCGGAGGTACTTCCCATGAATGACGCCCTGCGCACCGCCCTGACGCGCCTGCGACTCTCCGGGCTGGCCGGCACGCTCGATGTTCGGCTTCAGGAGGCCGCCGGGCACGCCCTCGGCCACGCCGAGTTCCTGGAACTCGTGCTCCAGGATGAACTGCTCGTCCGCAATGAACGGCTCGTGGCCCGACGTACCAAGTCCGCCGGCTTCCGCGAGTCCAAAACGCTCGAAGACTTCGACTGGCAGTTCAACCCGTCGATCAAACGCAAGCAGGTCTTCGACCTGGCCACCGGCCGCTTCATCCGCGAAGCCCGTGACTTGCTGTTGATCGGTCCGCCCGGTACCGGCAAAAGCCACCTGGCCCAGGCGCTCGGCCATCAGGCCATCAAGAGCGGCTTCGTCGTGCTCTACCGCTCGATCTTCGACGTCGTCCGCGACTTCCTGCACGACGAAGCCCTCAGCGGGCAGGACAAGACGCTGGATCGCTACCTGCGGCCCGACCTGGTCATCATCGACGACATGGGCATGAAGCAGTTGCCCAAACGCTCCGGCGAGTACCTGTTCGAGATCATCATGCGCCGCTACCAGGTCCGTTCGACCCTGATGACCAGCAACCGGCCGCTGGAGGACTGGGGCAAACTCATCGGCGACGTGCCCGCCGCCACCGCCATCCTCGACCGCTTCCTGCACAACGCCGAAGTGATCGCCATCACCGGAAAGAGCTACCGCCTGCGCAACCGTGGAGCCAGGAACCCGTCCGCCGCGGACGCCGCCGCTTGCGAAAACGAGAAGGTATGAGGTATACAGAATCCAACAACCCTGGCCGGTTTTGATTCGATAACCGGTGGCTGGTTTTCAAGTGATAACTGACAGTTGTCATCTATCACTTGAAATGCCGCCAGCGGTTATCACTTCAAAACCAGCCAGGCGTCTGACGGGTGGTATACCTCATTACTTCTCGTCTCCGCAAGCCGCAGCCTCGAGCGGCGGCTCCTTGGCGCTGCGGTTTCGCAGCCGGTAGCTCTTGCCGGTGATGGTGATGACCTCGGCGTTGTGCAGGAACCGGTCGAGGATGGCCGTGGCGGCCGGGACGTCGCCGAGCAGCTTGCCCCAGTCTTCCAGCGGCCGGTTGCTGGTCATGATGGTCGAGCGGACCTGGTAACGGCGCATCACGATCTCGAACAGGTACTCGCCGGAGCGCTTGGGGAGCTGCTTCATGCCCATGTCGTCGACGATGACCAGGTCCGGCCGCAGGTAGCGTTCCAGCGTCTTGTCCTGGCCGCCGAGGGCCTCGTCGGAGAGGAAGTCGCGGACCAGGTCGAAGATGGAGCGGTACAGGACGGTGCAGCCGTTCTTGATGGCCTGGTAGCCCAGGGCCTGGCACAGGTGGCTCTTGCCGGTGCCGGGCGGGCCGAGGAAGAGCACGTCCCGCGCCTCGCGGATGAACCGGCCGGTGGCCAGGTCGAAGATGGCCTTCCTCTTGATGGACGGGTTGAACTGCCAGTCGAAGTCGTCGAGCGTCTTCTGCTCGCGGAACCCGGCCGCCTTGACCCGTCGCGCAATCAGCCGTTCGTTGCGGACGGCCAGTTCGTCCTGCAGGACCAGTTCGAGGAACTCGGCGTGCTGGAGGTGGTTGCCGGCGGCTTCCTGCAGCCGGACGTCCAGCCCCTGCGCGAGGCCGGACAGCCGGAGCTTGAGCAGCGCGGTGTGCAGGGATTCATTCATCAGGGTACCTCCGGGTGCTCTCCGGAGGGGACAGAAGCGGATGCCCAAGGACGGCGGGGCTCATGCGTGGACCTCCTCAAAAGCAGCGTGCACCAGCGCCCCGTAGTCGGCCAGACTGCGGATCAGCGGGTGCTCCTGGGTAAACTCGAATCCTTCCTGGGGCGGGGCCTGGCGTTTGAGCAGGTTGCGCACGTCCCGCAGCCGCCAGGCGGCATGGGAACGGGCGACGCGGCAGGCCTGCTCAATCTCGGTGTCACAATGCCGTTGCGCCAGACTGACCAGCCCCATGAGGACACGCAGGGCGTGGATCCCGCGCTCATGCAGCACGGTCTCGGCCCAGCGGCCGGTCTCCCCGCCGATGGCGTGGGCTTTCTTCAGCCACCAGGCCGTGCCGCGTTCGATCCCGCTGCGCTTGGCGGGCGCGATGTGCTGCGGAGCGGTCGCGAAGCGCCCCGGCTCACGCTGGGCGTGGATCGCGATCTGCTGGAGCTCGCGGTTAAAGACGCGCACCACGTGCCCGTCCCAGCGCACCCAGACCTTCCGCCCGACGAACTCCGGCGGCGCGGAGTAGTACGCCTTGGCCACCTCGACATGCCCGTCGCGGTTGACGATCCGCTCGCCTTCCTGGAAGAACGGGAAGCGGGTCGCCGGCAGCGGCAGCAGCGCCGGTTGCTCCAGTTCGGTGAACCGCTTGCTGACCTGCTGGCGGGTGGTGCCGTGGATGCGGGTGTCGGCCACGCTGGCCTCCCACTCGGCCAGGAAGCGGTTCTGCGCGGCGAGACTATCGAACGTTCGCCCCTTCAGGGCATTGGCTTGGGCGTAGCCCACGCCGCGTTCGACCTTGCCCTTGTGGCGGGGCATGCGCGGCCGGGTGGGCACGAGCGTGGTGCCGTAATGGCGGCAGAAGGCCTCGATCTTGGGATTGAGCTCGGGGTCGTACCAGTCGGCCTGGGTGACGGCGGCCTTCAAATTGTCGGTGACCAACAGCTTGGGCACGCCGCCGAAGTACCAGAAGGCGTTCTCCAGCGCCCGGATGAAGTGCTCCGTCGTCTGGCGGGGAACGGCCTCGCTGTAGGCTTTGCGGGAGCAGCTCAGCACGACCCGCAGGAGGTGCGGCCGCCGGTGCTTGCCGTCCGGCGTAATGATCGGGGCGCCCCGGCCGAAATCGATCTGGGCCTGCTCGCCGGGGTCACTCTCCATCCGGCGGAACGGCAACGGCGTCGTCGCACGCAGCCGCTTCACGAAGCGCTGCACGGACTGGTAGGAGCCGCCGAAGCCGTGCTCGGCCTTCAGGTCCTGCCAGATCCGCTGGGCCGTCAGCCCCAGCTCCAGCTGGGCCAGGATGACCGTCCGAAACGGCTCACAGCGGCTGCGTTGGCCCGCGGAGCCGGAAATCGGAATGGCGGCATTTGGAGCGGGCGGACCGGCACCCGCCAAGGCACCGGGCGGGTCGGCGGTGCCCAACCGGTCCGGAGCGGCCGCCGCGGACCCCGCCGACCCGGTAATCGAAATGGCGGCATTTGAGCCGGCCGGCGTGCCCGGCGGATCCCCCCGCGCCGCCTTCACGTGACGGGCAACCGTCTCCCGGTCCACGCCCACCTCCGCGGCGATCCGCCGAAACGACCAGCCCAGCCGGGCCAGCCCCAGGATTGCGTTGTGCTCTGCCATCTTGAGCCGATTCGCCATGCCGCAGGTCCTCCAGCCAAAGGGCCGGCAAACCTACGCGACGAACCGCGTGCTCCTCAAAATGGCCGACTTTGAAGTGATAATCCGTGGCGGGGTTTACGTGATAGCTGACAAACTGGCGGGGGTTGACCCGTTCGCCTACTTCCGCGACGTGCTCATGCGCATCCACACCCATCCCGCCGAGCGCATCGGCGAACTCATCCCGCGTGAATGGAAGACCCGCTTCGGGTCAGCTAACGCCGCCCCCGTTCATTCGGCCGCGTAGATCTCTGCCACGCACCGTCGCGGACCGGCTGCCCCGTCACCCTGTCCTTCGCCGAGCGCTTACGGGGCACCGCGGTGTTAACAGCCCGCTGTGCTCCAACGAGTTGCCGCCGCCGTCCGCTTGATCGAGGGGCGGTCTTTGTGTACCGTGTTACGAAACCTCTGCCGATATCGATGGGTGCAGAGGAATCGTAACAAGGTTCGTTCATGGCGGCCGCACCACAGGCAGAACGGCTCCTTCGCCACGTTCGCGAGCATGGGTTCGTCCGCCCGCGGGACATGGAGCGCCTGCGCGTGCCGCGCGCCACTCTGAAACGCCTGGTCGATGCCGGACTGCTCGTTCGTCGGTCGCGCGGGGTGTACACCGTGCCGGAGCACGAGCTAACCGAGAACACCGATCTGGCCGCCATCGCGAAACGGGCACCGAAGGCGATCATCTGCCTGCTGTCGGCGCTGCGGTTTCACGAACTCACGACGCAGAACCCGTTCGAAATCTGGATCATGATTGGCAGAACGGCATGGCGTCCCCAAATCGCACATCCACCGGTGCGTGTGGTTCGTGCCTCGGGCGCCGCGCTCACCGAAGGCGTCGACGTCCACGAAATCGAGGGTGTCGAGGTGCGCATCACCGCGCCGGCCAAGACCGTCGCCGATTGCTTCAAGTACCGCAGCAAGGTCGGCACCGACGTCGCGGTCGAAGCTCTGCGTGATTGCTGGCAGCAGCGCAAGGCAACGATGGACGAAATCTACCGCTATGCGAAAATCGACCGTGTGGCAAACGTGATGCGCCCTTACATGGAGTCACTCGTGTGAAGGACAAGGGCCTCGGGAACGTGGCGGCCTCCGTTCGCCAGCGCTTGCTCAACCTGAGCGAGGCCCGGGGTGCCGATTACAACGCGCTGCTCGCGCAGTACGTGATCGAGCGCTTCCTGTACCGCCTGTCGAAATCCGCGCTCGCCGATCGCTTCGTGCTCAAGGACGCCATGCTGTTTCGCGTGTGGGCCGCAGACCTGCACCGCCCCACGAAGGATCTTGATCTGCTCGGCTTCGGCGACCCTACACCCGACGCCGTCGCCGGCGCGGTGCGGCAGATCATCACGACGGCGGTTCCCGACGACGGCGTGCGCTTCGATCCGGCAGCCGTCACGGCTGCGGAAATCCGCGAAGAGCAGGAGTACGGCGGCATTCGCGCGAAGCTCGTCGCCATGCTCGGCGACGCGCGGATACCGCTGCAGGTCGACGTCGGGTTCGGCGACACCATCGTCCCGCAGCCGGAGGTCGAGGAGTTTCCGACGCTACTCGATCAGGACGCGCCGAAGCTGCGGATGTATCCGCCAGAGACGGTGGTCGCGGAGAAGCTCGAAGCGATCGTGAAGCTCGGCATGGCCAATAGCCGCATGAAGGACTACTACGACCTGTTGGTAATTCTCCAGAAGTACGACCTCGACAGCTACGCGCTCGCGAAGGCAATCGCCGCCACGTTCCGCCGCCGCGGAACGATCGTCCCGGAGCGTGCTCCCATCGGGCTATCTGACGAATTCGCGAGCGATCCAAATGCGGAGCGCCGCTGGCCTGAGTTCCTCCGCCGGCTTCGAATCAAGGACGCGCCGGACAACCTGGGTGAAGTCGTGAAGACGATCTGGACGCGCGTCGAGCTGGCCATGATCAAGGCCAACGCCCTGACGCTGGGCCGGTGACGAAGCCAAATGAGTTATTAATCCGGTCAGTATATAGATGACATTTGGCGAAACTGGTGTTATACTGGATGCATGAAGACCTGCGATGCTCGATCGTTGCCGCCGGCGGCGCAGGCCGACCTGCGGCGCAAGGCGGTTCAGGCCGTGCGCGACGGCAAGCGCCAAGGCGAAGTGGCGCGACTGTTCGGCGTCGCGCGACCCACGGTGAATCGCTGGTGGCAGGAGTACCTGGCGGGCGGCGCACGGGCGCTGGCGGCGCGCAAGCGCGGCCGGCGGCCGGGCAAGCGGCTGCCGGCGGTGCCGGCGGCCCGTGTGCGGCGCAAGATCACGGATCGCTGCCCGGATCAGTTGCGTCTGCCGTTCGCGCTGTGGACGCGCGAAGCGGTTCAGCAGTTGATCGCACGCGAGTTCGGCGTGCAGGTGTCGGTGCGCACGGTCGGGCGCTACCTGCGCGACTGGGGCTTCACGCCGCAGAAGCCGGCACGGCGGGCGCTGGAGCGCGATCCGCACGCGGTGCGGCGTTGGCTGCGCGAGGAGTACCCGGCCATTCAGGCGGCGGCGAAGGCCGAGAACGCCGAGATTTTCTGGGAAGACGAGATGGGGCTGCGCAGCGACCACGCTGTCGGCCGCTCGTATGCGCCCATCGGACGCACGCCGGTGATCGAGATCAGCGGACGGCGCTTCGGCTGCAACATGATCTCGGCCATCACCAATCGCGGGACGCTGTACTTCATGGTGTTTCGCGGACGCTTCACCGCGAAAGCGTTCTTGAAGTTCCTCAAGCGCCTGGTGCGGCAGGTCGGGCGGCTGCTCTTCCTGATCGTCGACGGCCACCCCGTGCACCGCGCCGCGGCGGTCCGCGACTGGCTCGCGCAGAACGCCGCCCACATCCGCCTGTTCTTCCTTCCGGCCTACAGCCCGGAACTCAACCCCGACGAGTACCTGAACCAGGACGTCAAGAGCAACTCGATCGGCCGTCGACGGGCCCGCGACGCCAACGAGCTGATCGCCAACGTCCGCGGCTATCTGCGCGGCACGCAACGAAACCCCACAATCGTCAAAAGCTACTTCCATGCCGAACCCGTCCGCTACGCCGCGGCAACTTGAACTGTCATCTGTTTACTGACCGGGGTAATAACAGCGTGAGATCGCCGCAGGCGTAACCGAAGCGCAACTCGTTTCTGGGTCTGCGGTTGCGATGGAGATGAACTCGGAGAGCGGGCTCGTGCCGCCTGGGGAGAATTGCTGGCAAGGTTACATTCGGGGACGGCCGTGCACAACTATTTGACGGTGATGAAGTTGTGGAGCCAAGAGATGGTCTCTCTGCCGCAAAGCCCTACGAAACCTGTGCGAGTAGCGCGATGATCGACCCAGTCGCCCTGGAATGAGCCTCCTGTTATCGGACATCGCTACCCCGATGCAGGGGCTTGACGAGATACCAAACTATAACCTAACATTGGTCCTGATCCGCCCGTCGGCGGATGCCAGCCGACAAGCGGCCGGGCCTTGGCCACGGAATCGCGCGTCACCGGAGGATGCGGCCCGGCGCTTTGCTGTCTCGGAGGAGATGGACAATGGCTCGGCCATATTCCGCGAAGACCTTCCTGCGCAACGTCCCCAACGTCCTGCTCAAAGCGTATTTCGACCGACGCGGCGTGGACCTCGGCTTCAACTGGGACATGCTCCACGAAACCGACGTAAACCCGATCTTCGTCGCGATGGAGAAGCTCGACCCAGGCGTGCGAAGCGAGATCGACAGCGACTTCGCGATGATCAACGACCTGGCCTGCGAGGATGGCACACTGGCGATCCTCGAGGAGGCCGAGCTGTGGAACGACGACTGGTCCGACCTGTTCGGCGGCATGAAGAACGCCTACGAACGGGCGATGTGGACGTTCCTGAACAACCCGAAGCGGTTCCGCGTCGCGGGCTGCTTCCACGAGATGGACCGGCACGGCGGCTGGCGTCGGCGGTTCGTCGGGAAATACCTCGAGTCGCGCAGCGACGACGAATCGCTCGCCGCGTTCGAGAAGAGCCTGCGGCTGTTCTACCGCCGCCAGGGCCGCGGGCGGTTCTGCCACGTGGACGTGTACCTGCGGCAGCACCCGGAGCGGCACTGCTACTTCGCCTACCCCGAGGACTACGCCAGCACCGACGTCGGCTACGACGACCACGGCCGGTTTCAGCACCGCGCCCGCCGGTCGGCCTTCGAGATTATCTTTGTGTACCGGCCGGAGGAGGGCGTGCTTGAACTCCGATCACGCGGCAACAAGAAGCAGATCGCCGAACTGGAGGAGATCTTCTGCAAGACGATCCTCGGCCTCGTTCAACTGCCCGACGACGGGCGAGTGCCGTTTGACCTCGCGATACTGAAGGACGGGGCGTTCGCATTCCCGACCGAGCCCGGCGACCGCGTGGCGTCGGTTCACGTCAGGCTTCTGCGCCTCGACGTGCCTGGACCGTTGAACCGGCGGATCACCGTGTCGGCGGAAACCTCCGACATGGCCCCCCGCGCATTGCATCAACTTCTGGAGGACGCCATCAACCAGTCGCGGATGCCCTTGTCGGATCTGCACGTCTCCCAGGCCAGGCTGCGCTTCACCTTCGAGCCGCTCAATGGCGAGCGACCGAAGACGTTGACGTTCGACGTGACGTACCCGGATCGTTGTACGCTCCGCGACGACCCGCACGACCAGATCGCCAAGAGGTGCCTGAAGGAGTGGGGCATTGCCCGCGGCTGAAATCCTGCGAAGGATCCTGTGGCGGCTCGACCACCTTCCAGAGCCAGCGCTGACGTTCGAGGACGTCCGACGCTGGCCGGCTGGCCTGCTCGATCGGTTTGTCGAGCTGGGCATCGTCCGCAAGGGCCGGCTCGCGCGGTCCACCATCTACTATGACTGCCCCGACCATTGCGCGATCGATCTCAACCTGACAGAGCACCCGCGAACCGGCAAGATGGTCAGCCTGCACCGATGCCGACACGACGAATGTGGCGGCCTGGTCGTGGTGGATGCCGAGCATTTCCAATTGTGGGACCTGGTCTTCGAGGGCCTCGCCCGCGTCGTCAGCGAACAGCTCGACCTCCACGGCAAGTTTGAATCGCTGGTCGCAGACCGCGTTGTCCTGCTGGGGACCACGTTCACCGGCGGCGGTCCCCTGGACGTTTTCATGGCCCGGGCGCTCCAGGAGCCGGATGCAGCGACGCTGTTCGAGAAAGCGCCTCGGCTCGCGGCATCAGCATCGGCCGTCGTGATCGTCGCGGAAGCGCCGCCAGCGCCGGGCTTGTGGCCGGACGCGCGGCCCACGGTGCTCGCCCTCGCTGAACATCTGTCCTGGAATGAGGAGCAGAGACGAATCGACGTGGACGCGCTGCGCAAGGCTCTGAGCTCGATCCGTGCCCCGGTGCCAAAGGACCGATGGCTGACCGTCAAGGCGTGCGCCGGGCTGCTCACGAACGACCTGCCATACCTGGACCTCAAGCGGGCCGCCGCGAGGGTGTCGAAGGCGGCTGGCGCGGGCAAGTTCGTCACGAATGGCAAGCGGGGTAAAGCCAGGCGGATCGAGCGGATGAGCTTCGACGCTTGGCGGCTTGAGCAGCGAGACCGGGATCTCGACGACGAGGAACGGGAGCATTTCGGCAATGTCGCATCACGCCGGGAGACCGGTCGCCACCGCTGTCATTGAGCAAAAGTGCGCGGTGCAGCGCGGTGTACACCGCGCTCGCGGCCGAAAACGGCCGCAATTCACAACCGGAAAGAAAAGACTTGCAATCCGCAACCCGCGTTGGTAGCGTCGTTTGCGCGTTTTCGGCAAGGGCCTGTCGTGGTTCCCAAGCTGGACGTCGTGGGTTCGAATCCCATCGCCCGCTTTTCTTTCCCCCTTCGCACCGTGTCGCGTGGCGTCGCTTTGTTCCTGCACTGACAATGAGTTACCCGAGCCGCACAGCGGCGCGTCGGGCTCGGTGTTCGTCGGGCCCGTATGCTCCCTGTAAGCCTCCTTCAGGATCGCCTGATCCGGGGCCTGGTCGGCGACCAGCTTCTTGAGCCGGGCGTTCTCGCGCTCCAGCTCCTTCAAACGCCGGGCGTCGTTGGCCTTCATGCCACCGTACTGGTTCCGCCAGCGGTGAAAGGTCGCCTCGGCCACGCCCAGCTTCTGGCAGATGGCGGCGATGGGCTGGCCGGCGGCCAGCTCGGCATCGGCTTGGCGGAGCTTGTGAATGATCTGCTCGGGACTGTGACGTTTCCTTTTCATCGAGAGTCACCTCCACCGGCCGCGGCTACGCCGCGGCCGGGCAATGGACTCTCATGACACCTGGATCAGTTTTTGGGGAGCAGGCCAACCCGGTCGCCCCGGGTTTTCGCCCGATTGACGGCCCGGCCGGCGCGTGCTACAGTACTGGGGCACCGACGCGACCAAAGCACTTGCACCCGGGCTCGCCGGGGACCCCACGGCTTCGGGCGTGGGCGATCGCGAGGGCAGAACATGAATCGCGAAACAAACCGCCAACTCGTCCTGATCATCTCAGCCATTCTGCCCATATTGTTCGCCACGACCGCGCTTGCAACTGAAACCGATGCGTGCCCGAAGCTTGAGGTTGTGCCGACCGGGTCGCAGGGTAATGCTGTCGCGTTGGCCAGCACGGGGACAGGCGGGACGGATGTGCAGACGGCCGAGGCGATCCCGGAGGAGGGCGGCGATTGGAAGGCCGAGAAGCCCATCGCCGTAACCGGCAAGGCGCTCACCAAGTTCACCGGTCACACCCTCGGATTATGAAGTCATTGCGACACTCTGGCACAAACTCGACTCGCCCAGCGCGCAGGCTACCGCCCAGACAACCGGCGCTGGAGAGCTGAAGCTGCGGCTCGTCGCCAGGAAGGGGCACCGAGTTCTGCGACCGTTATTGTCGATATTTATCGAACGATTCTTCCGCCGAGCGGCGTTCAGGGCTCGCTGACGCTCGACGGCAATGCGTACTCGCTGGCGCAGGCGTATGTCGAGACGGTCACGAAGATTCGTTACGGTGAGAAGCCGTGTGATCCAAAACAAGGAGGATCGGCGGATTCCGGCGGATCAAGTAATTCGGGCGAAGGTGGCTCGAGTGGAGGACAACAAGCTGGAGACGGCAAGAAATAGCGGGTCGCCGATGGCAAGCCCGATTGCCCCAGTCAATCAATCGACGGCACTTTGCCTCTTCGCGCAACGTGATGAGGTGATTGAGCCTTGGAAGGTATTGCGCTTTCGAAGGGAGTTCCTGAACGGCAAAAGCTTGATCGCGGTCCCATTCGAAGATGCGCGGCACTTCACGCGGGAGAACGCCTTGGCGATCGCCAACGCCGCCCGGGCTTGCGGATACAAGTACGCTCACGTCATTCCCCTGATAGATGAACCCCGCTGCTGCCTGCGCGCTAGATTGAGCCCGGAAGCGATGGAGCTGCTCGGCGACGTGGATACCATCTGGGTTCATTTCCTGATGCTTGAGGAGAATCGTCGTTTTGCCATAATCTGTGACGAGCTCTTCAACACGATTGCAGGGAATCAGGGGTTTGTTGAGGACGCATTGGACAGAAGAATCGGCGACGCATATCGCGACTTCTTGCATGAGTTCGTGGACGAGGCGCGGTTCCCGGAGCCCGAGAAAACCTCCTTTCGCGAGCTCGTAGCCTTCTATCGTGACAATGGAAAGTGAAGCCAATCGAGCACCTGACATCGCGACCGGCCCGACCACACTGACCTGCCCCCGGTTTATGTACCAGTTGCTATGAGAGTCGGACCACGTTTTCGATCCTCGGCCGGCCTCTTCCCCTGGTGCTCTCCGGTTGGGGATTGAAGCCGGGGGTTTGGGGGCGGAGCCCCCAAGGATCGGCAGCGGCCGGCGAACGCCGCCGGCGTCTGGTAGCCCAACGCACTGTGGGGCCTTCGCTGGTTGTACTCCTGTCGGTAGTCCTCCGCAATCACCTTCGCTTCCAACACGCTCGTGAACAACTCCCGGTTCAGCAGCTCGTCGCGCAGCCGGCTGTTGAACGACTCGCTGTACGCGTTCTCCCAGGGGGCTCCGGGGGCGATGTACAACGTCTGCACGCCCGAGCGAGGCAGCCAGGCACGAATCGCCTGGGCGATGAACTCCGGCCCGTTGTCGCTACGGATGAAACGCGGTGCCCCACGCTCCACGAACAACCGGGCCAGTGTGCGGATCACGTCCTTTGCCGTGATGCTCCGAGCCACGTCCAACGCCAGGCACTCGCGCGTGTACTCGTCCTCGATCGGCAGCAGCTTCAGCGGCCGCCCGTCGGTGGTCTGGTCCTTCAGGAAATCGTAGCACCACACGTGGTTCGGATGCTCCGGCCGGCGGCGCAGGATGCCGTTGGCACTGTGGCCCAACCGCCGCTTTTTCCGCTGTTTCTGCGGCACTTTCAAATGCTCCTGCCGACACAAACGATGGATCCGTTTGCGATTCACCGGCCGACCTTCTTGCCGCAGCAACGCCGTGATCCGGCGATACCCGTAACGCGGATGCTGCCGGACCAGTTCCAACATCCGCTGCACCAACGGCCGGTCGCGGTCCGGCTCGCGCGGCGTGTACCGCTGCGTGGACCGGGGCTGACCGATGACCCGACACGCCCGACGCTGCGCGACCTCTAACTCCTCCTGCACGTGGTTGACGGCCGCACGGCGCCGCGTCGGGCTTAGTATTTTCCCCGCAAGGCTTCCTTGAGGATCGCCTGGTCGAGGGCTTGGTCGGCGACCAGCTTCTTGAGCGGGGCGTTCTCCCGCTCCAGTTCCTCGAGGCGGCGGGCATCGTTGGCCTTCATGCCGCCGTACTGGTTGCGCCAGCGGTGAAAGGTCGCCTCGGCCACGCCCAGCTTCTGGCAGATGGCGGCGATGGGCTGGCCGGCGGCCGGTTCGGCGTCCACCTGACGGGGCTTGTGAATGATCTGTTCGGGGCGGTGACGTCTGCGTTTCATCGAGAGTCACCTCCACCGGCCGCGGCTACGCCGCGGCCGGGCAACGGACTCTCATGACACCTGGATCAGATGGTGGGGAGCAGGCCATGACCTTTGCGTTTTCAATGTGACGACCAATTTCCCCGCGAAAACCTATTCGTGGCGCTCAAAGCCGCCTCGTCGTTCCGTTGGCCGCGCGAAGATCAATAGTTAATTGATACCCGTGTCTATAATCCATTGACCCAGTTCCGCACATCTTCTTCCGCGGCGACGGGAGGGCATTGGGCCTGGTCCGTGTCGCACATGTTCTCGTAGGCGAAGTTGAAGTCGCGGGCGGCCTGACGGAAAGCCGCCTCCACGGCAGGCGGCATCGCGGCAGCGGACGGCTCGGGGCCGCGGGTCATGATGTTCACGCCGGCGTACGCACCCACCGGCGTTGAGCCGCAATAGGTATACATGATCCAATCCGGATCAGGTCGGGAGAGGATGTACCAGCGCTCATGCTGCGGTTGAAGGGGCGGGTTGACGTAAACGACCTCCAGTAAACCCGGTTCCTGGTCGCTCAGCCGGGGCTCCGCGATGAGATGTACGACTTCCTCGGGGCTGCGGTTGGCGTTGCCGGCGGGGGCGCGGAAGGACGTGTAATACCACCACCGTTGCGTAAGGAAGACCCAGGAACTCGATCGGCAGGGCAGGGCATCGTAGCCGCCTTCCCATCGCGAGCCGGGAACCCCACAGTTCAGACCCCGTACTTCCAGCCACGTTCCCTCGAGCTCGTGAAGGCCCTGAAGCACATGCACTTGGTGAATATTCTCGCCGGTGACCAGGCATTGGCCATCCGTACCCTCGGGCAAGGTCGGCAGACAACCGTTGTCGGCAAAGCATTGCACCAGGTGGGGGTATACCGCACTCTTCCGTCCGAGAGCGAGTTGGCAGAACAAGTGGCAGGCTTGCTGCTCGCTCCGTGCTCCGGCGGAGCCGCATTGCGCGTTGCAGGCGAGGGTTTCGAGGCAGGCCGGCTCCAGGAAGCAGAAGAGCATCTGAAACGTGCATTGGTTCAGCCCGCAGGCAAGCAGATCGAGGTCTGAGTTCGGAGGGTTCTCGACACCGGGAAAGGAGCCGCAGCCCGGGCTCAAAGCCAACGAGGCAAGAACGACAACGGTCAGGCGGGTTCTATTCACTCGCGCTCCAGTCACAGTTCTCTTGGAACGCCGGCGACGGGGGAAAGAGCGCGTCTCGATTGGCCATGAGCTCCTCGCAAGTGTCGAGGTCCGCAGGCACGGGAATGAGAATGATCGGATTTAAACCGGGGTCACGCCGCTGAGGCGGGTTGTTGGGCGTATCCAAAATCGCCAGCGAGGCCCCGATCACGAGCTGCTCCGAGTCGTCGACGACATGGCCCCACAGACTGCCGTCGGAGTAGAGCGTCAAGAAGTTCTGGAATATCTCGCGCCGGGCAATGTAGATCTCCCCCTCGATCAGGCCGAACAGCTTCACGACCACGGTTACCCCCGGTTTTCCGTCGTGGTCGTCGTCGCTGATCAGGGGATCGTTGCGGTCCATCGACAGCGGCACGTTCGGGTCGCCGCCAATACCGTTCAGAGTGGGGGTCGCCGGACGCCATAGCTTCCAGACGCCGTCCTCCTCATACACATCGACGATCGCGCCAGGGGGCTGAATGGCCTGCGTGGCCGCATCCGAGAAGATCGTGTCGAACGGCTGGTTGGCAATGTACTCGGCATGGCAGAAGCGGTCGTACGCGACCAACTGGCCGTCTTCGATGACCAGGTCCGTGAAGCCATACGAAACGACAAACGTCGATAACGGGCCGTTGGCCGTTTCGCCCTCGTAGGCCACGATGTCATAGTGGGCGTAGTGGCCCGCCATGGCCGCCATGGCCTCTTCCTTGCTCGCAGGCGGGACCCAGTTGGGGTCGCTGGCGGGCGTTTCGTACAGTGGGCTTTCCGGCCAAGGCTTAGGGCAGGAACATCCCCCCGGATTCGCACAGCCAACCAGGAACAGACAGCCGGCAACCGCTACGGTACGCTTCACTGCCAGATAAACGGACGCCGCCATCAAGATACTCCTTGCTCTGGCTCACAACCGGATTGGGAACCTTGGGGGATTATAGCCAGTCCGGCGCCTTGGCCAGCGGCAAACGTCTCAAAGAAGTGGAATACCGCAGCCGAGCCGTCGAATCGCCCTTCGCCTTGTCCGTCGCGCGCTGTACTGGAGGTGCGGTTTGCCGAACCGGCATCGCCCAGCGGTGCGAAGCGGCCAGCGTGCTTCGCCCGTTTTGCCCGCGGGCAAGTACCCCTGCCCGCCCCCTTCGTCTTGGCTGGACGCCGGACCTGCCGATCGCTTGCAGAACGTCACTCGCCCTTCGGCGGCGGCTCCACCTTGGGCTCCTCCGGCTTTTTCTCGTTGGTGGCCGGCGGACCGAGCGGCTCGCCGCCTTTCTCCACGTTCTCCCTGGTGAAGAGTCGCGAGCCGAGGGTGATCTCTTTGGGCACTTTCTCGCCCGCCAGGATCTTCAAGGCCGTTTCGATCGCCTCGCGGCCGCCGGTGGGATACTCGAAGGTCGCGTCCAGCACACCCTTCTTCACATACATGACTCCCTCGTGCGGTAGGGCGTCGATGCCCACGAACAGGATCTTCTTTTCGCGGCCCGCGGCTTTGGCGGCCAGCCAGGCGCCGTGGGCGCCGGGGTCGTTGTGGGCGTACACCAGGTCGATGTGGTCGAAGCGGGCCAGGGCCGACTCCATCTCCTTGCGGGCGTCCGGCTCCAGCCACTTCATATCGGCCTCGAAGATGATCTCGATCTCCGAGCCCTTGATCCCCTCGCGGAAGCCGGTGTGGCGGTCCTGCCCCGGCGTGGAGGTCATCAGGCCCTTCAACTCGACCACCTTGCCCTTGCCGCCCAGCTTCCTGGCGATCCAACGGCCCGCCTCGCGGCCGATCAGCTTGTTGTCGGCCCCGATGAAGCAGGTGAACTGGTCGCCGAGCACCCGCCGGTCCAGCACGATGACCGGGATGCCGGCGGCGACGGCCTTGGCCACCGGCTCGGTCAGCGGGGCGGCCTCCTTGGGGCTGATGATGATGAGATCAACCTTGGCGCTGACGAACTCCTCGACGTGAGCGCGTTGCTTCAGGGTGTCGTTCTGGGCGTCCTTGAAGATGACCTTGAGGTTCGGGTGGGCCTCGGCGGCCTTCTTGATCTCGGCGTTCATCTGTACGCGCCAGGGTTCGCCGAGGTTGCACTGGCTCATGCCGAGGGTGTAGGACTTGGCGGGCAGCGGGGGCTGACTGACGGGTGGCTTCGTCTGCGGCTGTCCCGCGGGTTGGTCGGCGCGGGTGACGGAAAGGCCCACGGCGCATAGGGCGACTGCGGCCGCCAGCGTCATCAAGCGCATCAATCGGTTTGAAACGGTCTGCTGCATGGATTGAACTCCCTCACTTCCAATCGCTTACTGTCGTCGCACGAAGCAGCGGAGCCGCCGGTAGTCTACGGGCCGGAGAACGGTCTCTCTCGCTTCAGGCCTTCCTCCTCTGCACCAGCACCGCCGCGACGATGATGGCCCCGGTCAGCATCAGGCGGCTGGCTTCCGGCACGGCGTTGATGCTGAGGATCTTCTCTATATACCCGATGATCAGCGTGCCCAACAGGGTCAGGCCGATTCCGCCGCGGCCGCCCATCAGGCTGGTGCCGCCGATCACGACGATGGCGATGGCGTTCAATTCATAACCCACGCCGGCTTCCGGGTCACCCTGCTGTTCCTGGGCTGCCTGGCAGATGCCCGCCACGGCGGCAAACAGCCCGCACAGGCCGTAGGCCAGCATTTTCATGGCGGCGACGGGCACGCCGGAGAGTCGGGCGGCCGGCTCGTTCCCGCCGATGGCGTAGAGGTAGCGGCCCCAGCGGAGTCGCGCCAGGCACAGCCAGGAGAGCGCCACGCACACCATGAAGATCAGGCTGACGACGGAGAGATTGCCGTCCAGCAGGCGGGAGTCGATCGCGCGAAAGACGTCGGGCACCTCAACGTAGGAGTAGCCCCCGTCTTCGGTGCGGATGGCAGTCGAGACCTTCATGCCGCCGCTGACGGTCTTGGCCAGTCCCCGGGCGAAGACCATCATCGCCAGCGTCACGACGAAGGGCTGGATGCCGAACCGCGCCGCCAGGCCGCCGCTGATCACCCCGCAGGCTCCGCCGATCAGCAGGCAGAGCGGGATCGTCGCGTAGGCCGGCCATTGCCAGTGGATGCTGAAGATGGAGAAGCAGACGGCTGCGAGGGCCAGCACGCTGCCCACGGACAGGTCGATGCCCGCCGAGATGATGACGACGGTCATGCCGCAGGCGAGGATGCCGTAGACGGAAGCTTGCCGCAGGGCGTCGCGATGGGTGCCCCATTTGTAGAAGGCCCCGTCCCCGGAGAACAGCAACCCCAGCACGAAGACGAGAACCAGGGCCAGTAGGGCGGTGAAGGCGGGCTGGCGGATGAGTTCCGCAGGGGCGAGTCTGGGCTGGGTTTCTGGGGCTGCGGTCACGTCAGTGGCCTCCCATGGCGGTGCTGAGGATGCGTTCCGGCGTGGCTTCCCGGCGGTCGAAGCAGGCCGAAACCCGGCCGCGATGCAGGACGAGGATGCGGTCGCTGAGCAGCAGCAACTCCGGCAACTCCGAGGTGATCAGCAGGATGGCCGTCCCCGCCTGGCTCCAGCGCCGCATCAGGGCGTATATCTCCTGCTTGGCGCCGACGTCTACGCCGCGGGTCGGCTCGTCCAGCAGCAGTACCCGCGGCTCCCGGTGGAGCCACTTGCCCAGTACGACCTTCTGCTGATTGCCCCCGGAGAGCGTACCGACCGGTTGGCGCAGCGAGGCGGCCCGTAGGGCGAGAGTCTGGGCCAGGCGGGCGGCGACGCGATACTCCGCGGCCCGGTTTAACCAACCGCCCGGCGAGACCTGCGGCAGTGAGGCCAGGGTGAAGTTTCCGGCCACGCTCATGCCTAGGACCAGTCCGGTTCGCTGGCGGTCGTTGGTGACCAGGGCCAGGCCTCGGCGGATCGCCTGCCGTGGCGACGTGGGGCGGTAGGGCCTCCCGTCGAGCCAGACCGACCCGGTGGTCGGCCCGTCGTGGGCGCCGAACAGCCCCCAGAGCAGGGCGCTGTTGCCGGAGCCTTCCAGGCCCGCCAGACCGAGGATCTCCCCGGCGCGGAGTTCCAGTGAGACGTCCTGCACGATCGGCCGCGGCCCCGGGGCCGCGGAGCGGAGCGTGAAGCCGTCGAGCCGCAGCCGGACTTCGGCCGCGGTCGAAGCCGGGGCTGCGGGCGGCGGCGACAAGTCCCGGCCCACCATCTGCCGGACCAGCAGCGGAGCGGGCAGTTCGGCCGTCGGCGTGGTGCCGATATGGCGGCCGTCGCGGAGGACGGTGATGCGGTCGGCGAGCCGATAGACCTCCTCCAGGCGATGGGTGATGTAGATGATGCCGCAGCCGCGGGCCTTCAGCGCGGCGATGCAGGCAAATAGCCGCTCGACCTCCGGACCTTGCAGGGCGCTGGTCGGTTCGTCCATGACCAGCAGCTCGGCCTCCAGGGCCAACGCCTTGGCGATCTCGACCAGTTGTTGCGTGGCGATGGAGAAGGAACCGGCCGGGCGGCGAACGTCGAGCCGGACGCCCAGCAGGGCCAGCACCTCGATCGCCCGCCGGCGTTGCGGCTTGCGTCGCAGCCACCCCAGCGTCGAGTGCTCGCGGCCGAGGAAGATGTTGTCCTCCACGGACAGCTCGCGAATCAGCGACAATTCCTGGTGGATGACGGCGACGCCGTGGGCGGCGGCGTCGCGGGGCGAGCGGAACCGAACCGGCCGGCCGTGCAACTCGATCTGCCCTTCGTATTCGGTGTGCACGCCGCCAAGAATCTTCATCAGCGTGCTCTTGCCCGCACCATTCTCGCCGGCCAGGACATGCACCTCGCCGGAGCGGAGATCGAAGCCGACTTCCTGGAGAACCTGCTGGCGACCGAAGGACTTGCTGATGCCGGCCATGCGCAGGAGCAGGGCCGGGGTCGGCGGTCCTGGGCGGTCGGCGTGAGGAGGCATGGGGCGAGCGGGCACCTGGTGTTTTCGAGTCGGTTCAGGACGCTGCGACGGACTGCGGGGTCTGCGGCCGGACGGCCTGCACGATGGAATTCATGCCCTCGTCCGGTCGGCGGAGGACAACCTCCACGAACCCGGCGGCCTCCAAGTCCTCGCGCAATTCCGCAAAGGTGAATGTTCCTCCTCCCTCGGTGGAGACCAGCATGTTGACCGCGAACAGCGCCCCTTCGGCGGGTGAGAGGCGGTCCTCCTGCATCACCACGTCGCGGATCAGGATCGTCCCGCCGGGATTCAGGGCGGCGTGGAGGGCGGTAAAGAGCCGCCGATTCTGCTCGCGGGAGTTCTGGTGGACGATGGCGCTGACCCAGGCCAGGTCCGCACCCGGCGGCAGGGGGTCGGCCATGAAATCGCCGCCGAACAGCTCGACGCGGTCGGCCAGTCCGGCCTCGGCGAGTCGCGCGCGGGCCATCGGCAGCACTTCCGGCCGGTCGAACAGGGCGGCAGTGGCTTCGGGTTGGGCCAACAGGAAGGCGATGGTCCAGGTCCCCGAGGCTCCGCCCAGGTCCAGGAGGCGATTAAACTCGAGCGGTTGGAGGGAACCCACCAGTTCCCGGGCCAGCGGCCGAGCCAGATCGTGCATTCCACCGATGAAGGCGGCCAGGTCCGCCGCTTCACCCCGGGTGCTGGGCTGCCGCGGTGCGGGGTGGCCGGTCTTGACGACGGTGGCCAGGTGGCTCCAGCGGCGAAGACAGTTGGCCTGGTGCTGGAGCATGGCCAGCACACTTCCCTCGCCGCCCGATGTCAGGCATTCGCGAACGCCTGCGGTCAGGGCGTAGCGATGGTTCCGCTTGCGGAGTAATCCCAGGGTGGCGAGGGCGTCGAGGAGTATGGTTGTTCCGCGAAGATCCAGCTCTCGCCGTGCGGAGATCTCTTCCGCGGAGGACGGGCCATCCGCCAAGGCCTCGAACAGATCCAATTCGGCGGCCGCAACCAATACGCAGGCGGCGCGGTAGGTGCGGCTCAGTTCCAGGAGTCGCCCCGTCGTCCATCTTCGGGCGGCCATGTGGCACCTGTGAGCAGGGGAGGCGTGTTGCCGGAGAGTCCGCCGGCCCAGTATCTGGTGGCCGGTCATGATGCGTGTTGCCCGCCTCCGCGACCCGACCCATGATACGCTGATGGGCCGGTGGTGGCCAGCGGGCGAAGGGCGGAGTCCCCCTCGCCACGTGCGGGTTTGGATGATACAGTGGCCGGCGGTGGATCGGGCCGCCACCGTGATCTGGGAGATGGACCGATGAGAATTCTCGCGTTGCAGGGCAGTCCACGGGTCAAAGGGAACACCCAGACTGTGCTGGATTTGGTGCTGCGGTCGGCCCGGGAGGCCGGGGCCAAGGTGGAGACCGTGCTTCTCGGGAAGCTGAAGGACATCAGTGGGTGCCTGGAGTGCTACGGTTGCCAGGACGAGCCGACGGAGCCGGGTTGCCATGTGCAGGACGACCTGCTGCCGGTCATCGGCAAGGCGATGAAAGCCGACCTGATCGTGTGGGCGACGCCCGTATTCTGCTGGTCACCGGCCTGGCCGCTCAAGTTGGCGATGGATCGCTTCTTCTGCACCTTCAAGTTCGGCGAGGGCGGCAAGTACACCTCGCTGTTGAAGGGCCGCAAGATGGCGGCGGTCATCACCTCGGGCGGGGGTGAGGAGGACGGGGCCGACCTCGTGACCGAGACCTTCCGGCGGATGGCCAAGTTCGGCCAGACCAAATGGTTGGGCGCCTTTGTCGTGCCGCATGCCGCGAACCCGGCGGCAATCCTGGCGGACAAGGCTTTGGCCAAGCGGGCGACGGCCTTCGGGCGAAAGCTGGCTGGGTGACGCGGACCGGCCGCCTTCGCGGCGGCCGGTGAACGCCGGGACTACAGCAGGGCCAGGAATTCGCGGCAGACGTGATCGACTTCCGCCTCGGTCAGGTGGTTGTGGAACGGCAAGGCCACGGTGCGGGCGGCCACGCGTTCGCAAACGGGGAAATCACCCTTCTTGTACCCGAATTCTCGACCGTAGAACGGCTGTAGGTGGATCGGTGCGAAGTAATTGCTGGAGCCGATTTCCTTGGCACGCAGGCTTTCGATGATCGCGTTCCGGCGTTCCTCGGTGTAGTCGTCGGCGAGCTTGACGACGAATACGAACCAGCTCATTTCCACTTCGGGGCTGAGCTTCTGCATGGACAAGCGAGAGTCGCCGCCCAGCCGTTCGCGATACCAGCCGGCGACACGGGCCCGCTTGGCGAGGATTTCGTCGATCCGGCGGATCTGGGCCAGGCCGATGGCGCTGGCTACGTCGCTGAGGCGATAGTTGTAGCCCAAACGGTCGTGGGCCAGCCACGCCATGGTGTCACGGCCCTGATTGCGCATGGAGCGGCATAAGTGCGCTATCTCGTCATCGTTGGTGACGATCATGCCGCCCTCCCCGGTGGTGATCTGCTTGTTGGGGTAGAAACCGAAGACACCGGCGTCGCCGAGCGACCCGGCCATGCGGCCCTTGAACCGGCTGCCCAGGGCCTCGCAGGAGTCTTCGATCACCCGCAGCCCGTGACGCCGGGCAATCGCCATGATCTGATCCATGTCGGGAATCTGCCCGAACACGTCGACGGGGATGAGGGCGCGAGTGCGGGGCGTGATCGCGGCTTCGATCCGACTCACGTCGATATTCCAGGTGAGCGGGTCGATATCGACCAGAACGGGTTTGGCCCCTTCGAACATGACGCAGTTGGTGGAGGCAATGAACGAGAAGGGCGTGCTGATGACCTCGTCGCCGCGGCCGACGCCGATCGCGCGCATGAGCAGATGAAGACCCGTCGTGCCGCTGGAGACGGCGACGGCGTGCTTCACGCCGATGTAGTCCGCCAGGGCCTTCTCGAACTCGGGCACCTTGGGGCCGAGCGAGAGCCAGCCGGAGCGGAGGACTTCGGTTACGGCGGCGATTTCTGCTTCGGTGATGTCAGGGCTGGACAGTTTAATTGGCATGGTTCCTTACTCTACGGGGTGGCGACGGCAGGGTTCGGGGCCGGGCCTCCAGTGGGCGAAGCCGACTGGAGTCGGGGACTATATCGGCTCGATGGTCCATGGATCCAGCAGATATCATGACGAAGTTAATAATTATATGACTGACGGATGGACCGCAGAGCTTCCGTAACCTGTACGCTAGAACTTGAGGCCACAAAGCATAATTATCTACATTACATGAGATTAGGTTTTTGCGATTTAATCGTATTATTATCGGTTCATCCGATCGTTCGATCTGAAGATCAGGACAACAAGATCCTCGCGAAGTATTGACCTGACCACCCGGTTTCGTTATTCTAAACGTGTTCTGTCAGGTTGGTTTCTTCGCCAATCTGGCGAGTGGTGTGCGGCTCTCGCACGGACCTTGGCCCAGCGGCTCCGCCTCGTGGCGACCACTCTGCGGCGGGGTGGCGTGGGCCGGCGAGACCGATCGCCGGAGTGTCCGACGAGACGCAGCTTCGGAGGTGGCGCGGCGATGTTCTTCGCCTCGCCGTAGAAGGCAGTAGGACGGGAATTGGCGGATTCAGGCTGTCAGTCTGGTCTCCAGCACTTCTCGCGGGCGGTTCGTCTCCGCGCCGTTCCGCGTTATTCGCGTTTGTTAAACGGAGGTTCTGTTCAGTCGTTCTGTTTCCCATTTTTTCAGAGGAGGCACAGTATGAGAAAGAGTGTGTGTGTGTTAGGCGCACTGCTCCTGTGTACCAGCCTGGTGCTCGGGGCCGGTCCAGGTGACAAGTTGACGCCGGTTCAATCCCATTCGGTCGCCGCGACCCCGGAGAAGGTCAAGGCCCCGCCGGCCCAGGCGGAGGTTCGCCTCAGCCCGGCCGAGCTGAAGGAGAAGGCCATTGCGGCGCAGACTCCGGTGGCCTCGTTCAACGTCGCGGAACCGCGGGGCGACCTGTTGCTCTGCCCGGTTGGGTCGCTGTATGGCGCGACCCCGCACGACCCGAACGCGAGCTGGACGTTCGGCGTCAGTGACACCCGCGATCCGAACGAAGCGACCTACTCGTCGTTGATCCGCTACGAGTACTTCAGCGGGGTCAGCGGCAACATCTGCGACATCCACTGGTGGGGCCTCAGCCTGTCCTATCCGTGGGCGGACTGCACCGAGACCCCGGCGCAGTTCGAGATCAAGTTCTATGCCGATGCCGGCGGACAGCCCGGCGCGGAAGTCTGCACCTACACGGTGACGCCGACGATCACGCCGACCGGCGTGCTGTACAGCGGCTTCAACATGAACCGCTACGATGTCCTCTCACTCAGCCCCTGCTGCCAGTTGGCGGCCGGATGGGTCTCGATCCAGGGCATCACCGTCGGCAACCCGGACTGCTGGTTCCTGTGGGCCAGCTCGCCGACGGGCAACGCATCCTCGTTGCTGCTCGACCAGGGCACCGGCACGTGGACGACCGAGGCGTTTGACCTCGCCTTCTGCCTGACGGGCGAATACATCCCGATCTACGGTGCCTGCTGCAGCGACTACACGGGCGTCTGCCAGGACAACGTCGAGATGATCAACTGCCTGCCGCCGGCCCGCTTCGTGGCGAACGGCGTCTGTGCCCAGCTTGATCCCCCCTGCGGCATCCTTGGCGCCTGCTGCAATGCCGGCCTGGAGTGCGTGGCCACCAACTACGAGGCGGACTGCGACGCCCTCGGCGGCCACAAGTGGTATGCTGGCCAGGATTGCGCCAACTTCACCTGCCCGGCCGAGTGCGAGCATCGCATCGAGTTGTGGGACAGCTACGGCGACGGCTGGAACGGCAACACGCTGGACGTGTTCGTGAACGGCGTGCCGGTCCTGACCGGCATCACGCTGGCCAGTGGCACCGGCCCGCTCAGCTTCTACTTCGACGCGGCGACCGGCGACACGATCACGACGGTCTACAACGCGATCGGCGGCTGGCCGTACGAGCCGTACTACTACATCTTCGACGGCAACGGCGTCCAGATCGGCGCCGACGGCCTCAACGGCACCACGCCGACGGGCATCACCGTCACCGGCAACTGCCAGGTGGTCCTGGCGGCCTGCTGCATCAACGGCCAGTGCTCCATGCTGACTCAGCCGGCCTGCGCAGCGGCCAACGGCCTGTTCTTCCCCGGCGAGGATTGCGCGACCTTCCAGTGCCCGACCGGCTGCCAGCACCGCGTGGAGCTGTGGGACAGCTACGGTGACGGCTGGAACGGCAACACGCTGGACGTGTACGTGAACGGCTCGCCGGTCCTCAGCGGCATCACGCTGACCAGCGGCAGCGGTCCCGTGAACTACTACTTCCTCGCGGCTGACGGCGACGTCATCACGACGGTCTACAACGCCATCGGGAGCTATATCAGCGAGCCGTACTACTACATCTTCGACGGCCTGGGATTCCAGATCGCCGCCGACGGTCTCAACGGCACGACGCCGGTCGGCGTCACGGCCACCGGCCGCTGCACGCCGCCTGAGGATGGCGCTTGCTGCTTCTATGACGGCACCTGCCAGATCACCCTCCCGGAGAATTGCCCGGCCGGCGAGGCCGAGTTCCTCGGCGTGGGTACCAACTGCTCGCAGTGCCCCTGCTTCGTGTTCTGCCCGCCGGGCGGCATCCCCGAGAATGAGCCGTGCGGCACCGACACGAACGGCGGCTGCAACGCCACTCCGCCCGCTTTCGAGCCGATCGCCTGCGGCGAGACCATCTGCGGCACGGCTTGGGCCACCGGTGGCACCCGCGATACCGACTGGTTCGAGATCGTCACCACCGAGCCGATGTACTTCACCTGGACGGTGGAGGCGGAGTTCCCGGTGTTGATCTTCATCATCAACGGCGGCAGCGGGAATTGCAGCGACTACACGATCCTGTCCAACACGACCGCTCCGGTCTGCACGCCGGCCACGCTGACCACGGCCGACTGCATGTTGCCGGGCCGCTACTGGTTCTGGGTCGGCCCGTCGCAGTTCGACGGCTTGCCCTGCACGCTCGACTACAAGGCCACGCTGACCTGCGAGCCTTGCTCGACGCCGCTGGGCGCCTGCTGCGTGGAGGGGGCCTGCGTGGCCACCAACCAGCAGTGGCAGTGCGCCAACTTGGGCGGCATGTGGTTTGCCGGTCAGGATTGCGCGACCTTCCAGTGCCCCGGCGGCTGCGCTCACACCGTGCAGCTCTGGGACAGCTACGGCGACGGCTGGAACGGCAACACGCTCGATGTCTATGTGAACGGCATCCTGGTTCTGGATGAGATCACTCTCCCCTCCGGCGCGGGTCCGCTGAACGTTCAGTTCCCGGCCGGTGACGGCGACGTGATCACCACCGTGTACAACGCCATCGGGAGCTGGATCAGCGAGCCGTACTACTACATCTTCGACGGCCTGGGATTCCAGATCGCCGCCGACGGTCTCGACGGCACCACGCCGGTCGGCGTCACGGCCACCGGCCGCTGCACGCCTCCCGAGGATGGCGCGTGCTGCTTCTATGACGGCACCTGCCAGCTCACCCTGCCGGAGGATTGCCCCGCCGGCCAGGCCGAGTTCCTCGGCATCGGCAGCACCTGCGCGCAGTGCCCGTGCTTCGTGCTCTGCCCGCCGGGCAGCGTCGATGAGGGCGAGCCTTGCGGCACCGATACGAACGGCGGCTGCAACAGCACCCCGCCGATCTTCGGCGCGATCGCCTGCGGCGAGACCATCTGCGGCACCGCCTGGGCGGACGGCAGCACCCGCGACACCGACTGGTTCATCGTGAACTACAGCGGGTCGTCGATCTTCACGATCACGGCCAAGGCCGAGTTCCCGCTCCAGTTGCTGCTGATCGAGGATGCCGGCAACGATTGTGCGGGCTACACCTACACGATCGCGACCGGCGCGGCGTGCCAGGAAGTCACGATCACGACGCAGTGCCTGCCTCCGGGCGGTGTCTACTACGTCTGGGTCGGCCCGTCGAGCTTTAGTGGCGTGACCTGCGGCGACAATGACACGTACTGGGTCCGGCTGGATTGCGAGCCGTGCACCTTCCCGGGTGCTTGCTGCATCGGCAGCACGTGCGTGGAGGGTCTGCTCGAGTCCGAGTGTCTGGCTCAGGGCGGCCGCTTCCTCGGCGAGGGCACCAACTGCGGCGCCGGCACCTACGAGGCCGCGATGTGCAGCAATGCCTTCGAGGACATCTCCGGCACCGGCACGCCGCTCACGTTGGGCGACGACCAGGGCATCGTGGTTCCGCTCGGGTTCAGCTTCAGCTTCTTCGGCAGCACCAAGACGGATATCGGCGTCTGCTCGAACGGCTACCTGACCTTCGGCGGCGTCCTCACGGACTACACCGAGGATCCGATCCCGAACACCGCGACTCCGAACGACCTGATCGCGGTCCTGTGGGATGACTACAACCCGGGCGCCGGCGGCACCGTGCACTATCAGACTCTGGGCACGGCCCCGAACCGCCGCTTCATCGCCCAGTGGACGAACGTCCCGCAGTACGGCAACACCGACGCGAACACGTTCCAGGCGGTGCTGTATGAAGGCACCAACTGCATCGAGCTCCGCTATGGCACGTGCACGCTCCCGGCGGCTGACTATCGCGCGGGCGTCGAGAATGCCGACGGTACGGTCGGTCTCGACGTGACGGCGATGGTCGCCATCGACGGTTGCATCGAGATCTGCTACGTCCCGGCGGAGAACCCCTGCCTCTGCGGCGACATCGACGGCGACGGCGATGTGGACGTGGATGACTACTGGCTCTTCGTCGATGCGTACGGCACGTGCGTCGGTCACACCAAGTACAACCAGTATGCCGACATGGACGGCAGCGGGTGCATCAACCTGGTGGACTACACGCTGTGGCTGGAGTGCTACTATGAGGCGAACGGACGCCAGTTCGTGCCGCCCAAGAAGAAGAAGGTGAGCGTCGCGGTGCCCCTGATGGGCGGCCTGGAGCCGTCCGGCAGGTGACGCCGGCTCGCTGAGGTTTATGGGACCCGCCGGCAGCCGCGAAGGCTGCCGGCGGGCAACCCTGCCAGAAGTGCTTGAAAGTGTTCTCTTGATGGAGTAGGATCCAACAAGCCAACGTGGCACATCCTGAGAAAATGTGCGAGGAGGAAACAGTCTATGAGGATGAAGGTAGCATGTTGCGTGGCCCTTTTGTTGGGCCTGGCGGCCGCCCCGGCGACCGCGGGAGTGGTCGTGGGGTTCAATCCCGTCACGTCGACGGTCAACCTCGGTGACGTCTTCTGGGTGGACATCGTCGCCACCATCGACGCCGAGACCCCCATCGTCGGCTGGGGCATCGACCTCAACGTGGTCGATCTGCTGGTCGCGGTCCCGACCGGGAACGTGTTGATTCCGGCCCCGTGGGACGCCGTGTTCGCGCCGGATCTGGACGGTCTGGCCGGCCTGGCCTTCCCCAACGGCATCACCGGGAACACCGTGCTGGCCCAGGTGGAGTTCCAGGCGGTGGGCCTCGGCCTGACGCCCATCTTCGCCAGCCACACGGCCGGCGACCTGACCGAAGGTTTTGCGGTGGAGCCGCCGCCCGCCGGCGTCTTCGCCGACGTGACCTACGCCGATGGGTTCATCCGCGTGGTCCCCGAGCCCGCGACCTTGGCGTTGCTGGCTCTGGCCGGAATGGCCCTGATTCGCCGCCGCTGAACTGAACCAGCCGGCAGGCGAGCAAGACTGACCAACATCCCGTTCTCCGGGGTCGAGCTTCGGTGAGAACCGACCCCGGGTGGAAGCGGGTGGTGTCCGCATGACCAACAGGCTGCGGTCCGGTGGAAAACCCGGGCCGCAGCCTGCTTGTTGCGCGGATCATCGCCGGACGACAGACGCTGACTCGGCGACGATTGTTAAGGGGAGAAACCCGCCGACTGGATTGTGATCTTCAGGTTCGTGGACGGGTCATGCGTTCGGCGGACGTTGTTCCAGGCAGCGCCGGATTCGCCGGAGTGTGCTCTCCTTGCCGAGGATCGCCAGCGATTCGCCGATGGCCGGGCTGATTGTTCGGCCGGTGACGGCCACGCGGACCGGCTGGGCCGCGTCGCCCAGCTTCACGCCGTGCCGCTCGCAGAAGGCGGCGAAGGCCGCTTCCACCTGCTCCGCCGTCCACGGCTCGACCGCCTCCAGATCCGGCAGGATCCGCTCCAGCATCGCGTACCCGGCCTGCTCTTTCTTCATCAGCACCTTGCGGACGGCGTCCGGCTCGTAGGCGATTCGCTCGTCGGGCAGCAGCAGGGGCCCAGCCTTGCGTTCGACATCGGCAAAGGTGCGAAAACCCTGGCAGGCGGCCAGCACGCGACGTAGCGTCGCGTCGTCCGCCTCGGCCAGCGGCGACCCCGCGGCCTCCGCCCAGTCGCGTAGGCCGGCCAGTAGGCGAGCCGGCTCGGCCTGGGCGGCGTAGTCGGTATTCATGGCCAGCAGCTTCTCTCGGTCGAACCGCCCGGCGGTCTTGTTGATGCGGTCGAGGGAAAACGCCTCGATCATCTCCTCGCGGGTCAGCTTCTCGCGGTCGTCCTTCGGCGACCAGCCGATGAGGGCCACGAAATTCACCAGGGCCTCGGGCAGATAGCCCGACAGGCGGAAGTCGTGTACGTCGATCTCCGGCACGGCCACCCCGGCCGCGGCGGCGATCCGCCCGACCTGGGCCATGCTCAGCTCCGTGTCGGCTTCCTGCTCGAGCCAGATGCGGGCGGTCTCGACCCGCGCCTCGGCGTGGCGGGCAACGTCGTCAAGGGTCCACTGGTTTCGGCGAATGCGGTCTTTCGCGGCCAGTCGCACCGTACGGTGCTTGTCGCGTTTGGACATCTTCGTGCCGTCGATGTTGAAAACCAGCGGCAGATGGGCATAGCGCGGGGTCGGGTAGCCCAAGGCCCGCTGCATGAACACGTGCTTGGGCGTGTTCATCAGGTGTTCCTGGGCCCGCAGGACGTGGGTGATCCGCATGGCGGCATCATCGACGACCACCGCGAAGTGGTACGTCGGCCAGCCGTTCGACTTGACGATCACGAGATCCTCAACCTCGCCGGCGGCGAAGCGGACCTCGCCCAGAATCTCGTCCTGAATAGTGATCGGCTCGTCCGGCACGCGGAAGCGGACCACCACCGGCCGGCCGGCAGCCCGAGCCTTCTCGGCATCGGCCTTGGTGGGTGGGACGGCGGGCCGGGGGTAGCGAAAAGAACGTTTCTCAGCGGCGGCCTGGCGGCGGAGGGCGTCCAGTTCCTCCGGCGTGTCGAAGGCGTAGTAGGCAGCACCGGAGGCCAGCAAGCGGTCGGCGGCGGCTTCGTACAGCTCTCGCCGCTCGCTCTGCCGATACGGGCCGAAAGGACCGCCAACGTCCGGGCCTTCATCCCAGGCGATATCCAACCAGCGGAGGTCTTCCATCAGCTTCTGCTCGGCCCCTTCGATATTTCGCAGAATGTCGGTGTCCTCGATGCGGAGAATGAACCGCCCGCCATACCGGCGGCAGAACAGCCAGTTGAACAGGGCGGTCCTGGCCCCACCGACGTGAAGGTAGCCGGTCGGCGAAGGGGCGAAACGGGCGCGTACGGTGCTCTCTGTCGTCATGCGACTCTCACCAGGGGAGTTCAGATGAGAAGCGAGGCCCGGCCCGGGCCGCGGCCCGAACCAGGGATCGGGTCACGAGGTCATCTTCTTTTTCTTGGCGGCGACCTTGCGTTCCACGGTGGCGCTCAGATCCGCCAGCGTGGTCGTGTCGAGCACCTGCTCGATCTGTCGCCGGATTTCCTTCCAGTGGTCATGCTGGGCGCAGGGCTGGTCGTCATTGCACTCGGAAAAGCCGAGGATACAGCGGTTGATGCGATGCTGGCCGTCGATGGCCTCGACGATCTGACGCAGGGTGATCTCCGTGGGGGGGCGCTTCAACGCGAAGCCGCCACCGCGACCCTTCGCCGAGACCAGGATTTCCGCCCGAACCAGCGTCTGGAAGATCTTTCCGACGAAATGCTGCGGCAGATCGGTGCCTTCCAGGATGTCCCGCAGGAGGCAGAATCGGCCGGCGGGCACGTCCCCCGCCAGCTTGGTCAGTGCCCGAACTCCATACTCACAGCCTACCGAGTAGATCATTGCCCACCTCGTTTATCTCTCCGTGACAACAGGCCCTTAGAATGAGATAAAGCTATCCGAAGTCGATTCCGGATGCAATACAAACGCCATGGTCCTGGCGCCCGCCAACTCGGCAGCCTGCCGGGCGGTAGCGAACCCCGACGGTATCGGCCCGATGGACCCATTGCGGAGGCAGCCGGCCCGATTATATATATAGTAACTCCGCATAACGTATATATCCCTGGGGACACACGGCGGTGCTTTGGCGGCTGGATGGAGGGATCGGCATGGTCTGGCTGTGCGGCAGACGTGCCCCCGCTGCCGCAGGATGGCTGGTTGACCGAGCAAGGCCGGCGTGCACGGAGGCTAATGGGGGCCTACACGCTGAACGACGTGCGATTTCTGCCCTGGTTCTTGCTGTGGTACAGGAGTCGATCCACGCGGGCGAATAGGGAGGCGGGGTCGTCGTCGGCCCGAGCGATTGTTGCCCCGATGGAGATCGTGACGCGGAGCTTCTGTCCCCCGATGTCGAGCTCGGAAAGCTCAACCAGAACCCGCAGCCGCTCGGCCACCGCCTCGGCATGGTCGGCCGTTCCCTGCCCGAGCAGTACGGCGAACTCCTCTCCACCCCACCGGGCCACGAGATCGTAGCCACGACAGGAATGGGCGATCGTTCGGGCGATGGCCTTAAGCACGACATCTCCGGTCTCGTGGCCGTATTGATCGTTGAACTGCTTGAAGTGGTCGACGTCACTGAGGATCAGCCCGAAACCGAGCATTCCCCGGCTCATCTCTGCGAACCGGATGTCCAACAGGTCGTCGAAGCACCTGCGATTCGGCAGGCCGGTGAGCGGGTCCAGGTATGCTTGGGCCTCCAGCCGGCGGATCCGCTCCGTGGCAGCGACGGTTTCCGAGGCGTCGCTGAATGTCTCGAAAGCACCGATGATGCGGCCTTGCCAATCGCGGATCGCCTCGCCATATACTCGTACTGGAATCCGATGCCCTTCCTTGTGACGCAGGTACACCTCGGCTTCGCGGGGTTGCCCATCCATCATCACCGCGGCTAGCGGGCAGGCCTCCGTACAGAGTCGCCGCCCCTGGGCGTCCACGTGCGCCAGGATCCCGTCGGCGCAGGAGAAGCCCAGCACCTCGGCGGCACTGTAAGCGGTGATCCGTTCGGCGCCGGCGGACCAGTAGCGAATACGACGTTGCTGATCGAGAATATAGACACCATCGCGGAGCCGATCCAGCATGGCCCAATGGAACCCGATTCCCGTGTTCTCGAGGAACGCTTCCAAGCCTGCCAGTTGCCCCGCCAAGACTACCGACGGTGGCAGGCCCCGCTCGATTTCCTGCGATGCAAGAGAACCTGGCGCCATGAGAAACTCCGCGATGCCGCGTCTGTCCCGTGATCGGATCGTTTGGCCGGCAGCTTGAGCTTGCGGGGGGAAGTCTGGGCGTCGGTTAATCGGGCAGCATCGATTTCCATCTATGCCCCCCAGAACAACGCCCTATAAATTATTAATAAATAGAGTCATGATATGTCTATATACGTCATTTTATTTTACTATCTAAAAGTTGTAGCTAATCAAAGACTTGACAATCCAACTTAACACGATTATGTATACGTTTTTCTGTATACTCGTATTTTGTTTGATGAGATGAGTGTATTTACTCTATCTAAATTCATGAGCTTATTCATTCGGCCGGATGAGGCTGGCGGCAGTGTCGCCTTCTTCATCGACAGCGAGCACAAGTAGCCTAACGAAGATATCATGTGTCGGAAAGTTGGACATTCGTCGGATAGGGATGCCTCTCCGCGTCGTGCCTCGGCATTCAACAAGGCGTCGCTCAGAGTCCTTGCCGCCCTTTGTCTGCTGGGCGGTCTTTGTCTCGCGGCCGGCACGACTTATGTTTACTTCGACACATCCCTGGACCACTGGGGCGATCTTGCTCTCTCCCCCCGCAACGATCCGCGGCCCGAACGCATCAAGATCGGCGTGATCGGCGACAGTTGGGTATCCGGGCATCGCCTGGACGGGTTTATCCGCGAAGCAGTGCAGGCCCATGGCATTCCTGTGGAAGTGGTCAGCGGGGGCCTGCCGGGTGCCAAGACCCGTCGAATCTGCCGCGAGCTGCTGCATGGCGGACATGACGGGCAGCAGTCGCTGCGCTCGATTCTCATGGACGACGAAGTGGATTACCTCGTGGTCATAGCGGGCGTCAACGACAGCGGCAGCCATGTCGGCAGCGGGTTTTACGCCCACCACATGCTGGGCATCATTCAGGCCGCCCTAGCTCGAGGCATGGTGCCGGTCATCGTCGAGATACCGGAGTATGGCATCGACGCGGCTTCTTCCGACGGGCTTCTCTCCCGGCTCAAGAGGGCCATGTACGTCCGACTGTTCGACGGAGGCAAGGTGCGGGTCATTGAGGACTACCGCCGGCATCTTCGGGAAGCGATCCCGGCTTCGATCCAGGAACGGATTACGCTGGTCGATGTCCGCTCCGTCCTTCCGGGCTATCACGTCACGCCAGATCTGTATGCCGACCCGGCACATCTGAATGAGGAAGGAAACCGACGGCTGGGTAGCCTCGTTGGTCAGACCCTGGCACAAATCATCATTGATTCCAGATAGACGATCGGTCCTGCCGCCGGTGTCCTTCTGTCGGCAGGGACGGCCGCCTTTCTGACTCGTTGCCGGTCACGAAAGCGACCGCTCATCCTGCCGCCGCCCGGCGGCACCATGAAGATGGCGGGGACGACGTATCATCTCGATCTCAAGGCGCTTGAATCCGTCCGGACCGCCCGCAACGCAGCCGGCTCGGTCCCCCGGAAATCGGTTGAGTTTAGCCACCTGGAGCCGTTACAACCGTACCTGTTATGGGTTAATGAGATAGGAGGCGGATCCTCGCCGCAACCGGAGGTCCAGGCAATGTCGAGCCTTGGCGATCGAAGAGAGCGGCAGCGCAAGAGACAGCAGCAGCACGGATGTCAGACGCTCCGTATGCACACCGGCAGCCCTCTTCGCCCGGCCGCTCGATCAGGCGAGTTGCCGGCCTGCCATGTGAATGTAAGGATGGAAGCCGGAGGGCATGGCCACCATGTATGTTCTGCGTCGGACATCCGTTCATGGGTTGGTCATGGCGGCGTTCCTGGTGGACATGTGGTGTGCCGGGCTGAAGGACGCTCGGGGCCGGCTGAGTGCCACCATGGACGCATTTCAGGAGTGGGTTCCCAATCCGCGCGGTGGAATTCGGCAGGGGTTCAAACAGGTCGACCCGGCGGCGGTTCGCCGGCTGGTGGCCGGGGGCATCCGCTTCGCCGAGCAGAACGGGTTTCGGCTACCGTCCCGCGATCAGCGATGGACCGCCATGCTGGGCGACCTGCGTGTGCATGGTGAACTGTACGATCCACGCCCATAGGGTTCCATTTACATGCATCCCCGACGGCCTACCAGACAGGTTCGCATCGGTTCCGTCGCGGTCGGAGGCGCCGCGCCGGTCTCCATCCAGTCGATGACCAGCACGCCGACGCATGAGGTGGACGCGACGGTGGCCCAGATCCACGCTCTGGCCCGCGCCGGGGCGGATGTCGTCCGGGTGGCCGTGCCGGAGCCGCGCGACACCGAGGCCCTCCGCAGCATTCTTCCGCAAGTGCCGGTGCCGATCGTCGCTGACGTGCATTTCCATTATCAGCGGGCCCTGGAAGCCATCGCGGCGGGCGTCCACAAGATCCGCCTGAATCCCGGCAACATCCAGGATCGTCGCCAGGTCGATCGCGTCATCCGGGCGTGCCGCGAGCGCGGTATCCCGATCCGGGTCGGCGTCAACGAGGGCAGCGTGGTCGAGCGCCGCGATAAGGCCCGCCGGGCGGCGGAGCAGGCCCGCCTGGGGGAGGACTACGAGAAGCATCTCGTCGCACTGATAGTGGAGAAGCTGGAGGAATACCTGCGGATCTTCGACGAGAATGACTTCGGCGACGTGGTTCTCAGCGCGAAATCCGTCGATCCGCGGATCGCCATCGCCGCCTATGCGGCCATCAGCCGGCGGTTCGACTTCCCCCTGCACCTGGGCGTCACCCACGCCGGCCCGCGGGAGACCGGCTGCATCCGGTCGGTGGTGGCCCTGGGCACGCTGCTGGCCAACGGGATCGGCGACACCGTGCGAATCAGCTACGCCAGCGACCCCGTGTTGGAAGTGCAGGACGCCCGGGAGCTGCTGAACTGCCTCGGCTTGCGGCCCCGCGTGGAGCCGGAGCTGATCGCCTGCCCGACCTGCGGGCGGATTGAAGTGGACCTGCTGACGCTGGTGCAGCAGGTTCGGGAGAGGCTGGCCGGGATCAAGTCGCCGATCAAGGTGGCGGTCATGGGCTGTGTGGTCAACGGCCCCGGCGAAGCGGAGGGCGCCGACGTGGCCATCTTCGCCGGCAAGGGTCGCGGGATCATCTACGTCCGTGGCGAACAGAAACGAACGGTGACGGAGGCGGAGATGCTGGATGCGCTGTATGAGGAGTGCGTGGCGTTGGCCGGGCGCGTTGAAAGCGGGCCGGCGGGGTTGGGCCGCGGCGGTGTGGCGATTGCGGCGCCGATTCCTAGCGTGGGAGCAGGCAGCCCGCCTCTTTCCAGTTGATCCGGGAATGGATAGGATTCGACGGCTCCCGGCGCGGCGCGTCTAATCAGCGTGAACCGGCTAGCGAGGGAATAAGCATCGGGAGGCTCGGCTAGTGCTAGAATCGTTGTCATTCAGGAATTACAAGTCCCTGCATGATGTAAGCATCAGACCTCCTCGGTTCTTTGCTCTCGTGGGCGCCAACGCGGCCGGCAAGACGAATTTCGTTGATGCGATCGAGTTTCTGTCGATTGTTGCCAAGTCCGGCCTTGCATCTGCGATTACTGAGAAGGGGGGCTACGAGAACATCTGCTTTCGGCGGCAACGCCGCTCCAAGGGGGCGATTTGCCTCGGATGCACCTTTGATCTCACGGATCTTCGCCGGTTTCCGTTTCGGATAACGCTGAATTTCACCTTTCGCGCCGGACGGGAGGCCATCCGGGCTGAATATGAAGTCGAGAGGGAAGAACTCAAGCTGGAGACTAGTAGAGAAGAACGAATTACGCCCTGTCTGGATATCAGACGAGAGGGCAAGCGGGTCGAATTCAAGACGTATCCACGCTTTGAGCAAGAGTCGTTTCCTGTTCCCAAGAAGTTGCTTGAACAGCTCTTTGCGCGAAGTGACAGCGTGCTGCGCGGCGACGACTTGCTGCTCTGGACCCAGTTGCGCGGTCTCCCCCCGTTCGCGCAGTTTCTGGAACGCTTGGGGCAATGTCGAGTTTTCCAGATTTCGCCCGCTGCCGCACGCAAATCCGGCGCAACGTCCGGCAACCAGGAATTGGGGAAGTACGGCGATAACCTCCCCGCAGCGATTGAGTGGTTGCGCCGCGAGCGGACCAAGATGGGCGCGGAGCTATTGGAGTACATCCGGCTGGCCGTGCCGACAGTCGAGAAGCTCGAGACGGATTACGTAGAGACGCGGGAACTGGGGCTCTTCCTGAAAGAGTCAGGCATGCGACGGCGGATGTTCTCGTCTGAACTATCGGACGGCACGCTGCGGACCCTGGCCATGTTCCTGCCGCTCGTCGACCCGCGATACCCGGTCGTCGTGATTGAAGAGCCGGAGAACAACGTTCATCCATGGGTTGTGCGGCACTTCGTTGATGCCTGCCGATCCCGCTCCCAGCAGAAGCAGATCATCCTCACGACCCATTCTCCTGTTCTCGTCTCGAAGCTCAAACCAGCCGAGCTCTATGTCGCCGACCGAGTCGATGGTGAGACCAGGATCTATCCCGCCTCAGAAGCCAACGCCGAAGTCGATACGATCATCAGGCGGGGCATCCAGGATCTCGGCAGCTACTGGGATTCGGGAGCGATGAAGGCGGTCCCCGCAGCGCCGCAGTCTGATTTCATGAAGCAGTGAGCCGGGCGGATGACTTTGTCGACCGTTCCTGTTGTGGGCCTCGTGGTCGAGGGGCAGACTGAATACGCGGCCTTGCCAGGCCTGCTTGCCCGGCTTGGTCTTCGAACCACGGCTCCCTCGGTGTTTCATGGGCAGCCTGCCGCCGCTAGTCCGAAGAGCCTCGTCGAAGGGCGGCTCCTGAAACCGGTCCGCGTTCAACTGGCCAAGGATGCCCGACGGGTCATCGTGGTACTCGATCGTGAAGCGCGTGCGGAGTCTGCGAAGGAGTTTGCGGAGAGACTCTGCCGCGAATTACGGCGTCAGGTCAAACGCAGCGAAGGAGCTGTCGCGGCAAGACGAGTCTGGGTGGCCGTAGCGGATCGGTGCTTCGAAAACTGGCTCCTCGCCGATCCTCAGGGGGTCTCGAAGTCGACACTGTTGGCGAAGAACGCCAACCTGGTCGGAAAAGTCGCGTGCCATGCTGACGATCGTGACGCAGTGGCGTTGCTGCGGAGTGCCTTGACTCGAGGATGGTATGAAAAGGCGATCCACGGTCCGCGGCTTGCGCAGCACATTCGTGTTGCCGATCCGAGGGCAAGATGGTGCAGCCGGTCGTTTGAAGCGTTCCTGAGGCTGGTGCTACCCTTGGTTGGTGAGATGAACGGGTAGCCCCCGTCGACTGCGTCCCGGCGTTGCTCCATCTACCGACGAGTGATTTACTCCCCCTGAGTAATGGGTGTCCTTAATGTCCGACCAACCGCCACCGCCGGATGCTCCTTTCGCCATGCCGATCCCGATCCCCACGGCTCGGCCGCAGGTTTCCTTCACGCCTGCCGCCCCGGTGCGGGACGCGGAGCGGATCATCACGCTGGATGTCCTCCGCGGCGTGGCCGTGTTGGGCATCCTGCTGGTGAACGTACAGTTCTTCGCCTTCACCCTGAAAGACGCCACGACAATCACATGGCGGGATCTGCCGCCGCTGGATGCCGCGGTGAGACTGTTTACCGGCTTCTTCGCCGAGTTCAAATTCATCTCCCTCTTCTCGATGCTCTTCGGTATGGGTTTGGCCCTGATGAGCGGCCGCGCGGAGCGAGCCGGCCGGCCTTTCGGCGGCCTGTATGCCCGCCGGCTGCTGGTCCTGTTGGCCATCGGCCTGCTCCACGGCGTGCTGCTGTGGTACGGCGACATCCTCTCGCTCTACGCCTTGCTCGGCTTCATCGCCCTGCTCTGCCGCAATCTCCGGCCGCGGACGCTGGTCATTCTCGCCGCGGTGCTTTTCTTTGCCCCACTGCTCTGCCTTGGCGGCTGCCTGGCGGCGTCTCCCGACCAAGGTTTCTCCGGCGGGTTTGACTGGGCCGCCATGGCCAAGCACTCCGGCAGTAACGCCGCGCCCTTCTTCCGTTTCCTGGCCGACGAACAGCGGGTCTATCAATCCGGCACCTGGGGCGAAATGGTCCTACACCGCAGCGTCACCTTTGCGGTGATGCTGGTCTTCGCCAGTCTGATGATGTTCGGTGGACGGTGCCTGGCTCTTTTCTTCCTGGGTATCGCCATGATCCGCGCCGGGTGGTTCGACGATCCCGAACGGCACCGCGCGGCGTTCCGACGCCTGCTGATCTTCGGACTGGTCGCCGGCGTCCCGTTGCAGGCGGCGGGGTTCGTTGTGCAGGCTCGCCACCCGGGAACGGCCTTTGGCGATATGGCGTTCTTCGACTTTCTGTACCTGGGGAGCATGGGTTTGAGCCTCGCCTATCTCGGGGGCATTGCGTTGCTCTGCCTGCGCCGTGACTGGATCGCGCGCTTGCGTCCCGTCGCCGCCGTGGGCCGGACCGCTTTGACGAACTACCTGAGCCACTCGATCATCTGCGGGCTGATCTTCTATGGTTACGGCCTGGGCCTCATCGGACAGGTCAGCCACGCCGCCGCGTTCGCCCTGGTCCTGGCGATTTTCGCGGCGCAGCTCGTCATCAGCCCGCTCTGGCTGCGGTGGTTCCGCTTCGGCCCGGTGGAGTGGTTGTGGCGTAGCGCGACGTACGGGAAGCGACAGCCGATGTGGCGTTGAGTCGGCCCCGGGGTCGTCCCGGGACTCCGGTGCGGCCTACTCCACCGTCACGCTCTTGGCCAGGTTCCGCGGCTTGTCCACGTCGCAGCCCCGGAGCACGGCCGCGTGGTAGGCCAGCAATTGCAGCGGGACGATGGTGATCAGCGGCTGGAGCGGCTCGGGCACGTCCGGCACATAGAACACGTGCTCCGCCAGGCGGGCGATCTCCCGGTCGCCCTCGGTGGCCACGGCGATGATCCGGCCCTGCCGAGCCCGCACTTCCTCGATGTTGCTGATGATCTTCTCGTACTGACTGTTGCGCGTGGCGATGAACACGACCGGCATGTCCCGCGTGATCAGGGCGATCGGCCCGTGCTTCATCTCCGCGGCGGGCATGCCTTCGGCGTGGATGTAAGAGATCTCCTTGAGCTTCAAGGCTCCTTCCAGTGCCGTGGGGTAGTTGTAGCCGCGGCCGAGGTAGAGCCAGTTGTTGGCGTCCTTGAACTTCTCCGCCACCCCGCGGATTTCGTCGCTCAGCCGGGTGGTCCGGGCGATCAGTTCCGGCAGTCTCTCCAGTACCCGCAGATAGTTCATCAAGTCAGGCTGCGAGAGGTATCGCCGCCGCCCGAGGTAGAGCGCCATCATGGTCAGGACCAGGACCTGGCCGAGATAGGCCTTGGTGCTGGCCACGCCGATCTCCGGCCCGACGTGGAGGTAAATGCCCGCATCCGTCTCCCGGGCGATGGTCGAGCCGACGACGTTCACCACGCCCAGGACCAGCGCCCCTTTGTCGCGGGCCTCGCGCAGGGCCGCCAGCGTGTCCGCCGTCTCGCCGGACTGGCTGACGGCGATGAGGACGGTACCCTGCTCGATGACCGGATTGCGATAGCGGAACTCCGACGCGTACTCGACCTCCGTCGGGATGTGGGCCAGTTCCTCGAACAGGTATTCTCCCACAAGACCCGCATGCCAGGCGGTCCCGCAGGCGGTGATGATGAACCGCTTGCTCCGCACCAGCTCGCGCGCCGTCGCGGCCACGCCGCCCAGGATCACGCGGCCCTCCTCCAGGTTGATCCGCCCGCGCATGCAGTTGGCCACCGCTTCCGGCTGCTCCATGATCTCCTTGAGCATGAAGTGCTCATGGCCGCCCAGCTCGATGTCCTCGAGGGTCATCTCGAGTTCCATCACTTCCTTGGTGACCGGCAGGGCGTCCAACGTCGTGGTGCGGAACCCGTCGTCCCAGACGACGGCCATCTCGCCGTCGTTCAGGTAGATCACCTGCGCGGTGTGCTGGATGATCGCCGCGGCGTCCGACGCCACCACATATTCCCCGTCGCCGACGCCGATGATCAGCGGGCTGCCTTTGCGCGCGGCGATGATCTTGCCCGGCTCGTCGCTGCAAATGACCGCGATGCCGTAGGTGCCTCGCACGTCCCGCAGCGCCGCCCGCACCGCCGTCTCGATGTCGCCTTTGTAGAAATGCCCGACGAGCTGCACCAGCACCTCGGTGTCCGTCTCGCTGCGAAACTGAACACCTTGCTGCTCCAGGTAGGTGCGGAGCGATTGATAGTTCTCGATGATGCCGTTGTGCACGAGGGCGATTCGCCCGCTGGCGTCGAGGTGGGGATGGGCGTTCACATCGTTGGGCGCGCCGTGGGTTGCCCAGCGGGTATGGGCCATGCCGCAGGAGCCGCTCATCTCGTCTTCGGACAGCATCGACTCCAGGGCGGAGATCCTCCCCTTGGTCTTGCGGACCTTGACGCCTCCGCCATTCAGCACGGCGATGCCGGCCGAGTCGTAGCCGCGGTATTCCAGCCGCTTCAGACCCTCGAGCAATATCGGACGCGCTTCGCGATACCCCGTGTATGCAACGATGCCGCACATGAAGCCACTCCCTGATCACCGTCGACCACGCTTCGGGATCTCCTTCCCGCCCTGTTCCTCAAGCCGGATTCTAACGCATGAATCGGGTATTGTGGGGCGGGCACTTGGCGTTCGATCCGGTGTAATCCATGCCGAGGTGAACCGCGACCTTAGTCTTACGCCGCCGCCGCCCGCCGGTTCGGGCCGCCCCGCCTGGCTCGTCGCAATCAATGGTCGCGGCGAAGCTTATCGGCTCAGCGCGAGGCCAGGAGGCCGGGTCATTGCCCGTATTCCGTCGTGTACCGATGATGTAGACGGGCGATATCGGCTTCCCGGAGCACCAAGGGGTCGCCCAGTTGACGGGCCAGGAATACCGTTCGGGCGGCATCTTCGACCATGACCGCCGCTTTGACCGCCGCCTCCGCGGTCGGACCGACCGTGAAGACGCCATGCTGTTGCAGCAACACGGCGCGGCCGTTTCCGCCCAGGTGCTGCACCACCTCGCGGCCGATCTCCTCGCCGCCGATCATGGCGAAACCGCCGCATGGAATCGGCCCGCCGAACTCGTCGGCGATCGCGGTCAGACAGACTGGAATCGACTGCCCGACCGCCGCAAAGGCCGTCGCGTAGGGCGAGTGCGTGTGGACGATGCCGTTGATATCGACTCGCTCACGGTAAATGTACAGGTGGCTGGCTAGATCGGAAGATGGCCGTAGATCCCCCTCCACCACGCGGCCTTGGAGGTCGACGATCACATGGTCCTCCGGTCGCAGTCGCTCGTAGCGAACGCCGCTCGGCTTGATTACGACCAGGCCGGTGGCGGGATCCCTCGCGCTCAGGTTGCCGCCGGTCCAGACGACCAGGCCGTGCCGCGGCAATTCCTGATGCAGTGCGCAAAGGTCGCGTTTGAGGTCTTCGAGCATGATGGAGCCTGTTCCCGCATCACCGGCGGGCGGCGGTGCGAATCTCCAGGAGACGCTTCATGACACCGTAAAGGTTGCCCGACCACTCGCGCGTGCCGAAGGCATCGTGCAGCAGGCGGTATTGCTCATAGAGCTGCCGGTACACCGCATGGGCCTTCCCCTCTGGCCGGAAAACCTGCTTCCTCAAACCGGTCATGGCTTTCTGCGCGGCCGGCACGCGGTCATAACCGCCGGCCTTCTTTCCCGCTACGACCGCACCGGCGATGGCCGCGCCCAGGGCGCAGGTCTGTTGCGAACGGGACACCTTCATGGGGCGGCCGGTTACGTCGGCGTAGATTTGCATAACCAGCGGGTTCTTCTCGGCGATGCCCCCGCAGTTGACAATCTGCCGCACCTTCAGGCCGTACTCCTCGAAACGCCGGATGATGGTCAACGCCCCGAAGGCGGTGGCCTCGATCAAGGCCCGGTAAATCTCCGCCGGTGTCGTGTACAGCGTCTGGCCGAGAAGCAGGCCGGTCAGGCGCTGGTCCACGAGGATGGTGCGGTTTCCGTTGTTCCAGTCCAGGGCTAGCAGGCCGGACTCGCCGGGTCGCAGACGGGCGGCGGCAGCGCTGAGGGCGTCATGCCCGCCCGACCGCGGCCCGCCGGGCTGCACGTAATGGACGAACCAGTTGAAGATGTCGCCGACCGCCGACTGCCCCGCCTCCAGTCCGTAATGGTCGGGCAGGATGCTGCCGCGGACGATGCCGCACAGGCCGGGGATGTCCGCCAACGGCCGATTGGACGGTGTCACCATCATGTCGCAGGTGCTGGTGCCGATGATTTTCACCAGGTCCCCGGGCGCGATGCCGGCGCCGACGGCCCCCAGGTGAGCGTCAAACGCCCCCACGGCGACCGGCGTTCCCGCCGGCAGTCCGGTCCGAGCGGCCCATTCCGCGCTCAACCCGCCGACAGATTGGTCGATCGCCGCGGCCCGCGGACGGAGCCGGCCTCGCAACTCGCCGAGAGCGGGGTCCAGTCGACTGAGAAACTGCGCATCGGGGTAGCCGCCCCAGTCGTCGTTGAACATGGCCTTGTGACCGGCGGCGCAGATTCCAATGGTGAGCCGGTCGGGGGCCTCGGTACCGGTCAGCAGGGCGGGAATCCAGTCGGCGCACTCCACCCAGGTATACGCGGCCCGGAACACCTTGGGGCAGGTCCGCCGGCAGTGCAGGATCTTGCTGAAGAACCACTCGCTGCTATAAGTTCCGCCGCATTTGGCCAGATATTGCGGGCGGAGCCGGCGGGCCAGGGCGGTGATCTCCTCGGCCTCGGCGACAGCGGTGTGATCCTTCCACAGCCAAGCCAGCGCCGCCGGTTCCTTGGCGAAACGCTTGTCGAATGCCAGCGGCCGGCCCTCTCGATCCACCGGGATGGGCGTACTGCCGGTCGTGTCCACTCCGATACCGATGACCTGATCCGGCGAGAAACCCTTGATCGTGCGCCGGGCCGTGGACAGTACGTGGCGAATCGTGACTTCGGCGCATTTCACATAATCCGCCGGATGTTGCCGAGCCAGGTTCGGGTCGCCGGTCAGGATCACTCCGTGCTCATACAGCCGAACGCAGGACGCCACTTCCTCGCCAGTGGCCACGTCCACCAGCAGCGCCCTGCCGGATTCCGTTCCGTAGTCGATACCCAGCGAAAACCGCCTCATCGTGAACTGCTCCCGCTACCCGGTGGACAGAAACCCATGCTGCGACGTTGACATTCGCCGCCGCTGCCCCGTTCGCTCAGCCCTCCGTCGCCTCGTGCCAGTACGCCGGCCAGCCGAGGTACTTGACCAGGGCTTCATGGATCGCCCTCGCCACCCGGGCCGGGGTGATGGCGACGTGGTGCTCGAAACCGTTCTCGCAGATGTGCCGCAGCAACCGTTGAAAACGTGGAATACGGACCACACCGTACCCGCCGAACGTGTCCAGCGGGTCGTCAGTCAGCTCTCCCTCGCCCAGGTAGGCGCGGACCACGCCTGCGGCGTCGTCCGTGGCGATCCGCAGATACGTGAACGGCGCCGTCGCCACCCGCCCGACGATCGTGCCGAAGCTGTTGGCCGCGCCGACCGTCCCAGCGATGATCTGCTGGTACTCCATGCGGGCATCGCGGCCCTCGTTCGTGAAGATGCCTTTCGGCAGATTGCTGCAATGGAAGATGACGCCCTTGTCGGGATCGTCGCCGTAGTTGTTGTTCCAGTCGACCAGGGCCGCTGGGCGGCCGGACGCCCGACTCAGGGCGACCATGGCCACGGCTCCGGTCACATCCACCTCGCAGGCGCTGGGCAGCAGGGCGTTGCTCAACATGCTCATCAGCGTGCAGGGGACGATGCCGAAGAATTCCTCCAGCGCGGTCCAGCACTGTATGGCCGTCGCCTCCAGCCCGCCCTTCGCCATCCACTCATCGAGGACGACGCCCAAGCGGGCCATCTTGCGGAGGCTGGCCTCGGGCACCTGGCTCGTCGATACATAGCCGCGAATCGCGGACAGTTTGGCTTGGACGCTCGCCGAGTCGTCGGGCAGTCGGTCCACGCGGCCGAGGAACTCATACAGGTCGAGCGTGTCCACGCTGATGCCGGACTTCTCCAGCAACTTCTCGCTGTAGCGCACGGTCTTGAATGCCGCCGGTCGAGCGCCCAACGCCCCGATCCGCAGGTTCCGCAGTCCCTTCACCACGCGGCAGGTTGCCGCGAAATCCGCCAAATCCTGCCGGAAGGTCGCGCTGTTCGGATGGTCCGTGTGACGTGTGGTCAGGGTGAACGGAATGTCGTATTGCCGCAGGTTGTTGCAGACCGACATCTTGCCGCAGAAACTGTCGCGGCGGTCGGCGATGGTCATCCGCCCGGCCGCATCCGGAAAGGCCTGCACCAGCACCGGCACGCGGAGGCCGGACCACCGCAAGGCGTTGGCTACGGCCCGCTCGTCGCCGAAATTCGGCAGCGTCACCAGCACCCCGTCGATCCGGTCGGCGTTGGCTCGCAGCAGGTCGGCGGCCTGGCGGGCATCGGCACTGCTTTCGATGCTGCCGTAGGGCGTCTGCTCCGGCGATAGGGCGACGACCTGAATGCCCGCCGCTTCCAAGGCGGTCATCATCTCGCGGCGGCCGCTTTCGCAGAGGTGATTTGGAAAGAAGCCTCGATTTCCGACCAGGAGGGCCAAGGTCAAGGGCGACACAGGGATTCCTTTCGTTGATTCTCTCCCCCTTCGGTTGAACGCGGATCCACCCCGCGCGGCCCGTCATCGCGCCCGGAGGGAGTCGAACCCCCAACCGCCGGATCCGAAGTCCGGTGCTCTATCCAATTGAGCTACAGGCGCAACGTCCTATCGGACAAGGACCTTATACCATGACGCCGTCTCTTTTCAACCCTTGAAACGGGCTTTGGGTTCAGTTAGGCGCGGCAGTCTGCTGTGGCCACGAGGCCTGTCGGATCGGTCCAGTTCTGGCTTTGCGAACCAACGCCCTCTCATCAGCCGTTTTCGACCAGTTGGCGACAGCAGAGCACCGCAGGTCGTGGATTGACAAGGTGGGTTTTCCCTCCCGGGCCATCAAGGATGGCGTCCACACCACCGTTTGGATCCCAACTGCCCTGTGCTTCCGTGGAAAGTGGGGAGCAGCGGCCACGCTTGCGCTGACAGCCGCTCGCCTGCACCGGGTTCCAGCCCACAGTCCGGGCTGCCGCATCGGACCGCCGGGTTCATGGTTTCTGTCGCCGTGCTCAACGGCCGCACAACATCCCGATCGCGGCCACGTGGATGACCACTAAGCCCCCCCGAAACCCCTACTACCCGCAGGTTCGGCAATAGACCCCCGGAAAGGCCGCGTAGAAGGCGGCGGCGCGCGTCAGGTGGTCGATCGGCACGCGATCGTTGACCGTGTGGGCGACAGACTCCTCCGCCGGGCCGAACCCCACGCAGGGGATCCCGAACATGCCGGCGATGGACACGGCGTTGGTGCTGAAGGTCCACCGCCCGATCTTCGGCCGGCGGCCGGAGAGGCGGCGATAGGTTTCGGCGGCGGCGCGGATGTGGGGGTCGTTCTCCGCGGCGCACCAGGTGGGGAAGTACTTCTCTGTCTCGTAGGTCAGGCCGGTGTAACTGGGCACGGCGTACCGCAGGACCTCGATCTTGGCCGAGACGCCGGCCCGCCGAACCGCCTCCCGCACCTCGCGCAAGGCGGATTCCTTGGTCTCACCCAGGGTCAGGCGGCGGTCGAGGTGGGCGAATGCTCCGTTGGGGACGGCACAGCGGCTGGGCGTCTGGCAGTCCACGTAGGATACGGTGACCGTGCCCTTGCCCAGAAATGGGTCTTCCTTGAGGCGGTCGTTGAGAAGCTCGATCTCGCGGATGATCGCGGCGAGCTTGTAAACGGCGTTCACCCCCCGATGCGGCATCGAGCCGTGGCAGGAGCGGCCGGTGGTGGTGACGCCGATTTCCATGCGACCGCGCTGCCCGCGGAGCACCTGGCAGTTGGTCGAGTCGGTGACGACGACGCAATCGGGTCGAAAGCCGCTCTCGCGGATGATGTACTGCCAGCACAGGCCGTCGCAGTCTTCCTCCTGCACCGTGAAGGTGAGCAGCAGCGTGAAATCGCCCGTAAACAAGCCAAGGTCCCTGAGGATGCGGCCGGCGTACACCATGGCGGGGATGGCGCCTTTCTGGTCGCCGGCGCCGCGGCCGTAGATCAGACCGCCGGCAACCTTGCCCTGGTAGGGGTCATGCCGCCATTCGGCGGGGTCGCCGAGTCCGACCGTGTCGACATGGGCGTCGATGGCGATCAGCCGCGGGCCGCGTCCGATGCGGGCCAGCAAGTTGCCCATGGTGTCGGTCCAGATGCGGTCATAGGCGCGGGTCCGCTGCAATTCGGCGCGGATCCGCTGAATGACCCGGCGTTCCTGCGTGCTTTCGGAAGGAATGGCGACGATCTCGCGCAGAAAGGCGACCATGGCCTTCTGGTAGTGCCGGGCGCGAGCGTTGATGGCGGTAAAATCCTGCATGGGACTCCTCTCTGGTCGGCATGGCGACGGCCAACCGGCGGTTGGGCCAATCTAATGCCGCAGCCGGGTCGCCTCAACCGCCGCCACCGTTGCCGACATTCCATTACTTGCCGAGCCAGGATCGCCGGTTCGTTGCCGAAACCACGCCGGACGCCGCTGCCTGCGGACCAAACCGGGCCGGCGACTCCTCACGACACTGCTCCGCGGGCCCTCCGCATGGTCGGCTCGGGGCAGTGTCCGGCGATGCGATGTCGGGGGCGTCATATTGGTGCAGTCCGCGATGCCGGGCGCGCAAGAAAAGGGACGAGCCTGCCTCGCACTCAGACTCGTCCCCACACAACCGACCCATTACTGGGCCTGGCACGTTTATAACTGGGAGAGCCTCACATCAGCCGCTCCCAGGGAAGCTCCCGAACGTTGCCGTTCGCGGTTGCCGGCGGCTCTCGTCGCTGGCGACGGGATAGAGGGCAACGGCTGTGCCACGGGGTTCTCCGCTTCCTTCAGGAATTGATCGCCTTACCATAACTGAAGATTACCAATGATGTTATGAATCTGCATCCATTCGCACGTGGTACGGTCGGGCCCCGCGCCCCGACGAGTGTGGGAAGAATGGGGCATCATTTACCAGACGTGGGCAACCCACTTGGGCAATACTGCCCACTAGGGAATTCCGCCGGCCTCGAGGAATACAATGAACAAGGGCGCGCTCCGCTCACGCGTGGGGGGATACTCGGGGGGCCGCATCATGCGGCCGGGAGCGCCCGCAGTTGCGAGGGGCCTGCTCATGAACTTCACGAATCGCCACAGATCCGCCGGCGGGTTGCGGATTCCTCACCTTGGCACGGCTATCGCTGGTCTTTGCTTCGGCGTGTTCGCTTCGCTCGGCATGACCGGCAACGGTTGTTATCAACCGACGGATCTCTTGCCGCGCATGACGCCGGTGATCATCCCCGCCGCAGCCCCGGCCGACCGGCCGTGGCATCGCACTTACGAGCTGGATTTCCGCGGCTATCCCGAGGCCGAAAGCGTCTCCTGGGAATTCGGTGACGGGGCCGTGGCCCTCCATCGCCCGATCGGCTCCGGACGCACCATCGCCCACAGCTATCAGCGGAGCGGAACCTTCGTGGTCAAGGCCCACCTGTTCAGCGGGGTGGAACTGCCCGCGGGTCACTCCCGGTTATTGGCTTCCGCCATACTGCCGGTGGACGTGGATGGCCCGAACCTCGCGCCGATCGCGGCCTTCGTGGTGGAGGACGTGCTGAACCAGCAAGGCGAGCCGGTGACGCGGACCAACCGTTTCGTGGCTTCGCGAAGCAAGGATCCAGACGGGATCATCACCGCCTACCGGTGGGATTTCGGCGACGGCACGCAGGCGGAAGGCGAGGTCATCGAGCACACCTTTGCCCAGACCGGCCAGTTCGAGGTGCGGCTCACGGTCGAGGACGACCGCGGGGCAACGGGCAGCACCACCCGGACGGTCCTGGCCAACACCCGCCCAGCGGCTCGCTTCACTTACACCGTCGACCCCAACGACGCGCTGACCTTCACGTTCGACGCCTCGGACAGCTCCGATGCGGAAGGGGAAATCGTTCACTATCGCTGGGATTTCGGGGACGACTCGGCGGCAGGCGACGGCCGGATCGTCGTGCACACCTACGCGACTCCGGACGACTACACGGTCCGGCTGACGGTGACGGACGTGCTGGGCGCTTCCGGGACGGCGACGAAAGTGGTGGACGTGACCGGCAGCGAGATCTTCGCGCGTTCGATCGATCCGGCGGAGGGGGTCGTGAATACGACCGTGTCGGACGTGCGGATCGAGGGCGAGAACTTCCAGTCAGGGGCGACGGTTCGTCTCGAGCAGGGCGCAACGGTGATCAACGCGACGGGCGTGATCGTGCAGAACGCCGGCTTCCTGCGCTGCGCTTTTGATCTCACGAACGCCGCGCTGGGTGCCTACACGCTGATCGTCACCAATCCGGATAACGCTTCGGCGCAGTTGGCGGAGGCGTTTCGAGTCGTCACCGCCAACCGCGTGCGTCTGGAGACCAGTCTCGGCGATATCGTCTTCGAGCTAGTGGACGACGCCCCCATCACGACGGCGAATTTCCTACAATACGTGCAAGACGGTTTCTACGACGGCACGATCTTCCATCGGGTCGTGCCGGGCTTCGTGGTGCAGGGCGGCGGCTTTCTGCCGGGCATGGTGGCCCAGACCGGCCTCCGCGATCCGATCGTGAACGAGTTCAGCCCGAGTCGCAGTAACATCCGCGCGACGGTGGCCATGGCCAAGGTGGGCGGCAATCCCGACTCGGCCACGTCGCAGTTCTTCGTTAATCTGGCTGACAACTCGCAGAACCTGGACAACCAGAACGGGGGATTCACCGTTTTTGCCCGCGTGGTCGAGGGCATGGACGTGGTGGACGCCATCGCGGCGGTGCCGCTCAACGGCGAGCAGCCGGTGGACGACGTGCTGTTGATCCGGGCCCGACGCGAGTAGGTCCGGGCGGGCCGTCTAGCGCCCCAGTGGGATCGTGTGCATCTGCAATGGGCGGTCCGGAGGCCGCGGCGTGGGCTGCGCGTTCAGATCCGGCAGGACGTAGATGTTGATCACGGCCTTCTCCGGGTCGTTGGTGTTGATGACGATCACCTCGCCGTAGGGCGGGACGACATAGCCGCCGTCGGGCAGGGTAACTTTGATCGTCTCCTCCTGCGGCTTGGCGGGATCGCGGGGTTGCAGAGCGATGACGTACCGCGGCTCGCTGCACGCGATGGCGGTGACTTCGACGGGCGTGGTTCCGTTGTTGATGATGCGGATGGGCCGCTCACGTCCGGCGTACTTCTCCGGGTCGTAGACGATCTTCTCCGGGATTACCTGAATCCGTGGCGGGACGAAGGCGTACAACGAGAGCACGAACTGCGGCCGCTGCGGGATGTTGGTGCGGAAGCTGACCGGGACGGCGGTCTGGCCAATGGGGAAGGGCGGACGCCCGCGAACGGTCAACTGGTACTCCATGCCCGGTACCGTTTCCGTGAACTCGAGCTGGAAGCGGCCGAGATCGGTGGGCGACTGGAGCGTCAATTCCAGGGGTTGATGCGGCCGCGGGTTCTGGAGTTTGATGACCCGTTCGAGTTGGTCGTCCGCCTTGATCGTGCCGAACGAGCCTTTCATTTTCTCCACGGACGAGGGGTTCTTGCCGGCGGCCCGGTCCCGCTCGTAGGTCGCATCGTAGGTCACCAGGACGTTGCACACGGCGTTGATCCGGCCTTTGAGGTAGATCCGCGGCGTGGGGTTGGTCGGGTCGTTGGTGTTGATGTCCAGGTACTCGTTCACCGGCCCGTCGGGCTTGTTGACCGTTTTCATTTCGAAGGGGATGGTGCCGGTTCCGCCCGGCGGGACCTCGCGGGTGTAATTGTCCGCTGCCGAGCAACTGCAATGCGGCCTGATCTTCGGGATCCTCAGGGTTTCCGTGCCGGCGTTGCGGAACGTGAAGTTGCGCAGGACGGTGTCGCCTTCCCAAACTTCGCCGAAGTCGATTTGCGGCTGATCGCAGACCCATCGCGGGCCCGTCCCGGAAGCGACCGGCTTCGCCGGCGGGGTGGTCGGCTTGTCCATAGCCTTGGGCGTGACGCGGGCGGGCGCGGTGCCCGGGGTTGCAGGTTGGGCGGATAATGCCTGGTTGGGGGCCGGAGACGGAGGAGGCGACGTGTCACAGCCGCTGTTGAACCACAGCGGCGAAAAGACCAGCAGGGCTACGGCCGCAGCACGGCTGGCACCCATCAGATGTCTCGATTGCCATCGTTCCGTTGGGTTCATCGAATGCATCGTAAAGCACTCCTGTCGCAAACCGTCAGCCCGACCTTGCCGTCGTCGGCCTGGCGGCGGACCTGCCCGCACCGCTGCGGGGCCGCTGCTCAGGCCAACAGATGGAAGACGACCAGCAGCACGAGTCCAATGAGCATCATGCCGGCCACGATCGTGATCCAGAGGACCAGACTGGCCAGTGGTATGGCGGCCAGCCGCTCACAACGTATGGTCCTGTAGACTATACTGACGCTCAGCGCGAGCGGCAGCAGCATGCCCAGCCGCCCTGCGCCGGTGATCGGGATCCAGTCTATGAACAAGGCCGCCAGGAGGTTGAAGGTCATCAACTTGCCTCCCGGCGTTGCGCCGATGATTTCGCCTCGGCTCCGGCGGCGGCCTCGGCCCGGACCAATGCGTTGAGGATTACCAGCAGGTTCAGCAACCCGGCCACGCCGGAATAGACCACCGCGATGCTGGAAGAAGGCCACGGGGCCTTGACCACCTCGCGACCGGCGGCCTGGGCCAGGCGATCCTGCTTCTGACTCAGGTACAGCGCCGCCAGCGTTTGCGGGCCGGCGCAGAGCTGGGCCGCAATCCAGGCGCCGTTCTCGCGACTCGTGACCGTGGTCCGCACCCCACCGATGGCCACGCCGCCCCAGAACGTGGCGTTGATCACCACGAAGAAGACCACCGCGCGGATCCTCTCGCCCAGTATCCAGTGTCCCAGACCGGGCACCAGCCAGGCCAGCAGCATGGCCAACGGCGAAGGTACTGCCGACCGATCCTGCTCTGTGGCCATCAAACCCGACTCCGCCCCGCCCTGCCTCAACGATGTCGCATCAACTCGCACGCGCCCTGTCCGTCGCAGGCCCGGCCACAACGCCCGCCAGGCAGAGGGCAACTCCCGCCGGCGGCGGCATGGGCCGCGAAGACGCTGAGTTTGCGCTGGACGCCTTTGGCTCCGCACTCAGGGCACGGAACCTTGCGGGCATCCGCGGCGGAGGGGACCAGTTCCTCAAAGTCCCGCTTACATAAGGGGCAGTGAAACTCGAAAATCGGCATAAACGACTATCTGCCTCGCCAATACGCGGCCGGGCTTGTCTCCGGCCGAAGCAGTCCTCTTCGAACGGTGCCGCAGATCGCGGGCCTGGTGGCCCGCACCGCAGATACCTCGACCCGACAATATAGCCGCGGCCTCCAAGGGTGACAAATCCGCGGCGACCTTTCGCGGAGGCGGCAATTTTGCCCTTGCCAAGCCGGGCGACTCGGTATCTAATAGGCGGGTCCCTCTTAAGTCTGATCGGCCGCCGCCTCGGCGACGGTTGGTCTATCCGGCCCCCATCGTCTAGTGGCCTAGGATATCAGGTTCTCATCCTGGAGACCGGGGTTCGAGTCCCCGTGGGGGTGTGTAAGAGAAACCCTCCCGGCCCGAGTGGTCGGGAGGGTTTCTCTCTTTGGGACGCGGCCTTGCCTGGGAGATTCAAGCCGGCGGTGTTGAAATCTGGGCGGTTTGTGGGGACAGCGTCGGGTTTCGTTTTTGACGACGGTTAACGACCCACTTCATTTAATAAATTGACGCATAAACGCATGCAATAGCGGCGGCCGCGAGTATCCCACCACGGTCCGCCAGAAGTGGTTGAAAACGCGCCGGCTCATGCTATAATTATTTCCAGTCGATAACCTATTTGCGATAATCCATCCCTTGGCAGTAAGCGCCCCCTGCGAAATCGCGGGGTGGCCGACCCCGAGGGATTTTTCGTGCGCACGGCATTTCTGGTCGACGGTGGCTTCTTCTTGAATCGCTATTCTCGTTTGCTCGGAAGCCAGACCCCAGAGGAGGTGGCGAAGGGTCTACATCGGATGTGCCTCAAGCATCTCACGGTGCCTGGTCGCGATTCCAGTGCCGAACCCCGCCGAAGAGGCCATCTGTATCGCATTTTCTATTACGATTGTCCACCGCTCTTGAGTAAGGCCCACAATCCGATCACGAAGCGGCCGATCGACTTCTCGCAAACGCCGCTCGCGGCTTGGCGACTTCACTTCTTCGAAGAACTCAAGAAGCTGCGAAAGGTGGCGCTGCGGCTGGGATACCTCAATGAACGTTCGGCTGTCTGGACCCTTCGTCCCGACGCATTCAAGCGGCTGCTGGCGCGGGATCTGATGATCGAGGAGCTCACGGAGAGGGACGTGCGATACGATGTTCGGCAGAAAGGGGTAGACATGCGTCTCGGTCTCGATATCGCTTCGCTGGCCTACAAGAGATTGGTAGACCAGATCGTGCTTGTGGCCGGGGACAGCGATTTCGTTCCGGCAGCCAAGCTCGCGCGTCGTGAGGGAATCGACTTCGTGCTTGACCCGATGTGGGCCCCAATCCGAGACGACCTCCACGAACACATCGACGGGTTGAAGTCGGTGCTGCCCAGGCCGACCAGCCCCTCGCGGCCCGTGTCCGCCCAAGAGGAGACCGGCGCTGCGGACGTGTAAGGAATCTTCCCCGTCGGTTCGAATCCGCATCCGAATACGGTCTCCCCTGTTCGGAGTGCCTCTAATAAACCCCCGATAACCCGTTTGGCGGAATCACTTCGCCCCCTTCGCCTCCGTATCGTATCTTTCCCTCTGCCGGCCATCGGCCGGGGTGGGCATCGTGTTGTCTCAGGTGGAGCGAAGGCGTCCGAGCAAGACGCCTGACTACGGCAGGGGGGCAGAAGATGCAGCAGCAAGTCGATAGAACTTCCGCAGAGGCATTGCGGAATGAGATTGCCCGCTTCATGAACGCCGCGGTCAAGCGGGGCAACACGGACCTATATCAGAACCGCCGCAGCTCGGTCCGGTATCATCGATCCTGGCCGCTTTTCGTCACGCGGATGGACACCCCAAAAAGCCGCGACCTCAGCGTCACCCTGCACAACATCTCCAACGACGGCATCGGTTTCCTGTGCGATGAAGGCATTCCGGTCGGTTCGGTCATCGGGGTCAAGCTGTTCTGGTCCGATCCGGAGGCGCCCAGGGTTCCGGCCGTCGTCCGGCATGTGCAGATCACGCAGGAGGGCATACTGGTCGGGGCCCAGTTCATGGTCCACGACCATGAGTTGTGCAGCCTCGTCACCCGTCAGTCCGCCCAATGGTATGGATGATTCCGCTTTCAAGAGTCGCCAACCCACCGCATCAGTCTTCTGCGCCGCCCCTCTTCAGACCCTCATGATCGACACTTTCGCCCTCTTCTCGGGCTTCCACCCGCTAGAATAACCCGACGCCCGCACATAATGGTCGCGAAGAGCCAATCCGGCAGCCTTCGCGATCCGTCTACTCTGTTGCGGGCTGGGCACCTTTCCTGCCCGATGGGAGTGGGATCATGAGGACGTGTCTGTTTCCGGGTCGCTGCATTCTGTTGCCGGCGGCGATGGTGCTGATCGCGACCGTTCCGGCCGCTGCCCAGGCTCTGAACGGCCCAGGTTCGCCTGCCGCACCGGGCGTCGTGGCCGCGCCGAGTGGCGGGGGGCTGCACCTCCGGTCCGCCACGATCGCCCTGGATCGCGACGCCTCGCTGATCGCGGCGGGCGGCGGGTTCGATGCGTCGCTGCGGTACGTCATGCAACTCGACGGCCCGATGACGCCGGACCGGCACGCCGCCCTCACGGCCCTGGGCGTGCGGCTCGGTGAGTACCTGCCGATGAATGCCTGGGTCGTTCGGCTGGGCGGCATCGACGGCGAGGCCCTGGCCGCCCTGGGCTTCGTGGCCTGGGTTGGGCCGTTCAACAGCGACTGGAAGCTGTGTCCGAACATCGGCCGGGTCGCCCTGGAGACGCCGGAGCGGCGGGAGCTGGCGGCGGTTGGACGGCGGGTGCTGACGGTGGCGCTGTTTAATGACGGCGATGCAACGGGCACGGCCGAGGCCCTGCGGTCCTGCGGGGCGGTGGTGCGCCACATTGCCGACCTGGCGCCGCAGATGCAGATCGAAATCGACGAGAATGACATCGGCTGTCTTCGCGACCTGCCCGACGTGATGTTTGTCGAGGAAGTTCCGGAAGGGTCGCCGCGTAACGCGACGACCGCGTGGATTTGCCAGAGCAACGTGACCAACTCCACGCCGCTGTGGGACGCGGGATTGCGGGGCGAGGGGCAGATGGCCGACATCATCGACTGGGCCTTGCGCGACGCCCATTGCGCGTTCGCCGATCCAGAGGCCGATCCGTTCGGCGCGTCCCACCGCAAGATCGAGGCCTACTACGGCTATCCCCCAAGCTCCCAGACCTACGCCTACCACGGCACGCACGTGTCCAGCGTGATGGTGGGCGACGATCCGGCACAGAGCAACGTCAACCTTCGCGGGCTGGCCTACATGAGCCGTTTCGTGTTCCAGCATTACTCAGCGGTCATCACCGACACCAGCCTCAACGACCGACTGACCATCGGCAACAGCCACGGCGCTCACGTGCATAACTTGAGCTGGGGCAACTCCGCCCGTGACTACATCGCGTGGGCCCGAGACATCGACCTTTTCACTCGCAATAACGAGGAAGATTTGGTTCTGGTAGCGGTCACCAACGCCGTGGTACAGGTGCAGGCTCCCGAAAACGCCAAGAACTGTCTTGCCGTCGCCTCCACGCAGGACACGCCGAATCAAGGCTCACACTGCCTCGGCGGCTACGGTCCGACCCTCGACGGGCGGCAGAAGCCCGAGATCTTCGCCACCGGCTGCGGCTCGATCGCCGCGGATCCGGTGCCTTGCGGGACGAACAGCGGCAGCGGCACCTCGTACGCCGCGCCGGCCGCCGGGGCCATGGCCCTGCTGATCCGGCAGTACTTCACGGAGGGCTTCTATCCCTCCGGTGCGGCCACACCTGCCGACGCGATGACGCCGTCCGGGGCCCTGCTGAAGGCCATGCTGATCAACAGCGCGGTCGACATGACGGGCATCGCCGGATACTACACGGTCAGCGAGGGTTGGGGCCGCATCCTGGTGGGCGACGCCTTGTATTTCACCGGCGAGACCCGGCGGCTGGTCGTGCATGACGTGTGGAATGCTTCCGGGCTGAACACCGGCCAGACGGATTCCCGCTACGTTACCGTGCCGTCCGCGGCCGCGGCCATCAAGATCACGCTGGTATGGACCGAGCCGCCTGCCGCGCTGCTCGCCGCCTTTACGCCGATCAACAATCTCGATCTTCGCGTGACCGATCCGAACGGCCTGGTGTATCGCGGCAATGTCTTCAGCGGGTTGGAGAGCGCGACCGGCGGATCCGCCGACGCCGTGAACAACGTGGAGCAGGTGCATCGTCTCGCTCCCGTCGCGGGCTGCTGGCAGATCGAGGTGGTCGGCACGGCCGTCAACGAAGGGCCGCAGGGCTACGCGCTGGTGGTCACGGGTGATGTTCGGGACGGCATCACCTGCCTGAAGGGCGACGTCAACCACGACGGCCTGGTGAACGGCGAGGATATCGGGCCGTTCGTGAACGTGCTTCTGGTCGGTGGTCCGCTCTGGGACCAGTGCGCCGCCGACATGAACGACAGCAACAACCCGGACCTGGACGACGTGCCGGATTTCGTCGCCGCCTTGCTCGCATCGGAGTGAGGCCGTCCACCGCTGGCTCTGTCGGCCGCCGCTGATCCTGTTGCCGTCCCGTCCCCTCCTTCGTACGATGCAGTCTCCCCGTTGTCACGACCCGAGCTGGAGCGGCACATGGACCAAGCCAAGCCCCTCTATCGCGACCCTTCTCAGGAAACCTGGCGTCTCTTCCGGATCATGGCCGAGTTCGTCGAGGGCTTTGAAACGATGAGCCCGATCGGGCAGGCCGTGTGCGTCTTCGGCTCTGCCCGGACGGGGCCGGAACGGCCGGCTTATCGCGCCGCGGTGGAACTGGGCTCAAAGCTCGTCCGTCGCGGTTTTGCGGTGATCACCGGGGGCGGCCCCGGCATCATGGAGGCCGCCAACAAGGGAGCCTACGAGGCAGGCGGAACCTCGATCGGACTCAACATCACCCTGCCGATGGAGCAGACGGCCAACGATTACCAGAACGTCAGCATGGAATTTCACTACTTCTTCGTCCGTAAGCTGATGTTTCTCAAGTACAGTGTCGGCATGGTGTGCTTTCCCGGCGGCTTCGGCACCATGGATGAATTTTTCGAGGCCCTGACGCTGTTCCAGACCCGCAAGAGCCCGGTCTGCCCGATCGTGCTGTTCGACTCGCGGTTCTGGAAACCCTGGGTGGAGCTGATGAGCCGCCTGCTGCTTGAGGAGTACGCCACCATCTCCCCCGAAGACCTCAGCATGTTTCTGGTCACCGACGACGTGGACGAGGCGGTTTCCTATCTCCGTACGCGAGTGGACGCCATGCTGGACGAGCTTCGCCACCCCACCGCCGCCGAGGAAAGCACCATGCCCTTTGAACGCCGCATCACCGGCGAGGGCACTCGCTACGGCCGCCCGGCGAAACGCCGAGGAAGCAGCGCGGAGTGACCCGCCGGGAAGGCTGAGACTCCCGCCTAGGGAACCGGGTCGAAGCCTCCTTTGCTCCAGGGGTGGCAGCGGGCTATGCGCCGGAGGCTGAGCCGCCCGCCACGCCACGGCCCGTGCCGCTGGATGGCCTCCACGGCGTACTCGCTGCACGTCGGCACGAAGCGGCAGCCGCCGACCAGGAGCGGCCGCAGCGCGAACTGGTACGCGCGGATGAGCAGGACCAGGGCATGGGCCGCCGCCCGACTCAGCATAGGGTGCTCAGCGCCTCCGGAAGGCCAGCCGGTAGATGGTTCGCCCCTCGCGAAGATACTTGGTTTCGTAGTTGGTCTCCGTCCGCTCGTCCACCGTGCCGTAGTCGGGGTCGTCGAACGGGATCGGCTCCAGTTCCGGCCGGGCCGTGGTGACGGTCTGGATCCAGGCGAAGTATTCGGCGTGATCGGTCTGGATGGCCCAGCGGGCTCCCGGCCGCAATGCGCGAACCGCAGCCGCCACGAAGTCGGGGGTCAGCAACCGCCGCTTGTGGTGGCGCTTCTTCGGCCAGGGATCGGGATGGTACACGTGCAGTGCCGAGAGGCAGTCGGGCGGCAGGCGGTGCATGACGAAGTTCTTGGCGTCCGTCCGCAGGATGCGGACGTTGGCCACGCCCCACCGGGCCATGCGGTCCGCCGCGAAGCGGTAGAACTTCGACGCCCATTCGATGCCGAGGAAGTTCCGCTCCGGATGCCGCCGGGCCGCGCGCAGCAGAAAACCGCCCTTGCCGCAGCCGATCTCCAGCTCCACCGGCCGGCTGTTGCCGAACAAAGCGGGTAGGTTGACCGGCCGCTCCAGTGTTTCGATCGAGACGGCGATGTCTTCGAATCGGAGTCGCGGCGCCTGGTTCACGTCCGACATGCGGCCCATTATAGCAGCCCGGCGGGGAGCGGAGGTTGTGGTGGGCTTCCCATAATCCCCGGCCTTCCCGCCGTCGTACAATCAGCGGCGGTCGAGGTATGACCGCCGGGGCGATTGGCCGATATGTCGGGAGACCAGCCGGAGCGTCGATGCGGCGGTGTGGGGCGGACCCTTCGCGCCGCACACGCGGCTCGGGCCCGGCTCCAGAGGCTTCGCGAGGAGGCAAGGCCATGCAACGGAGAACGAGGGGTTTCTTGTTGATACTGGCGGGATTGGCGGTTACGCCGCTGGCGGGTTGCGACGCGCTGGAGGGTTTGCTGGACTTCTTCGGGCGGGGTGTGACGATCGTAATCGAGAACGCTACGTCGTTCACGGCCGTGCCCGACATCCGCCGAAGCGAAAGCACCAATCTGCTCGGCGACCTGTTCGGCCAAAGCGAGGAGATCGAGAACTTCGGCGACGACGGCCGGGTCCGCCCCAACACGACGGTGAGCGTGCGCGTGTCCTGCGATGACGATCTCGGCAGCCTGATCTTCGGGAGCGTGCAGTTTCGCGAGGGCAACGGCTTCGCGGTCGGGGGGGCGGCCTTGAGCGAACGGCTCCGCAAGGGCAACGATTTCGAGTGCGGCGACACGATCTACCTGCGCCTGAGCGGCTCGGTCTTCACCTTCGACGCGGACGTCGAAGTGAAGCAGGCGCCCCGGCTTCGGCCGTCGGACGACGATCGTGACGAGGATGACTTCGCGGATTGGCTCGACGGCTTGTTTGACTGAGGGCCGCCCGCGATCGGCGGGGCGTCCTATTCCGTGCGGAGAGCGTCGATCGGGTTGAGCCGACTGGCCCTCCACGCCGGATAGAACCCGAAGAACACGCCGATGGCGGTGGAGAAGGCGATGGCCACGGCGGCCATCCAGTAGGATATCTCGGTTTCCCACTCCATCTGCCGGGCCACCATGTTGCTGGCCCCCCAGCCGGCGGCGAAGCCCAGCAGCCCGCCGATGGTGCACAGCACCACGGCTTCACACAGGAATTGGCCGAGGATGTGGATGGAATCGGCCCCGATGGCCATGCGGAGGCCGATCTCGCGGGTCCGCTCCGTGACGGACACGAGCATGATGTTCATGATACCGACGCCACCGACGATCAGCGAGATCGAGGCGATGGAGGTCAGCAGCAGGTTGAAGGTGCGGGTGGCCTCGGCATTGGCCTGGGCCATGAGCGAGCGGTCGAAGATGCGGAAGGTGTCGTCCTCGTGGTCGGCCAGGCGGTGCCGCTGGCGCAGGACCGCACGGATCTGCTCCGTCACCGTGGAGAGGCTGACGCCCGGCTTGCCGGCGGCCAGCAGCGTCGCCGAAGGTTCGGTGCCGGCGATCATCCGCTGGAACGAGGTGAAGGGAAACACGATGATGTCGTCGTAGTCGCGGCCGTCGGTGCCGGTGCCCTTGGGCTCGAGCAGGCCGATGACCTCGAAGGCGGTGCGATTCACCCGGACGGTCTGCCCCACGGGGTTCAGGGGGCCGAACAGCTCCTTGGCCGCGGTTTCGCCGATGCAGCAGACCTTGTTGTACATCTCCATGTCTTCCATGGTGAAGACCCGGCCGATCGAGCATTTCCAGCGGCGGATGTCGAAGAAGTTCGGATAAGCGCCCATCACGGCCGTCTGGTAGTTGCCGTAGCCGCTGACCACCTGGGCGCCGATGCGATTGGTCGGCGAGGCGGCCCGCACGCCGGGGCACTCCCGGGCGATGGCATCGGCATCGTCGCGGGTGAGGTTCGGCGGCAAGGAGGCCTGGCGGCGGACGCCGGCCCGCTGCATGCCCCAGTACATCACCACCAGCCAGTCGTCGCCCATGGCGGCGATCTCGCGTTCGACCTTGCGCTGCGCGCCCGTCGCCACCGCGACCATGGCGATCACCGCCGCCACGCCGATCACGATGCCCAGCACCGACAGGCCGGTGCGGACCTTGTTCTTGCCCAGGCTGTGCAACGATTCCCAGATGACGGTCAGCGGTCCCATGCTCAGGCCACCTCCCGCTGCTCGGATCCGGTGTCGCGGACGATGCGGCCGTCACGGAAGACGACCTGCCGCCGGGCGCAGGCGGCGATGTCCGGCTCATGGGTGACCAGCACGATGCACACCCCGTCATCGCGGTTCAGGGCCGAGAAGAGCTGCATGATCTCCGCGCTGGTCTGGCTGTCCAGATTGCCGGTCGGCTCGTCGGCCAGCACGACCGCCGGGCGGGTGACCAAAGCCCGGGCGATGGCGACGCGTTGCTGCTGCCCGCCGGAGAGCTGATTGGGGTGGTGCTTCATGCGATCGGCGAGGCCGACCCGTTCGATCATCTCGGCCGCCTGCCGCTGCCGGGCGCGTCGCCGCACGCCCTGATAGGCCAGCGGCAGGGCCACGTTGTCGAGGATGCTGGTGCGGGAGAGCAGGTTGAAACTCTGGAAGACGAAGCCGATCCGCTCATTGCGAAGCCGCGCCAAAGCTCTCCGCCCGAGGGACTGAATCGGCCGGTTTTCAAACAGATAGGTTCCGCGATCGAGACGGTCGAGACACCCGAGCAGGTGCATGAACGTGGATTTGCCCGAGCCGCTGGCCCCGGTGACGGCGATGAATTCTCCCGGGTCGACCTCCAGGGAGACGCCGCGCACGGCGGGAATGCTGACCTCGCCGATCACGTAGGTCTTCCAGGCCTCGCGGATCTCGATCAACGGATGGTCGCTCATCACATCCTCGGCCCGCGCCGCGGGCCCGGCCCGCCGACACCGCCCGCCCGTCCGCCGCGAACCTCCTGCATGGTAACCACCTGGTCTCCGGGCTTGAGATCGGGCGAGCGGACTTCGGTGGAGGAACCATCGGAAAGGCCCAGTTCCACCGGCACTTCTCGCAACTGGTTCGGCCCGTCGAGGACAAAGACCCGCGGCTGGACCGCGCGGCCGCGACCGGGCCGCCACCAATCGGTCTGCTCGGTTTGGGCGTTGGGGTCGAAACGAAGGGCGGCATTGGGGACGCGGAGGACGTCTTCCACCTTGGCCACCTCGAACAGGATCGTGGCCGTCATGCCGGGCCGCAACAGCAGGTCCGGATTCTCCACGTCGATCAGCGTGGTGTAGGTGACGACGTTGTCCACGACCGTCTGGGCATAGCGGACCTGCGAAACCTTGCCGGTGAAACGGCGGTCCGGGTAGGCGTCCACCCGGAATCGGGCGGTCATGCCTTCGCGGACCTTGCCGATGTCGGTTTCGTTGACGGCGGCGTTGACCTGCATGCGGGTCAGGTCGTTGGCGATGTTGAAGAGCGTGGGCGCCTGCAACGAGGCGGCCACGGTCTGTCCGGCGTCCACGTCGCGGGAGATGACCACGCCGTCGATGGGCGAACGGATGATGGTCTTCTCCAGGTCGGCCGCGGCCAGCCGTTGGTCCGCCTCCGCCGCCTGCAACTGGGCTTCCGCGGCGTGCAACGCGGCGATGGCCGCCGCCTCGCTCGCCTTGACGGATTCCATCTCGAACTCGGAGGCCGCCGACCGCTCGAACGCCTGTTGCGTCCGCTTCCTTTCCAGGGCCGCCGTGCCCAGCCGGGCCTCAGCCTCTTCCACCCTGGCCTTGGCGACGGCAACCGCCGCGATCCGTTGGTCCAACACGGCTTGGAAGCGGTCCTGGTCCAACTCGGCCAGGATGTCTCCCTTCTTGACCTGCTGGTTGAAGTCCGCGTACCACCGCACCACCGTTCCGCTGACCTGCGAGCCGACCAGAACCTTGAGCGTAGGCTCGACCGTGCCGGTTGCTGAGACCGAGTTGACCAAGGCCCCTAAAGTGACTTCCGAGGTCGTGTATTTAACCTCCGGAGGGGGTGAAATCCAGGTGTGATAGCCATACCACCCGCCGGCGCCGAGGGCCGCCAGGACCAGCAGAAAAACAAGGATACGCATGCCGTGTCTCGTCATCGAGTTGCGTCGCGGCGGGCGGCGAAGGGTCGCCTGGGGTAGCCCTTCAGGGCTAAGCCGCCCGCTGGGGCGCGGCGTATTCTATTCCGAGCGGGGGCCGTCTGCCACGAACGCACCACCCTCGCCCGGTTTTCGCGCGCACCATGAGGAGTAACGCACGGCGGGAGCGGAACTAACCGATCAGCCGCCGAATTCGCCCGGCGATATCGGCCGGGGACAGGCCGGCGGCAATCATCATTTCCTCAGGCGTGCGGGCGCTCTTGGGCAGGCGGCGGCAGGTCATGGACTCCACGCGGATGCCGCCGTGGAGGGCCGCGGCCTCAGCCACGGCCCCGCCCAGCCCGCCGACATAGTTGTCCTCGACACAAAGCACGCGGCCGCCGGTCCTCCGGGCAGCCGTGAGGATCGGCTCCGAGCGGAGCGGGAACGAGTACGCGTCGATCAGCGTGCAGCGGATGCCGTCTTGGGCGAGGAGTCGGGTCGCTTCCCGACACACATGCACCATGAAGCCCGCCGTTACGATCGTCGCGGCCTCCCCGGTCTCCAGCACGTGCGAACCGCCGATCTCGAACCGCGTTTCAGGTTGGTACAGAAGCGGGACGTCGGCGCGGTGCGTCCGCATGTAGCACATGCCGTCGTGCGCGGCCATCAGCCAGACGCAGTGATACGCGGCCACGGCGTCGCTCGGGTGGAAGGACACGCAGACCGGCCGGCCGAAGCCGTTGTCCACTTCGCTTGCCGCCCGGAAGTAGGCCACATCATGCAGGCTCATCTGGCTGGGTCCGTCGGCGGCGAGGGAGATGCCCGCGTGCGAGCCGGTCAGCTTGACGTTGGCCCGCGTGATCTGGGCCATTTCCACTTGGTCGTAGCCGCGGGCCAGGAATTTGGCGAAGGAACTGACGAAGGGAATGTAGCCCGCCGCCGCCATGCCGGCGGCCGTGGAGACCATGTTCTGTTCGGCGATCTTGCACTCCACGAAGCGGTCCGGGTACTTCCGGCGGAACATATCGGCGTAGGTGGAATTGCTCACGTCGCCGTCCAACGCGACGATCCGCTCATCGGCTCCCCCCAGCGCCAGCAGCGCCACTCCGTAGGCTCGCCGCGTCGACAGCTTTCCCTTCTCCACCACCGCCGTCAGCCCCGCCTCGGACACGGCCTTCGCAAAGTCGACCGGCGTGATCGCCTTTCTGGACAGTGGCGGCAGCGAAATGGGCTTCCTCGGCAACGCTTTCTCTGTCGAGCCGCGCGACACGCCCAGTGCCGCGGCCGTTGCGTCCAGCTCCGCCAAAACGGCCTCGAGCTTATCCGGTGAAACCGGTTTGCCGTGATTCGACTGGTCCTGCAACGAGGGGCAGCCCCAGCCTTTCTGCGTGCGGGCGATCAGGGCCAGCGGCTGCTGCCGGTGGGCCGGATCGGTCAGGGCGGCACGAATGGCCACCGGGTCATGCCCATCCACCGTAATCGCGTGGAACCCGAAGGCCGCGGCCTTGGCGGCGACGGATTTTGCGGATTGCTGCGGGGAGACATGGTCGGCCTGTCCCTGGCCGTTGCAGTTGAAGATGGCGACGACCTGGGTCAGGTTGTAGTCGCGGATCAGATCCATGGCTTCCCAGATCTGTCCTTCGCGGCTTTCGCCGTCGCCGATCAGAACGTAAACCTGGCGATCGCTCCGGCGGAGTTGAGCGGCCAGCCCCAGACCTGCTCCGACGCTGAGGCCCTGGCCGAGCGAACCCGTCGCGGCATCGAAGAAGGGAAAGCCCTCTGCGGGGTTGGGGTGCCCGTCGAGCACGCTGGAGGCTTCGCGCAGCGTGGCCAGGTCGGCCTTCGCCAAGGGGCGTGCCTCTTGCCGGTCGCGGCCCACCAGGCCACCGAGGTCGGCGTAGGCGGCGTACACGGCGGGCACGGCATGCCCTTCGGACAGCACCAGGCGATCCGCGGCGGCATTCCATGGATCCCGGGGATCCCAGCGCATCACGTCGTACATCAGCGTGATGACCAGATGCAGGATCGACAGCGCGCTGGAGGGGTGGCCGGATCCAGCCGCCGTGGTCATCCGTAAAATGTCCTTGCCAAGCTCGATCGCCTTGGCGTGGGCAAACTCTCTGAAATCCATGGTTTCTCCCGGTGCAGTATTCCTTCCGACCGAGGCTGCCGCCCATGCGGGTCAGCCTCCGCGCAGAGCAGCCAGACACAATCGCAGGGGATAAACGCCGCGTGAGGGCGGGCTACGGCGAGGCTCGGCCTCGCGGCGATAGCGTAGCACCAGAACCGACCCTGCCGCAAGCGGCGGCACGGCACCGAATCGGGGTCTACCGCCGATAATCAGCTTGCCTCTTGCGGCCGTGGGGCCGGCGGCGGGGGCTAGGAGACCCTCGATCCCGGGGGAATATCCGACATCGGCGTCAGCAGGATGACCTGAGCGTGGTCCGGCGTGGAGGCCGCCAGCAACATTCCCTGGCTTTCCTCTCCCCGCATCTTGCGGGGCTCCAGGTTGGCGACGACGACGATCTCCTTGCCGATCAGATCGGCAGGCTGATAGTGACCGCGGATTCCGGCGACGAGTTGCCTCTGCTCCGTGCCCAGGTCGATGCGCATGACCAGCAGGCGATCGGCATTGGGATGTTCGCGGGCCTCCAGGATTCGGGCGATGCGGAGGTCCACTTTGGCGAAATCGTCGTAGGTGATGGTCGGTGGGGCGTCGCTCATGACTGGGGTCTCCTGGCTGGATTCGGCGGACCGGCGGGATCAGCCGCCGCGGCCGCCCCCGCAGATCACTCCAGCATGACGCGGCGCCGAGAGACTGGCAAGAGCGTCCCGGAGCCCCGCGACTCGATCGTGGTACGTCCGCCATAATCCTGGCCTCGTTGGGACTTCCCACCACGAGCGGCCGACGCGACGGAAACCCGCTTGACCTTCTTTCGTCGAGTCCCCTAATCTGGGCCCGTCGCCCTTGGGGCGATCCATCGCGGGCAATCCAGCATGACGGTCTCCCTGGCCACGAGCTTCTGCGGCATCTCCTCTCCCAACCCGTTCTGGTTGGCCGCAGGACCGCCCAGCAACACGATCGGGCAGGTTCGCCGGGCGTTCGAGGCCGGTTGGGGCGGTGCCGTGTGGAAGACCGTCACGCGCGAGGAAATCGTCAACGTCTCCAGTCGCTACGGCGCGATCCAGGTCGGCGAGCAGCGGGTCGTCGGCCTGAACAACATCGAACTGATCAGCGACCGCCCGCTCGAGGAGAACCTGGCAGAGATTCGGCAGGTCAAGCGTGAGTTCCCGGATCGGGCGCTGGTCGTGTCGATCATGGCCCGCGGCGAGCGGTCCGCCTGGCATGAGATGGTCAAGGCGGCTCAGGACACGGGTGCCGATGCCGTGGAACTGAATTTCGGCTGCCCGCACGGCCTCTCCGAACGGCGGATGGGTTCGGCGGTGGGGCAGGTGCCGCAGTACACCGAGATGATCACCGGCTGGTGCCGGGAGATTGCCTCCGTGCCGGTGATCGTCAAACTGACGCCGAACGTGACCGACATTTGCGAGATCGGTCGGGCCGCCCGCCGGGGTGGAGCGGACGCCCTGTCGCTGATCAACACGATCAATTCCCTCGTTGGAGTAGACTTGGATACGCTTCTGCCGCGGCCGCACGTGGGCGGGCTGGGTACTCACGGCGGCTACTGCGGCCCGGCCGTGAAACCAATCGCCCTGCACCTGGTTTCCAGCGTGGCCGGCGATCCGGAGATCGGCCTGCCCGTCAGCGGCATCGGCGGGGTGGATTGCTGGGCTACGGCGGCGGAGTTCATGCTCCTGGGCGCCGGCTGCGTTCAGGTCTGCACCGCGGTCATGCACCACGGTTTCGGCATCGTGCGGGACATGATCGCGGGCCTGGCGGGTTGGATGGAGGCGAAGGGCTTTGCGACGCTTTCCGACTTCAAGGGCGGCACTCTTCCGCGGATCGTGCCGTTCAGCCGTCTCGACCCTTCGTATCGGGTGGCGGCCCATATCGATGCGGCGGCCTGCATTCGTTGCGGGGCCTGCTACACCGCCTGCGAGGACGGCTGCTACCAGGCGATTCGCCGCGAGGCCGCTACTCCGGCAATCTTTCCGGCCACCGGGGCGGCATCGGGCGACTACGCTTATCATGTTGATGAGCACCGTTGCGTGGGCTGCAATATGTGCGCGTTGATCTGCCCGGTGCCCGGCTGCATCACGATGCGGCCGATGGGAAGGTGAAATCAGCATGTCCGATCCGTCCGCTGATGAACCGATCATCCGGGCACGTCCCGCCGGCGGATTCGCCGACCTGCCTTATGCCCGGGCGATTTCGACTCCGGCCCTGCCGCCGTCGGGATTTCCTTTCGTTGCCATGCCGCGCAAGTTGGCCTTCTGGGATGCGGCGTGTGCCCTGGCCTTGTGGCTTGCGTACATGGCGGTCATCCTGTGCAGCGGGCTAGCCGTCCTGCTGTCGATGATCCTGCCGGCGCTGAGCTTCCTGTCGGTCAATGTGTTGCTGGGTGTGTTCGCGCTCCTCATCGTGCTGGGAGTGATCCGTCTCCGTCGGCAATCAATCGCCAGCCTGGGCCTGAACCGGCCGGACGCCGCTCGGCTGATTCTGGGGACGATCCTGGCCGTGCCGGCCCTCTATGCCGCCAGCACCGCCGCCAATCTGCTCTACATGTCTTTGCTCAGCGGCGGCTTCGATGAGTTGCTGGAGGAGCGGAGCGAGTTGTTCGCGATGATGCCCGAGCTTTCCTTCGGCTCGGTCGTGGTCTTCTCCCTCTTTGTCGGTTTCCACGAAGAGGTTTTCTTTCGGGGTTTCCTCCTGACACGGCTGACGGTCGGCCTTCGTTCCCGGGCGGCTGCCGTCGCGGTGACCAGTGTGATCTTCGGCCTGCTGCACGCCTATCAAGGCCCGGCGGGCATCCTGCAAACAACCTTTCTGGGAGCGGTCCTGGGGACGTTGGTCTGCGTGACCCGCACGCTCTGGCCTGCCATCCTGGCTCATGCCTTCTTCAATATCGTCGGCATGTCCTTGATGCCTTGGCTGGCAGAGTTTTCGGAGGAAGTGCTCCCGGCCCTTGGGGGGTAGCATGGACTCCCGCCCGCCCTCGCCGACACGTGCTGGGGGGGCGGACTGCTGTCACGGCGGTGGATTAGGCAAAACGGGCTGAGCGAGACCGGCCGCTCAGCCGAGGGCCCGGTCGATGGCTGCCTGCAAGTCCTTCTTGCTGGCCAGGCCGACAAACTTCTGTACGATCTCGCCGTCCTTGAAGATCATCACCGTCGGAATGGCCTGAATGTTGTATTTGACCGGCATCTCGCGGTTGGATTCCGTGTTCAGCTTGCCGACCTTGACCCTGCCTGCGTACGCGTTCGCCAACTCGTCGATGGTGGGTCCGAGGGCCTTGCAAGGCATGCACCAGTCGGCCCAGAAGTCCACCAGAACAGGGGATTGGGCTTGCAGGACTTCGGTCTCAAAGTTGTCGTCGGTGAATTCCAGCGTATGGGTGCCCGCCATGCGTCGATCTCCTTCCGAAGCGGCTGTGCCGGAGGCTGCCGGGTTGGGGTTGTTGGTGGCGGTCAGGCAGTCCTTGCCCTACCGCCAAGGGGCGGGCGGATTGTAGAGACCGCCGCCGGCCAAGTCAAAAGAAGGCTCCGCGAATGGAGTGTGCGAGTGCCCGGCGGGATCCGACCATCTCCGCTATCATCCCGGGTCGGCGGACCGAGAGGCGGTCCGATGAACCTAAAACGGATTAAGCAAATCTGGTTTTATTGCGAGGAGACGCCATGAGCCGATCGGTCACTTTGAAGGGCAATCGTCTGGCGCTGGAAGGGCCGGAACTGAAGGTCGGTGACACCGCGCCGGACGCCACGCTGAAGAAGTCGCTGGTGGAGAAGTGTCGCCTGAGCGAGGGCGCCGGACGGCCTCGCATCCTCAGCGTGGTGCCGTCGCTCGATACGCCGGTGTGCGCCTTGCAGACCAAGCGGTTCAATGAAGCGGCCGCGAACCTGCCGAACGTCGATTTCTATACGATCAGTTGCGATCTGCCGGTGGCCATGGCCCGCTTCTGCGGGGCCGAAGGCATCAACACCGAGCGGGTCAAGGTGCTGAGCGACCACCAGGACCTGTCTTTTGGCAAGGCTTACGGCACCCTCATTCCCGATTTGCGGATTCTCTGCCGGGCGGTGTTCGTGGTGGATGCCGCCAACAAGCTCCGCTATGTGGAGTATGTGCCGGAAGTCAGCGAGCACCCCAACTACGAAGCGGCGCTAGCTTGTGCGAAGAGCCTCTAGGCAGCCATTTCCCGACTGCGGGCATCGGCCGGAGAACGTTTCTGCTTCGTTCCGAGGCGCGGAAGCCGGTCAGTGGCGCTTCGCCTGGAAGCAGTCCCGACAGTAGACCGGGCGTCCTTCCGTGGGCTTGAAGGGTACGGTCGTCTGGGCCCCGCACTCCGAGCAGGTCACCGAAAACGACTGTCGCTCGGGACGACCGCCGCCCCCGCCGCCTCCGGAGCGGGACGGCCCGCCGGAACGATGCGCCCGACCGCCGCCTTCGGCCTTGCGCTTGTCTCGGCAATCGCGGCACCGCTTGGGTTCGTTGGTGAAGCCTCGCTCCGCGTAGCGGGCCTGATCTTCCGCGCTATGGACGAAGGTTTGGCCGCAGTCCTCACACGTCAACTCTTTGTCTTCGAACGGCATGGGTGGGGTTCCTCAGAATGAGACTCGTCGATTACCTATTGCCCGACGGCTACGGCCGGAAGGCGTTTCTGCGGGAGATGCCCACTCGGAAGGGGACGGACGAGAAGAGGGACGGTCCTTGATGCATGAGGATCGGCCATGCTCCTGCGATGGCCCTTCGTTTCCGGGCGACCCACAAGCCGGCGAGGCCACATCGCCCCGCCCGCTGAACGGCAGTATGACACCGCGGCCCAGCGGCGTCAAACCCGGTTCTCGGGGCAATTGCTGAGTCGCCATCGGCGGCGGCGTGACCGTCTACGATGCTTGCCCGGTGAACGGGCATCGCCGAGGCCGCGGCGCCGGCCGTCTTAGGCCCAATCCGCCGCTTGCCCGGCAAGGCGGCCATGGCTAGCATGGAGTAGGCTGCCTGCCTCACCGGGCATTCTCACGCCTGCGCTCTGACCCGGAGACCGTATCATGTCCATCCTCTCCGCCAGCCGTGCTTCGGTTCCGTACGCCTGTTTCCCCGTCCTCCGCTGCTCTCCGCGGCCACAGGTTTTGACTGCGGCCCGCTGTGTTGCCGCTCGATTCCGGACGTGCTTACTGACCGTTTCCGGCATGGTCGCGTTGGCCTCGTGGGCCGGGCTTGCCGCCTCCGCCGCGACCGCGCAACAACCTGCTGCACCCGAGACCGTCACCATCAAGGGACAGGTTTTTTACGTCTGTCCGCGGGATCGCCTGCGGGCGGCGGGCTTGGCGGTGTCCGAGCTTCCACGGGAGCAGAACGCCTTCTACGCTCTGATTGAGGCGGCCAATCAGTTCGTGGACCTGCCTCCAGACCTGACGGAAGCATATCAGGCAGCGGTGGATGGTCGCTGGCCGGAGGGGGAAGCCGGCCGGCGGTTGGCCGAGTGGATTGAGCAGAACCGTCCCGCGCTGGAGCAGGTTCGACAGGCCTTGCAGCGACCTGGGTATCAGGCGCCACTCCTGTTCGGGTCGCCGGCAGAGGCGGAGCGGGCATCGTTTTCCATGTGTCTCTTTCCTTGTCTAACGGCTCATCGCAACCTCGCGAAGCTTATGGTGGTGGAAGGAGCGTTTCTTCGGTCGCAGGGGCAGGCCGATGCGGCGATGGACCGCTACCTGGAGGCAAGCCGTTTGGGGTCCCGGCTCACTGGAGAGCCGAGCGCGCTCATCGATGGCCTGGTCGGTATCGCCATCCAGAACCTGACCCTGAGCGCGATCACGCAACTGGTTGAAACCGGCAGCGTCAGCGGCGATGTCCTGACGGAGGCCGCCCGCACTCTGGATTCATTGAACGCCGCGGGGCCGGATTGGGAGAGACTGATCACCGTCGAACGGACTCTCTGTCAGATGATGATTGATGATGTGGTCGATGGCTCCTTACCGCTGGGCTGGTTCGACCCTGAGCCGGACATGTCAGTGGCGGGCGGCGGTCCACCGCCGGGTTGGGCGGATCTGGTCAGGAGGCTGAGGCGGCTTTATCTGCCGGATCGAGCCATGAAGCAACAGATTGCTCGCTATTTCGACGAAGTGGCTGGAGCGGGTCGGCCCCATCCCGACGGGACCGTTCGGACGATCGACGAGGCTCGCCTGTTTGAGGCGATTCCGGCCTGGAACGTGGTCGGTCGCGTATTCACGCCCTCATTCAGTCATACGATGGAGATGGTGCTGCGTGCTCGCAGCAACGCGGAGCGGGCCAGGCTGACGGTGGCGGCGGCGGCCTACAAGTCTGCGCATGGCCGCTGGCCCGTCGCGTTGGCGGACTTGGTCCCGACTTACGTGGCCAGCGTGCCGCCGGACCCCTTCACCGGAGCCGAGTTCGAGTACCGGCCGCCCGCCGCGAGCGGGTCGCCGCCCAAAGGTCTGGAGCTAATTAACAGAAAAAACGAAGCCGAATATCTTGAAAAGCGGAAGTTCGCCGCCATCCTTAGCCCACGGGCCTCCCGCTGGCGGCGGTATGTGCTGGAGAGCAGTGAGAGGTATCGATTCACCGACGCTCAACGGACCTCCGCCGAGGCCATCCTCCGAGAGATCGAAGGCCGGGCGGCTCGCTACGAACAGGCTGAAGGGGCCAAACTGCATCAGTTGATCGAGGCCGACCGGGTCGCGGAGATGGAGGAGAAGGTCGGCCCGCTGCGTGATCTCTTCGCCGAGTTGCAGCGACGCATTGACGGGCTGGCGACGGCATCGCAGCGGGCTGCCGCCACGAGCCGCCCCGCGGAGGAGCAAAAACGTCGCAGCCACCAAGGGCCGCCACCCACGGGTCGGTGACGGGGCGGAGTCCTCTGCTCGCGAGGAGCCTGCACATGAAACGGTACGCGGTGTCGACTTTTCTGGTTGGGTTGCTGCTCGGTGCACCGGCCATCGCTTCAGAAGCCCTGTTCGAGTTGCTTCCGCAAGATGCCGTCGCGGCCTTTTACGTCGAACGTCCGCAGCGGGCCTTGCCGCCGGATTTGATCGACCCGCTGTTGGAGGCTGGGTTGGGCGATAAGGCCGCGGCCGAGCAGGTGGCCGAGGCCATCAAGCGGATCCCCGGAGCGTTCATCATCGGTATCCTGCCTCCACCATCACGCGACAGTGATGATGTGGGTGTGTTCGTTGCCCTGGAGCTGTCGGGGCCGAGAGTGAACCTCGACGACCTCGTGGAGAAGACGTTCTTTCCGGCAATGGAGAAGTTGCTCGAAGCCCCGCCGGGCCACCGCCTGAAGCACGGCTCGGGTCCGCCACTCCCGAGCGCGGCTTCTCAGCCCGCCGGCGCCGAGCGGCCCGCCGGCCAGTCGATTCGCCAGGTACAGAAGCACCCGAGCGGCCGGACGGTGTTCACGTGGACCGTAAAGGACCGCATCGCCTTCGGCTCCAATCGGTTGCAGCTTGCCAGACGTTGGGCGGCTGGCGACTGGCCGGAGAAACGCTGGCTCGACCTGCCGGGGGTGCGGAAGTTGCTGCGTGGCCTGCCGAAGGAGCCGGCGGTCCGTGTCCTCGTCAATCCGCTGCCGCTGCTCCGCGAGATCGAAAATCCTCGGTCCAACAGTCTCGATGAATTGGTCCTGAAGTTCCTCGCGCCGGAGGACGCCCAGGCCGGAGCCATCGATCTGGCGTGGGACGAGTCCGCGGTCATGCTGCGAGTGGCTGTCGCCCTGGCGGAGCCGCCCCGGGGCGTCGCCCGCGTCCTGGTCCGGCCGGCGAGCAGTTCGCGAGCCTTGGGGTTGTTTCCGGAGGATTTCGTCGGGATCGGCCGAGTGGGCTTCGGCACGGCCTCCGACATCGTCGAGGGGCTGTATGCGCTCACGGACCAGTTCGATCCCTCCATCTCCGCCGAATATCGTGAGGAAATCGCGGAGTTCCGCGGGGAGACGGGCGTAAACTGGGACACCGGCATCCTCGACAACCTGGTCGGGGAGGCGGCGTTCGGAGTTCGCGTCGATTTCACCCGCCAGCCACCGATCGGCTGGGCGGCGGTCCTGCCGCTGAATGATGAAACGACGTTTCAAGCGGAGCTGGACAGACTGATCGGCCATTTCGCTCTGCCCGTGAGCCGGGCACGGTCGGACGGATTACCGATCAGGAAGGCGGCCTGGGGCGACGAAACGGCGGTTTTCTTTCTGACGCATGGCGGATTCTTCATTCTCGCCGGCGACAAGCAGACCGTGGCCGAAATCGCCCGTCGGGCCGGCCAGGGGACGAGCGGCGTGCCGGCGAGCGAGAACCTGCGGGCTTGCCTGGCGGCGTTGGGCGAGCGAAACCAGATGGCCTTGATGCTGGATCTCGATCGGCTGTGTGAGAAGGCCCCGATGGTTCCTCTCGTGGCCGGCCCGGCCCTGGGGCCGCTGCTGCGGCAAGGCAGCATCGGAATGGCCGCAACCGTGCAGGAGGGCGTCGTCCATGCCGAGTTGCGCTGGGCGGTCCGCTCGGCGGGTCGCCGCCCGCAACGCCCCAGCCGCGATGGCGAGGAGGCCGGCGAGGCCCCGAAGGCCGGTGCGGGAACGGCGTCGCCGAGCGGAGCCGAGGCTGTGGCCGTCCTGGCGCGAACCCTCTCGGTCGCGCTGGTCGAAGCCCAACAAATGGCCCGGCGGACTGTCAGCATGGCCAACATGCGGGGAATCGGCCAGGGCTTGCACATCTATGCGGCCGATCACGAAGGACGGTTTCCGAACGACCTCGCCGAACTTGTGCGAACAGATGTCATCAGCCTCAAGGCGTTGGTCAGCCCCTACACGGGGCAAGGCCCGACCTCGATCGACGAAGTGAACGACAAGTCGTATCTCCTTTATCGGCCGGGCCTGAGCGCGGCGAGCTGGCCCATGGAGATTGTGTTAGCCGAGCGGGAGACGGAGGCCGGTGGCGCGAACTTCCTGTTCGTCGACGGCCATGTGGAATGGATCGACGACCCCGTCGCCTCGGACTTGATCGAGCGGATCAAGCGTGGCGAGGAGACGGTCCGGTATCCGGAATAGGGCGCCAGCGTCCGTGGTCGTGATGATCGGATACCCATTCATCAGTGGTTCTTCGGGGGAGTCCGACTCAGTCCGTGGCACGCGGCAGACGGCGAGTTGCCCCATAACCGCGGGGCGTTTGATTCATCCTTAGTCCGGCCTTAAACTTACGATAGAAGGGTCCGGCTGCGCCCAGAGGTCCGGACCCCATACCTCTAATCCGTATTATGCAGGTGAGGTGCGACGATGATGCGTGGCGTTTGGTCACTGGCGGTGCTGAGCGGAGTGGTCGTGGTCGCGGGTTGCCAACGGTCGGAGGAGCCGCCCCGCAAGGCGGTCGTGGCGATTAACGGCCTCCTGCCGGCTGTCTCGGCCGAGGTGCCGCTGATCTACGTCGCCGATCAGAAGCAGGTCAAGGCGGTCGAACGCACCGTTTCGTACGAGCCGCTGGAAAGCTTCATGAAGGCGAACGCCGAACGCAAGGCCAAGCAGCTCGCCCCCGTGATCACGCTGGCCAAGCCGAAACCGCCGAAGGCCGTGGCCGCCAAGGCGGGCAAGGGCAGCCCCAAACCAGCCAAGAAAAACGGGCTGTTCAGCAAGCTGAAGAGCGGTCTTGCGGGCAAGGTGATGGGGATCGCCGGCGCCGTCAGCGGCGGGGTGCCGGTGGGCGAAGGCGTCGTGACGCCGCCGACCGGTGGAAGAACCGGAAAGCCTGCCGATGCTGCGGAGGAGCAGGAGGAACAGGAAGAAGAAACCGGAGCCGAGGATGACGAATCCGGCGAAGCCGTCGATGAGACCGAAGACGATGAGGGTGACGGCGACGATGAGGCGATGGAAGAGGAGGAATCCGACGAAGCCGGCGAGGGTGACGAAAGCGGCGACGACGACGCCGAGGCCGATCAGTCTGACGAGGAATCCGGCGAGGATACCCCGACCGACGGCGAAGAGGAGTCCGACCCGAAGGGCGACGATTCCGAAGAAGGCGACGACGCTTCCGCGGAAGAGGGCGATTCCTCCGACGAAGACAGTGGAGCTGAAGACCGCGAAGAGGATGACGGAGCCGCGGAGGACGAAGGCGAGGACGACGCCGAGGAATCCGAGGACCCCGGGGAGGATGATTCCTCCGACGATTGATCCCGTCTCCCTCATCTCCGCCCGTTTCGGCCGGTGGCGAGCCCGGCCTGGCGTTTGCCCGCCGATCGGCCATCATATCGCTCGGAGTGTCCGCGGCTTCGGCCGGTTCCCCGCTGAGGCCGTGAACCTTCCCGCTGAGGGAGAGCACGGTGCCCCCGTCCGCTGAGCTGCCCGTGGTGATCGTGCACAGTGTGGCCGAGGCCTACCTGTATCTGATGGTGAGGCCGTGCTTCGATTGCGGGCGGGGTCCGTTGAAGCAACGCGGCGACCTGACCCGCGCCGCCGCCGCGCGGGGCGGCTGGCTGCTTCCGGCGGCCTGCGGGGCCTGCGGGAGCCGCGTCGAGCTGGCCTTCGACATCCAGCCGCCGCCGACCCGCGAGCAGGCTTGCTCCGACACGATCAACCCCACCGCCGCGCGTTCCCAGGCCATCGACCTGCTCGGTTGGATCACGCTCTTCCAGACGATCCTCGCCGAGTCGCAGAAGCAGACCGATCGGCAACTGGCCCGACAGCTCGCCTGGGAGTCCGCCCAATGCCTCGACGAAGCCCTCAAGTTCTACGACGGTGACAACGAATTGCCCTCGGAGGAAGCCTTCTTCACCGATGCCGCTCGCGACCGCTTCCGTGCCCACCCGCAGTACTTCGCCCGCTCGAAGTGGCGCGAGCGTCGGCTGCTCCTGCCGGACGCCCGGACACGGGAGGCCGCGGCCGGGCGACCGCGGCGGAAGTGGTGGCGGTTCTGGTAGCGGGGATGCCGATGAATTACAGCACCGGCGTGGCCAGCCGGCCCAGGCCGGCGGCCAGGGTCTGGGCATAGGTGCGTTCGCGGAGGTGTCGGGCGGTGATGCGGACGGCGGCACGGCGGAGGGTTTCGAACTCGCTTTGCAGTTGCTGGGCGAGGGCTTCGTCGTAGAGCAGGCTGGTCAGCTCGAAGTTGATGGCAAAGCTGCGGACGTCCATGTTGGCCGAGCCGACCATGGCCCAGCGGCCGTCCACGATCACCTCCTTGGAGTGCAACATGCCGCCGGGATACTCGTAGATTTCGACGCCCGTCTCCATCAGCTCGCGGTACACGCTCCGCGCCGCCCAGAGCAACAGCCAGTGGTCCGACCGCGAGGGCAGCAGCACCTGCACGCGGACCCCGCGGCAGGCCGCTGAGGTCAGGGCCAGCATCATCGCTTCGTCGGGCACGAAGTACGGCGTCAGCAGCATCACCGAGTGCCGGGCGTCGGCCACCGCCGCGTGGAGCAACTGGTAGAGCACGTCGGGGCGCTGGTCCGGCCCGCTGGGCACCATCTGCACCAGGTGGTTGCCCTCGATAAGCGGCGGCGGGATATACCGGTCCGGTGGTAGGGCCGCGCCGGTCGCGAAGTGCCAGTCCTCGAGAAAGACCTCCTGCAACTGGGCCACGCACGGCCCGACCACTCGCAGGTGCGTATCCCGCCACGGCCCCAGCCGCTCCCGGCGCCGTCCCAGGTACTCGTCGGCGATGTTCTTGCTGCCGAAGAAGCCTACCTGCCCGTCGATGACCGTGAGCTTGCGGTGGTTGCGGCAGTTGACCTGCCACCGCCGCCGGGTCAGCCCCCACGGCAGGAAGAAGGCCACCTGCACCCCCGCTTGTTCCAGGGAGCGGATGAACGACCGCCGCATCCGCCAGCTCCCCACGGCGTCGGCCAGGACCCGCACCTCCACGCCCTCGCGGGCCTTGGCCGCGAGCAGGTCGCGGACGCCGCGGCCGGTTTCGTCGTCGGCGAAGATGTAGTACTCCAGGTGGATATGGGCCTGGGCTGCCTGGATGGCCAGGCCCAGGTTGAGGAAGGCCCGCTCCGCTTCGTGGGTGAGGTCCACCCGGTTGCCGCGGGTCACTGCCGCCCCGGTCAGCCGCCAGGCCAGTTGCATCAGGTCGCGTTGCCGTTCGGAGAGCACCGGCTCTCGGCGGGCGTCATACGGCGAAGTGACCCCGGCGGTGGTTTGGGAGAGGGCGGGTTCGATTCGCCGCCGTCGCCGCCGTCGCCGCCGGACCTTGCGCTGGAGGGGAGCCTGCCCGATCAGCAGGTAGAGCAGCGGCCCCGCCACCGGCAACAGCAAGAGAGCCAGGATCCAGGCCAGCATTCCGCCGGGGTCGCGTCGCGTCCGCAGGATCCGCTCGATGAAGAACAGGGCCGCCAGGTAGTGGGCGATGGTGATCAGGGTCCACGGGCTGAGCGGCTCCATGCCGGGGGAGTGTGCCCGCGGCGGGCCTGAAAGGCAATGTCATGACCGGGTCGAGGCCGCTGACCGTGCGCTACGAGCCGGCCGGCCGCTTGCTAGGCCCGGTCGGTTCGGGACACGGCGGTCCAGTCGGCTGGCTGGCGGTCGCCGGCTGCGTGGTCGACTCGGGCAAGGCTGCCGGGTCCTTGGTCTGTTCAAGGGCCTTTTTGGCCCGTTCGACTTCTTTACGAAAGGCCGGTTCGGTGATCTGGTTGGCGGCGTCCTGATACACGAACCTCTTCAGGTCGCGCGACGCCCGCACGCCCCGCAGGGCGGCCACGGCGTCGGCCCATAGCGACCAATTTTTGACGTCTTCCAGCCGGTGGGTGTCGCGAGCCAGCCACAGAAGTTGCTCATCGATGGCCCGCACCGTGTCCTTGGGAATCTCCTTGCCCGGGCGGTTTAGGATTTCGCGATAGGCGATCAGCAGCCGCGCGATGAAATCGTCGTTCTGCTCGCGGCGGCCGAAGTCGAGGGCCGCGAGTCGCGCCGCTCGCTCGATGCTCCGGGCGTCGGGTGCCGGGGCAGCCAACGCACGGAGAGCTTCTTCGACTTGCCGAAGGTCGGGCGCGGTTCGGCCCGGATCCTGCGGAGCCGGTGCGGTGGTCGTGGGCGGTGGGTCGATGGGCTTGATGCCGCCGGGGCGATATACCGTGCTCGGGCCGGTTTCCGGTCCCCTTCGGTTCAGGTCGTCCTCAAGCAGTTGAATCTGTTCGGGGAGGTGTTTCTGCTTCGTAGCCCGCGGCGCGACGGCCTTCAACGCCTCGACCTCGGCCTTGGCTTCGGCGATTTGCCCGTCTTCTCGATGCTGCCACGCCGAGAGCAGCAGCCATCGGCCGAGAATGTTGGCGTCTTCCTCATCGATCCGCGGCCGAGCTATGTCCAGCACTTTTCTGGTCCAGATCCGATCTCCGCGGATGTATTCTCCGGAGGCCATGCTCATCAGGAACGGCACATCCAGGGAGTCCTCTCCGACGACCTCGAAAACCATTCGTCGGAATTTGATGTCGCGGTTCGGCTGGGCGTCACTTTGATTCAGCAAGGAGGCAAATCGCAGCAGGCAATAGAGGCTGTCGTCCGCCTCCGCGGCCCGGATGGCCTCCACCGCTCGCCGAAGAAGCGGCTCCACCTCGCCTTCCACGTCGCGCCACACGCGGTATTCGAGGTCTCCGACCAACAGGCGGGCCAGCAACTGCCGCTCCTGAGCATCTGCCGGCTCCTCAAACTCCTTGATGAGGCGATTCAGGCGATCCTGTCCGGCCTGGGCCTCGATCCGCAGCCACTGGATGAACGGATCCACCACATCGACCGAGCGCGTGGTCCGGATCCAGGTGGCGAAGGCATCCGCGCACTGTTCGTGCTTGCCCTGTTTGCTCCAGACGGCGATCAAGTCCAACTGCAATCTCTTGAAATCATCGCTTTCCGGGGTGACTTTTCGCAGGGCCTGCTCCAAAAGCTGGGCCGCTCCTTCGAGGTCGCCGTTCCTGACCATCCGCCCGGCGTTCATCAGGGCGAGCTTCGTTTCCGGTCGCATGGCATTGTAGCGCTCGACCAGGGCCTGCATCTCCGGGCTGATCTCCTGCTGCGCCACGGCGGGCAGCGCAAGGGACAAGACCATCAGGCAGGCTAGAAGCAGTCCAATCGTCTTCATGGTTGGCCCTCCCGCGGACTTGTCGAACACAGTTCACCCCATGCACGGCAGTCCGGCACTCGAGTCTTGCGAGACGTCGAGTCATCTCGATATTTACGGATGCATCCGATCCATATCCAGCCAGGCGCGAGCAAGCTCGGATTCTGAATAGCCCCGTCCGCACCTGAGACATCGGCATTGCCCTGCTTCACTTGCAAGTGGACGTCCGCATGCAAGACAGACCTGTCCGTTGTGCTTCTCAAGCAGGCGTGCGAGTTGCCCCCGCAGTCTCCGAAACGCGAGCAACACCGCTGCCTGCCCCACAATATAGACGCCCATTGCGATGAGAAAGGCCCAGGCTGTGTACCCGGCTCGTTCCGAGGCCACCAGGACAGAGAAGCTTACAGCTAACACGGCTGAAGATGCGATGAGATGCAACAGCCTTCGTCTTGCGACTACGTTTTGACTACCCATGGTACGTTGTCCCCTCTGACCCGTTGCGTCGTGAGAAATCTCGCCATTCCGGCTCAAGTACCACGCCCTGGTGCGAGAATCCTTTCTCGCACCCACCATTGCTGGAATCCTTTCCCGCGCACGACCCCATTCGCGCCCCCTGGTGCGGGAAAGGAATATCGCGATCCTGCGTGCGAGATGGGAATCTCGCACGAGCCGGCAGGGGGGGCATCGTGAGCTCGCGGCACCGGTTAGGCCTTCCCGGTTCCTTCTTCGCTGGCAGACGCTTCATCTGCACTCCTCCCTCCAAGAGTGCGCCGCCAATAGCGAATGAGTCCGCCCGCGGTATAACGCCCGCCGCATTCCGGACATCGGCCTTCGTCAGACAAACCCGAAAGGCAGTAATGGCACGATGGACACACGCGGTACTCGACCGCTGCGACCCAGTGTGCAAATCGCTTCCGCATGTTCCTCGACACTCGGTGTTTAAACACGTTTGCAATAACTATACTTGTACATAGCGCTGCCGCCCCGCACACTCTCGTCAGCGAGCGTGCAAGACCAGGGGGAACACTGTCGATGCACAAGCATCCGAGAATTGCACAACACCATAAGAATATGGCAAGGATACGAAGACTTACCCTCCTGCGATCATCCCCTGCCACGCTGGGAATTGGCTCGCAGACCGTCCCTCCGAACCATAATCGATGCAATGGAGATGCCCGCGAGCATAGCCCGAAGACCCATTGCAATGGTCCAGGACCACACATTACACTCGTGCCGCCGGCTCCAATGAATACCAGGAGGTATTGAGCGTTAGTAAAACGTATGCCTGCATACTTAGCCGCCGCCGCGAGGCTAGCAAACAAAACCACGGTTCGCAACAACCACGACAGTGCGCGCAGACCTTGCCCAACGACCGGAGAATGGCCTATTCGATAGAAGATGCCTACTTCCCTTGGGTGCCGCATGGAGTTGCTACCTTTGTCACGTACTCCAGTCGCGCGACTAGGAAGCTACGTCCTGCCTTATGAAGCAGCGCACTCGTTATCTCATCCCAAGAGGAATGTAATCTTGTTCGCACACGTGTTGTGGGTTTGTCCTCGGTTGAAACGCCGCTGGTGCGAGAATCCTTTCTCGCACCCAGCATTGCGGGAATCCTTTCCCCCGCACGACCCCATTCGCGCCCCTTGGTGCGGGAAAGGAATCCCGCGATCCTGCGTGCGAGATAGGAATCTCGCACGAGCCGACAATGCGGCAAAGACGACGCACCGGAGATTACACGATTTCTTTTTGGGGGGGCATGGCCGTTGCTCCTGAGACGTTGCCGAGATGCTCGCGGCAGTCAACGTAGCCCGCCGTGGCCTCGGCAGACCTGGCTGAAACCATCCGCACGGTACCACCGGAGATTTTACATAGTCAAGTAAATGTTATCGCTATCATAAAAATATCTTCGTATTACGGCCAACGCACTGCTCGGCCCTGCCATCGGGCTGCAAGTGTTTTCGTCCGGCCCGGATACGTCCCGTCGCAACTTAGGAGCTCGCGACAATCACGCCGTAGTATTGATTTGAAGTCCGCAGGGTGCGGTCAGCGTACCGTACGGCCGGTAGAACGCCGTGCGGACACGCCGTGCGCCTTCGCCCTCCACAGCTTCATCTCCGCGCGGGTTGTCCGCGACGGTCAACGACTTGCCGCCCGCCTTGCCAGCAGGGTGGCACCCAAGTGGAGCTAAGTGCGGGGGCAGAGTCGGCCGGACGCCTACTGCGTCACCCCCCACGCCCTTGGTCCGGCGTCCTGCCCCTTTACCCTACCGCCGTGAGGTTTGCCGCTCGCCCCCAGGCTCCGCCTCAGAGCCGCTCGGTGATGCTCTTGCCCTGCATGAAGAGCTGGAGGTAGTCCCGCCCGCCCGCCTTGCTGTCCGTGCCGCTCATGTTGAAGCCGCCGAAGGGCTGTACGTCCACCAAGGCCCCGGTGCACTTGCGGTTCAGGTACAGGTTGCCGACGTGCAGCTCGTGCCGGGCCCGCTCCAGCTCCGCCCGGTCGCGGCTGTACAAGGCCCCGGTCAGGCCGTACTCGGTGCCGTTGGCGATCTCCAGCAGCTCGTCCAGCCCGCGGCCTTTGATCACCGCCAGGACCGGGCCGAAGATCTCTTCCTGGGCCAGGCGGGCGTTGGGCTTGATGTTGATGAAGATCGTCGGCGGGATGAAGTAGCCGGCGTCCGGGACCTTCGCCGTCCCCAGCACCATCTTGCCTTCTTTCTTGCCGATCTCGATGTACTCGCGGATTTTGTCATAGGCGGGCCGGTCGATCACGGCGCCCATCGCGAAGTTCTCCGGCGCGGTCGGGTTGCCCACGGTGATCCTCGAGGCCCGCTCGACCACTTTCTCCACGAGGGCGTCATGCACTTGCTCGTCGACGATCAGTCGGCTGCACGCCGAGCACTTCTGCCCCTGGAAGCCGAAAGCCGAGGCCACCACCCCTTCCGCGGCGGCGTCCAGGTCGGCCCGGTTCGTGACCACGATGCAGTCCTTGCCGCCCATTTCCAGGATGGTCCGTTTGAGCCAGATCTGTCCCGGCTGCACGCGGGCGGCCTTCTCGTGCAGGGCCGTGCCCACGTCCCGCGAGCCGGTGAAGGCGATAAACCGCGTGCGGGGGTGTTCGACCAGCAGGTCGCCGATCTCGCCGCCGGAGCCGGGGCAGAAGTTCAGCACGCCCGGCGGCAGCATCAGCTCTTCCATCACCTCGACAAACTTCGCGGCGATGACCGGGGCGGTGCTGGCGGGCTTCAGGACGACGGTGTTGCCCGTAACGAGGGCGGCCGAGGTCATGCCCGCCATGATGGCCAACGGGAAATTCCACGGTGGAATGATGACGCCGACGCCGAGCGGGATGTACCGCAGTTCGTTCTCCTCGCCGGGGAAGGGGGTGACAGGCTGCGGCCCGCCGAGGCGCATCATCTCGCGGGCGTAGAACTCGAGGAAGTCGATGGCTTCGCAGGTGTCGGCATAAGCCTCGATCCAGCTCTTGGACTCCTCGTAGACCATCCAGGCGCTGAACTCGTAGACTCGCCGGCGGATGATCTCCGCGGCCTTCAGCAGGTAGCGAGCGCGGGCCTCCGGGGCCACGCGGGACCAGGTCTTGAAGGCGGCGTCCGCCGCGGCCAAGGCCTGCCGGGCGTGCTCGGCGGTCGCCTTGCCAACGGTGCCGACGATCTGGTCGGGCTGGGCGGGGTTGATGCTCTCGATCCGACCCGCCGTCTCGACCTTCTGGCCGTTTATGCGGAGTGGATAGGTCCGGCCGAGTTGGGCCTCGACCTGCTTCAAAGCGGCGAGCATGTTCCGCCGGGGCGTCTCCTCGGCGAAGTTGACGTACGGTTCGTTGCGGAAGGGCGTCAGCATGGGTCGTCTCCGTCCTGCGGGGTTCAGTTCGCGAGTCTGCGACGCGGCGTGCGGCCGGGACTCTGTCCGTGCGCCGACCGAGCAATTTGCGGGCCGCCCGTCTCGCTTCAGCACGTGTTTATACTCGATCTCGGCCGCCCCGGCGACCGCCCGCTGTCCGAGATCGCCGCCGCGGGCTAGCATCCGGGAACAGGCAGGCCTATCCTTCGGGACCGAAGCCAATCCGCCCCGAGGAGCGGAGTCATGACCGCGACGCCGTCGACCGATCTTTCCCGAAGGGTGCTGGTCACCGGCGGCAGCGGCTTCGTGGGTCGGGCGGTGGTGCGGGAGCTGCTCCGCCGTGGTTGGACGCCGGTTTGCGTGGTCCGCGACCGTCGTCGGGCCGAGCGGATCACGGCGGTAGACCCGCGGGCCGTGGAATGGGTCGAGGGCGACCTGTTGGAAGGCACGGCGTGGCGTACCGCGGTGGCGGGGACGGCAGCGGCCATCCACCTGGTCGGGATCATCGCCGAAGACCCGCGCCGCGGGCAGACTTTCCCGCGAGTCCACGTGGAGGCGACTCGCCACCTGCTGGCCGCCTGCCGGGCCGGCGGAGTGGAACGATTCGTCCACATGTCCGCTCTGGGCGCGAGGCCAGACGCGGCCAGCGATTACCACCGCACCAAACATGCCGCCGAAAACCTGGTCCGCAGGAGCGGCCTGCGGTGGACCATCTTTCGCCCCAGCGTCATCCACGGCCCGGACGGCGAGTTCATGCGGCTGATGCGCAAGCTGACCTGCGATCTCCTGCCGCCCTTCATGCCGCATTTCGGCGACGGGATGGCCCGCCTCCAGCCGGTCGCCGTGGAGGATGTGGCCTTCTGCTTCGTTGAGGCGTTGGACCGCCCGCAAACCGTCGGCCAGACCTACGACTTGGGCGGGCCTGAAGCCATGACCTGGCGGGAACTCTATCGCATTTGCCGGGAAGTCCTGCCGGGAGCCCGACGGTGGAAGCCTGTGCTCGGGCAACCGGTTCCGCTGGCCAAGCTGCTTGCGGCAACGGTTATGAGAACCGATCTGGTGCCGGCGGCGTGGCGCTTCAACCGGGACCAGGTGGTGATGTCGCAGGAAGATTCCGTGTGTGATATCCGCCCGGTCGAGGAGGCGTTCGGCATCCGCTTGCGGCCCTTTCGCCCGATGCTGGAATCGTACGCTTCACGCCTTGGCTGACGGCAGCCGCGCGGCGTCGCTGATCGGCCCGGACTCTCGCCGCCGCTCCACCGTCCAGGCGGCGCTCTCATACCGCCGGCGGGCTTCGTCGGCGATCTCCAGGAGAGCGGGGGGCCAATCGATCTGATGGAATTCGCATTCCATCACCTCGGCAAAGGAACAAGTCAGGCGTTCCGCCGCCTCCGCGAACGAGATCGGCCGCCCTTCCAGCTCCGACCAGGTGGCTACCGGCTGTTGCGGGTATCTGCATCCGAGCATGATCGAGCCGTGTTGCAGGATGGCCAAAGGCGTCCGCCTCTGCGCCGAGCCGGCCAACTTGGCGGTGCCGCGGGCTGCTCCGGGACGGTCCACGACCACATCCAGCGGGTGACGCCGGGCAAAGCAGAAGAACGGCCCTCGCCGACTGGATTCACCGCAGGAACCGCAATGTGCGTCTCCGAATAGTCGCAATCCGTGGCCTACCGCCCTGATAACCGCGGCGTGGGCTAGGCGATAGAGGCGGTTGGGGTCATCGATGACGAGTGGGTGAGTTGCAGGCAGGGTCAGGGAGTAGGTGATTTCCTGATCGTGCAGGATCGCGCCCCCGCCGGTGGTGCGACGAACCACCGGCAGGTCCGCCGCCGGTGAATCGAGTGTTTTGATTTCGTCATAACTTTGGAAATAACCAAGGGATATGGTTGCTGGATCCCAGGCGTAGAACCGGAGCGTGACGATGCTCTCAGGGTGGCTGGCCTTGTGGAGCAGGGCTTCATCCCGACCCATGTTACCGACGCCGGATGAGGCCGTGTCCAGGATCAGATTGGCGGTGGGCATGTCTTTTTGATAAGACACCTAGTTTACTCGCTGTTCCTTGCCGCAACAGCGCCCCAGCCTGCGTGAGAATCGAGTATAGCCGTAAAAGGCGGGGATGGCAGTAGCGCGAAATCAGATCGAAAAGGAAGAGTCAAAACCTTGTCCTGACAACCGCAAGGGGTTATAATCCGCCGTCAGATGAGCCAACCAAGTGGGGAAGGCCGGTCGGAGCCTCGTCCGGTTGGGCCTGCTTCAGGGATGGGGAGGTGCAGACCATCGTGAAGGCAACACGACTCGCAGCATGGGCGATGCCTCTGCTGGTCGCGGTTCGCGTTTCGAGCGCCGCCACGACCATCAATTTCGATAATCTCGCCCCCGGCACCGCAGTGACCAACCAGTACGCCGCCCAAGGCGTGCTCTTTGGCGTCGATCCGGCCCTCGATACCTTGGTCAACATCATCATCGCGAACTCGGGTCTCCAGACCAGCCCGCCGAATGTCCTGGCGGCGGCGGGCATGTATACTGACGGCTATATTTCGTTCGCGTTTCCCCTCGGTGCCTTGGATGTCGCTTTTCAAGCCAATTCCGTCGAAGAAGGGGCCACTGCCTCTTACTACGACAGCGGTGGATTCCTGCTGTTTTCTCAGACCTTGACCGGTCCCAACAGCACGACGCCGGTTTCTTTCGCGTATGTGGTCCCGCAGGGCGGCACACCCGTGGCTAAAGTGGTCATCAGGGCTTTCGAAGAAGTCTTCGCCGACCCCTTCGCGATTGACGACCTTGTGTTCACTTTGGTTCCCGAGCCGGCCGCGATCTCGCTCCTCGCCCTCGGATTATTGATGCTCGCACGGCGGCGATAGACTCGTCCGTCCTTTCTCCCAGTGCTGTCAGGACCGTTCGCGGGTGCCGCTGCTCCACCAAAGTTCTGCTTGGCGGGCGTGTTTCGTTTCCGTACGCACGGGGCCATCCGCCGATGATCATCCTGCGGCCATGACGGTCATCGTCCTGCTTTTTTGCCGGTCAACGGCCCGGCCCAGATTCGGTTAATTCCTTGACTAGGACGCCCCGAATCCGTTATATTCGATGTGACGCCTCAGGCGAGGGGCGTGCAGCACGAGAGGGGCGTGGGATAAGCGTGACGGTCTGCCAGGCGCTGCTCGGCGATGATGCTCCGCCGGGGGATCGGCGTTCGTCGTTGCCTGAGCCTTCCAGCGATCGAGTTCACTGTTCCGAACTCCTTCCCTCCCTGTCAGTTCCGTTTTCTTCCATCCCCTGGGATTCTTCTTGCCCGCCGGCCCGCGGCAGGGGCTTGGCGGAACCGCGGGGATGGGCGTGTGGTCATTTTGTTGCGTCGGCACCGGATGTGATCGGGCGGATGCCGCCGGTCACTCCGCGTTGCTCGTCGCCCGGTTTCGAAAGCGTTTGTCGATGACTTGCCCAAATCAAGGAATTTTCCTCAATCCCTCTTTTCATGGAGCTTTCGCAATGCATCAGCAATTCCTCCCGTCGCCGTTCGCTCGTCTGGTGCTCCGAGTGTCGGTGCTCGCAGCCCTGGCGGTACTTGTCGTTTTCGGAACCACCGTCGTCCAGGCGGGCGGAGTTCGGGGATCCGGGGTTTCGGTGACGGTTTCGGAGAGTGGTGCCG
>CAZNFM010000012.1:0-117601 GCA_964572385.1 uncultured Planctomycetaceae bacterium | reverse complement strand
CGAAGAGTACGCCGCCTTTTTTCAGCCGGCCATCAACGAAATTCGGTTATAGCTCCTGCGGACGGGCAGCCGCTGTGTCCTGCCGGCCGCCGGCCGGTCGGCCTAGGCCACCAACTCTGCGGCCTCCTCCTTGAAGCGGCGTCGCAGTCGCTCGATGACATCCTTGTGGATCTGGCTGACCCGCGACTCGGAAAGGTCCAGCACCAGCCCGATCTCCGCCATGGTGAGCCCTTCCGTGTAATAGAGGATCAGTACCAGGCGTTCCTCGCGGTTCAGGCCGCGGGTGATGTACTCGGTCAGCATCTGTCGCGACACGCGATGCGACGGATCAACCGCGTTGGCGTCTCCGATGTCCCATCCACCCGGGGACCCGCGGTGAGCATCGTGGTCGTCATTCTGCACGGCGGAGAGATGCACTTCGCGGCCGACCCGCGAAAGCCGGTCCATCTCGCAGAATCGTTCCATGGACATGCCCATGCTGGCGGCGAGCTCTGCCTGGGTCGGCGGCCGGCCGAGCGTGGAATCGAGCATCTCCTTCTTCTGCATGCGGAGCTTCTCGAAACCGCGAACGGTTCGCGATTGCCCATCGAGCGAACGGAGCCAATCCATGACAGCACCGTGGATGCGTTGCTGACAGAAGGTTTCGAACTTGGCCTTGTGAACCGGGTCATAGGCCTCGACCGCTTCCATCAGACCGTCGTAGCCGGCAGAGCAGATCTCGTCGTAGCTGATCTGGGCCGGCAGCTTCTGCGCAAGGCGCGCAGCCTGCATGTGTACCAGCGGACGGTAGTGCTCGATCAGCTTGTTGCGGATTCCGATCGGACGTTTGGGAAGATATGCGGCCCAGAGAGCTTCGGCGTCCACGTTCCTGCGAGCGGACGAAGACTTCATCACGAACACTCCTTTGTTCGTTCTTGGTCCAAAGGCGCAAAATACGCCATTGAGCCGGGCGATCGTACGCTGACCAGGGATGGCCGGGGAGGACTGAGGGTTCGAGTTCGGCATCCTTGCCGTGAATACCCGCCCATGCAGGGGGGGGTGATGAAACCTCCTTCTTCACATGCTTGCGGCGACCAAATATTACCGGCCCCACTCACTGAACGCCAGAGTATTTTCTAGCCATTGACGAACTTTTTTTATGGAGCCGGGTGCGGGCAGTTGCCGGGATCCCAGAGGAAATTGGACCGGCCGGTACTTCGTCAACGCGCTAACAGAAGACCAAGGAGCACGACCAGGACAATGAACTCAACCACCGAGATGACAATGAGAGCGACGGCGTAACCCGGCAGACCCGATGTCGGCAGATTTTGCGCGGGACCATAAGCGAGCCCCTCTGCCTCTGCCGCACGACCGTCGGCGAGACCCTCCAGAAGCTTGCTGCTGCATGCGGTACGGGCCTGGGTCGGGGCCTCGCCACGCCGCACCCGTTCGAGATCGAGCAGTAGATCAGTGGTGCTGCGATACCGCTGGTTGCGGTCCTTGGCCATGGCTCGTTCGACGACCTCTCCTAGCCCGGCCGATAGCTTGGGGTTGAGGTGATCCGGCGGTATCAGCGGCTGAGTGAGATGCTTCTGCATGATTTCGGCCGGGGTCATCCCGTCGAACGGCACCTTGCCGATGACCATGTGGTACAGGGTCGCCCCTAGCGAGTAGATATCAGCCCGGAAGTCCACGTCGGGGATGCCGCGAATCTGCTCCGGAGAGATGTAATAGGGCGTGCCGTAGGCCCGTCCTTTCTCGGCAGCGGCCGCTTTGGCGTCGCCGGCCTCGCGAGCCAGTCCCATGTCCGCAAGTTTGGCTGTCCCATCTTTCGTGATCATGATGTTCCGCGGCTTCACGTCGCGGTGGATGAATCCACGGGCATGAGCGTGTTCCAGGGCGCGAGCGATCTGAATCGCGATGTCCAGAGCCGGAGCCTCGGCGTAAGGGCCGTTCTTGGCCATCTCGTCATACACAGTCGTGCCATCCACGTACTCCATTACGAAGTAGTGATAGCCGAGATACTCTCCAACATCGATGGCTTGGACGATATTGCTATGGCTCAGCTTGGCCGCTGCCCGGCCTTCCTTCTGAAACCGCTCCACGAACGCCGGATCTTCGCTTAGGCGTTTGGGCAAAACCTTGATTGCCACCAGCCGATCCAGCGAGATTTGCTTGGCCTTATAGACGCTGGCCATCGCGCCGGCACCGATCTTCTGAAGGATGCGAAAACCCGGAATCTGCCCCACGGATTGGGCCATGGAATCGTCGGCCTGACTCGCCAGCCTCCGCAACTGCGACGGTGTGACGTAGCCCAGCCGGATCAGCAGGTCCGCCATCCGCACATCCTTGCCCAGGGCCTTCAGTTTGCGGTGCTTCCGGACGCAATTCTGCAACTCCTCAGCCGAAACGAGCTTGGCCTCGATCACTGCACGGCTAATGAAGCTGTCAGAAGCCTCTCCAGAAGTCCCACCAAGCTGGTTTGGTTCGCTGGCCATCGGCATTCATCCTGGAGAGACGCCGCTGAACCGACGACCGCGGCGACCGCCGGTCGGAGCCACAGGCGGCTACGTTACTCTAAGAAGGATGGGATGTTGAATCAACGCAAGGAGCCGCGGCCGCTTCCTCCCGGGCCCACCGCGTTATTCGCGGACCCAGGGCTACTGGCGGGCGAGGTGGAGGCTGAGCTTGGCCTTCTGGATCGCCCGCTGCCGGGCTTCCAATTGGGACCGGCCGGTCGTCGGCATGGCTTCCGCTTCGGCAAGAGCCTTCTCCGCGTCCGCCCGGGAAATCGTCTCGGCGGTGTAGGCTCTCTCGGTCAGCACGACCACTTGATTCTCCAGCACCTGCGCGAAGCCTCCCTCGATCAGGATCTCGCGGCGGCCGGATTCCACCGTGTCCACGCGCAGGATGCCGATGCCCAGTTCGCAGAGTAGGGGGGCACGGTTCAATAGGATGCCCGTGAACCCGTCATGAGCGGGGATCATCACGGCGGTTGCCGTAGCATCAAGAACCTGCTCTTCCGGGGTAATGACCGAACAGCGGATCGTCTCTCGGGTGGCCATGAGATCGCATGGAACACCCATAGGCGGTGTAAGTCAAGCCCCGTCCTTGGCCGCTGCGTCTTCCGTCGCGAGGATCCAGGCGGCATTAATCGTGACATGCTGAATAAACTGGAGGTCGTGGCTGTAGGTCAGGTGGATCGCGCCGTCAGGGGCCTGGTGCAGGGACGGATATGCGGCGGCATGCGGGCCGGGATCGACTACGCGGGGACGAGTCCAGGTCTGCCCATCATCGTCGGAAAGGCAGACCACCAGCGGATAGCGGTCCCGCTCGCTGTCGTTGTAGGCAAACACCAGGCGGCCATCGAGCAACCGAAGCAGGTCCAATCCGCTGTTGGGGTTTCGAATACCTTTCCGGAGGCACATCGTCCAGGATTGCCCGCCATCGCTGCTGCGGGCTTCCCAGGTGGAGCATCCGTCCCCGTCCGTGCGCAGCAGGGCTAGGAGAGATCCGTCGGCCGTCTCCACGACAGCCGGTTGCAGGTTGTTGGGAAAGGTCAGCAGCGGCGGCGTAGCAACCCAAGATTCGCCGCCGTGGTCGCTGAGGAAGAATTGACTCTGGTACACGGCCTGGGTGTAGGCGGGAAGAATCCAGCGGCCGCTGCGGGTCTGGATCGGTCGATTGCGGACCATCACACACGCGGCGTCGATTGCTACTACGGGGGAAGACCAGGTAACCCCGACGTTGTCAGTGGTCTGTTGAACGACCCTTCCAAGACAGAATGTATCGCCGAACATCTCAACGTGCAGCAATCGCAATCGTCCGTCCGCCCCGATGAACAGCACCGGATTGGCGTCCGCAAATCCCGGCCGATCCGCCCAGATTTCCGGCGGGGTCCAGGCCACGGCCTGTGGAGCGAGTCGCGAACCAAGGATCACTGTATCCTGGCCCAGTTCGCGAGAACCGGCCCCCCAAGCGACCAGCAACGTGCCGTCGGGCAGGGCAAGCACGGTGGAGGCATGGTTGTATGGGAACCGGCCGGAGTCAGTTGGAATAGCCAAGGCTTTGAAAAGGGGACCGCCGTCATGCGGAAGTGGACTAGGGGGTGCCGAAGGCCCAGAGAAGGGGTAGCCGCAGGTCGTCAAAGGGTGAACCAAATCACAGGCTACGCAGCACAGTAGCGGCAAAACGGCGGTGGCGACGGCCGCAAGCCTGTAGAAATCCACCGCGGAATCGCGGTGAGGCCAGGGCCGGAAGCAAGGAATCAGTTCAGCGAGCTGTGAAGCCAAGTCAGGCAATCGCTCTGGACCCTCCGACAACGCCTTGGCGGAGTGTGCGCATTCGCGGGAAGTCCGTCAATACTCTATATTGCCACGCTTTATCTTTTTCTGCTTTTGCGATAGCACTAAACCCGACTATGGCACGGATATTGCACAGTTTATGCCCGGAATTGCGAATTTCGGCCCTCGGCGGAAGATCTGCCGCCGTAGGCGACCCGCTGGCGGGCAGGAGGTTGCGGGATGGTCAGGATCGGAATACGCCGAGAAGACAAGAGCCGTTGGGAAGCGAGAGTGCCGCTCGTTCCGGAGGACATCAGGCGACTGGTTCGCGACCACGGCCTAAGTATTGTGGTGCAGTCCTCGCCCATCCGTGCCATCAAGGAGGAGGCATTCCAGGAAGCGGGCGCTCAGGTGTGCGATCGGCTGGACGAGTGCCGAGTCATCATGGGGGTCAAGGAAATCCCTCCGGAATGTTTTTCGCCGGGCCGCACGTATGTCTTCTTCTCACACACCATTAAGGGACAGCCGGGCAACATGCCGATGCTCCGGCGACTCATGGAATTGAAGTGTCAACTGATCGATTATGAGAAAATAGTCGACGAAGCAGGCCGACGGCTGGTCTTCTTCGGGCGATTCGCCGGACTGGCCGGCATGATCGACTCGTTGTGGGCATTGGGCAAGAGGTTGGAGGCGGAAGGGATCCAGAACCCGTTCTCTCGCATTCGGCAGGCCTATGAATACCGCGATCTGGAGCACGCCCGCCAAGAAATGCGGCTGGTTGCGGAGGAGATCCGCGGGGGACGGCTTCCCGCCGCATTGCAGCCGATGGTCTGCGGTTTCGCGGGCTACGGCAAGGTATCGCAAGGAGCGCAGGAGGTTTTCGACCTGCTGCCGTTCGTAGAGGTCACGCCAAAGGATTTGGCCGGCCTGAAGCCGTCGGCGACGCACTTATACAAGGTGGTTTTCCGCGAGGAACACATGGTCGAACGAATCGACCGGAACGCGGCATTCAATCTTGCGGAGTACTACCGTCATCCAGAGCTTTATCGTCCGATCTTCTACGACTACGTCCGGCATCTGACCGTGCTCGTTAATTGCATTTATTGGGAGCCGAAATATCCTCGCCTGATCGACCGCGAGCAGTTTCGCGACCTTTACCGCGGTCTGCAACCTCCTCGACTCCGGGTTGTCGGGGACATCAGTTGCGACATCGACGGTTCTGTCGCCTGCACGGTAAAGGCAACTGACCCGGGGAATCCGGTCTTCGTGTATGATCCGGAAACCGCCTCGGCGAAAGACGGCGTTGAAGGTCGCGGACCGGTGGTCCTCGCGGTGGACTTCCTGCCATGCGAGATACCGGTGGACGCGTCGGTGGAGTTCAGTCGCGCCCTTAGCCCTTTCGTGCCCGCCCTGGCGAAGGCGGACTACAACGGAACCCTGGCTCAGAGCGGGTTGCCGCGGGAGTTGCGGGATGCGACCATTCTGTGGCACGGCCAACTGACCGATGCGTACGCGTATCTGGCCGATTTCGTCAAGCGCTAGAAGGGAGCTAGATCGGGCGGAAATCTGAGGCGGGCGGCACACTGCGTGCCCAACGGAGTCTTAACGCACAAGGCTTTGAGTCAATCATCCATCTGCTGTAGGAGAGTGTGAGCATGAAGAAGGTTCTCGTTCTTGGAGCCGGCTTGGTTTCGCGTCCCTTGGTCCGCTACTTGCTCGACCAGTCCGGGTTCCAGGTTACGGTGGCAAGCCGCACCGTGAACAAGGCGGAGGCGTTGATTGCGGGACATCAGCACGGCGCCTCGACCGACCTCCTAGCCGAAGACACCGCCAAAATGGAACGTCTCATACGGGAGCACGATCTGGCCGTGAGCCTGCTGCCTGCGCCGCTGCACCCGGTGGTCGCGGAATTCTGCATCAAGCACCGGAAGCAGATGGTCACCACATCTTATGTCAGCCCCAAGATGAAGGAGCTGGACGGACCCGCTCGCCAGGCCGGCGTGATGATCCTCAATGAAATCGGCGTGGATCCCGGCATCGACCACATGTCGGCGATGCGGATTATCGACGAGGTTCGTGCCAGAGGCGGCAAAATCGTCAGCTTCCGCTCGCATTGCGGAGGACTTCCCGCACCGGAGGCGAATGACAACCCCTTCGGCTATAAGTTTTCCTGGAGCCCGCGGGGCGTCTGCACGGCGGGCAAGAACTCCGCGTTGTATCTGGAAAACGGCAAAGAGGTGCGAATCCCCGGGCCGGAGTTGTTCACCGCCTGCCGCCCGATGCAGGTGGAAGGCGTGGGCGAGCTGGAGGGCTATCCGAATCGCGACAGTCTCAGTTACATCGAGACCTACGGCCTCAGCGGCATTGAGACGATGTTCCGCGGCACGCTGCGGTATCCGGGCTGGTGCGAAACGCTGAAGAAAATCGTGGATCTCGGCCTGCTCGATGAAACGCCCGTAACCTATCCGGCGTGGACCACGTACAGCGGTTACACGGCCGGCTTCCTCAAGGGGCCACGGCAAGGGACACTCCGGCAGGATGTCGCTCGGGAGCTGAAGCTTGATCCGTCATCCCGCATTTTGGACCGATTGGAGTGGCTCGGTCTGTTCAGCGAGGAGCCGTTGCCGATTACCGGCAAGCCCACGACGCCGCTGGACGTGCTGGCCACTCGGATGACTGAGAAGATGAGCTACAAGCCCGGCGAGCGGGACATGATTGTCCTCGTCCACCACTTCATCGCGCGGTATCCATCGGGTCAGGAAGAGGAGATTACCTCGACATTGATCGACTACGGCATTCCCCACGGAGACACCTCGATGGCTCGCACCGTGAGTCTGCCGGCGGCAGTCGGGGTCAAGTTGATTCTGACTGGGGAGATCCATCGGCCGGGCGTGCACGTGCCGGTGATTAAAGAAATATACAACCCGGTGCTGGATGAATTGGCGGAGATGCGGATCCGGTGCGTCGACCGGACGAAGCCTCGGGGATGCTGCAAGGGATGAAGTGCGAAGAGCCGAGCCGATCGCGATGACTGGCTCTGAAGAATGCGGCCGAGAGGAGTCGAACCTCCACCCGGTGTGATCCGGACTAGGACCTGAACCTAGCGCGTCTGCCAATTCCGCCACGGCCGCAGGTGCGGGACTTCGGATGTCCGGTTCGGTGGATCGACCGCCGAACCAATGGGAAGTTTAGCGAGGGATGGTTTGGCCTGCAAGGGGGCGGAGCATTCGTTGTTTTCGCTTTTGCTGTGAACCAAAGCATTGGGCAACAAGCAATGGCGATGAGCAAGGCGGCCGGTGGGCCAGCGGAGGCCGCCTGAATAGAAGTGATCCGGCTTATGTGCTATGCTATTGCGTGGCCGGAGCATGTGAGAGTGACCGCGAAGATCGTTTCCTGGGAGCTGGCCGCGAGCTCGGGCGTCACCCCGCAGCCGGTCGCGAAGAGGGCACGTTCGGCCTCGACCGGATGGGAGATATGTTGCCGGGCCGCTGTCGAGGGAGTTGTCGGCCACCGTAGGCCATCATAATCCATTCGTGATCTGGGAATCCCGAGATCAACCATGACGACCGAGACCATGACCATTCACAAGCCGAGCGGAAAGCCGGTCGAGGAACTGGACGAAGTCACCATACGCCTGGTCGGCGATTCCGGCGACGGCATGCAGTTGGCGGGCACGCAGTTCACCCGCAGCTCAGCCATCTTCGGAAATGACGTAGCGACGTTTCCGGACTATCCCGCGGAAATCCGCGCCCCCGCCGGAACGGTGGCCGGCGTCAGCGGATTCCAGATCAACTTCAGCGCCCATGATGTGCACACGCCCGGCGACCTGGTCGACGCCCTGGTGGCCTTTAATCCCGCCGCGCTGAAGGTCAGCCTGCGCGACGTGCGAAAGGGCGGAATCATCATTGTCAATGAGGACGCCTTCGGCAAGACGGACCTGAAGAAGGCAGGCTACGAGAACAACCCCCTCGAGGATAACTCCTTGCAGGGCTACCGTGTTTTTAAGGTGCCCATCTCTCGGCTGAATCGCGAAGCGCTGGCCGATTCCGGCCTCGGCCCGAAGGAGATCGACCGCTGCAAGAACTTCTTTGCGCTCGGCCTGATCTACTGGCTGTACGGGCGGCCGGTGGAGCCGACCATCGAGTGGATTGATGACAAATTCGGGAAGAGCCCGGCCGTAGCCACCGCCAACAAGACCGCGATGAAGACGGGCTATTACTACGGCGAGACCTGCGAGCTTTTTGTCAGCAGCTATCGCGTGGGACGGGCTTCCTTGCCGCCCGGCCGCTATCGGAGCATCTCGGGAAACGAGGCGACCGCACTGGGATTGATCGCGGCGGCACAACTGGCAGGCAAGCATTTGTTCTACGGCAGCTACCCGATCACACCGGCCAGTGACATCCTGCATACGCTGTCGCGATACCGGAATCACCGGGTGCGAACGTTCCAGGCAGAGGATGAGATCGCCGCCGTGGTGGCCTCGATCGGCGCCGCGTACGCGGGCCAACTGGCGGCCACCGGTACCAGCGGCCCCGGTCTAGATCTCAAGGCCGAGGGTCTCGGTTTGGCCGTGATGACCGAGCTTCCGTTGGTGATTGTTGATGTCCAGCGAGGTGGCCCGAGCACGGGCCTCCCGACCAAGACCGAGCAGTCCGATCTGCTGCTGGCGATGTTCGGCAGGCACGGGGAGTGCCCCCTGCCAGTTATGGCAGCGGATTCGCCGGCAGATTGCTTCAACGCCGTGATCGAGGCCGCGCGGCTGGCTATTCGTTTCATGACTCCGGTCATCTTGCTCACCGATGGTTACATCGCGAACGGCGAGGAACCATGGGCTATCCCGGATCTTCGCAAGTACCCCAAGATTGAGGTGCATCATCCGACAACGCCCAATACCGACAAGGGCTTCGCGCCCTACCTCCGTGACGAGGACCTGGTGCGGCCGTGGGCGGTGCCCGGCACTCCGGGCCTGGAGCATCGCATTGGCGGGTTGGAGAAGGCTGACGGAGCCGGGACGGTTTCCTACGATCCGGCGAACCACGAACGGATGTCGCTCCTGCGTGCTCAAAAGATCGAACGCATCGCCAGGTATCTGCCCAAGCAGACCGTGTTGGGGCCGGAGCGGGGTGATTTGCTGGTCGTCGGCTGGGGCGGCACGGGTGGGGCACTCCGGTCGGCATGCGAGCGCGCCCAACGGCGGGGCGAATCGGTGGCGTGGTGCCAGATTCGCTATTTGAATCCCATGCCGACGAATCTTGGTGAGGTTCTGCGAAGTTACCGACAGGTTCTGGTTCCGGAACTGAATCTGGGACAATTGCGGCTCTTGCTTCGGGCTTACTACGGCGTGGAGGCCATCGGGCTGAACAAGATGCAGGGCAAGCCCTTCCTGATCTCCGAAATCGAATCCAAGATCAGTGAAGTGCTTCGCAGCAGGTGAAGCAAATGACGACAAACTCCTTACCCGTATTGACCGCCAAGGATTACGCCAGCGATCAGGAAGTCCGCTGGTGTCCGGGATGCGGCGATTACTCCATCTTGGCGCAGGTGAAGAAAGTCTTCGCCGACCTGCAACTCCCTCGCGAAAAGGTGGTCTTCGTGTCGGGCATCGGCTGCTCCAGCCGCTTCCCGTACTACGTCAGTACATACGGTTTCCACGGCATCCACGGCCGCGCGCTGGCCTTGGCCACCGGCATCAAGATCGCCAACCCCGAGCTCTCGGTGTGGGTGGCGACTGGCGACGGTGACGGCCTCAGCATCGGCGGAAACCACCTCATCCACGCGATCCGGCGCAACATTGACATCAAAGTGTTGGTGTTTAACAACCGGATCTACGGTTTGACCAAGGGGCAAGTCTCCCCGACTTCGGAACTGGGCAAGCGCACCAAATCCACACCGCTCGGGTCCATCGACAACCCCATCCATCCGCTCTCCATCGCCATCGGCGCGGAGGCTTCCTTCGTCGCCCGCACGCTGGATGTGAATGTTAAACATCTGGAGGAAACGCTGCGGCGGGCGGCGGAGCACGTGGGCACAGCGTTCATTGAGATTTACCAGAACTGCCACGTTTTCAACGACGGCGCTTACCACTTCGCCAGCGATCGGGCCACCAAGTTCGACACCACGATCTACTTGGAGCATGGCAAGCCGCTGGTGTTCGGCAAGGACCGCGAGAAAGGCATCCGTCTGAACGGTCTGACCCCGGAGATCGTGTCGTTGGGGAACGGCGTGAAGGAAGACGACCTGCTGTTCCATGACGAACGGGCCCCGGAGCCGAATCTGGCCTACCTGCTCAGCCGGATGCGGTATCCCGAGTTTCCGGAGCCGATGGGTGTGCTGCGATGCGTCGACGCCCCCGGGTATGACCGCGAAATGCTGAAACAGGAAGAAGCGGCCATTGCCAAGCAGGGCAAGGGAGACATCCAGAGTCTCATCGAGTCCGGGGACGTTTGGACCATCGAGTAGCGGACCTTGCGCAGCGACTCGATCTTCGTCGTGGCTGCGGAGCTGGCTGCGGAGCTGGCTGCGCCTATCCTGGTCCTTCCAAGCTCAACCTCGCAAGGCTGCCGAGAGCCGGTTCCTGCCCCGAAGGCTTGCATTGGCGGCCGTCATCCTTCATAACATCGCCCCGCCGGGCTGCGTGCGAGAGTGCACGGCTCCCGCTGCTGCCCTCGGAACGAGGACATCGCGAGCGGGTACAGGGAGGTTGCGATGCCAGAAGGCTCGCTGTTGTTCCAGCTTGCTCCTGCTGCATTCCTGGCGTTTGCGATCAGTGGGTTGGCTCTCCCGCTGGTCCGGCGTGTGGCGGTGCGATGGGAACTCTATGACCGGCCGGATGACGGGCTGAAACCTCACGCGAAGCCGATCCCCTACCTGGGCGGTCTCGGCATCTGGATGGGCTGGCTGGTGGCCCTACTCTACAGCATGACCCAGGCCCGTGGACAGCACTGGCTGTTGGCTTGGGTGATCCTCGGCGGGGCGGTGCTGACCCTCGTGGGGTTGATCGATGACCTTCGGCACCTGCCGCCGGGCCTCCGGCTGGCAACGCAGGCGGCGGTAGCGGTCCTCTTGATCGCCGGAGGGCCGGGTCGAGGAATCTGTGATGCACTTCTGGGGCCGGTCGCCGACGGCTGGATGGTCGGGCCGGTGAGCTGGTCCGTGTTGTTGTCGGCCGTATTCTGCGTCGTCGTGCTGGCGGGAGCGACGAACTCCACGAATCTCATTGATGGTCTCGACGGTCTGTGCGGCGGGATCACCGCCGTCACCGCGGTGGGCTTTATGGCCTTGGCGTGGTTGATGGCCGGTCGAGACAGCGCGAACGCCGCCTCCTTCTGGCTTGTGCTGGCGATCTCAGCGGCGGTGTTCGGAGCCTCGGTCGGGTTTCTGTGCTTCAATTTTCCGCCGGCATCCATGTTCATGGGGGACAGCGGTTCGCTGCTCCTCGGGTTCAACATGGCCGTCTTGATCATTCTCATGACCGAAGGGGGATCATGGCGAGGGCTGGCCGGCTCCCTCCTGATCTTCGGCTTTCCGATCTTCGACACCGCGCTGGCCATCGCGCGTCGCGGGCTGAACGGACGGCCGCTGCTGGTGGGGGACCGAAGCCACTTCTACGACCAACTGCGGGATCGTGGTCTGACCGTGCGAGAGACAATTGCCGTCTGTTATGGGTTGGGCGGCTTGTTTGCGGCTTTGGGGTTGGCCTGTGCCGTTCTGCCCGCCGGGGTGGTCGCCGCAGTCTGCATCTCCTGCCCTTTGCTGGCGGCGTGGGCTTGTCGCCAATTCGGTCTCCTGCGGGTGGACGACGCGGCGGAACGAACCAGTCGGGCGGCTGGTCGGCAGGGGGCCAAACCGTGAGTACGGACGGTCGCGGCGGCCGGGCCGTGATCAGGCTGATGAGCTACAACATCGAAATGGGGCTGGCCTGGCCCGCGGCTTTGGATCTGATTCGATCTCAGACCTTTGACGTGCTGTGCCTTCAGGAGATCCCGGAGGAGCTTCACCCAAACCGCAGCGTGGTTCGCCCCTCGCGGGTTCTTAGCGACCTGTCCATGCCCGCCGACCTGCGGATGCTCTGGTACCGCACGCCACGCCGGATCGGCAACGCGACGTTTACCAGCGGGCATCTTTCTCCAGGCCCCATCTTGCAGGTGCCGCAATCCAAACCGTACGGCATGACTACGGAGGTGAAGGTCGGCGGTGTGGCGATGACGATCTATAACATCCACATGACGGAGATGTTGGGCCCACCGCTCGTTGCGTTTCCGATCAGCGAGATGTACCGGCTCCGCGAGTCTCAGGATCTGACGCGTCGTGCAGCCAAATTGAAGACGCCCGTCGTTGCACTGGGAGACTTCAATACTTTCTGGCCGTCGCCGGCGGCCTGGGTGCTGAGGCGGGACTGGCGCGACTGCCGAACGGAAATCGGAGGGCGACATGCCGCGACGCGGCCTACGTACGGCCTGCCTTTCGTGATCGACCACGTTCTGGTGCGCGGCGACATCCGGGTGCTGGACTATCAAGTGATCAGCGGCGCAGGCTCTGATCACCGGCCAATTCGGGTTGTGTTGGAGGTTGGAACCTCGTAGAGACATGACGATCAAACGGAGGTGGCATTGGTGGAGGACCTGGATCGCGGCGCCGCTGCTCCTCGGAGCCAGCTGCTCGCCGGCGGTTCGCTCGTGGAATACCGCCACCAACTTGACCGGTTCGTACCGCGGTCACCGGGACAGCGTCGGCCAGATCTGGTTGAAGACCTGCTACCTGTACCCCGCCCGCGATTACCTCGCGCTCGACTGGCTAAGCCGATCCTGGAGCGGGGACGAAGCCTGGAACGTGACCGAGGATGGCGGGGTGGTCGACGGGCCGTTCTACACGAACCGTCGTATCGCACAAGTCGCTCCAGCTATGTTAGGATCTTTCGCCCCCGAAGCGGCTCCGGTCGGGCCGTGGCGGGTCCGCAAGGCGAAAGGACCGGGAGGGACGGCGGGCTTCATCGGCGAAGACTCCCAAGGCCGAGCCTACTTGGTGAAGTTGGACGACGACGCCTATCCCGAACTGGGCACTGCTGCCGAGGTGATCGGATCCCGGTTGATGTGGTTGCTCGGATACCAGGTTCTTCCCGTTTACCTCGTGCGCATTGAAGGTACCGGAAACGATCGGTACGACGGCCGACGGGCCACGGCGGCGCTCTATCTGGATGATGGTGTTCTGGGTGGCTTCAAGTTCGATCACTTCCGGATGCGTCGGGAGGTGCGGGCCCTGCGGCTGGCGGCTGCTTGGCTGAACGACGTGGATCGGGTGGACAACAACACCCTGGTTGCCGTGAGAGATGGGCAGGTGGTCTGTTATCAAATCGACTTCAACTCGTGCCTGGGCAGTTGGAACGGCAGGCCCAAGGAAGCCTGGCGCGGGCATCGCTATGCCTGGGACGTCGAGCGACAGATCGTGGATTGCCTGACTCTGGGGTTCCTGTCGAGGCTACCGCCGGAACAGCGCATTCAGAAGCCCTCGTTAGGCCGTCTGGACTTGCCGGCAGACGCGGCTCGTCATTGGCGAGGGCAGAACCCCAATACCGCCTTCGACCGGATGACCCAGGCGGACGCGGAGTGGATGGCGCGTCACATGGCTGAGATCAGCGAGGAGCAGATTCGGGCTATCGTCAAGGCGGCGGAATACGAAGATCCGGCATGCGCAGAAGAGGTGTGCCAGTGGCTGCTGGACCGGCGGCGATGGGTGTTGCGGTCGTGGGGTTTGGAGCACTTGTTGACTGACCGCGGGCAGCGGTAGAATCGTTTCCGCTTCGGCATCGTTCAGAGAACCTTCCGACAGAAGGGATTCGGCGCTTTGGTCACCAATGCGACAGCCATGCGACGGCGATTGGCGGACAACCTGAAGTCCGTCCGTGATCGCATCGAGAAGGCGTGTGCCCGCAGCCGTCGCGATCCCGCTGCGGTCCGGCTGGTCGCGGTCACCAAGTATGTGGAGATGAATGTCGTTCGGCAGGCCCTGGAGCTTGGCCTGCTGGATCTTGGCGAAAGCCGCGCCCAGCAGTTGAACCAGCGGGCCGGAATGATCCAGGAGTTGAACGATCGGCGGATCGTCCTCACGGGGCGTCGGGAGGGGGCCATTTACCGTCCCCGCTGGCACATGGTGGGGCACCTGCAACGAAACAAGATCAAGCTGGTGCTGCCTTGGGCGGAACTCATTCACAGCGTCGACAGCCTTCGCTTGGCTGAGGATCTTCACGAACAGGCATCCAAGCTGGATCGCGCGGCGGATATCCTGCTCCAGGTGAACACCAGCGCGGAAAAGAGCAAGTTCGGAGTCGCCGTGGGAGCCGTGAGTCACCTGGTGGAGCATTTCCGCTCCTGGAAGGGCATCCGTCTTCGGGGCCTGATGACCATGGGACCTCTGCACGGCACTCCCTATGAAGTGCGGCTGTGCTTCGACCGACTTCGCGACATCGCCGATGATCTTCGTAGCGAAGGGCTGGTCGGCGCGGAGTTCACTGAGCTGTCCATGGGCATGAGCGACGATTTCGAGGCCGCCGTCGAGGCGGGGGCTACGCTGCTCCGCGTGGGCCGGGCACTGTTCGAAGGTTTGATCAGTTCTTCCGCGGCGGACCCGGAGGAGGAGCCGTGAACCTGCCCGAATGGGACCTGTTCGAGCAGTGGCGGATCCTGCTGACGGTCGTCTGCACGGTGTACGCGGTGGTCGTGACCGGCCGATCGCTGTGGTCCTGGGCGGTTTATCTGTCCGGGCGGGACCGCCGGACATCGTTGCTCCGTAGCTACATCGTGGTCCAGTTGCTGCGGCTGCGGTTACGCCGTTTCGCCGGCGAATTGCTGCAAATCGGATTCTGGTTGGCCATGCTCCTGCTGGTGCTCTACGGACATCGCCACTGGGTAGAACAGACGGGTTGAAGACATTCTCCGACAAAGGGAGCCCGGGGCGATGGTCGCGTTACTATGGTGCTGGCTGGGTCTGATGGGGGTGATCGCGGCAACCTGGGCGGGGCGTCACTATCAATTGTCGCGAGCTCGCCGCGATCTTCCTCCACTCACGGCTGACCTGTACGCCGGTGCGATGGACGATCTTCCGCCGGTCAGTGTGCTGGTCGCCGCCAAGGACGAAGAGGCCAACATCGAGGGCTGTGTTCGCTCCCTGTTGGGCCAGCAGTATCCGAATTTCGAAGTCATCGCCATCAACGATCGCAGCAGCGATCGCACTGGGGAGATCATCGACCGCTGGGCAGCGACGGATCCACGATTCGTCGCCCTGCACGTGAAGGAACTTCGGCCCGGGTGGTTCGGCAAGAACAATGCCATGCGGGAAGGCGTCGAACGCTCCAGGCATGACTGGTTATGCTTCACGGATGCCGATTGCGTATTCACCTCCCCGCGGGCTTTGGCCGTGGCGATGCACCACGCGCTAGCACACCGCGCCGACTTCCTGTCGATCCTGCCCGCCCATCAGAGCCGCAGTTTTTGGGAACGAGTCATTCAACCGGCGTGCAGCGGCATCATGATGCTTTGGTTTCATCCGATGCGAGTCAACGATCCGCGGCGGACCACGGCTTACGCGAACGGCGCCTTCATGCTGATGCGAAGATGCTGCTACGAAGCCATCGGCGGACACGAAGCCGTGAAAACCGAGGTCAACGAGGACTTGCAGATGGCCATTCGGGCAAAGCAGGCCGGTCTTCGTCTACGGGTCGCGTCCAATGAGGATTTGTACACCGTGCGGATGTACTCGACGCTGCGGCAGATCTGGTCCGGCTGGACCCGGATATTCTACGGCTGTTTTCGGACACCCCGGCGGTTGCTCGTGTCGATCCTCACGGTCGCCGTGTTCAGCCTCCTGCCGTGGGCGAGTGTCCTGACCGGGCTGCTGATGTTGGCGGGAGGAGAACCCGAAAACGATGCGTGGCGCTGGGTGACCGCGGCGGCGGGGGCCGCAGGCTTGATGCAAATCAGCGTGATGTGGCGCTTCTACACTCTCACTCGATCGAGTCCGTTCTACGGCGTTCTATATCCCCTGGGGGCGGCAATCGGTCTTGGCACGCTGATCAATGCGCTGTGGCGCGTTGTGGGCAAAGGAGCAATCACCTGGCGGGGAACGACCTACCAAGGGGCTGAAGTGCTCGACTCCGCCGCGGTTCCCCGCCGCGGCACACCGCAATAGACGTAGAATTCATTGCGAGTGAACCGATCCGCCGACGTCTACCGCGGGTCGCCGTGGCCAAGTTGAAGCAGGAAATCCACCACCTGCCGCGTGGCGAAGTCGTGGACGGTTCGAACCCGGTCAACGAGTACTGAAGGATCCCAAGTGACGGGCACCGGTGACGCCCACTGACCGTTCACCTCGATGAAAAGCTGGCGAACGTCCTCAACTAGGCTTTCCACCTTCACTTCCGCCTGCCAAGCGGGCTGTTCAGGCCCGGGCAAAGGCGGCAACAGCAGCTTGAGGCCGACGGCGTGGACCGGACGCTTGAGCGGGTGCAGGCGATCGTCCAGGTGGAGACAGTGCTGACCGAGGAAGACGCGGGCATCCTGGGGTTCAGACTGGGCCGTCAAGCGCACGACGATACCGCTGGCGAGGATCACCTTGGGGTCGAAGACAGCGGCAAACGAATCGAGCGCCAGCCGCAGGTTGTCGGCGAACAAGTCCAGCGATCCGGTAGGGAAGTAGTCCTCGAACTGAACCATCTCCGGGTTGATGGTCAGTTTGAGTTGGCTACGGGGATCGCCCTCCTCCTGCGGACTGGTGAGCTGCCAAGCCTGGTCGGCGAACTCCTGGCGTCGCCAGTCAAAACCCTCGCCAGCCTTCAGCATGAACTGCTGCTTGTGGGCCTTGTCCAGCAGCGCTCGGGGCGCGAACCGCACTGCGGCATGCAATCCCCGCGTCTTGATGGTGTCTCGTAGCATGTCTTATGAGCCTGTCGGCGAGCCGTCGGCCGGCGGCGGAGTCGGCGGCGGTGCAGTGTCCGCCGGGTCAGGGGACTCACCCGGTTTCTCCGTTGTGGATTTCGGGTTCTCGCCAGCCGAAGCCGGTGATTCCGTTGGCGGCTGCGACTCGCCCGTCGTGCCGGTGGGAGGTGCCTGCGAGGCGGCGGCAGCATCGTTGTCTGGCTTGCGGGCCGCCGCCTCCGGGGGAAGCTCTCGCGAGGACAGTGGCAGGGCCCCCGGTCGGGCGGTCGCTGCGGCTTCTTCCGGTGGCGGCTCCGGCACGGTCATCAAAGCAGGCGGGAACACCACGGGTGCGGCCCATTGGTCCAGCCTGGCGAGCCGGAATTCGGCCATCTCTTTGAAAGGAGTGTGCTCGAAGCGGGCGTCGGAGCGGATTTTCTCGTAGATCTCGCGAGCAGAGGCCGTTTCGGCCTGGTTTTCATGCAACAGGCCGAGTTGCATCATGGCCGTGCCGAGGGCCGTTACTTCCGTGGGGAAACGACGGATAATGCTCTCGAACGCCGTCTTGGCCTTTGAAGCCCAGGCCGCCACGTCTTCGGCGGCAGGCGGAGTGGCGTCCGGCGCCGCGGAAACCATCTTCTGCATGGCGGTCTGCCCCAGCAGGAGCAAAGCTTCGGCCGTGAGAGAAGGAGAGATGTCCTGATTGGCCACGGCTTCGATCTGGCTAAGCACGACCGCGTCAGCGGACTCCCGACTCATCCGGCTCAGCGTGGCCCACGCTTCGTCCGCTTTAGCCTGCTTGTGGCTGCTGTACCAGAAGTAGCCGCCGAACACGACCGCCGCGGCCAGGACAATGGCGGACAGAGCCAGACCGTTTCGCCGAACATAGTCGGTGATCTGCTCGATCTGTTCGGAGAGTTCGTTGGTGCGAAGTTCCTGTCGTCGTTCCGTCTTCATCGTGGTTCAGGTCTGCTCTATCCAGACGTCTCCATGTTGTAGGAGCGGATCTCAACTTGGATTTGGGTCACTGCCCCAAGACCGACCGGCATCCGCTCCACGCGAACGTCGCACAACTCCTGCCCTTTGCGGTACTTGAGGATGTATACACCTTTGTTGCTGGTCTGTTCCAGCAGTTCCCAGCTCATCTGCGGCATATAGTGCTGATAAAAATTCTTGACGGCCTGCGTGCCGGCTTCTCCTTGATATACGTGCTTGACGGCCCGCCGCCCGGCCGTGACGCGATCCTCCGAAAGCCGCTCGGCAATCCGAAAGCCTGTCGGCAGCGGCACGTCGCTGACATAGGGCGTGTTGCTCGCGGATGGGATCGTCGGAGCGTCCGGTTTGGGCCCGCAGCCGCCCACGCCACCGAACAAGGCCAAGACGGCACAGCAAGCCACGGCGGTGGTCGGCCTTCTCAAGCTGGAAGCAGGATCGCGGCTCATGGCTTAGGCACCTCAGACAATCGACCTCGCCTCATCCCCGCTGCGGAAGCGAGCATAGCCCGCATTGAAAGGGGTGTCAATCGGCCGTGTTATCGGTCTTCCCGACCGGAACTCCTGCGGAGCATCTTCCGCGGGAGGTCTCCGGCTGGGCCGGGGCCGGATGCGGCCCATCCGGGCGGAGGAGCCTCCGCTCAAAGGGGGCAAGCGTCACATGATGGTGAAGTAGACGGAGACCGCATAATCGAAGAGGTCGGGCGTGAGCCGCAGCGGCTGCCCAAGGTAAAGACAGCGGTTGCGGACCTGGAGAAGTAAATCCCGCGGCTGGCAGCAGCGGAAGGGGCGACCTTGGGGCTTGTAATGCGTGTTGATCAGGTGGTCAATGGCCCGACGGGATTCCACGTCGATGGCAAAGCCCATCTTGGGGGCCACGAACTCGAAGAGCTTACGAAAATCGGCTTCGCTGGGATCCGGCACATTGATCTTGTACGGAATGCGGCGGAGGAAAGCGTCGTCGCAGAGGTCTTTGGGTTCCAGGTTTGTGGCGAAGATGATGAGCTGATCAAAAGGAATGCGAATCTTCTTGCCGTTGGGCAGGGCAAGGAAGTCGAAGCGCTTCTCCAGCGGAACGATCCAGCGGTTCAGCAATTCGATCGGCTGCATGCGTTGTCGCCCGAAATCGTCGATCAGCAAGGTCCCGCAATTCGATTTCATCTGCGTCGGGGCCTCGCAAGTCTTGCTCGTGGAGTTGTACCGCACCTCCAGCGCGTCAAGAGTCAATTCGCCGCCGACGGTGATGGTTGGACGCTGGATCTTGACCCAGCGGCGATCCAGACGGTCTTTCTTCAGGATCGAGGATCGCTTCTCCTCCACGACGACATGCTGAGCAGCATCGAACAGCTTGATCACCAGACCGTCCACGACGACACAATGGGGAATGTAGATGGTGTCGCCGAAACACTTGGTGATTCTCTCGGCGATGCTGGTCTTGCCGTTGCCGGCATAACCGTAGAGGAACATGCCGCGACCGGAGTTGATTGCCGGGCCGAGGATGCTGAACATCTCGGGAGAAATCAGCAGGTCGCTGAAGGCCTCCCGAAGATGGCGCTCCTGAGGGTTCTTGGCGGTGATGGTCTGTGCTGCGACCGAGGCGACGTAATCATCCAGCGTCACCGGGGCGGGTCCGACATACATGGATTCCAGCATGAAGCGGCGGGCGCGGTCGCGGCCGGCATCGGTGAGGCCGCAGGTGAAATCCCCAACCTGGCCGGCGCCAACGTATACGATGATCTGTTGCTGCTTGAGTGCGGCCAGTTGCGCCGTCACGTGCTCCGCCGGGAGGCAGATGGCCTCGGCGATGTCGGCTCCCGTGGCCGTGCCGACGCCGGCCAGGTACTTGAGGATCAGTGATTCGACGATTCCCGGATCCAGGCCCGTGTCTGCGGGGGTCTCGGGAGCTAGCGGCACAAAACCCGTCGTCTGAGCATTCGCGGAGGCGAGTTCCGTCTGCGGTTCCGACTGGGTCGCGGCCGTGGCCGGCGTGGTTACCGCAATCGCTGGCATCGTGTCTCTCCTACATGTGCGGGATGCGGGAGGTTGCTCTGGGCGAATTCACTCTGCGACGGCTTCCGGCCGTCGCGTCCGGAGATCCCCCTACCGCTGGCCTTGCGGGGAACTATCGAAGCCCGGCGGATGGCTATCTATCGGTCGGATGCACACGGACGTTGAAATCTCTGCCCGCACGGCCCCATAAGGACAGCGACGGAGGATGCGTCGGCTCTGGGGATGGTGCATCACCAGACGAGGTATATAATCCGCCGACATGGCGGGACTGGATTATCGAACTGCGGGTGAATCGCATGGACAATCCCTCGTGGTGTTGATCGAGGGCCTGCCGGCAGGGCTTGCGATCGACCGTGACTTCGTGTCGGACGCATTGCGGCGGCGGCAAGGCGGATACGGTCGCGGCGGGCGCATGGCGATCGAATCGGATGAGGCCGAGTTCCTGGCCGGTCTTCGTCGCGGGCAGACGATCGGCAGCCCGCTTGCGATACGCATCTTGAATCGAGATTGGCGGATCGATCAGGCAGCGGCGATTCACCGACCTCGCCCCGGACATGCGGACTTCGCCGGCGCGATGAAGTGGCTCACGACTGATTGTCGTGGTCCTCTGGAAAGGGCCAGTGCCCGGGAAACGGCTGCCCGGGTCGCGGCAGGTGCGGTGGCGGCGAGTCTTCTTCGCGAATATGGGATTGATGTTGTCGGATTTGTGGTGGCGATCGGTGGGATTCGAGCCGCCGTGCCGGATGATCCGGCTGAACGACTGCGGGCGGGACGCGATGCCAATGACGTTTACTGCCCGGACGCTGCTGCCGTGGAACCGATGCGGGCCGCTATTCGCCGGGCCAAGGAGGAGAAGGATACGCTCGGCGGGGTGGTGGAGGTTCGGGCCTTCGGCCTGCCACCGGGTTTGGGGAGTTGCTCCCGGTGGCAGGACAAACTGGACGGCCGGTTGCTGGGGGCGGTAGGTTCGATTCAAGCCATCAAAGGAGTGGAGATCGGTCTGGGTTTCGCGTGCGGAGAGCGTCCTGGCAGCCTGGTTCACGACGAGCTGCATTTCGATCCTCAGCGACGCGGGGAATCCAGCCTCGGCTTCGTTCGTCAGACCAATCACGCGGGCGGACTGGAAGGCGGCATGACCAATGGAATGCCCATCATCCTGCGGGCCGCGATGAAGCCGATTAGCACGCTGGGACGCGGCTTGCAAAGCGTCAACTTGCAGACCCTACAGTCAGAGCGGAGCGACTACGAGCGCAGCGACGTTTGCGCGGTGCCGGCCGCGAGCGTGGTCGTGGAGAGCGTCGTGGCTTTTGAATTGGCGAGGGCTTTTCTGGAGAAATTCGGGGGCGACACGATGCGTGAGGTGCGGGCCTCCTGGGAGTTCTACCTCTCGGCGGCTCGCCATTTGCCGGATGAGGCGTCGGCCTGAATTCGGCCTAGTGGGCCGCACGGCAGCGGTGGATCTAGATGCGGCACTATCGCGAGGTTCTGACAGGGGCCGTCTTGCTCGTGATCGGCGGAGGACTGGGGGCCACGAGCTGGTACGGGTGGTCCCTGCATAGCGAATCATACCGGCGGAAAGTGGAACGAAACCTGACGGCGTTCTTTGAACTGCCCTGCGATGTCGGCCGAGTGCGGGGTCACACGTTCGAGAGCCGCCGTTTCGATGACGTCAGAATTTGGCTGCCTGACCGCCGCGACTGCGTCTTCTCCGCCGCGACGGCCCTCTGGTACGAGGAGGAGGTTGACCACAAGCCAGCCAATCGCCTGGAGCTATTCAATGGCGTGTTGGTGCTGGGAAGCGATCATTGGCTCCGCGATGACTATCGCCAAGTGTTTGAGTCCGGTTTACGGCACGACTTCGATGAACTTCATCTTCACGAGGTAACCCTGTCCGACTTCGAAATCGCCGTGTTTCGGGGCGACTTGGCCATTCGCTGCCGTGACGCCCAAGGCACCATCGACATGACCGACCCCGAAGACGGCGTGGCTCGCCTGGTGGCCTACGAGTTGAACGGGCAGCGCATCAGCCAAGGCGTGCATATCGACGCGCGGTTCAAACCCCGCCACGGAGTGGAAATCGCCGAGCTTGCGTTGACGGTCCCGGAGATTCCGTTCACCGCTCTCGGTCTGGGTGCGGCTCTGGACCGCAATCCAACGAGCGGGCTATTTGCCGGCCGTGTCCATTATCGACGCCACACTGACTCCGCTGAGATTCTCTTGAGCGGCGACCTGCGGGACCTTGACTTGGCCGAGTGGACGATGCGAAGCCCGATCGGGCCACTGACCGGACGGCTCACCGTTTCGGTGGATCAAGCCCGACTGAGCCACGGAACTATCACCCAGTTTCGCGGGCGCGGGCACCTGGCGGAGTTTGCGCTCCGACCATTGGCTGCCCACCTGGGCCTGGAGGGCATGGACGGCGAGGCCAGTTTTAATTTGGATCCCATTGATCTTGAGTTCGGCCGGGTCCATCGCATCCGCCTCGATGGCCGAGTCGCGGGTCTGACGCTTCAGGATCTGTTGCAGTCGTGGGGCTGGGGTACGGCGACTGGGCAACTGGTGGTCCGCGTCAACAACTTCGATTTGGTCGGGGAGAGCATCCGGTCCGCCGATGTTGAGATCCAGGTTACTCCGCCGGTCGATTCTCCCGGCACCATCGATCGCGATCTGCTGATCGCTGCCGCCGAGCAAGCGCTGGGCTTCACGTGGCCGGAGGGAATTCCCAAGCGGTTGCTGCCAGAAAAAGTCGAGTATTTGGAGTGTGGGTGTCGTTTGCTGATCCGGGACAATCGCCTTCGCATACTTGGCACCCATGGTGCGGAGGGCGATGCGATTTTGACGATTCGCGTGCTGGGCCAGCCGCTGGCTCTGATTCGCGAGCCTTCGACGACCATAGACCTCCAGCCATATCTTCTCCAGTTGATCGAGCGGGTCCGCGCCTATGATCCGGAGCGAGTCAAGCAGTGGTGGGAATCCGGCGGCCGCCTGTGGGATGCGGAAGCCGAGAGTCCCACTACTTCGTCGGCATCCGGCTCGTGACACGCGGGCGGCGTGGGATTAAGATTTTACGAGTCCGGGGGAAGGCCGCTATGCCAGGACTCCGCGCGAAGCGGCAACCGCTGATTGCGGAAGGAGCGGCGGAGCAGCAGTTCGAAAGGGTGTGTTTCATGGCATCGACTCTGGTCATAGACGGCGTTCAACTGAAACGGCTGATGGCCATCTGCCGCCTCGTCAGCAGCCACACGGGTCTCACCGCGCGGCAGCTTCAGACCAAGCTGAAGACGTCGCGTCGAACGGTGTTCCGTGATCTTCGCGCCCTTCACGCGATGGGTGTGAAAATCGCCCCCACAGCCGACGGCTACCGATTGAAGCAGGATATCGGGACGTGCCGCAAACTCGTCGCCGACAGCCTGAACAAGGCACTTCGAACCATGCTGGCCAAGTACCTGGCCTGAGCCTTCGCTGCGGGGTGCCTCCGCCGGTCTCGCGGCGTGACACCCTCGCGGCAGGGAGTGCGAAAGGCGTAATGAAGTTGTGGCGCCGCCTGCCCCGGTGGGCCGGCATCCCGACCTTCAAGCCACGGCAACGAACTTGCGAATGTTGCGAACCAATTCTTCGGCGGTCAGCCGCTTCGAAAGATCGAACGGCAAGAACGAGCCGTGGTTGTGATCGCTGGCCAGGATGATCACCCTGCCGTATTGCACGTCGAAGCCCATTTCCTGCGGCTGATGGCCGGTGATGAACACCTCCACGCCCAACAGGTCAGCGAGATGGTCGATGTGCTGTTGCGTGTAGTGTCGTCCCCAAACCAGATGGAAGACCGTGCGACTGTCGCGAAGTTCGTCCACGGTGAGCCGCCGTTTGAAGACTTCCGTGTCGAACTCCGGCATGTCGAACGAGTTGGGCAATGAGTGGGACATCCACACGCCATTGGGAGCCACGGCGGCCAAGGGAAAGGACGCGATGAACGCGTCGATCGCGGTCAGCACGCGATCTGCGGCGGTTCGGCCGTAGGCCGCGGCCACGGATTCATCGAAACGTTCGACGACCGCACGCCCGGCCTTGGCGATCGGGTAGTCGGTCAACTGGGCCAGCTCATGGTTCGATTGCAGGAAGTGAACCTGATCTGGAAAATCGCATTTATAGGCGGCCGCGGTCAGCATGACCTCATGGGAGTGGTCGGGATCCGCAAGGAAAGCCGGCTCGGAATGGGCCAGTTCATGGAGAAAAACGTGTCGGGCGGCCACCCGATCGAGCATGGCGTATTTCTGGAGTTTCTCCATGTTCTTGCGGTTGCCGTGCAGATCCCCGGTCATGACCGCCTGCCCATAGGGAGGCAGCCGAATCAAGGAACCTTGGCGCAGGGGATCCTCCAGATTCAGACGGGCCGCCTCCAAGAAGAGTTCTTCTGCCCGCGAGGCGTCAGGATGAGGGGGTTGGGCAGTCACGCGGCACTCCCACTCTCGGTCGAGTCCGGCTTGCCATCCTGGGCCGAGTCGCCCGGCTTCGGCTGCTCGGCCAGGCTCGACTTCCGTTTGGCGAGTACGTGACGAACCATCTCCAATCGGGCGATGACCTCCCGCATGTCGCGCGGCCGTCGAATGGGTTCAGTGGCGCACGCATCGACCACCAGCCGGGACAGTGCCGACGGCACGTCCGGATTAATCTCCTCCGGCGACGGTATCCTCTTGGGCGGCTCGGCCCGCGGGGCCTGGTCCACGTTATGCCGGCTGATCATGGTGGGAAAAGTCTGACCGGTCAACGCCCAATACAGCGTAGCGCCCCAATTGAAAACATCCGTCCGGCGGCTCAGATGGTGACGGTGGACCTGCTCCGGCGCGATGTAATCCGGCGTCCCTTGGATTCTCGGCTTGCGGAATCCGATCGGGCAGCTCTGGCCGAAATCGATGATCTTCACACCTCCGGCGTAATCGAGCAGAATGTTGTTGGGTTTGATGTCCGTGTGCAGCCAGTTGGTTTCGTGCATGGCATGCAGGCCTTCGGCGATCTTGATGAAGACGGCCACGGTTTCCTCCATGCCGGAGGGCCGGCGTCGATCGAGGCTCACCCCGTCGACAAACTCCATCAATACCTGCACCTCGGCAAGACGGAGCAGCCGGCGAACCTTGCGCAGGGAGTGGGCACGCTGGAGGCAGGGATGATTCAATGATCGAGCGACATGGAACCCGTTAATGGCCTGTTCCAGGAAGCGGTCATCCTCGTGTTTCAGCCGCACGACCCGTTTGAGCGCAAAGACTTTGCCTGTCTCGGATTCGACGACCTGGAAAACCTCCGAGCGGGCCCCGTCGCCCAGCTTCCGCAGGATGGTGTAGCCGGAGAGCCAGTCTGCCACAGTGCGCCCGCCCAGTATCGGCGACTCGCGGTCGCCGCCGTTCTTGACAGCAAGCCGGTGGATCCGAACCTCGCTCCAGCGCTCACCTCGATCGGATCTTAGGGACGCGCGAGACCGTGGTCAATGAAACATGATCGCCAGTATCGCACATCCGCACGCTGACCCTACCGGTTATCGCCGCGGTGCTGAATCAGATCCGTCCTTTGTTCTGCGGACTCACGTCGCGTGGGCCGGAATTCGCTCGGGCGACTAGCCCTGCTGACACACCGCCAACTCGGCGTCATGGATGGCGTCCAGGAACTCACCTGGATCATCCAGCTCCCGCAACAAAGCTCGCAATCGGGCATCGACCAGCAGACGGCAGAGACGGCCCAAATACAGCAGGTGGTCGACCTGGTTCGGGCAGCACACCAGGAAGAACAGGTCGGTCAGGCCGCCGCGACGCTCGCCGAACACAATGCCTTGGGATGTCCGAGCGGCTGCCAATACCGGGCCTGGAGAATAGAACGGTCGGGCGGGATGCGGCACGGCCACACCGTCCTGCAAAGCGGTCGAGCCTTGTGCCTCTCTTTCCAGGAGTGCCTCAGCCAGAGCGTTGGTGTCCAGGCTGGGCTCAGCCTTCTCGGCAAGTCGAACCAATTCCCGCAGCACGGAGGCCTTGGTCTTGGCCACCAGGTTCGTTTCGATGGCGATGGTTCTAAGGGCCGGGGCGATCAGCATCCCGGAGACGACCTCAGGATGGCGGTCCTTCTCCCGCCGCGTGGGCAGGCCCTCCATATTGGCCTCGATCCAGTTCCACACTTCGCCCGCCCGGAACTGCCACTCGCCGCGTATGCGCATTGCCGGAATGATCCGTTGCTCCGCCATACGAATGACTTCGCGCACGGAGACATGCAGGCTGGCAGCAACCTCCTTGACGCTCAGGAGCGAACGCGGCATATCAGACCCACTCAATCTCCGACCGGAAACCAACTCGCGGCCGGTTGCCGGACACGCGTCTATCACTCGTTCCGCCTGTGCATCCGGGACTGACCGGCAAAGCCCGCACCGGACACCGTCGAGGCGACAAGGCTGCCTATTATATCTGCTCGGCGGGGGTGCCGAATCAGTTAGGAGCCGGTGGACAAGACCCGATATCAAGCTTTCGACTGTCGCGGTCCTGGATGATACGGATTGTCGCTTCGCCGGCCAGAATCCGCTCCATCAAGTCGCCTATGGCCTGCCGTCGCCAACCCGTGCGAAGACCAATCTCCGCCTCCCCGGCCTGCGGGCGGCGAGTGTAGGCCCGCACCAGATCGCGGAGATCCTGACGGCCGGCCAGCAAAGCATAGGCGATGCCGGACTGGTTGCTGAAATCGCGAAGGACTGCCGAGGCAATAGCGATGAGGACTTCCTCTTCAGGAGTGTCCTGCTCGATGGTCAGTCGCGGCCAAGCGCTCTTGGGCACCTGCTGCCCCACGCGGATGGCCTCTGCAATGCGTCGGGCGGCGGTTGCCGACAGGTTCAAGCCTCGGAGGGTTCGGATCTTGGCTGTATCCGTCCAACCGCGGCGAGCCAGCTCGACGAGAATATGGTCGCGGAGCACCGCGCGGGCGGGACGGTTGTACTCCGCGGCAAGGCGATCTCGCTCCTCAAGCAAGGCCTCCGCGATGGCCAGTTCCTGACCCCGAAGCGCCCCAGCCCCCCGCAGCCGGCTGAGCTTGTTCTCGCCACGAGCTGCCGCAAGGGCAGCCCGACAAGCTCCATCGCATTCCTCCTTCGCCCAGGCCAAGCGACCGGCCTCGGTCAAACGCGCCATGATCCATCGGTGCAAGGCCGGCAGATGAATGACGTCCTCGCTGGCATAATGCAACTGCTCTTCGTTCAGGGGGCGTCGTCGCCAATCGGTCAGAGTTTGAGACTTGTGTAGTCGTACACCGATGGCTTGCGCAGCCAGCTTGGCCAAGCTGCTGGGATAGCCCAGCCCGACAAACCCCCCGGCGATCTGCAAATCCAGGACTCGGGCGGCGGGGCGGCCGAGATGATGCCAGCAGAGAGCCAGGTCCTCCGAGCCGGCGTGGACAATGGTTTCGATTTGCTCGTCGGCAACTAGCTCCCAAAACGGGGTTACGTCGACGCCCGCGAGCGGATCGATCAGGTAGCAGCCATCCTCGACAGCAACCTGAATCAGGCATAGCTCCGGGCGGTGCTTGTCTTCGCCGACAAACTCGGTGTCGAACGCGAAGGAGCCCGCCGTGGCCAGTCTGCTGCACAACATCTGCAATTCGGCCTGGCGGACGATGAGCTGGGGCAACGGATTCATCGTGTTTCGGACCCGCATACGCACGACGGACGCGGCTGGGTTTTCGAACCGAGTGCCAGTCTATCGCACTCGCCCAGTGCTGTCGTCTCCGCGACCGCCAACATGGCGTAGCGGCGATGGACCGAGGGGGCTGACTTAACCCGGAGGCCGGCATCGGCGGAGAATTTCCTGAGTCTGCACCACCATCCCTGGAGAGGGGCGGAGCGGAGTGCCGACCGAAAGGCAGTCGGTCATGACAAGGCGAGCAAAAATGGCACGAATTGGTGATAGATTGATGGGCCGGTGCTTCCCGATTATAGGACAGGTCCGAGAAATGAGGGGACCCGCCCTTGTGGCGGGTCCCCGGCCTACGAATACCCCTGTCTCCCTCCTTCTTTCGCCTCCCCTGTCCCTCCACGATTCCTGATGAGCTTCTCAGCCTCCACCCGCGATCATGCGCGAAAGGTTACCAGTTCCCGGACGTGGTGTCAAACAACTATTGCAGGATCTTCGCAGGCCGGTGCAGAATAGGCGATAACAGGAGTAACTAGAACCCGGCGGCGCGTAACTTACGGATCTGCCAGACCTTCTCGAAAGGCGTAACGGGCAAGTTCGACCCGGTCGTGGATGCCGAGTATCTCCATGATCCGGGCGGTGTGGTGTCCCACCGTTTTGACACTGATTTGCATTTGCTCGGCAATCTCCCGCTTGCTCATGCCGCGGGCGATGTATCGCAGCGTCTCCATTTCACGAGGCGTCAGGCCGGTGTCACGGGTGTGACCGTGGCCGAGCAGCCATGCCTCCGTGGAGTCGACCACGATGCGATTCCGCACCTCCTCGGAGTAATACGATCCCCCTGTGCTGACCTCTCGCAAGGCCTTGATGAGTTGCTCGGGTGGTTCGCGCTTGGTCACGTAGCCGACGGCCTTGACCTGTAGCGCCTCCGCGATGTAGCGGTCGTGCGTGTAGGCACTCAGGAAAATCACCTTGGTCTTGGGCCGTCGGCGGCGGATCTCGCGAACCGCCTCGAAGCTCACCATTCCCGGCATGTCGATGTCCATCAGGACAATGTGCGGTTCGTGTTTGACGACCATCTCGATGGCCAGGTCGGCCGTTTCCGCCTGTCCGACGATGACGAAACCCTGTTCCCGCTTGAGCCGTTCGGCCAACATGGCCCGAACCAAGGCATGGTCGTCGACAATCAGAATTCTGGTGTCACCGAGCATGGTCAGCTGTTTCCTGCAACTCGGGGGAGCGTCAGCAGGTGAGAGATCAGGTTGGTCAACTGCGTCATCTGGAACGGCTTAAGGAGCACGTGCAGAGACTGATGTGACGCGGTCGAGGGCCGGTCGTAACGACGATTACAGGTGATCACGAGCGGCACGGAGCGCAAGGCGGGTTCGTCCGCAATCAGCGCGTCGACCACCGGGGCCATCTGAGAGTCGAAGTCCACCACGACGACGCGTGCTGTCTCAGCATGCGCTCGAAAAGCGTCCAACAAATCAGCGACTTCGCCAACGGGCAGGACGTCGCAACCCAGCGCGCGAATGCATGAGGTCATGATCGACCGAACATGATCGTCGGGTACGCTCAGGATCACCAGTCCCTGGCAGGCTGCCGCGGGTTGGGAAGGGCCACTCGCGGCTGAGTCCGGGCGAGGCGGATCGCAACAGGGGAGCCGTATGGTGAACGTCGTGCCCTGGCGGTGCCTGGAGCTGAACTCCAGCCGGCCGCCGTGCTCCTGGATGATGCTCACGCTGACGGGCAGCCCCAATCCCGTGCCCAAGCCTCTGGGCTTGGTAGTGAAGAACGGCTCGAGGATACGAGACTGAATGGACCGAGGTATTCCGCAGCCGGTATCGCTGACGTGCAGGACGGCCTCTCCTCGGGTTTGTGAACCATCAGCCGTGGGCGGCTCGAGCCGCACAGTCAGACGGCCGCCCGCCGGCATGGCGTCCCGGGCATTCACGGACAGGTTGAGAATAACCTGCTGAAGCTGCGTCGCATCGGCCTTGATCCAGATTCGTTGATCTGCCGGCAACTCGGTGATGACTTCAATCGAGCCGGGCAGCAAGCGGCGGACCAGTCTCAGGCTGTCGCGGACGACCCCGACCAGATCGGTTGCAGTCTTCTCCGTGACTTGTCGACGGCTGAAGGTCAGCAGGGCGTTGATCACGCCGCGGGCCTGGCGGGCGCTCTGATCGACCATCTCCAACGAACTCACGGCCGGGTGGTCGGCGGGCAGCACACTCCGAGCAAGGTCGGTGTAGCCGAAAATGGCGGTCAGCAGATTGTTGAAATCGTGGGCGATGCCACTGGCCAAGGTGCCGATCGCCTCCAGCTTCTGGGCCTGGCGCAGCCCTTCTTCAAAAGCAGCCTTATCCCGCTCAGCGCGCTTGCGGTCAGTAATATCCACGGCCATACCGGCCAGGAAGGCCGGCCGGCCATGGTCATCCCTGATAAGGACGGCATCCATCTGCGTGAGGAAGGAGGACCCGTCCTTGCGGCGATGTCCGACCTCCTGCGCGGTGAAATGGCCGTCGCGGCGGAGACGTTCCAAAAGCCGTTTGACGCGGTGCATCTGCCGGGAAGTATGGAAGATTGAAACGGGCCGGCCCTGCAATTCCGCGGAGGTGTAGCCGTGCATGGAGGCCCACGCCTCATTGGCGTAGATGGCGGTTCCATCGGCCTGAAGGATGCAATACCCGTGGGGTGACGCATCGGCAATGGCTTTGAATTTGCGCAGCTCCTGTTCCGCGCGCTTGCGGTCGGTGATGTCGCGAGCGGCGGCGTAAATCAGGTTGCCTTGGGGGCGGGATCGCCATTCAATCCAGCGATAGGAACCGTCCGCGCAACGGTAGCGGTTCTCGAAATTGAGGACTGCCTTCTGCTGGCGGAGTTCCGAGAGAGCCGCCAAGGTGCTCTTCAGATCGTCTGGATGCACCAGATCAAGAAAGGAGCGGCCCGTCAATTCCGCGACCGTGTATCCCAGCACGCTCTCCCACTGTGGGTTGAGCCGGAGGAAGTGCCCCTCCGCGTCCGCGACACAGAGCAGGTCCAGGCTGGAGTTGAAGTAGCGTTCCAATTCCTCGGTGGTCCTCGTTAGCTCGCGGATTGCCAATTTGTGCTCGGTCACGTTCCGAACGACGAAGAGGTAGGCGGGAGGACGGTCTTCCAGCCCGGCAATCCGGCTTGCATTGACCTCGAACCACTGATCCCGGCCTCGGATCTCGAGGCCATATTCGTAGGTTTGCAGATCCGCGCCTGCGTCCAACGCAGCCATGGCCGCCGCGGTCTGCTCAGCCAGATCGGGAGGCAGGCAATCCCGATAGTGCTTTCCGCGGAAATCCTCCGGTTGACGATAGAAATCCTGACTCGCCGGCGGATACTGCTCTTGGAAGTGTCCGGATGCGTTGATGACGAAGACGAGATCCTTCATCGAGGCCAGTAGTTGCCGCAACCAGGCTTCGTTCTCGCGAAGTCGTTGTTCAGCCAGGTGCTGTTGAGTGACCTCTAACAGGAACCCCTCTGCGCCCAGGACGGCGTCATCAACAACCACGGGATTGGCGGTAAACTCGTAGTAGCCGGCGGTGCCGTCCTTGCGTCGCCGACGAATTCGCCCGCTGCGGACCGGCCTGCCGCCGATGAGTTGCTCGAAGAGGCCCCAGGTCGCTGGCAAATCTTCTTCAAACAATGTTTCGCGAAAATGATGCCCCAAGAGCTCCTCGGTGGCGTCGTAGCCCAGCATTCGGCAGAAGGCCGGGTTAGCCCGACGCCAGTATCCGTCGCGATCGACCAGAAAATAACCTGCGTGAGAGTTTTCGAGGAGTGCCTGATGCCGCAGATCCCGCTGCTCGGCCTCGGCGAGCCGTTGCTCCAATTCCGAGACTCGCTGTCGCAGCCGGTCCGATCCGCTCGATAGTTCCAGCCCCATGCGGTCCCGCCGCTTGCTCTTCATCGCGGCCGTCTCCCCAAAGCCGCCGTCCGCCTCGAGGCATGTCGGCTCGTGGTCAGGCGGCAACGGGATAGTTCGACTCGCTATTGTATAAAGATGCAGGCAGGCGTTCAAGGCGTGTCCGACGGTGGGGCACCGGACCTCGCCGAACAGAAATCGGGTGGGCCAGCGAGAAGTACGGATTGTCGGCGAACTCCCCCCCTGCGGACTACTCGCCGTTCTTGGCGTCGCCTCGAGCGAAGATGCTGGCCACGTAGTTGAGCACGTCGGTGGCGCTGGTCTCGTTGTAGCCGAAGTACTTGATCAGCCGTTGCTTGACCACGTCGATCTTTGCCTGGGTTTCGTCGTCGATGACCCCGCTGACCACGTTCTTGAGCTTGATCGTGTCCCGCTGGTCCTCGAAGAGCTTCAGCTCCAGCGCCTTCTGGAGGCGGGCGTTGGTGTTGTATTCGAACTTGCGGCCGTCGAGAGACAGGGCCCCGATATAGTTCATGATCTCCTGGCGGAAGTCGTCCTTGCGCGATTCAGGGATGTCGATCTTGTCCTCGATGGAGCGCATCAACCGCTCATCCGGCTCTTCGTCCTTGCCGGTGTACTTGTTCCGGACCTTTTCCCGCTGCGTATAGGCCCGAACGTTCTCGATGTAGTTGGTGCAGAGCCGCTTGATGGCGTCTTCGTCGGCGCTGATGGCCCGCTGGACCTCGCTCTTGAGGATGTCTTCATATTCCTCGCGGACGACCGTGAGCAGTTCCTTGTACTCCTTCTTCAATTCCTCGTCGGCCAACAGCGAGTGGTGCGAGAGGCCGTTTTCCAGTTCGTTGAGCACCATGAACGGGTTGATGCCCTTGTTCTGGATGGCCTGGTCGCTGACCAGGGTGTTGGAGATCTTGTCCTGAATGTAGCGCGGGCTGATGCCCTGCATGCCTTCCCGCTTGGCCTCCTCGATCAGCTCCTTGACGGAGTCTTCGGTGAAGCCGGGGATGGACTTGCCGTTGTAGAGCTTGAGCTTCTGGAGGCGAGTCAGACCCGCCTTCTTGGGCTCCTCCAGGCGGGTCAGCACCGCCCACATCGCCGCGGTTTCGACCGTGTGCGGGGCGATGTGCATGCCGCGGATCTTCTCCTTGTTGAAGTCCTTCTCGTAGATCTTGATCTCGTCATCCAGCACCACGTTGTACGGGATATCGATCTTGATGGTGCGGTCGCGGAAGGCTTCCATCAGCTCGTTGTTCTGAAGCTTCTTGTACTCCGGTTCGTTGGTGTGTCCGATGATGACCTCGTCGATGTGGGTCTGCGCGAACTTCTTGGGCTTGATGACGTGCTCCTGCGACGCCCCCAGCAGGTCGTAGAGAAACGCGACGTCCAGTTTCAGCACCTCGATGAACTCGATGATGCCGCGGTTGGCGATGTTCAACTCGCCGTCGAAGTTGAACGCCCGCGGATCGCTGTCCGTGCCGAATTCCGCGATCTTGCGGTAGTTGATGTCGCCGGTCAGCTCGGTGGAGTCCTGGTTTTTCTCGTCCTTGGGCTGGAAGGTGCCGATGCCCCGACGGTCCTTCTCGCTGACGATGAATCGCTTGATGACCACCTGCTCCATCACCTTCCTCCAGTCGCCATCGAACTGGCGCAGGAAGTCGGCATAGGTCTTGCGGCAGAAGGGGTCCAGATCGCCCTCCACGATGATCCGCTGCTCCGGGGGCAACAGCTCATTCAGCATGGCCAGCACCTCCTTGCGGGCGTCGGAGGGGATCAGCTTGAGCGGCTCTTCATGCATGGGGCAATCAACCAGGTCTACCCCCCCGGACTCGTTGGGGATTTTCCAGGCGAAGGTGTACATGGCGCCCTCATCGAGCCGGGAGTAGTACTCCAGCCCCTTCTTCAGGAGACGACAGATCGTGCTCTTGGCGGAGCCGACCGGGCCGTGCAGAAGAAGGATGCGGCGTTCAGTGCCATAGCCTTGGGCGGCAGACTTGAAGAAATCCACGAGCTGCATTAACGACTTTTCTAGGCCGAAAACAGCGTCGTCGCCGCCGCCGATCGGGTCGGAGAAGAACTTGTAACGGACGATCTCGCGCTTCAGCTTGGTGTAGCGCTCCACACCGAAGTGCAGAATCATGTCGTAGATGCGTTGAAAGGCGTTGCGGGCGGCCCGCGGATGCCGCGTCACGATGTCCAAATAGTCGTCAAAGGTGCCTTGCCAGTGCTCGTCTCGGAAGCTCTTCGGGTCCAGCTTCTTACTGACAAGATCCACGATGGTGTCTTTGCTAGGCATGTGGTTCACCTCCCGCTCACGCCGATCCTGGGCAGGACTACTCCCTGTTGGCCGCAAGCCGATTATCCGCCCTATCTTGATCGGCCCATCGGGCCGGTCACCATAGTGGAATCAAGGTTACGGCCGCATACGGATAATATCGGACCTTTGCGGCGGGTTCAACGTTCCGGACTACACCAGTCATTGGTCGCCCGGATCTGTTGCGCATCGGCAAGCCTTACCACCGCCACTTGAGTGTCGACGTGCCTCCGCGACAAGCGGAGGGCCGGTTGCGGTGTCGGCTCCAGAGTTGCCTTACCCGGCAGGCCGACGGAGCACGGCCGATGGAATCGGTTGCCTGGGGGTCGCAGGGCCCTCGAAACCGACCGTCAGGCTGTTCGCTCCTCCGCAGTCGAAGAACTCCACCCTGATCCGATGGAGTCCCGGCTTCAGAATGGCCTGCCCACTCTTCTCGCAGGGTGGGTGCGGGCCGTCATGGTCAACGACGACTTCAGTTCCGACGGTCAAGCGGCTGCCATCGTCGGAGTTCAGGAAGAAGGTGTATCGCCCCTCGGTGGCGATCTCGATGAGCCCTGTGTAACGCACCGCGAATACGGCGGGGCGTTTCTTCACGGAAAGGTCGAAGGTCGGCGCCACCCCGACGGCGGCCGGTTGCAAGGCATCGAAGTCCGGCAGCCGGGTCCAGGCCCCTTCGTAGTATTCGTACTCGAGACCGGGCTGGGTTGGCCCGGCCGTCACCGGCTCGAGCGGCCTTATGTGGCGGTACTGCCTCGCGGCGACCTCGCTGGTTCGCCCGGTCCTGAGGAAAGCGCGGGCCTTCACGAGCGTGGTCTTCGTGATCCGAATCGGCTTGACGTACTTCGGCGAATCGGCGGCGGGGTCTGTGCCGTCAAGGGTGTAGCGGATCGTGCCGCCACGAAACACCCCTCCAAAAGCCACTTCAATGCAGTCCGTAAAGGTTTCTCCCGGAGACTGAAACTCCGGCGGGGGGATGAAGTAGGCGACGCCCATGGCGTCCAGCCGCCGATAATGGGTCTCCATCCTCCGTTGAAAGTCCTTCCAGTCGCGGGATTCCTTGGGCGACCAGCCCACTTCCGCCAAGGCGCACAGCCGTGGAAAGACCTGGGTGTCGACCCGCTCCTGCGGTGCCCGCTCGGTCCAGATGTTGCCCTCCAATCCCAGCACATGGCGGGCTTGTTCGGTGGTCAGTTCGGGCGGCGTCGGTTCGAAGGCATAAACGACCTCCAGCGGCACGAAGCCCCATGACGACGGTAGCCCCGGCAGCGGTGCCTGGGCATAGTCGAGATAGCAGTGGCTGGTGGGGCTACAGATGACGTCGTGACCGCTCTGGGCGGCGGCAACCGCCCCATCCATCCCTCTCCAGGATTGCACGGTGGCGTTGGGAGCCAGGCCGCCCTCGAGGATTTCGTCCCATCCGATCAACCGCTTGCCTTTGCTGTTCAGGAACTTCTCGATGCGTCGGATGAAGTAGCTTTGAAGCTCGTTCTCGTTCTTCAGCCCCTCGGATTTCATCCGGGCCTGGCACTTCGGGCACGATTTCCATCGCGTTTTGGGGCACTCGTCGCCGCCGATGTGGATGTACTTCGAAGGGAACAGGTCGATGACTTCCGTCAGCACGTTTTCGAGGAATTCAAAAGTCCGGTCGTTCCCAGCGCAGTACACGTCTTCGAATACGCCCCAGACCTCGCCGACCTTGAAAGGCCCGCCGGTGCAGGACGGTTCCGGATGGCTTGCGAGCGCCGCCAGAGAATGTCCCGGCATCTCGATTTCGGGTATTACGGTGACGCCGCGGCTCTCCGCATGGGCCACGATCTCCCGAATGTCAGCCTGGGTGTAGAAACCGCCATAGCGGTCTTTGCCCTCCCCGCGCCACGCGCCAACCTCGGTGAGCTTGGGGTATTTCTTGATCTCGATTCGCCAGCCCTGATCTTCGGTGAGGTGCCAGTGCAGGACGTTCATCTTGTGATAAGCGAGCAGGTCGATGTAGCGTTTGACGAAGTCCTTGGTCATGAAGTGGCGGCAGCAGTCAAGCAGCATGCCACGATGGGGGTATCGGGGGCGATCAACAATGAAGAGGCAGGGCACGTCCGCACGCAGCTTGCCGAAGTCGATGAGTTGCGCAATGGTCGAGACGCCTCGCGCCAAACCCGTCGGGTGTGCGGCTCGCAACGAAAGGATCTGCGGCGAGATGTCAAGGATGTAGCCCTCGTCTCCGAGCGAGTGGGAGTCCGTCGGCGCGATGGCCAAGGTAATCTTGTTCCGGATACCGTCAGTTTGCGGAGGGTTGTCCGCTGGGCTTCGAAGCGTGATTCCCTGCTGGCGGGAGCAGACGTCACGAAGATAGGTGGCAGCAGCGTCGCACTCCGAATCAGTTGCTTCCAGAAGGGTACCCGGCGACAGGCGGAAAACACCTTCCCGCGGGAGAAGGCTCTGCGGTTCTGGGATGATCGCGGGTTCGACTACCTGCGGTTTGGCGGGTTGACGGGCAACCGATGGCAGTTCGCCTGGCTGCCGAGCAAGAGCAATCGAGACGAGAAACAACACCATCCCGACGAACATAGCCTTCCTCGCTCCCGGCCGCCGGCAGGCAGCCAATTTCAAGAGCCATCCCCGGCGAACAGATCATACCCGTGACCTTCAGCCTGGACAGCGGCTGCCGGCCGGAGGGATCACTAGGCGACATGGTCAGGGCGACGCCAAGAGCATGCCTGGCACCCCGCGAAGGTTGAAGGACGAAGCCTGATGGGCTAGCATGGTCCCCGTAGCTTATGTGTAGATTCCAGGTCCTGCTTGCGTTGGCGATTGCCATGGTCGGCCTAGGCTGTCGGCCTTCTTGTGATACGGAAGATGCGAAATCCGTCATTGAGGGCGGCATGAGGCTTCCAGACCACGAGGCTCGCCGTCTGGCCGATGCCGGCTGGGGCGAGCGAGTGGGAGAAGGCCTCGGCCTTTGGGTCTCCGTTGAACGGCAGGCCCTCTTCGGCATCGAGCACGGTCTCGTGAAGTTCGGCTATCGCTGCTCCACGGCTGCCCGCGGAACAGGAAACCGGGTGGACAGCAATCAAACCCCGCTGGGGTGGCATGAAATCGCTGAAGTGATCGGCAACGGTCTTCCCGAAGGGGCGGTCTTCTCTGAGCGGAAATACACCGGCAAGGTCTGGAAGCCGGGCGAGGTCACCGAAAAAGACCTGATCCTCTCGCGTATTCTGTGGCTGAGGGGGCTGGAGCCGGGCCGCAACGCGGGTCCCGGCGTGGATTCGTACGCTCGGTATATCTACATTCACGGCACTCCCGCGGAAGACAAGCTCGGCACGCCCGCCTCCATGGGATGCGTTCGCCTGTCCAACAAGGACGTAATCCACTTGTCCGAGCGGGTGAAGGTGGGAACCCGCGTTCTGATCACGGAATGGTAATTATCCCTCCGTCAGCGTCTAACGCATCTAGCACAACAGGAGCAAATCATGCGACTCGCCCTGCCTCTCTCACTGATCGCTTCCGGTCTTGCTTTCGCACCCCGAACGGCGGCAGCAGCGGATCCACCCTGGACGCAGCTCAGCCTCTCGACCTGCCAGGTAGATGCCTTCCGGCAGGCGAACCCGAAAATCGATGGACAGGGGATCGTCATCGCCGTGTTGGACACCGGCGTGGACATGGGAGTGCCGGGCTTGCAGAAAACGCCGACCGGCGAGATGAAGGTTATTGACGTGCAGGATTTCTCGACGCAAGGCGACGTGGAGCTGAGCCGGGCCGTCTGGAGTGAGGAGGGTGATCACCTAATTCATTACGCCGCCGATGGCACGCCGCAACGATATGTCCCGCCCGCCGCGGAACGCCGGCCGTCGGGCAGCCGCGTCTGGTTCGGCCTGCTGAAGGAGGAGGCGTTCAAGAACTCGTCGGTATCGGACGTGAACGACAACGGCCGCAAAGATGACGTGTTCGCCGTCTGCATGGTTTCGCTGGACGATGGCCACGATGACGATGCGGTGTGCTTCGTGGACACCGATGGCGATCGGGACTTCTCGAACGAACGTCCGTTGAAGAGTTACCGCCTGAATCTCGACACCTTCACGTTTGCCCGCCAAAAGAAGGAAAAGGAGGCCACTCTGCTGACCTGCGCGGTAAACCTGTTTCCCCGCCAGCGGAAGGCGGTTTTCCACTTCGATGACGGCGGGCACGGCACGCACGTCGCGGGCATCGCCGCCGGCTACCGCATCCTCAATCAGGACGGCTTCCACGGCGTGGCGCCGGGCGCGAAGGTCATCAGCCTGAAGATCGGCGAAAACTCGTTGGCCGGCGGGGCCAGCACGACCGGGGCGATGAAGAAGGCGTTCGAGTATGCGGCGAGATTCGCCCGCGAGCATAATGTGACCGTGGTCTGCAATCTGTCTTACGGCGTCGGGTCGGAGCTGGAGGGTCAATCCGACTTCGATCGCTACATGGAGAAGCTCCTGCGGGCCAATCCCGGTCTGATCGTCTGCACCAGCGCCGGCAATGAGGGTCCGGGGTTGTCTTCGATCGGCACGCCGGCCGCGGCGGACTCCGTCATAGCCGTCGGGGCGCTGCTGGCAGCCGATACTGCCCGCGACGTGCTCGGCCTCAAGCTACCGCACGCGGTCGTGACCGGCTTCAGTTCTCGCGGCGGCGAGCTCGGCAAACCGGATATCGCCACGCCGGGGATGATGAGTTCGACGGTGCCGATGTGGACGCGGGGCCGGGGCGATTTCTGGAGCGGCACCAGTATGGCCTCACCCTACGCGGCAGGCATGTGCGCGCTGCTGGCGCAGCAGGTTCGCGAGAAGGTCGGCGCAGCGCCGCGGGCAGACTGGGTGAAGCGGGCGTTGCAAGACAGCGGGGAAGCCATCCCGGGGTTCACGCCGCTGGATTACGGGGCGGGCCGGCCGGACATGGTCAAAGCGGCTGCGCGAGTGGAGGAAATCGCCAGAAGCGGGGCGGCTGATCCGTTGTATGGGTTCGAGGTTTCGACGGAAAGCCCGCTGGCCCCGGAAGGTACCGGTCCGGCCGCTTTCTGGCGGAGCACGCACTTCCCGACCGATCGCCCGCAGGCCTTCACCGTCAAGCCGGTGTTCGTTCCACAGGCCGACGCGGATCGGATCACTGCTTTCTCCAAGCGGTTGACGCTGCACTGTGAGGCGGGGTGGTGCGAGTTGCTCCAGGATCAGATCCACTTCCGCGCCGCGCAACCCGCGACGGTGCGTCTGCGTTTCCTGCCGGACAAGCTGACTGAGCCGGGCCTGCATGTTGCCGTGGTGGAGGGGCGTGACGGCGATGCCGTCCTGCTGCGGCTGTTCGCATCGGTGATTGTGCCTCACAAGGCGGCCGCGGAAAATGGCTACCGGGTGCTGCTCGACAATCAGAAGGTCGACGGTTGGAAGGTGCAGCGGCATTTCTTTGCCGTGCCCGCCGGGGCCAGCGCCATGCACGTCACGTTGCGGGCGGTGGGGGATCAGCCCGGCAACGCCGGTATTCCGCAGATTTACCGGCCGGATGGGCACGAAGTGGGGCACTACTACGCGGTACGGGTCGATACCCGCAACGACCGCCGCGAATCGAGCTACACCGTGAGTGAGGAGCTGGTGCCGGGTATTTGGGAACTGCCGGTGGTGAACGTGAAGGCGGATGAGTCCTCGGCGTATTCATTGGAGGTTCGCTTCGACGGAGTGACCCTGGATCCCAAGGAGATCACCGAGCTGAGCGGCAAGGCAGGCTCCAAACCATCCGGTTCGATTAACATATTGAACGTGTTCGACCGACCAACGACCGTGAACATGAGCGGTCAGATCGAGGGCTATCGCAAGACGATTCGCAAGACGCTCAAGCCTGACGATGACACGGCCACGATTCCACTCGACTTCACCTCCGCGATCGGGTCCGTCCGAATTCGCCTCGAGGTCGGCGACAAGACCTATGCGAAGTTCACCGACTGTGCTGTGAGTGTGTTTGATGCGTCCGGCAAGGCAGTTGCCAAGGACGGTCTGAACGAGCCTGTACTGACGCTAACGGTGGGCAACCCCTCGCCGGATGCCGAATCCACTTCAGGCAAGCTCGAGATACGCCCCGCGTTCATGCACCACGATCTCGACGACTCAGCCGAGTTCGACATCACGATAGATTATCTCTATGCCGAGCCGATCAATATTGCAGTGAAGCGCGGTGACGCTTCTTCCGTGACGTTGTATCCCGGCATTCCGCTGGAGTTGTCTCTGGCAGCGGAGGCAGTGCTGCCGGCCTCTCCCGAGGGAACACGGCCGATCGGCTACATCCGAGCCACGGAGCGGGCGGCCAGGCAGCCTATTGCGGAATCGAGGATCCACCTAACCAAATGAGGCCTCACTTGCCGGATGACGGCAGGCCGTCGGGCATTTTCGACCAGGTGCCATCCAGAGCCAGGAGTTCAAACGGGCGGAAGCCGGCCTTATAGCTCATCTTTGCGCAGTCGCGGACGTAAAAGCCGGCGTACCAGAAGGCGAGTCCTTGACGTCGGCATTCCTCGATTTCGCGGAGAGCACTGAAGATGCCGAGGCGGCGGCGGCGTTCAGCGGGGTCATAGTAGAAATAGACGCTGGAAAGGGCCCTCGGCGTGCGGTCGACGATACCGACACCGACCAGGCGGTCATCGAGCCAGTAAGACATCTCCAGGGTGTCGGTCGGCGAGTCGTACAGAAACCGCCGCAGTTCGTCGGAAGTGCCGCTTAGGATGCCGTTGTGCACGTTCTGAAGATAACGATCGTACAGGTCTACCTTGCGCGGCTCGAACTTCGGAGGACCGATGACCGTTCGCAGATCAGTATTCCGACGAAGCGTTCGCCGTTGCGAGCGGCTCGGCTGGAAGGCGGCCACCGGCACCCGCAGCGAGCGGCACTCCCGGCAGTTCGGGCAGCACGGACGGTAGACCATTCGGCCGCTCCGCCGGAAGCCCTGGTCCAGGAGACTCTGATAGGCTTCGGAGGCGAGGTACCTGAAATGCAGACCGTCCACGCGAATGACGCGGCCCGGAAGATAGGGACAACTCTGTGGGTCGCCGTCAAGGTCTAAAGAAATCAACTGGTCCAGGCGGTCGTCGAACTCGGTCACTTCCGCTAGGATAACGGCAGCATCGAAAACCTTGAAGACCGCATCCTCGACGGTTGCCCATGTTCGGTCGATACCGGGTGGCGAGCCGGCGAACGCGGTCGGGAGCCCAGTGATGACCATGAGAAATCGTCTTCTTGCCCTGACACCCGTGTTGATTCTCGCCTCAGCGGTCGCGGCGGCACCGCAGATCGGCGACAAAGCACCGAAGATCAAGATTGCTGAGTGGATGACGAGCAAGCCGCCGGCCCTGCCGGGTGAACCAGGCGCTGAGAAGCATGTCTTCCTCGTCGAGTTCTGGGCGACGTGGTGCGGCCCCTGCCTCAAGAGCATCCCTCACCTGGGGGAGTTGCAGAAGAAGCACGAGAAGGACGGCCTGGTGGTGATCGGCGTCAGCAATGAGGAACCGGATACCATCGCCAAGTTCATCAAGGACAAGATGAAGATGGCCTACTTTGTGGGCAGCGACGACGAAATGGCCACCACGGAAGGCTGGACCAAAGACATCTCTACCATCCCGCATGCGTTTCTGGTGAATCGCGAAGGCGTGGTGGTCTGGCAGGGCAACCCGCTGGCCGATGTGGCCGCACTCGACAAAGCTGTGGAACAGGTACTGGCCGGTAAGTACGACATCGAAGCGGCCAAGCGGGAAGCGGAGAAAGAGAAAGCCTACCGTGGACTGATGGAAGAAGCTCGCACCGCGTTTGGCGCCCGGGACGCCGACAAGATGCTCAAGCTCTTCGACCAGATGATCGAGATGAAGCCCAAGGAACTGCAACCGTACCTGATCAAGCGGCAGATCCTCCGGGAATTCGACAAGGCCGACCAGGTACCGGAGTGGGAAGGGCGAATCCTGGAGGTCTTTAAGGACTCCAGCGACGACCTTATTTCGATCGCGGAGTACGAGCTGGAAAGCGAACTGTCAACAAGAAGCCCTCGATTCCTGGTCAATGCAGCGCTCCGCGCCGGCAAGATCAGCAAGGAGGCCGATAGCCGAACGTTGGCGGTGATTGCCCGCGTGCATCACGAACTGGGCTTGCTCGATCAGGCCATCGCGACACAATCCAAAGCGTTAGCCGCGGCCGCGGACGATGAGAAGCAGGAACACCAGCGGACCCTGGACTATTACAAAACCATGAAGCAGTTGCAGCTCGAGCCGGCGGCCGGCAGCCCAACGGCGGAGAAGAAGTGAGCAGTCGCATCCGCGGTTAGCGAGCACGCCGGCGAGCCGGTATGAGTGCGCTCCGCCTCCGCCCGCTGTCTCGGGCGAGGAGCGCCGCGACCTCGCTCAATTCAGCCTGAGGCTCATCGCGGGTCCACCTTCGGGCTGCTTCGCTGACGGCATGGGCGATCCCGGCGGCATCCAGCCCGCATTCCGCCAATTGGCCGGCGCGAGAACCGTGGGCCACAAACCGGTCGGAGGGCATCCCGAGCCGGACGATGTGCTCGCAGGGAAGGGCAAGGCGGTTGGCCGTTTCCAACACCGCCGAGCCGAATCCCGCCGAGATAGAATGCTCCTCGACGGTGACTACCGGCGGCCTCCGGTGGAGGCTGCCGGGACCGTCGACCGGCCGGCACGGCATGGTGAGGGCGGCCCGCACCATGTCTTCGTCGACCGGCTTGGCGAAGCGGGCATGCACCACGCGAACACCCAGTCCCTCCGTCTCGAGCAATTCGGCGGCGTCCATGGCGGATTGGCATACTGAGCCGTAGGCCAGAATCACCGCGTCACACCCCTCGCGGAGCAAGACGGAGCGCCCCAGCTCGAAGGGGGGCGGGGATGAGTTGCCGAACAAGGGAGGGGGGACGGTATCTCGCGGATAGCGGATCCCTGAGGGGCCGGGCAGGTTCACGGCCAGATCGAGGGCAAGCGACAATTCGTCGGCATCGGCGGGAGCCATCAGCGTCATGCCGGGCATGGCGCGCAGGTAGGCGATGTCCATGAAACCGTGATGCACGGCGCCGTCGCCGCCGACCAGTCCGGCGCGGTCCATGCAAAAGACCACCGGCAACCCTTGAAGCGTCACTTCCTGAAAAACCTGATCGAAGGCCCGTTGCAGGAAAGTAGAGTAGATCGCCACGATGGGGCGCAGCCCGGCTTTGCACATGCCTGCCGCGATGCCGACCGCCGCGCTTTCGGCAATGCCGACGTCGAAGCAACGCTCCGGAAAGGCCTCAGCGAACTTGCTCAGGCCGGTGCCATCAGGCATGGCCGCCGTGAGGGCGACGATTCGGGAATCGCGCCGGGCCAGGGCGATGAGCGCGTCGGCGAAGGCGGCGGTCCAAGAGCGGCCGCTGCTTTGAACCTCGATGCGGCACCCTTCGACCTTGAAGGGCTTGGTGCTGTGGAACCGAGTCGGCTCGGCGGAGGCAAAATCGGCCCCGCGACCCTTCTCGGTATGGACGTGCAGCAGGACCGGATGGTCGACGTCCTTCAGCGCGTTGAGTATTTCGATCAAATGGTCGACATCATGCCCGTCGGCAGGCCCCGCGTAGAGAAAACCCAACTGCTCAAAGATCTGATTGGGGGCCAGTGTGGCTTTCAGTGCTTCCTTCAAATGGTCCAAGGCATCGAAGGCCGGCTTCCCGATCACCGGAATCTGTGGGAGGTACTTCTTCACTCGCTTCTTGGTTTCGTCGTAGAGAGGGCTGGCGCGGAATCGCGCCAGATAGCGGGCCATCCCACCTTGCGTGGGAGCGATGCCCATTGAATTGTCATTCAGCACCACCAGGAGTTGTCGCCGCAGAGTCCCCGCCTGATTGAGCGCCTCGAAGGCCATGCCGTTGAAGATGCTGGCGTCGCCGACCAGCGCGACGACGCGGCGGGGGTCACCCTGCAAGGCAGCCGCCCGGGCCATACCAAGGGCCGTGGCGATGGCCGTACCGGCATGGCCGACGTTGAACAAGTCGTATTCGCTTTCCTCGATACTGGGAAACCCGCTGATTCCGCCGGCCTTCCGGAGTGTGTCGAAGCGGGCGTTGCGACCGGTCAGCAGTTTGTGAACATAGGCCTGATGGCCGACGTCCCACAGGAGTCGGTCGACGCGAAAATCGAAGACGCAGTGCAAAGCGATGGTCAGCTCGACGATGCCGAGGTTGCTGGCGAGATGGCCGCCATTTCGGGATACGACATCGATGATCCGATGACGAATCTCCGCGGCGAGTCTGCGGAGTTCTGGGGTAGGGAGCTTGCGAAGGTCTTCCGGTGACGCGAGGCAGGGGAGAATTTCGTCCATGTCCGAGAGCGTTCCCATATTCATCCCAATTGTTGCCGTTTCGCTCCGGGCCGGGCCACAGGCCGGTCAGGACCTTCGCGTCAGCACGTATCTGGCCAAGGCCGCGAGGCGGGCAGCATCCGCTCCGAAACGGGCCAGTTCCGCGACAGCCTTCACGGTTGCTGCCTCCGCAATTCGTCGGGTCTCATCCACTCCTACGACTCGCGGGTAGGTTTGTTTATGAGCAGCGGCGTCCTTGCCGACTCGTTTGCCGACCTGGTGCGCCAAGCCTGACTGGTCCAATAAATCATCAACGGCTTGAAAGGCGATGCCGAGGTGATGGCCGTATCTCCGCAGGGAAGCCTGGTCTTGCTCGTTCGCGGTCGCCGCCATGGCCCCCAAGGCGCAGCAGGCTTCCAGAAGTCGCGCGGTCTTGGCGGAATGGATGGTTGTGACCAGAGCGGCGTCTGGGCTGAGTCTCTCGCCCTCCACGTCTGCCGCCTCGCCCCCGATCATACCCTCCCAGCCGGCCGCGGCGGCCAACTCGGCGATCATGTCACCCGCCAACTCACGGTTCGGCGTATCGTTGGCCAGGATCTCGAAAGCGAGCGCCAACAACCCATCGCCGGCAAGAACCGCCATGGCTTCACCAAAGCGGATGTGATTGGTCGGAAGTCCTCTGCGCATGTCATCGTTGTCGATGGCGGGCAGGTCGTCGTGAATCAGGCTGAAGGTGTGAACGCACTCGACCGCCAATGCCGCCGGCCACGCTAGTCGCCGATCTCCCCCGCAGAGATCACACGTCCACAAGACCAGAATGGGCCGCAACCGCTTCCCGCCAGCCGCGAGGCTGTAGCGCATGGCTTCTGCCAACCGCATACACGGACCGCGATAGCCCGACAACCGCAGACCGAGAGCGGCTGTTACCTCCTCCGCGGCGGTGCTGAGTTCGCCGACGATCTCCGTACGGCAGTCGGGGTCAATTGCCATGAGCGAGGTGTTCCCGGTCACGCCAGCTTAGACCACTCCGCTTTTCGAGGTACGAGCGCCGGCGACGGATTTCCGATCCGACGAGCCGTGATGGCGCGACGATTGCGGCGTCGGAAAACCACCGCATACGACGCATTGTAGCGAAATTCCGGTTTGGAGAGGTGGTCTGGCGAATTTTCCAAAAATTTTGAAAACAATGTGCGGCTACGCCTGCGGAGCCTCCGGCTGGGCGACGACGTCCGGCCCGGCGGCCGCCGCATCCGGGCCGGAGGCTTGCAGGTGTTGAATCTTGAGTTCGGCTTCAGCCAGTACCGCACGGCAGCCGCGAATCAGGCTCATCCCTTCTTCGAACTGCTTGATGGATTCCTCAAGACCGACCTGGCCCTCCTCGATGGCGCGAACAATCTGCTCCAGGCGAGCCATCGCTTTCTCGAAGGACAGACGCTCTTTGGTCATGGTGAGATCCTCAGCCCGGAGGCCCGCAGGTCAGTCAAACAACTCGCCCTGGCGAACATCCGGCACACGGCTCATTATCGTACCGTCCGCCAGTTCCGTGACCAGCCGGTCACCCGGCCCAACGTCCGCAACGTGACGAAGCAGTTGGCGGTCGTCGGCGCGGCGGGTAATGCTGAAACCGCGGCGGAGGACGGCTTCGTGGCTGCAAGCCGACAGGCGAGAAGCCAAGTCGTTCAAGGCGCGATGGTACTGGCGGATGCCGCGCCCGACGGCGTTGCTCAGCCGGGCGGTCCACTGATCGAGGAGGATCCCGCCGCGGTCGATATGTCGCTGCGGTGTGGCCGCCATCAAGCGGGACGTCAGGTCGCGAAGGCGCCGTTCAGCGCGGAGATTCCTCTTGCCCTGAAGCCAGCGAAGGCGATGTTCCGCCTGCGCAAGAACCTCGCGCCAGCGGGCGAGAAGAGCAGCCGGCCGCACGTCTAAAAGTCGCAGTTCCAGGGCATGTAAGCGAGTAGCGCGGCGATGGGTGGCTTCGCCCAGCGCCAGGCGCAGACGAGCTTCGGCTTCATCCACGGTCTGCTGTCGTTTGCGAACCGCCTCCACCGGGCGTCGGAAGCACTCGGCATTCTCGATGGCCGAGAGACGCGCGGTCGCCCCTTGCAGGAGCCGGTGGGCGGCGAGCATCAGACGCCGCTGCCACTGGGCAACTTGTTCCAGAAGCTCCGACCGCAGCGGGACGACCAATTCGGCCGCGGCCGTCGGCGTCGCCGCGCGGACATCGGCCACCAAATCAGCGATCGTGAAATCGACTTCGTGCCCTACCGCGCTGATGATCGGAATGCGGCTCGCATGAATCGCGCGGGCTACCACTTCCTCGTTGAATGCCCACAGATCCTCGATCGATCCGCCTCCGCGGCCGACGATCACCACGTCGAGACCGCCGAGGCGAGCGCTGCTGTGGTTGAGCCGGCGAATGGCGTCGGCGATCTCCCGGGCCGCGCCCTCGCCCTGTACCCGGACCCCGAACACATATACTTGCACGCAGGGGAACCGTCGCTCAATGGTTTGTAGCATGTCGTGCAAAGCGGCTCCCCCCGGACTGGTGACGATGGCGATACGGCGGGGAAACCTCGGCAGCGGCCGCTTGCGGGCGGGATCGAAAAGGCCCTCCCCGGCCAGCCGCTCACGAAGTTGTTGGAAGGCCAATTCCAACGCGCCGATTCCCCTCGGTTCCAGCCGACGCACGTAGAGCTGATATTGCCCCCGTTGTTCGAAAACATCGACCGTGCCCGTCGCGATCAACTCCATGCCGTCGCGAGGTTCGAAATGGAGCTTGATCGAGTCGGATTTCCACATGACGCAGCGGACTTCGCTGCCGGCGTCCTTCAGGGTGAAATAGCGGTGGCCACTGCTGCCCTCCGCCAGATTGGAAACCTCCCCGAGTACTCGCACTTCCGCAGGGAAGGCGGCGTTGACGGCCGTGCGAATCCGCCGCGAAAGCTGGGTCACGGTGAGGAGGCCGGGTTCGCCGGGCGGAGTGCTGAATAGACCGCCGATCGGCGCATCGGGCCGCACCCGACGAGGATCAAAGGGAGGTCTTTCGCGGCGTGGGCCTTTCCTGGGCGGCATCACCATTCTCTCACGAAGCCGTATTCGCGACTGTGATCGGGATCGTCGCAAATCCGCTCGCCATCCCGAACAAAACCGAACTTCAGGTACAGCCTGTGGGCCAGCGTCAGTTTGACGTCGCTCCAGGCTCGCATTCTACGCCAGCCGCGTTGACGGGCGAAGGCGACGGCTGTTTCGAGCAGCCGCGAGCCCAGGCCGCGACCGCGATGACTTCTTCGCAGATACATCCGGTGCAGTTCGCATCCGCCTTCCTGGGGCAGGACACCTACGCAACCGATGACGCCGTCGCCATCGAGCATGGCCCAGAACATGCCGCCGCGGCTCAGGTAATGCGCGGGAACATCGTATAAGTCGCGGTGGTATCCTTCGGCCTCCCAGGTAAAGCCGTACTCGCGATATACCTCCTGCACCACCGCGAGGACGCCGTCACGGTGCCGATCGGCGTATTCCTCGATACGGATACCCGCCACATCTGGTGCCACGGCCTCCCCATGGAGCCAGGCGCGCAATCGTCGCAGTCCTTCCTCCATGGAGACCTTCGGCTCATAGCCGAGATCGCGTCGGGCGGCCGATATGTCGAACCAATGAGCGGTGGTGAGCTGGTCGAGAACAAAACGAGTGAGGAGCGGTTCGCCTTTCAGGCCCAGGACGCGATGACCGGTCTCCAGCAACATGACGAGGACGCGGGCGACTGTGGGGGGGAGGCTCCGGTCCACCCGCGGCAGATCGGCAGCCGCCAGGTAGGCGTTGATGATTTCCCAGACCGGCCAAGGCTCTCCCTGGCTGATGAAATATGCCCGCCCGGCCACGGCGGAATGATCGAGCAGGCGGTCGGCGGCGAGCAGGTGGGCATCGGCTGCGTTGTCAATGTAGGTGCAATCCACCAACTTGTTTGCCGACCCGATCCGCCGCAGCCGCGCCGCCCGGGCGATGATGCGGGGGACCAGGTTGGTATCGCCCGGCCCCCACACCAGATGTGGGCGAATCGCCACGGTTCTCAACTGGTCGCCGTTGGCGGAGAGAATCTTCTGTTCCGCAAGAGCCTTGCTGCGGGAATAGTCGGAGAGCCATCGGCGTGGATAGGGGACGGATTCATCGACGCCCGCCATGTCCGCTCCCCCGCATACCACGCTCGGCGAGCTGGTGAAGACCAGCCGCTTCACGCCGTGCAAACGACAGCCGGCCAGCACGTTTTCGGTGCCACGGACATTGGCTGTGTAGTATTCTTGCCACGATCCGGACAGGCCCGCCCGGGCGGCGACGTGAAAAACCAGCTTGCAGCCCACGCATGCGGCTTCGACGACAGTCGCGTCGGCCAGATCGCCCTGTCGGACCTCAACCCCGCGGGCACGCAAATCCGGGTGATCGCGCCGCGTGAGGCTGACCACAGTTTCGCCCCTCGCCAGAAGCCGTTCGATGATGGCCCGCCCGATGAATCCCCCGCCGCCGGTGACCAGCACTTTTCCGGTCTGCCCGCCGCCGCTCATCGCAGCCGACCCTCCGCCCAGACGGCCAGTCTCTCGCGAAAGATCTTGGCATTATGCCGGATGTCAACGGGAAATGCGGGATGGAAAAGGACCGTCGTGATGCTGCGGGTGAGGTCATGCTGACGGGCCATCTCAAGAAGCTCGCGGGCTAACGCCCGGCGATTCGCTCGGCGATGTTCCGGTTCGAGTTCGACACAGATGACCGGCCGCTGATTCGGGCGGTGACCGACACCGACCAGCGCCGACCTGCGCACGGCTGGGTGTTGGTTGAAGACGGCCTCGCAGGGAACGGTGAACAGCGTGCCGTGCTCCGTGACGACCCGATGCGCCTTGCGCCCGCAGAACCATAACCGCCCGGCGGCATCCATCCAGCCGACGTCCCCCATGCGGTGCCACAGCGACTCGGTTGCCCGGTCGTTGACCACGCCCGGGTCGGGTCTGATCTTGGCGAGCCGCGTCGCGTGGGAGTCGGTGCAGTACTCCGGCGTGACCGTCGGTCCGCGCACCACAATCTCGCCGATCTGCCCGAGCGGCAGGGCCAGCTCCTCGGACCAATGGTCGATCGGTTCATCGGTCAAACGGATGATGCGGACCTCCACACCCGGCAGGGGCCGCCCGACACAGGTGCCGTCGCCCTTGGCACTGCGAAATCTGGTTTCGCCGAGCACCTCGCGGCTGCCGATGCAGGCAACGGGCAATGCCTCGGTGGCGCCGTACGGCGTGTGAATCTCGGCTTCACCTCCCAGCATCTGGCTGAATCGCTCTAATACGGCAGGGGGGGCTGGAGCCCCTGCGGAGAAGACCCGGCGCAGAGAAGGGAGCCTGACTTGATGCGCAGTGCCGTACCGGCTCACGCGGTCCAGCAACGCGGGGGAGCCGAACATGTTGGTAACCTGATGATCGTGGATGGCTTCGATGATACGACGAGCGTCAACCCGGGCCGGCTGAGTGGGGTCCATGTCCGGAATCACCGCCGTCATACCAAGGGCGGGATCGAATAGCGAGAAGAGCGGGAAAGTGGGCAGGTCGATCTCCCCGGGAGCGATGCCGAAATGATCCCGCAGCATGCGAACCTGGGCATCGAAGATGCGATGGAGGTAGAGAACACCCTTCGGTGGCCCCGTGCTGCCGGTGGTGAAGATGATGGCGGCGGGATCATCGCCCTTGGTTGCGGCGGGCTGGAACGCTCGCCAGGAGCGTGAAGCCAGTGTGTCCAGCGAATGCCCCCCCCAGAACCATCGGCGGCCCACCGTGATGCTGACCCGAATGGACGCGAAGGCGTCTGGATGAGCAATTCTGAGCAAATGAGCCAGCGGAATACCAATGAAGGCCTGGGCTTCGACGGCCCGTAGGCACGCGACCATCCGATCGCGGCCCATGCCCGGGTCGATCAGCACCGGCACCGCACCGATCTTGAACAGAGCAAAAACCAGCGCGAAGAGCTGTGGGCAAGGGCGAACCATCAGGATGGTCCGCAGACCCGGTTCCACGCCCGCCTCAAGCAGCCCCCAGGCGTAGCGGTCGCTCTCCTGCTCGAGCTGTTCGAAGGTCCAATGTCGATAGATACTGCGGCCCCGCCGGTCGCGGCCGGTTCGCCAGATGACGGCCGGCCGGTCGGGTTGGCGTTGAGCCATTTCCCGGAGGTAAATGGCCACATTGACGGCCTTGGATGATGCCGGGACAGCAGCGGCAGGCATCCTCAGGACCCTCCGCCACCCGGCGCAATCGGGGCCGGCACGAGGGGATGGCAGGTCAGGAATTGGCGGACCGCCTCCAGCACGGCGTTGCCGACATCCTCCATCAAGTAGTGACCTGCATCCGAGTAGATCGCATAATCCGCTGAGGGAAGCCGCCGCTGCCATTCCCGCAAGATCGGCTCATCGAAAACGAAATCGCGGTGGCCCCAGCAGATCAGCACCGGTAACCCGATCAGGCGATGCAGGTTCTCATCGACCCAGCGAGTCAGAGCGTAGCTTCGGTCACCGGGGCAGAGCGGAATGTCCTGCACAAAGCGCTGGATGGCGATTCGGTTATCGAACGAATCGTACGGAGCCAGCAAGCCTGCCCGAACCTGCGGTGAAAGACCTTTGGCTGTCGCCAGGCGGGCGGCGCCGCGACAGAACAGATTGAGACGCCGAACCAGAAAATCGGAAACCGGTCCCCGACGGTGGGCCAGCCGTAATCGCAGGGGAATTCGCTTGCCGGAAGGGCGGAGAAACGCTGCGGTGTTCATCAGGACGACACGACGGAACCGCTCCAGGCTTCGTAGGACACAAGCGGTGCCGATCAGCCCGCCCCAGTCGTGGGCGATCAACGTCAGGTGATCGCGCGGTTGGAGATGCTCCAACAATGCCTCGACTTCCTGAACACGGCTCTCCAGCGTGTAGGCGTACGCCTCGTCTCTGGGCTTGTCGGACAATCCGCAGCCGATGAAGTCGGGCACGATGCAGCGGTAAGCCGAGCGGAGCCCCTGAACCAAGTCGCGGAACAGGAAAGACCAGGTCGGATTGCCGTGTAGCATGATCAGCGGCTCCCCCTGGCCTTCATCGAGGTAATGCAAACGATGGCCTTGGAAGAGCATCACGCGGCTCTGGAACGGATAGAGGGCCTTCCACGACTCTCCCAAGCTGGTCTTCACGGCGTTGCTCTTACCCGAGCCGGCCGGAGCGGTCAACTGCGGCGTCCCTGCGGACGCCGGAGGGCCTTGAATCGACGGATGATCTGCGCTCTGGACTCGGCGTGGTTGCAGATCGGGTGCGGATAATCGATTGCGGCTCGCTGCTGGGCTGGGAGGCAGGAGGGGTCGTGAATTGAACGGCTGTCGAGACCGCGAAGTTCCGGTAGATGCTGGCGGATGAACTCGCCGTTCGGGTCGAAGCGGCGGCTCTGACTGACGGGATTGAAAATCCGGAAGTAAGGCGCAGCGTCGGTTCCGGTGGAGGCGGCCCATTGCCAGCCACCGTTGTTGCTGGCCAGATCGCCATCGATGAGATGCTGCATGAAAAACCTTTCGCCCAGTCTCCAATCAAGGAGCAAGTCCTTGGTCAGAAACATCGCGACGATCATTCGCAATCGGTTGTGCATCCATCCGGTGCGGGCCAGTTGCCGCATCGCGGCATCCACGATCGGGAATCCGGTGCGGCCCTCGCACCAGGCGGTGAAGCGCTGGGGATCCTCCGACCACTCGAGGCGATCCGTCTCGATTCGGAAGGCACTCCCCATGCTCACCCGCGGAAACCCAACCACCACATGCCGATAGAATTCCCGCCAGATCAGCTCATTGATCCAGGCGCCGGGTCCGGAAGGACCGCTTCCAACCTCCATGATGCCCGCGTCCCGGACCCTGCGAAGGCAGGAACGGGCGGAGATCACCCCGGCGGCCAGATACGGAGACAACCGGCTGGTGCCGTCCACCGCCGGACAGTCCCGGTTTTGTGCATAGGATTCGATCCTCCGCTCGACGAACGCAGTCAGCCGTTTCCGGGCTGCGGCCTCGCCGTCCGGCCAGAGCGAAGCCAACGCCGCCGGCGACGCCGTATTCGGTTGGAAATCGCTCAGGGTCTTTGGAATGCGGCTGGGTCGGCAAAGGAGAACCGGTTGTCGGGAAGGTGCGGGCAGGGTCTTGGTGAGGCCATCGGCGGCCTGCTGCAATTTTCGTAGCCAGGCTCGACGGTAAGGCGTGAAGACGGTGAAGAAGCTGCCCTGGCCCGTGCGAATGTCTCCGGGGGAAAAGAGGGTCTGGTCGGTGAACCGGTACACGCTCAGCCCCCCGGCCGCGAAACAAGCGGCGACGGCTTCGTCCCGACGACGCTCGTTGACCTCGTATTCGTCGTTGAAAAATAACGCAGTGCACCGATGACGGCGCGCCAGGGTTAACAAGACGTCAGGTACTTCGCGGAATGTGGGACACGCCGCATACAGCAGCGGGATGTTGAGCCGCTCCAGACTCGCGCTCAAAGCCGTCAGGTTCCGCAGGACAAAGTCTACGCGGGGAAACCCCCAGTCATGCTGCCGCCACTGCTTTGGGCAGGCCACAAAGGCCCCGATGACTCCACCGTCGCCGTGCGTCGCGGCGTGGTACAGGGCGGGGTGGTCGTTGGTCCGCAAATCGGATCGAAACCAGACCAGTGAGGGCATTGCCGTTGCTCGCGGGGTATGAGCCTGCTGGACTCCGGACAAAGACGAGTATAGCACACCGCGGCGAAGTCGTGTGGCCAACGCGCCAGTGGGCGGGAACTTCTGATCGGCAGACTCACGGGGCCCTCGAAGCGCCCTTGGCTCCGCGAGCTGCTTCCTGGATTGCCCGATCCGCTTTCTCCGCCAATGCCCGAGCCTTTGGATCAGCACGCAGCTCAAGGAACAGACGCCGCAGATACTCGGCGGCCTCCTCGCTCCGCGTACAAAGCACCTCGGCCAGCCGCTCATCTGCCGTGGCAAGCAGAGACTCCAGCCGTTGTTGTCCGTTTGAGGAGAAGGTCACGCCATCGCGATGCGCCCGGCCGGCCGCTTCGCCCAGGATGCGAGCTGCGTCCCGCAGGCCGTCGAGCGAAGCGAACGGTTTTCCCGAGAACTCCTCTCCCCACGCGTCCTTGGCCAACACGACAAACCCGCGGTTCCCCATCGCGAGGGAACTCACCAGCCATCGATCCGGCTCAACGAGACGCCGATACGCGTCGGCAACTTCCTCCGCCCGGGAAGGCCCCGGTTCCGCCGCCAGCAGCCCAACTCGCGTCGCGGCAGGGCAGGGCTGTTCTTTAAGCTGGATGATCACGAGATCGGCATCCGGTCCCCCTGCGGAGAGCTGCTGAGTAGCCGATCGATCCAGCAACACCAGATACTTGTGCAAACCTTGGCTCCCACTGCTGTCCAGACGTGTCCACTCGACCACGTCCAGCACGGCCTGTTGCAGGTCAGCACGGCTGAGGAAGCGAAGACGAGCGGGCAGAATGCGATTCGTCCCCGGGGATAGGCCCATCCACAAGGCGTCGATCAGTTCCTGCCGCCTTTCCAAGGTAACCGGTCGCATGAGGTCCGCCGGCCGGCCGTCCTTGAGCCGCAGGGGAAGAAACCGACGCAGCGGCCCGGTGCTGACGTATCGGGCAAGATACTCCTTTGCGCTGCCATCCTTCGCCTTGTCCAACAGCTTCTTGACCGGTTTGTGCCGGGAATAAGGTGAACGCGGTTCCGTCACCGACAATCCGTCGCGGTACCCGGTAACCAGGAGCCCCGCGACCTCCCGCCACTGCTTGTCAGACATCTGCACGACGTGAGCGCCGGCCATGGCGCGGAGCGAGGTGAGTGCCCGCAGCAAGTCGAGGCGAAAATCACCCGAAACGGTTTCATCCAGGTCAACCACGGCGAAGGATAGCGCCACGTCTTGGTCACCGACGGCACGGTAGGTGCCGAGATTGCCGAGATGCAGGTCCCCGTGGAGCGAGACTCTGGTCGTCGGGTCATCTGCCCAGTCACGGCAGGCCGTTCGGCAGAAATCGTAGAACAAGTCAGCGGTGCCGCGAAAGAACTTGTACTCGTCCTCCAGTAACCCCCGCACTTTCATGGGCAGTTGCAGGGGGTTGTCGTGGGAAAGGTGCGGATTCAGGCGGATGATCTCGGCCAGACATTTGAACCGTGGCATGGTGGCGACCTCGGCTTGCGGTCGGAGGGGTGGAGTCGAGAATCTGGGAGGCGACGGCCGGTGTCGTGCAACCTTAGCTTCACCGGCGGGCGTGGCAATTTCGGCTGGACGCACCATGGGACGCGAAATCGTTGCTTGCAACGTAATCACGGATAGCAGGACAAGAGTCATAGCGGGTCTCTGGGCACGCTCAGGAGGCAGCGGGCATCCCACCCGGGGTGCGGCTGCTCGTCAAGCTGGAGATTGCAGCTTCAGGGCTCGCATCAGCCGGTGTCAGATCTGCGTTACTCCGCATCCCGACGCATTTCGGGTGAGGCGAACAGGCAATTTTCCCACTATTCGGGTCGCGGGTAGTTACCTCCAGACGCCGCCCGTCGCGGCAGGTCCCGGCATGCTGGTGTACTGGGGGCAAGTCACGCCGCCGGCGGCCCCGCGACTCGCCGCAGAGACGAGCCGATTCTCAGGACCGCCAGGATGGCGATCTGACATATCTGATGGGCGATACAGGACTCGAACCTGTGACCCCCTCGGTGTAAACGAGGTGCTCTAGCCGACTGAGCTAATCGCCCGTTGATGTCGTCCAGCCGCGTGGCCGCAGCTACCGGGGGGGGCCCGGCCCGAGATCATTTTCAGACATCAAGATAAAATCTCTCGATCTTAGAATCTGGGCGGCCGTGCCCATGTTGTCGGTGCGTACCGCCAAGGCCGCGCGACCCGTCGGCCGGCTAATCAGCGGGTAGGCGTAATCGATATTAACCTCGGCGGCGAGCAGGGCCGAGCATATCGACATAAGTCCTTGCCCCTGCGGAATTTCCACAACGAGAAGTTCAGTCTCAACGAAGGCGTAGCCCCGCCCGCGAAGAAGGTCCACCGCCGTATCGCTGTCATCACAAATCAGACGCACAATGGAGCAGTCGCTCGTGTGGGAGACAGCCAGTCCCACCACACGGACCGAAGAGCCTTCGAAAACCTTGAACAGCCGGAGCAAGGCTCCTACTCGATCCTCAAGGAAGATGGAAAGCTGTCGCACCGACGGCGTGCCGAAGGTCTCCGCAGTTTCAAAGGGTTTGCCTGCCATGTCCTCATTGTATCGGTCGTGGGGATCGGCACAAAGAGTAATCTCCGCCCGATTTGCTTCCGAAACTCGGCCAGTCCTAAGATCGATGAACGTTAGGGCAAGATTCGATGAGTGACCAACCTCATTTAGAGGTCTCGCATGCTTCCCATGCGGCGGGCCGATTCGGGCCTTACGGCGGACAGTATGTGCCGGAGACCCTCATGCCGGCCATACGGCAGCTCGAGAGTGCCTGGGCCTCCGCACGGGCCGACGCCTCCTTTTGGGCAGAACTGGACTCCTACCTGGGCGAGTACGTCGGCCGGCCCAGTCCGCTGTACCTGGCCACCAGGCTGACCCGCGAGTTGGGCGGGGCCGACGTGTTCCTCAAACGCGAAGATCTCAACCACACCGGTGCCCACAAGATCAATAACACGCTGGGTCAGGCGATGCTGGCCCGCCGGATGGGCAAGCGCCGAATCATCGCGGAAACGGGAGCGGGGCAGCACGGCGTCGCGACGGCGACGGCCGCGGCCGTCTTTGGAATGAACTGCACCATTTACATGGGAGCCGAGGACGTTCGCCGACAGCGGCTGAACGTTTACCGCATGAGGCTTCTTGGGGCAGAAGTCGTTCCGGTGGAGTCCGGCCAGCGAACCCTGAAGGACGCCATCAATGAGGCAATGCGGGACTGGATCGCGACGGTCGAGACGACACACTACGTCATCGGATCGGTGATGGGGCCGCACCCCTTTCCGCTGATGGTGCGGGATTTGCAGACGGTAATCGGGCGAGAAGCTCGCCAGCAGATTCTCAAGCGAACCGGGCGGCTGCCGGATGCAGTCGTGGCCTGTGTAGGGGGGGGCAGCAACGCAGCCGGCATATTTTATCCCTTTGTCGGAGATCCCGGAGTTCGATTGATCGGGGTCGAGGCGGCGGGCGAGGGCCTGGACCGCCGCCACAGTGCCACCATCAGCAAAGGAAACGCTGGCGTCCTGCACGGCATGTATACGCTGGTTCTGCAGGACGAGGACGGCCAGACCTTGCCGGTCCACAGCGTCTCGGCGGGATTGGACTATCCCGGCGTCGGCCCCGAACATGCCTTCTGGGCGGCGAGCGGTCGGGCAGAGTACGTTTCCGCCACGGATGAAGAGGCTCTGGCCGCCTTTGAGTTGCTGAGTCGCGTGGAAGGCATCATTCCGGCGCTCGAGTCGGCCCACGCGATTGCTCACGTTCTCAAGCTGGCCCCGACATTGGGCCGGGGGCGTACAATCGTGGTCAACCTCTCCGGACGCGGCGACAAGGACTGCGTGGAGATAGCCCGACTACGAGGAGCGGACCTTGGGCAATGACCACGATAAGACCCCTCGGATCGAGGCCGCCCTCCGTGAACGGTCGCCGGGGCTGTGGCCGTTTCTGCCGGCCGGGTATCCGGACTTGACGACCACGCGGGAGTTGTTGCTGCGGATGGCCGGCCTGCCGATCCGCGGTGTGGAACTGGGTTTTCCGTTCTCGGATTCCATCGCGGACGGCCCGGTGATCCAGCGAGCTTTCAGCGCCGCCTTGGCTTCCGGTCTCCGGGTCTTGGACGTCCTGAAGATGGTGGCCGCGGCTCGCTCGGCGGTGCCGTATCCGATCCTGGCGATGGTCTCCGCGTCGATCGTGTACCGAATCGGAGTGCCCCGGTTCGCGCAGCAGGCGGCGTCGGCCGGCTTGGACGGCATGATCGTGCCGGATCTCTCGTTGGAAGAGGCGCCTGGCTTTGCCGGGCACCTCCAGGAGGCGGGACTCGCACTCTCCATGCTGGTCGCCCCAACCACGCCGCCGGATCGTCAACGCTCCATCGCCGCGGTGACCACCGGATTCCTCTACTATGTTTCCGTTCAAGGCACCACTGGGGAGCGGAGCAGCCTTCCCGCAGATCTGGCCGTTCGGGTCGCCGACCTCCGTACCGCCACGGGCTTGCCGGTCCTGGTGGGCTTCGGCTTAAGCCGGCCAGACCAGGTCCGCGAGGTGTGCCGCGTGGCGAACGGCGCGATCGTCGGAAGCGCCATCGTCCATCGAATGTCGGCCGTGGCTGCATTGCCCGGGAGCCCCTCAGTCATCGAGCCGACGATCGCTCTGATCCGCGATTTGGCCCAGGCAGCGATTTAACTGCGGTGCGATAAGAACGGGCCTTTCTGGTTCTCCGCGATGTCCGAGCGATAAGCCGACCATGTGCCAGGTCCGAGAGGCTGCCGACGCTTCTCCGAAAGTCATGGATCGGAGCGAGCTGGTCGATCATTCCCTAGCAGCGGTAACCGCGCAGAAACAGTCGACTGCTTGAGGGTTGAAGGGAGTATGACGGAGCATCCGTCCGAGACATTCGAGTTGCCTTGCTCCGTCACGGAAGCCCACGCGGAATCGCTCCGAGCCATGCCGCCGGGTGCGGCCGTAGCCGAGCTACCGGAACCAGAGACCCTGTTCGGGCGGGTTTTCGAGACCACCAGCCAGTCATTCCTGATACTCGACTTGAACGGCCGGATTCTCGCGGCCAACCCTGCGGCCTGTGTCTTGTACGGCCGCACCGCTGCGGAGCTTGGCGCGCGGCGCTTGGGCGATCTGACCACGCCGGGAGAGGGGCTTGATTGGACCGCGGTTGAACGAGATCTCGTGCAAGGCCGCCGTCGTCGGATTGAAACGCGATACCTTCGCGCGGACGGCACCGCTTTCCTCGCAGAAGTACGATTCGGCATGTTGGGGTGCGACCCGACGGCGATGGTCATCGCCGAGATACGCGACATCAGCGCCCAGCGACAGGTCGAGGAGAAGCTGCGCGAAAGCCAGGACTGGTACCGTCGCATGCTGAGCGCCGTCAGCAACTACCACTATACGGTGTGGGTCACGGACGGCCAGGCGCGAAGCACGGAACACGGCGCCGGCTGCACGATCGTGACCGGCTACCGGCCGCAAGACTATGCCGCGGACGGCAACCTGTGGTGGTCGATGATCTACCCGGACGACCGCGCTCGTGTGATCGACCACGTCAACCGAGTCCTGCGGGGAGAGATGGTCGAGCCGATCGAGCACCGCATCCTTCATCGCGACGGCACACTGCGGTGGGTCCGGGATACGATCGTGCCTGAATTCGACGCTCAGGGCCGGTTGATTCGCTACGATGGCATCATTCAGGACATCAGTGAACGTAAGGAAGCGGAGGAGGCCGTCCGCAAGCAGCGGGATTTCGCCGAGAGCCTGCTGAACACGGCCCCGGTCATGGTCCTGGTGCTGGCCCTCGATGGCCGCATTCTCCGCGCAAATCGCTATGTGGAAAGCGTCACCGGTTATCATGCGGAGGAGGTCCGTGACCGGGACTGGTGCGGCCTACTGATGCCGGATGCCGCGCGGGCTGAAGTGCAAGCCGAACTGCAACAGGCGATCGCCGGCCAACCCTGGACCGACCGCGTCCGCGCGATAGTGACCAAGACCGGCGAAGAGCGCCTCGTGGAATGGTCGTGTCGATCGATTTTGGACGATCAGGGACATCCAATCGCCGTCCTGGCCATCGGTCGAGACATCACCGACCGGCGGCGTGCCGAGGAGGAAGTGGAGCGCCAGCGGCGGCAATTGCTTTCGATCTTCGACAGTTTCGACACGCCGGTTTACGTGAGCGACCCGAACACCTACGAACTTCTGTACATCAATGAAGCCTTCAGGCAGAGGTGGGGTGAGGCGGTCGGACAGCAGTGCTTCCGGGCGCTGCAGAATCTGGATCAGCCGTGCCCGTTCTGCACGAACCACCTCATCTTCGGCGACCGGATCGGGCGACCAGTCATATGGGAGTTCCGGAACCGAGTGACAGGCCAGCATTTTCGCTGCATCGACAAGGCCATTGTCTGGCCCGACGGCCGCATGGTTCGCTGCGAAGTGGCCATTGACATTTCCGACCGGATTGCCGTCGAAGACCAACTGCAACGGGCCAAGATGGAGGCGGAATCCGTCAACCATGAGCTGGAGGCGCTCAACCATCAATTGGAGCGGGCAGTGGCCCACGCCCAAGAGCTCGCCGCCGAAGCCAAGGCAGCCACACGCGCCAAGAGCGAGTTTCTGGCCAACATGAGCCACGAGATTCGCACTCCAATGACCGCTATCCTCGGGTTCACAGAGACGCTGCTGGACCCAGACCTGTCCGACGCGGACAAGCAGGCGGCCGTCGCCACCATCCAACGAAACGGTGAACACCTGCTGGGTCTGATCAACGACATTCTGGACCTGTCCAAAATCGAGTCGGGCAACCTGGAAGTGGACCCCGCTCCGTGCTCACCGTTTGAGATCATTGATGAAGTCGTCTCCCTGATGCGGGTTCGGGCCGAGGCCAAGGGGCTGCAACTGGGCGTCGAGCAGGATGGCCCGCTTCCCGAGCGCATCACCACCGATCCCACCCGGCTTCGACAGGTGCTGATCAACCTGGTGGGCAATGCGATCAAATTCACCGACCGGGGTTTCGTACGGCTCGTGGTCCGGCTCCTCGCCCCGTCGGAGTCGCAGCCCACGACCAAGCCGCTGTTGCAGTTCGAGGTGATCGACAGCGGCATCGGCATGAGCGAACAGCAGTTGGGCCGACTGTTCCAACCCTTCACTCAGGCGGATGCCTCCACGGCTCGTCGCTACGGCGGAACCGGCCTGGGCCTCACCATCAGCAAGCGACTGGTGACCATGTTGGGCGGAAACATAGAAGTCGCCAGTACTCCCGGCCAAGGCAGCACCTTTCGTGTGACCGTGGGGGTCGGCGATTTGCAAGGGGTGCCACTGCGCGAAACGGGCGCGTCGATTCCTCGGGAGATGACGCCCTCATCAGCGAGGAATCCTGGGGATCCGGGCGGGATCCAGCTTTCCGCGCATGTTCTTCTGGCAGAGGATAGCCCCGATAACCAACGGCTGATCGTTCATTTCCTTGGCAAGGCGGGCGTGACCGTCACCGTGGTGGAGAACGGGAAGGCCGCGCTGGATGCCGCGGCCCCCTGGTTGGCGGCGGGGTCCAGGGCAGGTGACCCTCCGCCATTCGACGCGATCCTGATGGACATGCAGATGCCCGTACTGGACGGCTATGCCGCGACGCGACTGCTGCGGAGGAAGGGGTGGTCTCGCCCGATCATCGCGCTGACCGCCAACGCCATGTCCGGAGACGAGGAGAAGTGCCTGGCGGCGGGCTGCGACGGCTATCTCAGCAAGCCGATCAACCGCCAGCGGCTGCTCGCCGTGCTGTCGGAGCATCTGCCCCGAACGGCTGCGGCCGATCCTGCCCGGTCGATCTCACCTTGAGGTGCGTCACCTCTGGATGGACGGCCAGGCGTTCTGATTGATGGCGGCGGTGATCTCGGCGGCCAGGCGCACGGCCGCGGCGCCGTCCTCCCCGCTGACGGGGGGCGGAGTTCCCGTTTGAACGCTATGGAGGAACGCCTCGAGCTCCGCCCGGAGGGGTTCGACGTCATCCACGACCAGCGGCTCGACTTTCACCAGCTTGCCGAAGTCCATGTCCGCCATCTGGCTCAGATCCTCCAGCTTGGCTTCTCGGGCTAGGGCCAGGATGTCGAGGTTCGCATCGCGCTGGATGACGATGCCGCTCTTTCGCTGGTAATCGAGCGAAAGATAAGCCGTCTCACTGAATACCCGCAGACGGCGGTCCGTCTTCAGTGCCAGACGCGAAGCCGCCAGATTGGCCACCACGCCGTTGGCAAACACCACGCGAGCGTTGGCCACGTCTTCATGCCGAGCCAGTACGCTCACTCCGATCGCGTCCACGCGGACAGGCTGGGATCGCACCAGGTGCAGGATGATATCGATGTCGTGGATCATCATGTCCGCCACGACGCCGATGTCGGCGGAACGGAAGCGAAAAGGGCTGATCCGTTGGGATTCGACGTACCGCGGCGTGATGTGCAGCCGCTCGATGGCTCGAACGACGGGATTGAACCGTTCGGTGTGTCCCACCGACAACGTCACGCCTGTCTGCCGGGCTACGGCCAAAAGCCGTTCGCACTGCTCGACGCTTTCGGCCAGGGGCTTCTCCACCAGAACCGCGATTCCGCGCCGCAGCAGGTTCTCGGCGATGTCGACATGGTAAATCGTCGGCACGGCGACGCTGGCCGCCCGCACGCTGTCCGGCAACTCGTCGATGCTGGCCAACGCCGCAGCCTGATACTTTGCGGCGTATTCCTCGGCTCGGGCCAGATTGGAGTCGACGACGGCGACCAACCGGGCCGCAGGCAACTCATGATACAGCCGGGCATGGTGACGACCCATGTGGCCGACGCCGATGACGGCGACAGGTGTTGGCAGAGTATTCACCGACCGTTGCCCCCGTTTTGGAAGAATTTCGGAAGGTTAGCGCTGCTGTCCCGCCGCTGGGCTTCCAGAAAGCGGCCGTAGACCCCCTGGAGGATGGACCTCTTCATGAACTCGACCAGGTACTGGCAGTGTTCGTCCGGCGCGGCCGTGGCTTCCGCCTCGCGGATCCGGCGGGCCAGCGTGGCGATGCCGTTTCGTTCCTCCCGTCGCGAACGCAGAAGCCCGTAGAGGTTGCGGAGACGGTAGTAGTGCGCCGTTGAGCTGCGCTTGGGGAACAGCCGCTTGGCCAGGTCCCGCAGGAGCTGAATCGAGGACTCGTCGAAGCCCCAGCGGGTCAGGCCTTTGACGTTGATCCCCTGGATCTCTCCGTCGTATCCGTAGATCATGTACGGTGGGGCGTCCATGGTGCAGCGCGCGGCCCCCGTAATGAACGAGAACCGCCCGACGGTGACGAACTGCTGAATGCCCGCCAGACCGCTGATCACCACGTGATCCTCAATATGCACGTGGCCGGCGACCTGCACTTGGTTGGAGAGAATGCAGTGGTTGCCGACGCAGACGTCATGGGCGATGTGAGTGCCGACCTGGAATTGGTTGTGGTTGCCGATCCGCGTCACCCCGCCGGCGATTTCCGTGCCGGTGTGGGCCGTCACTCCCTCCCTGAAGACATTATCATTGCCGATGAGCAAATGAGTCCGCCCGCCCTGATACTTCAAGTCCTGCGGCGGGGCGCCCAGCACGACCGAGGGGTATAGAGTATTCCCGCTGCCCAACTCCGTGTGCCCCATGATGGTGACATTGGGCAGGAGCCGACAACCCGGCCCGATTTTCACGTCCGGCCCGATGTGGCAGCCGGGGCCGACTTCTACGTCGGCGGCCAGCTCGGCTCGCGGGTCTACGTTCGCGCTCGGGGCGATCTTCGCCATGGATGACCATCCGAATATACGGCCGCGGCCTCTGCAGGTAGCGCGGCGTCGCTCGCCGGCACTCACGCCGGATCTGCATCGACCATCATGAACTTGATCTCCGCCTGTGAGACCAGCTCGTCATTCACCAAGGCCCGACACCGCACATGTCCGGTGCGAGCCTTCACCCGAAGCGTTTCAGCCTCCAGAATCAATTGATCGCCGGGCAACACCGCTCGGCGAAACTTGACGTTGTCCATCGAGAGCAGCACCGCGACCTTGCCGGTGTGCTCCAGCTTCTGAGCCAGAAGAATGCCCGCCAGTTGCGCAAGCGATTCGAGAATCAGCACTCCCGGCATGATCGGCTGGGCTGGAAAGTGTCCTTGGAAGAACGGCTCGTTGATCGAGACGTTCTTCAGACCTACCGCCCGCCGATCGCCGTCGATTTCCACCACACGGTCGATCAGCAGGAACGGGAAGCGGTGGGGCAGTAGTCGCTGTAGCTCCTTCGCGTCGAAAGCGGCGGCACTGCGGAGGCGGCCGCGGCGTTCCTGTCGCTCCGCACTCTCGAGAAGCCGCCGCACCAGTTCATGGTTGAGGGCGTGGCCGCTTTTGCGAGCGATGATCTTCCCGCGGACCGGCCGGCCCAGCAGATACAGGTCGCCGATCAGGTCCAGCATCTTGTGCCGCACGCATTCGTTGGGGAATCGGAACGCATTGTCCACGATGCCGTTCGGTCCGATCACGACGATGTCAGCGTAGGTGAGATGCGTTCCCAGCCCAGCGGCCTGAAACTGGCGGGCTTCCTCCTCGAAGAGAAAAGTCCGGGCTGTGGCAATCTCGCGGCAGAAGCTCTCCGGGCTGACGCGGATGGCATGAATTTGTCGCGGCAGGCGGCTCTCCGGCCCGTAGTCCAAATCGTACAGGATGTTGAGGTCTTCGCCTTCGGCGGGAACGGCGATCAATTCAGCGTCACCTTCCGCGACGCGAATCGTCTCCTGGATGATCAGGGGCTTGACCGGAACCGGTTGCTCCTGAATGCCCGCTTTCTGAATGGCCTCCACGAAGAAACCGCAACTTCCATCGCCGCCCGGCAATTCTCCTCCGGTCAGTTCGATCTCCGCGTTGTCGATGCCCAGCCCGTGGAGGGCTGCCAGGCAATGCTCCACCGTCTCGATGGCCAGGGTGCCGTTTCGCAGGGAGGTGCGGCGGGCCCGCTTGGTGACGTTGGACACATGCGCACGAATATGGGCGGGCGTGGGGCCGTCCTTGCGCACGAACACGACCCCCGCATCCGGTGGGGCAGGGTGGAACCTCGCCAGGACCTGCTCTCCCGTGAACAACCCGCGGCCGCTGACCTCAGCGGTGCTCTGAATGGTCTTCTGATTCCTCAAGTCGGGCCACCCGCCGTTTCAATTCGGCGATCTGCTCGAAGAGTCCGCCGAGCTTGCGCACGCGCGCAATATCGCGAAAAGCCGTCAGGCGGTCCTGAGCCGGGCAGCCGAAGACCACCTGCCCCGCCTCGATGTCCCCGATGATTCCGCTCTGAGCCGCAGCTTTCACCGCATCGCCAAGGCGGATTCCGTGGCTCACGCCGACTTGCCCGCCGAGGGCTACACCTGTTCCCAAGCGGACACTCCCCGACAGGCCGCACTGACCGGCCAGCAGGCAGAGAGGTCCGACGCGGACATTATGGGCAATCATCACCAGGTTATCAATCTTGCTTCCGCGCCCGATACGGGTGGCAGACAGCTTACCCCGATCGATGCAGGTGTTTGCGCCGATCTCGACATCATCCTCGATGATGACGGTTCCGATATGGGAAATTTTGCGATGTCTACCATCGCGAAATATGTAGCCGAAGCCATCCGCGCCGATCACGGCGCCGGCATGCACGATCACGCGGTTTCCGAGGGTGCATCGGTCATAAATCACGCACCGATCGAAGATTTCGCAATCTGTGCCGATCATGACCCCGCGGCCGATCGACACCCCCTCGTGGATGATCGTGCGATCGCCTACGCGGGCCTCCGGGTGGATGACTGCGGCGGCGCCGATCGCCACGCCCGAGCCTAACTCCGCAGAAGCCGCCACCGTGGCAGTCGGATGGATCCCGCTGGCAGGCCGCTCGGGTGGAATCCAGAACGCGTCGAGCACGTCGGCAATGGCCATCTCGGGATCCGTCACCACGATGCCGCGAGGATCCTTCCCCACGGTCTGGCTGGTGCCCAGAATCGCTCCCGCCCGCGTCTCACCCAGCAGCCGACGGCTCTTCTCGTCCGCAATCCACGTGACACTCTCCGGGCCAGCCTCCTCGACGCTGTCCACCCGCCGAATCGCGGTTCCCACCGCCGCGGCAGCGTCCACCAAGCGACCCCGACAGAGGGCGGCAATTTCGCCCAGCGTGAAGGTCTTCTGCGCTGGCATGGACGACTCCCAATGGATACTAGGGTTTCGTGGCGGGCTCTTCGGCGGGCAGCAGTTGCTTCCTGCCGCCGGCTGCGGCGTACGCGGCATCCATCCGACGAATGACGATATCCGTAATATCGACTTCCGGGATATTGTAGACGACGCTGCGATCCTGAATGAACCGCCGAAGAGTCTGTACGGACTGCTCGATATCAAAGGGCTTGAATTCGGAGCGGTGCAACACGACCGCGTAGCCGCTTTCACGGGCGACTTGTCCGGCGATCTCCATGGTCTGCTCGTAGATGACCCGAGTCCAGTGGAACATGTCGCGGTCGATCTCGTCCTCCATCAGCTTGAACCACACGTTGGCATCGGTGTTGAGCCGGACCAACTCCTTGCGGCGGGTCTCGTAGTCGGCCTTGCCCGGCTGAAAAGCCGACAGGGCGGACTGCTTGCTCTCGATGACTTCCTTTCTCTGATTACCTTCGCGGGTAATGTCATCCCGCTTCTGGCGGATCATCTCGTTGAGATCCTTGATCTGGGCGCACTCGGCGAAGATGCGAACCAGGTCGATCACGGCAACTGGAGAGGCGGCTCGAGGCACGGCATTGCCGGCCGGTTGTCCAAGGCTCTGAGTGACCGCCAGACCACAGGCAAAGAGGACGAGCAAAAGACCGACACTGCTCATGGTTCGAGTCATTCCAGGATACTCCGTCAGGCCAACGAAACCGGGCTCGCGCAACACACCAAAGCATTGTGCCTGAATTCACGGACAACGCAAGGGAACCGCCCTGGCGTGCAGCCCCCTCGCCTCGGTGGTCAGAGATGTGGCGCCGGTTTTCTTGCCTCGGCCTGTTTCGCTGCCTCATTCAGTTCCGCGAAGGTCTGTCCGAGATGCATGTGCGGGGAAGCGGCGGCGACCACCTCGGCGGGAAACCGGGTGGACGATTCGTCGCTTGATGCGAGCAGCTCAAGGGAGCGGCCGGATCGGGCACTTCCCGCCGAATGGTTGGCCTCGAGCAAATCGGCGAACCGCGGCACCCGCCGGCCGCGCTTGCGGTAGTAGTAGCGGATGCCCTGCTGAATGGCCAGGTTCGCCAGCCAGGCCCGGGCCTTGATGGGCCAGAATCGCAATCGCCGCACCGCTGATCTCAGCGAGAAAAACTCAGCGAACGCAGCCATCTGGGCGTGCCGAAGCTGTTCGGGGGTGATTTTCGCGGGGCGATAAACGACGGAGGCGCCGTTGTAGCGATCCCAGTCGCGGGTGATCAGGCGACCGCTTCTCTCGAAGTGACGATAAACCTCCGTACCGGGATAGGGCGTCAGGATCGGGAAGCAGCTCATGGCCAGATTCATCTGCTGTGCCCAACGAGCCGTGCGCATCAGATCGCGCCAGTCGTCGTGGTCGAACCCGAAGATGAAAGCGCCCCACAAGCTGATGCCGGCCGCCTGAATCCTGCGGATCCGCCACTCGTAGGTGTCGGAGTGGACGAAACGCTTGCCGGCCTCGCTCAGCGTGTCCTGCTTGCGTGACTCGAGTCCGAGGATCAACCCCACGCACCCGGAACGGCGCATCGCCGCCAATAACCGCTCGTTGCGCGAGATGAGGATGTCGCACTGACTGGCCCACGCGATCCTGAGCGGCTCCAGGGCGGCGCACAACTCGAGCGCCCATTGTTGATGACCCCCGAAATTGTCGTCAGCAAAAATGAAACACCAGGACCGGTGCCGCTCCTTCGCTTCACGGATTTCCTCAACGATGTCGGCGATTTCCCGCTGGCGGAACTTGCGCCCGAAAACGGCCGGCGTGGTGCAGAAGGAACATCCGTGCGGGCAGCCGCGGGTCGTCTGGATGGGGTTGGCCACCAGGTATTGCCGGGGATCAATCAGATCCTTCCGAGGCGTGCCGATCGGGGCCGTAGGATAGCTGGACCAATCGTAGATCGGCTTGAGGGAGGTCTTGCTCCGGGTGGTTTCCCAATCGGACAGGAGATGCGGCAGGGTCGATTCCGCATCTCCGCGACAGACCGCATCGGCGTGGGTCAGGGCTTCGTCGGGCAGGGCCGAGGCGTGAATTCCGCCGAGGACCACGGTGACGCCCAGCGCACGGTACGCATCAGCCAGATCGTAGGCTCGCCGTGCCTGCGTGGTCATAGCGCTGATGCCGACCACGTCGCAGTCGGCCCGCGGGCGATGGGGCGTCTCCAGAGCACACTCGTCGACGATCTCCACCTCCCAATGCGACGGCGTCACGGCGGCACAGATCATCAACCCCGTCGGTGCGAAGAGCGCCTTGCGCGTGAAGGTCATTCGCCGAATGACGTCCGGCATCGTAATGGTGGACAGGGGGGATTGGGGGTTGATGAGGCGAAGCCGCGGACGACGCCGCGGAATCGCCGGTTGACCCGCAGCGCAGACCGCCTTGGGCAACGCTCCACCAGAATCCGGCGGCACACTCCGGCCTTCACGGTCCATGTGCGCCCAGAATAGCGCCGGCAGCACCACAGGTCAATGTCGCTGGCCGGCCCGGCAGTTCACCACGACGCGACGCGGACCGACCCCGCGTTGACGCCTTAAAGACTCAAAGCTAGAGTAAACATGGAAGAAACGGCTCCACAGTTCGCGTTCCTGTGATCCTGCCCGAGGTGCCCAATGTCCGACAAGCCGCAACGCTTCCCGCACGTTCGCCGAAGAGTGCAGATGGCTTGCCTTACGGGACTGGTCGGCATCGTTACTGGGGCCGGCTTGCTGGTCTATCTGCTCCTGGCGGACCCCGGTTCCCTGGAATCGGCGACCGGCTTCGGACACTGGCGGCCGATGCTGGCGATGGCGGTGGGGGCTGCCGGCCTACTGCTCATCGCCGTGGGGATTCTCCTCTGGGGGGCGGTCGACGTGGCATTGAAGATCGAGGCCAACAGCTATCGCACCTACGATGCCCTCCGGGATATCCACCACGGGCAGGAGGAAATCCGGCCGTTGCTCCGCGTCATCGCCGAGAACTCCCAGCTTTCCGACGCGGGTCGCGCCATCACTCACCGCGGCCGCGAGCGGACCGCGCTCCGTCTGGCCATTAATGAGGAGATCATCAAGGGCGATTGGGAAGCGGCCTACGCCTTGGTGGACCAGTTGGCCAGCCGCCACGGCTATAAGAACGAGGCGGCCAGGCTGCGCGAGGAGGTGGACCGAAGCCGCGAGCAGGCCCGCAAGGAGCAACTACACGAAAGTGTCGAACGAGTTCGCTCGCAGATGCACAGCCACGATTGGGACCGGGCCCGGCGTGACATGGACCGCCTGCTGGCCGAGCACCCCGAAAACGCGGAAGTGCGAGCGCTGCCGCAGCTCTTCGCCCGCCTGCGGAGCGAGCACAAGCGGCGTTTGCTCAAGGAATGGGATGAGTCGGTCCAGCGCAACGAGGTCGATCGCGGGATAGCCATCCTGAGCGAGCTGGACCAGTTCCTCACGCCGAGCGAAGCCGCTGCCTTGCAGGAATCCGCCCGCGGTGTGTTTAGAGCCAAGCTTCATAACCTCGGCGTTCAGTTCTCCTTGGCCGTGGCGGACCACGACTGGAAAGCGGCGGTGGCGGCTGGTCGCGAGATCATGCAGGAGTTCCCCAATTCTCGAATGGCCGCCGAAGTCAAGGAGCGGATCAGCGTTCTGATGGCTCGTGCCGAGGAGGCCGGGAGCAAGCCCGCCAATGCCGACGAAGACCGCGTCGGGTGATTCATGGCGACGGAGGTGACGCCGCAGCGGAGATCAAGGATGATCGCACGCCCATCGAGAACTCGCCACAAGGAAGAACTGCAAGGGATGCAGTGGGGCCGGCCGCATTGTTGGCTGGCTTTGCTACTGTGGGCCGGCCTGACGACGGGGTGCGGACTGGCGCCGCCCGCAGCGCCTCCGCCGGACCCCGCGGCTGTCGGCAATAGACCGCTTCTTTATCGCTACCCGACCGATCCTCCGCTGGTTGACGCCGCCGGACTCCGGTCGTTGGTCGGCGGCTTCAGAAATAAGACAGTTCTCCTGAGCTTCTGGGGCACGTGGTCAAAGCCAGCCGTGGCCGGCCTCGAGGACCTTGCGGTCTTGCAGGAGCAATGGGGTCCCGATCGGTTGCAGGTGATCTCTTGTAACCTGGATCGAGCGGATTCGTGGACAGGTAGCGTCCTGCCCGCCTTGCGTGCCGCCGAGGCCAACTACCCCTGTGTGATCCTCCGTGCGGAAGCCAAGCCGGCGGTGCGAGAGTGGCTAAGCCCGAACTGGGCCTATACCGTGCCGGCCGCATTTCTACTGGATTGGGAAAGCCGCGTGGTGCGCCAAGCGGTGGGGGAGGAGGCTGTTGCCCGATTGCAGTCCGAGTTGAGAAGTCTCCGGTTCGACAGTCTTGACTCGCAACCTGTCCCGGCGTCCGCGGAGGAGAGGACCATTCTACGTCTTACGCTGATCGATGTCCGGAACGGCCGCAGCATGAGCCTGGGTCAAGTCGCCGCGCCGCCGCGAGATGCTTCTCTACTGATCGACGCCGCAGCGGAGCGGATCGCCCAGTCCATCGATCGGCGGGCCAACCCGCGTCTGGCGATTCCGCGGTTCGCGACCTCCCCAGCCGCCGATTCGTCCGGCGAGGATTTGCCCCGCCGTCTCGCCGAGGCTCTTCGGCGACGTGGTTATCAGGACTTGGTGACACCGGGGCGGGCCGACCGTATGATGGCCGACTCCGGCGTCAGCATTCTGGCGGCGGAGTTCGAACCAGCGGTGGTTCAGGGTAGGCTGGCCTGCGATTACCTGGTGGTGGGCCGTCTGCACGGAGTAGCGATCCAGTCCGCGCCGAACCGATCACTGCCGGCCGGCTCCGCGGAGTGAACCGCCGCTGGCTCCCACCTGAGGCGACGCGGCTCGCGGCGCGTCGCCGATTCGCGATCCCAACAAGACAAGGCGGATCGGCGCATGGGGCCGATCCGAACGGTGTGTGAATGGACATAACGGTCATCCTGCATTGTCTGCTCATCGTCGCGGCCCGAATTGTGGACGTCACCCTCGGCACCGTGCGGACCATCTGCGTCGTCAACGGTCGTCGAGGATTCGCCTGCGTTCTCGGCTTTTGCGAGGTGCTGGTGTGGATTCTTGTGGTTTCACGGGTCATCAGCAGTCTGAGCAACCCCGTGTACGCAGTGGCGTACGCGCTGGGCTTCGCCCTGGGCAACTACATCGGCATCACCATTGACCGGCACCTGGCTTTCGGCGAGCAAGTCGTCCGAGTCTTCACACGCCGTGGGGCGTTTCTGGCCGAAGCGCTGCGGTCAAGTGGTTTCGTGGTAACGCAGATCTCCGGACAGGGCCGTGACGGCCCGGTGGAACTGTTGTTCATTCAGGTGCCCCGCAAGTTGGCCCAGGCCGCGGGGGACCAGGCCCGTCTCCACGACCCGGACTGCTTCATCGTGGTCGATGACGTCCGCTGGGCTTCGGCTTCCATGGGGGGATATCGGATGAACGGCTGGCGGGCCGCTGGCCATCGGAAATGACCCGCCCCACGCGACGGGCTGACCGATCGCCGCCTTCGTTCAGTAGGCCCCTTTTGCCGACAGAACCGCGGGGATCGTTTTAAAGAGAATCTGCATGTCCAAGGATAGCGAGCGATTGAGAACGTACCAGACGTCGAGTGCGAGCCATTCTTCGTAAGGGATTTCCGTCCGGCCGCACACCTGCCACAGGCAAGTCAGCCCAGGCTTGACCGTGAATCGCAGCCGCTGTTGGATCGTGTCCAGCCGGACTTCATCAAGCGGGAGCGGCCGCGGACCGACCAGGCTCATCTGCCCCAGCAGGACATTCACCAACTGCGGGACTTCGTCGAGGCTCGAACGTCGCAGCCAGCGGCCCGCGGTTGTGACGCGCGGGTCGTTCTTGATCTTGAAGCAAGGGCCGGTCGGCAAGGAGTTGAGATGGCGAAACAGCACTTTGTCATCATCCGCACCGTCATACATCGTGCGGAGCTTCAGCATGGTGAAAGGCCGGCGATGCCGTCCGGCCCGCTGCTGGCGAAAGAATACCGGGCCGGGAGACGTCGCGCGGATCGCGATCGCCGCCAGCAATAGGATGGGCAGGAAGAGAACCAATGCGAAGGCTGAAATCGCCACGTCCAGCAGCCGGGACAGGATCTCGTAACCACGATCCGTGGTCGGCCCGTGGGCGAACGGCCGGCTTTGCGCCGCGATCGTGCCGCCACCGGCGGACTGCGGCAGGGAGATAGCCAGGTCAGCGGGCGGCGGCATGGACGTTCTCCTCCTGGGACGCACTGGCGGAAGCGTTCGAAGTCGAGGCGACTTCGGCCGGGTATCGAGGCCATCTTCCCATCCGCCACCGGATCACGTTGAAGACGAATCGCGGATTGCCCAGCAGGTACCGCCGCCACTTGCCGCGCGGATCCATCGCCAGACGGTACAGCCATTCGCCCCCGAGGCGACAGAGCCAACTGGGCCCCCGCCGCTCACGCCCGGCAAAGTAGTCCAGCAAGGCCCCCACGCACCAGCACACCGGAACGCGGAGTTGGTCCCAGTGGCGGAACATCCAGAACTCCTGGTGGGGAGAGGAAAGCCCAACTACCAGCACAGCAGGAGCGGCCGCGTTGATCCGCTTGACGATCGCCAGCGAGTCCTCCGCCGCGAAGTAGCCATGATCCGTGCCCACGATCTCCAAACCACTGACATCGCGCCGCAGCGTGGTGGCGGCAGCCTCGGCAACCCCCGGGTGACCGCCCAGCAGATACAAGGGCAGGTGAGCAGCGGCACAAGCTCTGGCGAAGCCGGGGAAGTGGTCGGCGGCGGTGAGGCGGGCAGGCAAAGGGCGACGGCCGAGCCGGCTGGCCCAGACGATGGAGGCACCATCTGCATAGAGCAGTTCACTCCGGGACAGCACCTCGCGAAAGGCGGGGTCGCGGCAGGCCAGGTTAGCCGTGTGGGCATTGGCGTAGCAGACACGGGTACGAATTCCGGCCGAAGCCCGCTCCACCAGGCACCCGGCAAGACGAGCCGCCGTCAATGGCCGGATGGGCAGCCCCAAGACTTCCACAGGCTCGGGCAGGATCTCAAGCGGCTCGGATTGGGCCATCTCTCCTTCCCCCCTGGGCTAGCAGATTCGAATAAAGGATGCCATAGCGTGCGGCCGCATCTCTGGCCAGAAACCGCTGGGCTACCGTGGCCTGGGCCGCCTTCCCGAGGCGGTCGGCCAGTTCGGCGTCGTTCAACAACCGGGTAATGGCGCCGGCCATCGCCGTCGGGTTTCCCGGAGGAACCAACAGCCCGTTATCACCGGACAGAATGGCCTCGGGAATGCCTCCGACGGCCGTCGCCACGATGGGGCGACCCACCGCCATGGCCTCGAGCAGCACATTCGGCATGCCCTCCGAGTGCGACGGGAGACAGACAACGCTCGCCGCGAGATATGCCGGCCAGATGTTCGCAAGGAAGCCGCCCAGGATCATCGTCTCGCTCAAGCCGCGCTCGCGGATCTTCGCTTCGATCGCCGGACGGTCCGGACCATCCCCCACGAGCAGGATCCGAGCCTGGGGATGGGAACGACGGAGGGTCGCCGCCGTCTCGATCAGCACATCGATGCCTTTCTCATAGCTGAGTCGTGCGACCGTCAGGACGGTGGGTTGCCGCGGATGCACGCCCCACGCCTCCCGCAGCTCCGGCGCGGCGGATGGGGTCATCGGTTCCGGCGGTTCAATCCCGGTGTGGATGACCGAGATCCGGTCGCCGGGAATGCCCAACCGTTCGACGCAATCGCGCTGCACGGCGTGTGACACGGCAACGACGTGGGTCGGCAGTCTCGCACACGTGGCATCCAGCAGGCGATCGGAACGCCGCCGCCGCTGGCGGGCGTAGGGACCGATGGCGTAAGCGGTGGAGACGACCGTCGGCACGCCCGCCCACCGCGCGGCCGTGCCGCCGTGCAAATCCGCCCGCAGGAGGTGGGTGTGGACGAGGTCGCAGCGGATCTGCCGGATCAGCCTTCTGGCTCGCCAGATGGCTCGGGGATCATGTTCGTTGGCCACCCCCAGGTTGTATGTGGGCACGCCGATCGCTTCGAGCTGCGGCTGAATCGGGCCGCCTCCGTAGAAGCAAGCGGCGGAGAGCTGGAATTGTCGGCGGTCCAGGTGGCGGGCCAGTTGCAGCAGCCATTTGGTGTCGGTTTTGATCTGGAAGGTGGAGACGAGATGAAGCACTCGGTGTGGCTCAGAAGGTGCCGAGGTTGGTGTGAGAGGCATGTGGCCCATTCCCTTCCCGCGATCCATTATAGCGATATACCGTATCGCGGACCACGGCGATTCGGAACGCCGCGGGGCCGCTCCGGATTCACGACGCACGCACACGACCGTGAAACCCAATCCCTTACACAGAATCGGTTATCCGCTGCCTGCTGTGGAGATTACGTCAGGAGGGTGGAAGACGGGTCCGATAGCGAATGGAACAAGTGGGCGAATCGCGCGGCCATGTGCCGGTGCTGATAACCGTGCTCGACCTTGGCCCGCGCGGCAGCGGCGAAAGCCCGGCGGAGCGCGGCATCGCGAATCAGGCAGTCTAGGGCCGCCGACAACGACGCGGCGTCGGCGGGGCGTGTGAGCAGGCCGGTCCTGCCATGTTCGAGGAAATCTCCCAGACAGCCGGTATCCGGAGCGACAAAGGCCACGCCCGCGGCAGCCGCTTCCAGCATGGTGATGCTGAAGCACTCCTGCTCGCTGGAGAGACAGGCCAGATCGATCCCGCCCAGCAACCGGGGAACGTCGTGGCGAGGCCCCAGCAGTCGGAGCCGATCCGGCGGCAATCCGGACGCATTGGCGAGTGCTTGCACGGTGTCCCGCGACGGGCCGTCTCCAATAATCAGGAACACCGCTTGTTCATGTCGTTGGGCCAGGGATCGCGCGGCGGTGATGAAGACATCGTGCCGCTTCTCTGGGCGAAGATTGGCAATCAGGGCGATGGCGAGATCATCGGGCCGCAATCCCAAGGCCGCCCGAACCGCAGTCCGGTCGACGCCTTGCCGAAAAGGGCCAAGATCGATGCCATTCGGAATGATTACGATGCGGCCGGCCGGCACGTACTCGCGGCGGATGAGGGCCTGTCGGTGGCGCTCCCCTAGCGCCACGAAAACCCTAACGGCACGGTACAAGAAACGATTGCAGCGTTCGAAGTGGCGGTCGGCGGGCAGGGGGAACCAGTGCGACCAGACCACGACCGGCTTCTTCTGCAATACGGCGGCCAGCGTGGACCAGAACATGCGGTCCCCACCGCTGTGGGCCGCAACGACCAGGTCGATTCCCTTCTCCCGAATCAGCGTTTGCAGTCGGATTGCTCCGGCGGCGTCGTACTTGCTCCGTAACAGATTAGCGGCGACTTCAATGCCGCCGGCGGAGCATTCCCCGGCCAAGCTGCCGGCGTCCTGAAGGCAGGCCACATAAGGCCGGATTCCGAATTGCGGCAAGGTCTGGCACAACCCCACAAGTGCGCGTTCGGCACCACCGGGCGCAAGACGGTTGGTGACGAACAATACGCGTCGCTCGGTAGATCGAGCTACGGCGCCAGTCCCAGGCGGATCACAGCGCGGAATCGGCCATTCGCCCGCGGTGCGAGGTGATGGAACTTGACGGCATCCGTCCGAGGGCGAGGTTCTCCTCCAGCGCCCGGCAGCGAGGAACGCGGCGACTCCCTCGATCATCCCCCGGATTTCGGCGAGGTGTGCCCGACCGGAGGGACCGGCGGACCAGACCAGGTGCATGAGCGCCAGCAGGCTGAGGCTCCACCCCGCCAGCAGCCACTGTCCCGGCCCCATGCGGCAGGTCTTGCTGAGGATGTACAGGTAGTTGTAGCCGGTCATGTGCCCGAAGCGTCGCGGGTCCGTGCGGCCGGAAGTCTCGCGGCGATGCACCACCCGAGCCTGCCGGGCGTGCAACAGCCAGTGCTCCGGAGCGAGCCGATAGCCCATCTCGCGGTCTTCCCCGAGGGCATACTCTGCCAGATTCTCGTCGAATCGATATCGCCGAACCACGTCCCGCCGCAAGGCCATGGCCGCACCCGACAGCCAGCGAGCGGGAACCGCCACGCGCGGATGCCTCAGTGCCGAAGGGGCAGGCCCTCTCGGCCGTTGCCGCGGAGCGACGCACCACCAGCCGGCCAATCGGTAGACCCATTGAAAGAGCCGCGCAGAGGGTGAAGTGAAGGCAGGTTCATACACATTGGCGGTAACGGCCGCCACCCGAGAGTCGGACATCAGCCTTGCGATCTCGCTGACCACGCCGATGTCACAGTCGACATCGTCGTCCAGGTACAACAGCACTTCGCTTCGGGCAATGTCGGCCGCGAGATTACGGGCGGCGGTCAAGCCTCGGCGCTGCGAGCGGACGTACTGGAAATCAATACCCAGTTCCTCACCGCGGTCCCGCACCCGATTCCGAACCGCATCGGCCAGGTCGCCGTCATCCACGAGAATCAACTCGTCCGGTCGGTGCGTCTGTGGCCAGATGGATTCTAAAGTGCGTTGCAGCGCCGTGGGGCGGTCTCGGGTGCAAATGACCACCGCGATTGTCGGGGAGGCTTTGTCTTGGGGCGGAAAGGCCATGCCTGCTTAGCCTCCAGGATCGCTGCGGCGCCGCAAGGTAGGCAGGTGGGCGACGATGCGACGCGCATGTTCAGCGAGCTCCACTCGATCCTGCGGGGAGAAGACCAAGGAAGTCCGCCAGGTCAGCACCAACAGCACCAAGGCTCCTGTAATCATGATACGCCAATCCATCGCGAGCAGGGCCGCCGCGAGGATGATGACGTACATGCCTCGGTCCAGCCGGCATCGCTCGGCACGCATCAGTATCAGGCACATCACCAGCGCAAGGGCGATCGCGAGAACGCCGCACCACGAGGCATTGTCCAGCCCCTGGGGGTCGGAGAAGCCGCTCGGGAAGACGGCGGTGGCGTACGGCGACACGGCCTGCCACAGCCGCGTTTCTCGAACCACCGGGAGATAGGGACCCGCCAGCCACAACGCCAGCAGCACGTTGGCGGATACGCCGACCGCCCAAGGCCACAACAAGTACCGTGTTTTTTCGATGAGCTGAAAAGAGAGTGGAAGAAAAGCCAAGTAAGCGGCGATGAGGAAGAACAGCAGTTGCAGAGGCAGGACCGCGGCCCCGGGGCGATAAGCGGGCTGAAACATCCGCATGATCGACTCGCTGAGCAAGGCTAGCCCGATGCAAGCCATGAGCAGGGCCAGGCCGGCGGATCGGAAGGCCAGGGACAGCTTGCGCTCCGCCGCCAGCCGCCCTTCAGACTCCCACGTTTTGGTGACATTGGTGGCGACCACCGTGGAAATCGCGACCGCACCTACCAGAATGAACTGGCCGACCTGCCGGACGGCACTGAACACCGCCACCGCCTCGTGGCCGTGAACCTTGTTCAGAAACCAGGCTGGGTAGTAGACCAGTATTTGCCAGGTCACCCCGGCCAGAGTCGTCCAGATGCTGAAGCGGAGCAGCTTGCGGGTCAGGCCCTCCGAGATTGCCGGCGGCGCAGCGGGCCAGGCCCGCAGGGAGGCAACCAGTCGCGCCCCGAACCAGGCCAGGGGAATCGCCAGGGATAACCCGTACATCACCGTAAGACTCAGAGCACTCAGTCTGCCGATGACAATGGCCAAGATGCTGAGACCCAGAAACCCCAGACAATGGACCAGTTCGGTCATGGCCAGGGCACGGAACATTCGCAGACCCTTCATGATGGATAGAAGCAGGAAATAGGCGACGAGCAGCCCGATCGTCGCGGCGGAGATCAAGGCGAGTTGCCCGGCGTAGGGGTTCGCCCGGCCCTGGGCATCCGTCTCCGTGAAGATCTGGGCGTAGAAGAAGTCTCCCAAAGCTCCGCTAAAGACCACCATGAGCAAGAGGCTGCCGGCCGTCACCCCGAGCAGCAGTCGCGAAGCTCGCCGCACAAACCAGCGCAATTGACCGGCTACCTCATATTGGGGGACATAGCGGGTGACGGCTTCGATCAGCCCGAGGCTGCACAGAGGCGTCAGCACGTTCACCACCAGCAGGATCATGTTAAGCAAGCCGAACTGGTGCTGCGACATCCACCAGGTCAGCAGGAGCACACGCCCGAAGTTGATGACGCGGAAAGCACCGGTGGCCGGGAGGTAGGTGCCCAGCGCTCGTCCCAAGGGCAGGCTTTGGAACAGGAGATCGCCGTTGGGCTCCACGGCCGCGATGGCTTCCTGGGAGCGACCTCTGCCGCGCGGCGGGTGATTGGATCCTGCGGTGGTGGTGGCCATGTTCAGCCGCCGTCCCGGCCCGTGGGTGGACGGGCGGGAGAAGAACCGCCTACCGCGGCGTTCGATGCCGAAGCAACGCTTCGGCTTCGCGGTTCGGGAACCCAACCGGGTCGGGCATGCAACGGGGCCGGACCGAGGAGGTAATTGAGCGCCACCGGAACAGCGCTCAGACCGAAGAACAGGCTGTTCGCAAAGGGATTATCGCTGGTTTCGCGGAACGACCCATCGATGAAGTAGACAACCGCAAGTATCCAGTAAAGCACCAGGAGATCACGGTGGATGAAACCGACTCCGGTGGAAGGGAGTTTGCGATAAAGTTGGAAACTGCTCCGCAATAGCATGAAGATTACCAACGTGTAGAGAAACACACCCACCAGCCCCGTCTCTCCCAAAATGCTGAGCAGATTGTTGTGCTCCAGGGCCGTGGCTCCGTAGGCAAAAGCCGCGGAGGACGGGTCGCGGGCGAAGTCGGGGGCAAAATCCCTGAAATGGCCGAATCCGACGCCGAACAGCGGATGAACCTTGAAGATCTCCCAGGTCAATTGAGCCAGACCCACGCGCATCAGAATGGGTTCCATGTCGGTCAGTCCGCCCTTGGCCCGCTCCGTTCCCATGAAATTGTCCATGTTGATCACGGCCACCGACAGGGCGAGGCAGACTAGCCCGGAGACCGCCACGACCCGCGTCATTCGTCGCCGGGAGTAAGCGATCCAGATCACGGCGCCCAGCACGAAGCCCAGCCAGACCGAACGGGTCTTGGTCCAGAAGATGACGGGTAGGCTCAGCGCGTTAAGCAGGTAGATCAGTCGTCGGCCCCTGACGATCCCCCTGGCCAGCAACAGGTTGCTGTAGAAGCAGAAGGTCAAGGCCAGTCCCATCCCGGCGGACATGACAAAAGGACCGCGAACTCGCCCCCAATGGATTCCGACTGAGGGATCGTTGATAAAGCGGGGAAACACCAGGCTACGAAGCCCGAGGTGCTCGCACCAGCCGGTGAAGGTCAAATAGGCGCCGATCCCGGCGAAGAAAATGGCCAGGCGCCGAAAGTCGTGCTCGGTTCGGAACCCGTGAAGTACCAGCACGAAGACCATGAATGGAAAGACGTAGCCGCCGATCAACCGATAGTGCACGCTGACGATGGAACGGGTCTCAAAGCCCGAGACGCTGGCTGAGATGAAGAAGTACGTCAGGAGAGCCAGGATCGCGCCGCTGACCGGCCAGGCCATCCGCAAACGAATCCGCCCCAGCAGGACCATGAGAAACAACAGGATCGCGACGACGACAATGCCGATGCGGGGTATCGTCAGCGCGAAGAAGTAGGGAACGGAAACCCGCCACCATTCCTCGTGAAAGGCAATCAGCGTGACGAACCAGATCAGAACGGCGGTCAGCAAGTCCCCACGGACGGAATACCAGACCAAGGCGGCCAAACCGCCTACCGCCAGCCAGGAGAACACGATGTATTGAGGAGTGAGAACCGAAGCCCAGGTCAGGAGCAGCACCAGGCCGGCGACAACGGCGATCCCCAGAACCGTGAGGACCGGCAAGGTGCGGGTGCTGATGGCAGGCACAATCGAACTCCCGAAACTCGAGCCGCGGCCGGGATGCTACTGGTGGATCGGTCTTGCGGGCAGAAACCTCAACCTTCGACAGTTCGCCTATCAAGTGGACCGGTACACGAAGCCCGGAATCGGGTGCATTCTCTGATTCAGCACGAGGCCCAAGCAGCGGACGCCTGCGTGCTCGAGTCTCTTGCGCGCTTCGGCAACGGTCTCGCGGGGAGTGTCTCCCGCACGAGCCACCAGGAGGGCGCCGTCCACCAAGGCTCCGATGATCTGGGGGTCCGGGTGAGCATTGGCCGCTGTCACGTCGATAATCGTATGTTCGTAGCGGTCACGGAACTGGGCGAGGACGGCTTGCATCTGACGGCTGCGGAGCAACCCGAGCGGATGATCGACCAGGGGACCGGCCGTCAGCACATGCAGCACGTTGCCGTTCCGGAGCCGCAGACTTCGCAAGGCGACTTCCCACGGCACCCGTCCTTCCAGCACGTCGGTCAGGCCGGGACTGTCGGAGACCCCCAAGGCGGCGGCCACGCCGGGATTCCGCAGATTGAAATCGACCAGGGCGATGCGATGTTCGCGCCCGGCTTCCGCTCCAACGAGGGCCAAAGACACAGCGATCTGCGTCGCGCCATCGCGCCTTCGGGCCGCGGTGACCATCACAGTTCGGGGAGGAGGCTGCTCAGACGAGAAGAACACGTTCCCCCAGAGTTGCACTAGCTCCCCTTCGGCACGCTCCCGAACTCGCCGACCGAGGTCGACCGAAGGTGAGACCGTGGTCGTTGTCGAGGGTCGCTGGGAAGCCCCCTCTCCTCCGGGTGGCGGCTCGGCCGACCGTTTCCGAGGCGGCTTCGCGGAGGCGGAAGGGGGCAGGACCGCCGCGGGCTGAGTTCGTTGCGGGGGACGAGCCTGCGGCGCTGGGGGTGGCGGTGCCTCGGGGCTCGCCGCTTCGGCTGGTGGTGGCGGCTCCGGTAACACTTCCGCGTCCTCAAGTTCCACCGGGGCCTCGGCGACGGCCTCGTCCCGAAGAGCTTCCGCGATTTCCTCGTCGAGATCCTGATCGATGTCTCCGACAACGCCGTTCTTGAGCTCCTCCATCTCCTCGTCGAGATGGGACATTTCCAAATCAGGGGGCAAGACCTCCTCGACGATTTCCGGTTTCGCCGGTTGGGGCTTGGGCGGTTCCGGTGTTCCTCCGTTTATTTTGCGGATCTCGTCCAGGGCCTCGTCGATCTTCCGCACGCGACTCGACCAGGGCGGGCCGCCTTCGTCCTTCGGCGATGTCACGCCGGCCGATGGGTCGGGCGGGGGCCAGATGCTGAAGTCCTCGAGATCTTCCGGCGTTTGGCCTTCAGCCTCCTCCGGCCGTCTCCGATCAGGCTGCTGATTGTCCGGTTTGTTTGCCACCGGTGCACCATCCTTCAGGCGGCGTCACGGCCGCCACTCGCACAACATCGGCCAGGTCCGGCACAAGAGCCGGACTTCACGCCTCGACGACCAACCGACGGCCACGTTTCCGTATCGAGCCGAGGACCGTCAGGCCCAGGTATCGTTCCGCGTCGGCGCTGGAGCGGAGCGTATGATCGAAATGGTCGACCAGGAACGCCGCCGCCACACCCAGAAAGACACTCACTAGGATAGCGACCGCCGTATACAAGTGCAGCAGCGGCTGGACCGGCCGCTCGGGATCTGGGATGGAGGCGTGGTCCATCTTGGTAATCGTGACCGCATCCCTGGCCCGAAGGTGGTTGGCCATGGCGTCCACCTTCTGTTGACGAAGCTCTTCCAAGTGCTTTTGAGCGATGAGGAAGTTGCTTTTCAACTGGGCATATTCCGCCAGCTTGCGCTGGATGTCATTCTGCTCCTCAGCGGTGGAACGGACCAGCTCTTCGTGCATCGCCTTCTGCTGCTGGCGGGCCTTGATGCTCGCGTCCAGACCCTGAACATGGGCCACGATCGCTGCGAGCAGGTTCCTCCGAGCCTGTGTCAACTGCTCCCGCAGGTTCCGGACCTCCTGGCTGTTTTCGGTATACTGGGTCTCGACTCGGTTTCGCCGGCTCTCAAGCCGGGTCAGTTCCTTGATGGACTCGCTGAAGCCGACGTTGTCCTGCAAGAAGTCCACCGATACGCTGGCCACAGCCGCGGCGACTTCGGCGTCCGTCATCTCCTCCAAGCCGCCCGTCGCGAAAGCCTTCTCGGGCAGCAGTTTCCGCATCACGTCGTGGACGGCCACGTCACGGGCCAGCTCGAGAGTCAGGCGAGCGTCGTTCTCACGCACCTTGGTCAGCACGACCTGTGTGCCGTGCTCGGTGCCGCTCTTCAGGAGCTGCTCCAGGATGCCCAGGTCGGCGCTGTGTTCGCGCACGAAACTGCGATAGGCCTCCAGATCGCCGGCGACTTCGTTCTCGAAGGCGTCGATGACCGCCTGCATCACGCGCAGGGCGGGATCGCTCAGCCGCTCCTGCAACTCGCGGTGCCGTACCATGTACATGTCCGCCACCGCGTCCGCCGCGTACATCGCCAGGCGATGACCGTCCCCTTGGGCGGGGTCGCCGGGGCGATCGGCACTGATGGTGAATGACTCCGTTGCCGCCACTTGCTCCCCGCCGGGAGTCTCCAGCTTGACGGACTTTCTGAACCGTTCCAGTTCGGCCTGCTGGGTATCCAGTATCTTGCGAACCTTCGGCTCGAGGTCCTTTTGAAGGAACTGGTCGATCCGGGCCTGCACTCCGGCGGCCTCGCCACCCTCGCGAGCGAGGGCGGTTTCCCACTCGGACCGCAGCTTGAGCCAGCGGTCCCGGAGGCCGCGGTCTTCGCTCAACGCTTTGGCCCTCGCCAAAACCAGATCGGATAGCACGATCTGGTGCTGTGCTTTGACGAACACCTCCAGGGCCTTGTCCCCGTCGGTGGCGTTCAGCGGACTTCGATCGAGCGGGCGTTTGAAGATCAAACTGACGCTGCTGCGATAGATCGGCGTCACCAGACGACAGGCGACGTACGTTCCGCCGCCTCCGATCGCGACCAGAAGCAGCATCAACAGCCAGTGCGCGAAAAGCACCCGCAGGATTTCGCGCAGCGATCGCGAGCCATAAGTGTCCATCATAGCCGTCACACCACTCGCCGGGCTTCGGGCCTCCGCATGCCGCTCCGGCTTCGCCACCCGGCGCCATTGTCCGCCGAATCACGGGCCGATCTGGGTCGTGAAGTTCGGCGGACCGACCGTGCGACTCTTTACCGCCGTCTCGGCGTTGTAAATCTGGTAGCCGAAATTCATGCCCACATTCGCGCTGTAAGGCAGCACCGCGCGAATTCCTCGCGTGAAGACCTGGTCGATCCAGTCCGTGCTCTTCGCCAGGGCGGTCGCGGGAACGTAGATGATGTCGCCGTCCGCCAGATAGACGTCGTGGCGGAACCGGCTGCCATCCGGCACCCGACCGTCCGGCCCCGCTTTCCGTCCCTCCAGCAGGTTGTCCAGGTCGAATACGATGGCCTGTGGTATGGGCAGAAACTCCCTGCGAACCAGCAGGATCTTCGACCTTTCCGCCCGCGTGTTCGGTCCGCCGGTCCGGGCCAGGGCCTGGATCAGCGTGATCGGGTGACGCGCCTCAATCGTCCCGGGCTGGAAGACTTCGCCCATCACATACACCGTGCGAGGCGCGAATTCGAGAATCTGCACGGTGACTTCCACTTCCTGGAGATCGTTCTCCACGTACTTCTCATCCAGCAGCCGCTTGGCCTCCGACACCTTCTTTCCCGCCACCATCACCTCGCCGATGTACGGCAAGTCGATTGTGCCGTCGGGCTTGATGGGAATAAGCCGCGACTGCCCGCGGGGTGCCGTGGTGATTGCTTTCTTCAGTTCCTCGATCTTGACGTTCGCCGCCTTGACGACGACCGTCAGCTCCGGATCCCGCAGGTAGCGGGCGTATCCTCGACGCAACTGCTCCTCAAGCTGGCTGGCAGTCAATCCCGCGGCCCGCACCTGCCCCAGCAGCAGGCACCGGATGCATCCATCGCCGGCTACCGTCAACTCCTGGTCATACTTCTCCTGGTGGGGAAACCGGATGCGAATGACGTCCTCGATCTTGAGTTGGTACGGTTCGCTCGTGACGACATTTCGGACTTGATAGATGATCTCCAGCACGTCGCCCACGTTGAGGCGGTACGTGGGTCGTTCGACCAGGTGCTCGGGCAGATTGGTTTGCGGCGAGAAGGGCTGGTACAGCTCCGGCGGTTCCGGCGGGGCGGCATCGGGTATGCGGTGATCGGTGCGACTGCACCCGCTAGCCCACAGCAGAAAGGCCAATAGGCTGGCGAAGCCTATTCCATTCCGCAGCAATGGCCGGCTGTTCATGCTTGTCATCACACGCTCCACAGTCATCGAGCTCGGCGGCGGTCGCGCGGACCGGCGGTCGCCACGAACTACGGCACGATGGCGGCTCCGGGCACCTTTCGCTTCACGCCGGGCAGGGCCGCCTTGGCCTGCTCATAACGCGGGTAGGTCCCGACGACCACGGCGAAGACCTGCTCGCCGCTCCGGCTGCGGGGAAGCACCCTGGCTCGCAGCCCGGCCTTGGTCAATTGGTCGCGGTACGTCCGAGCGCCGGCCTCGTCGCGATACGCCCCGCATTGGATGGCGAAATGCGACTCGGGCCAGTCTCGCAGTTTGCGTGCTGCCTCCGCGACGCCACTCCGCGGATGCCGCTGAACGACCAATCCGCATTCCTTCTTGCCTTCGTTCCAGCGGCCTTCACGCAGCAGGCACACGGCGTATTGATATCGCACCACGTCGGCCGGAGCCGCCTCCGGCAGCCGCTGCAACGCCGCAGCGTAGTGGGGCACGGCATCGGCGGAATTGCCGGTCTCCATCAGCAGGGTGCCGGCGTTCACATGAGCCTTCGCCCGCAACTGCTCGTCGTCGGCATACTTGATGCATTGCAGGGCGTCCGTGGCTGCCCTGGATTTGTCCGACAGCCGAGCTAGGCACAGGGATCGCAAGTAGTAGGCCTCCGCAGCCTCCCGGCGCTCGCCGTGCTCCCGCAGGAACGTGTCGAGCGTTTCTGCGGAACCTCGGTAGTCCTGCCGCTGGTACTGGTTATAGGCCGACGTCAGCCGCTCTCGGGCTGAAGGCGGAATCTCTCCGCAACCGCTCGCCAGCCAGATTGCCGGAACAAGCAAGCAGCTCAACCACTGGGTCAGCCTGTGCTTTGCCTTCCTGCGCACCGTGACTCCGGTCGGCGGAGACCCGCTGGGCTGTTGTCAAACCGTCTCGACCGTCCAGATCCCTTCCCGGCACTCCTCCGGGATCAGCGGCATTGGTTGGCCGTTCGGAGGCGGGCTTCGCCATATACAAAGTTATCGGAGGCAGTCTGCTCGCATTGAAGAAAAAAGCACCCCGCAGATCATGCCTGCCGACGCGGCAAGAATAGCACGTTGCCTGATGGGACCGAGAAGGCCCAACGCGGCTCATATTCCGCCGTTTGGAGTCTCGGTCGCCGAGAGGCGAGCGGCAAAAAATGCGGATCGGGGTGTCTTGCTCGCCGCAGTCGTTTGACAGCCCCCTGGTGCGGCCTATAATCGGCCCGCCGCTGTAGACTGTTCCACCGGCGCAGTCCCGCGCCGGCAGCCGCAGTGTGCCTAACAGAAGAGGCCGGACCGGCAAATGCAACGGATTGTGCTGGCCATCGTCGGGGGCGTGCTTCTCGCAAGTTTATCGGTCACACCGCTATTCGCCGAGCCCGACGCTGCATCCGCTCCTGCCGATCAGATGCAGCCGTTGCTCCCGCCGGGGATCAGCGATTTCAATATCGAACTCTACGGCAAACAGGCGTACACCTGGACCATGCCCGATGGGACGCAGGTGATTGAAGTCCAAGGCGATTTTCAGACTCGCATTGGACAATATAAGCTCGCCGCCCGCGCGGGCATCGTCTGGTTCAACATTCGGCCGTGGCAGGACCGGAAGTACCTCGATCTGGAGGTCTTCCTCTGGCAGGGCGCCGAGATCGTCCAGCCGGCTGGGACGACGGAGAGCGGGCCGGCCCTACTGGTGACACTCCGGAGTTTCGGAACCCTCGTTCTGAACGTGGACAGCCATGCTCCGGTCAACAACGAGGCCGGTGAACTCTTCAAGGAAGGGCTCCGGGCTCGCGGCCTGCTGGACCTTCTGCCGCCGCCGCCGGTCGATGAGGCGGATGCCCCTCTGCGGGTCGCCCCGACCATCGAACGGCTCCGCGAGCAGCAACCCAAGTTGCCCAAGAAGGTGCAGTTTTCGGCCGACCACCTCATCCACGAGCAGATCGACGGCGAATCGGTCATCATCGTCGTTGGCGACGTCTTTGTTTCCCAGGGTTCTCCGGCGGCCAGTGGGGAGTATCTGGAGCTACACGCCGACGCCGCCGTGCTGTTTGTCAAGGCGGACACGGTGGGGGAGTCCCTGCCGGCGCTCATTGGGCAAGAAGACAAACCGAAACGCCGGACCGACGATCTGAGCCGCGTTCCAGCGGAAGAGAGCCCTGAGCAACTCGGCGGGCGCCGCGATCCGGTCGGGGGCCTCCGGGAAACGGCCTCGCAATGGGTCTCGTCCGTCTATCTCGAGGGCGATGTCATCCTGACCCGCGGCGAGCGAATGATTCGTGCGTCGCGTCTTTACTATGACTTCGACGCGGAGCGTGCGCTAATCCTCGACGTGGTGACACGGGCATTGGATGCCACGCGGAGCCTGCCGATCTATGTGCGGGCCAAGCGGGTTCGTCAACTGTCGCCGACTGAATACGAAGCCCGTCAGGCGCAGATTACGACGAGCGAATTCCACACCCCGCACGTCTCCATCGGTGCCGACCGCGTGTATTTGCAGGACCGCACGCCCCGCGACAGCCGCGGATCCATCATCGGGGTGGAAGCCGGCACCTACGAAGCCCGGCACACCACGATGAATGTCGAAGGCGTCCCGGTGGCCTATTGGCCCTTCTCCCGCGGGGACTTCTCGCGCGACCGCATGGCGTTTCGCGGTGCCAAGGTGGGTTACGACAGCGACTTCGGCGTCAAGACCGAAACCGAGTGGTATCTCTTCAACCTGATGGGATTGGAGCAGCCGGAGGGCTATGACGCCACCCTCAAGATGGATTACTTCACCAAACGCGGCCCGGGCGTGGGAATCGACGTAGACTACGAGCAGGAAGATTACTTCGGCCTCCTGCGCACCTACTACATCAACGACCACGGCGAAGATGACTTGGGCGGAGATCGCGGCGGCGAGCCGGACCACGAAAACCGCGGCCGCGCTCTGTGGCGTCACCGGCAGTATCTGCCCCGGGGCTGGGAATTGTCGCTGGAAGCCTCTTATCTCAGTGACGACCAGTATCTGGAGTCGTTCCACCGCAACGAGTGGGAAAACGCCAAGGACCAGGAGACCGCCCTGTACCTGGTGAAGCGGCAGGACAACTGGCAATTCTCGACGCTGGCCAATTGGCGGATCAACGAGTTCCTGACCCAGACCGAGCATCTTCCCGAATCGATGTTCAGCCTGGTCGGCGAGCCGGTATCAGATTTCGCCACGTGGTATCACGAAATGCGGGGCGGCGTGGTGCGGTACCGGCCTGACAATCGGCGGTGGCTCAACGGGCAAACCCGGGCGGACAATACCGGAGAAACCGGCAGTGTCCTCCGCGGCGACACCCGGGACGAGTTGCAGTTCCCCTTGCCCGATCTCGGCCCGATGAAGCTGACGCCGTATGTGATGGGGCGGGCGACCGGGTGGGACGACTCGCCAGACAGCCGCGGAGGAGGCTCGACCGGACGGCTGTTCGGTTCTTACGGTTTGCAGGCCAATACCATCTTCACCAAGGTGGATGACAACGTGGAATCACGCCTGCTGGATCTGCACCGGCTACGGCACATCGTCAAGACGGACGCTACCGTCTGGAACGCTCACGCCAACAAGGCGCCGTACGATCTCTCGCCGTTTGACGCGGGCGTTGAGGACATAGCCGATTTCGGCGGTGGTACCGTCGGCGTGCGGCAGCGGCTGCAAACCAAGCGCGGCGGGCCGGGCCGCTGGCGAACGGTCGACTGGATCACCTTCGACACCGAGGCCGGATTCTTCAGCAACTCCGAGAAGGACGAAAACACCCACGGAGATTTCATCTCCCACCGCCCGGAAGACAGCATTTCCTCGAATTTCCTGGCGATGAACTTCCAGTATCGCCTGAGCGACACAACCGTGCTGGTGTACGATGGCGTGTACGACTGGAACCGCGGGAACGTCGGCACCAGTAACATCTCGCTCGGCGTCGAGCGCGAGCCGCGCATGGCCTACTTCGTCGGCTGGCGCTACATCCACGACACCGACAGCAACCTGATGGGCTTCGGGGCCAACTACAAGCTGAACGAGAAGCACACCGTCGCCATCCGCGAGTACTACGATATCGACCGCGGGCGCAACTACACGACGGAGCTTGTCTACATCCGCCGCTGGCCCCGGTGGTATACTGCCGTCGCCTTCGACGTGGATCGTTCGCTGGACGACATCGGCATCAACCTCAGCGTCTGGCCGGAGGGCGCGCCGAAGCTCGGTCTCGGCTCCAAACGCTACACCGGCTTGGCCGATTCAGTCGGTATCCGCCCATAGGTGCGGACAGTTCCCTACCCTCAGCCGTCTCCGCTGGATCGCCCGATAAGCTCGGCAAGACTGATTTTGGGACTGCAGGCTTACGCCTGGTGCAACCTGGGTGTGCGGTCCAGCCGATGATGGAAGACGGACCGAAGCTCGCGAACGAATGCATGATAGGCTTGCCTCGCTCACGGGTCAGCGGTTGGGGCTAGTTTGGGGGGATGGGTTGATGAAGCAGAGCCGTGCGTTGGCCGCAGCGGGGGTGGGTTGGGCGGCGATCCTGCTCGTCGCTAACGGGGCCGCGGGCGATGTCACCTCTCCCATCATGATCGGCTACAGTCAAAAGGACTCTACCCAACCGAGATACCGCTTTTGGCAGGACGGTGCCTGGACCGCCGAACAGACAGTTCCGAACACTCAGGTCGACGATTTTCCATGGGTGATTCTGCGGAATTGCCCGACGCGCAACGAATGGGCCTTGGGCACCATCAACTGGTGGTCGGAGGCAACCTTAACGTTGTACGACGGCGTCTCGTGGACGGCGAACACGAGACTCTGTGATGATGTCGGCGTCTATGACCAGCGTCCGTTCGACCTGGCGTACGAGTCTGTTTCGGGTGATCTGCTCGTGGCCTATTGGATCGACTCGGGGGCCAATCGGCAGCGGATCGGCTACCGCGCCTTCGGCCCCGGTCTGCTTTCCAGCCAGCAGTACCTGGTCTTGCCTAACCCATACCGGGTCATGTGGATCCAACTGTATCCCGTCCCCGGATCGGATCAGATCTTGCTGCTGGCCTTGAACACAACGCTGGACCTGTACGCTGCCTTCTGGAACGGCAACAGTTTCTCCGCCGTCACCTTGATCCACGACAACCTCCAGACCGCCTCTTCGCAGTGTTTCGATGCCGCGTTTGAGTCCTTGTCCGGTGAAGGACTGGTCATCTACTGCTCGAACGGGCACAACTACCCGAAGTACCGCCGGTGGGACGGCGCGGCCTGGTCCGAGGAATGGGAGCTGCCCAGCGTTGGGGCGACCCAGCGGTGGTTTCGTCTGGTGCCCGATCCAGTCAGTGACCGGATCCTCATGGGGTGCCTGGATAATGCCAAAGATATCAATGTCTCCCTCTGGAATGGGGACTCGTGGAGTGCCGTCCAGGAACTGGAGACCAATGCATGTTTCTCAGAGGTTCGCACGTTTGACATCGCCTTCGAGCCGCAGGGCACGCGAGCGCTGATCGCCTATCCGGATAATTGGGGAGACAAGCTGCGTTACAGGGTCTGGAACGGGGCCTCCTGGTCCGCCGAGGTCTGGGGCCCGGACCTTGCCGACGATCCGACGATTTGTGGAATGTTCACCGGGCTAACGGCCGGAGAGATATTCGTCCTGTGTCAGGTCAACGGATTGAACCTCAAGTTCATGCGCTGGAACGGGTCCGGGCTGAGTGCCGCCGAAGAACTGGAGACGGCCGTGGAGTCCTGGGGAATGCAGGGTTTTATGGTGGCGATGCCGGCGGCCTCGAGAAAACGATTCGTCGATGTCACCAGCTCAGCCGGATTTGGCATGCAGACCTCCTCCGATCCGGAATACGGATCGGGGCTGCATTGGGGCGACCTAAATGGAGACGGTCGCCTGGATGCGATCCTTACGGGCGACGCCTTCTCAAGACTGCTGCTCGGTAACGGTAGTCTTCCTTTTACAGTGAGCACGTTTGGCGGGGGCACGATCTATCGTCAGGGAGCGCTGCTTGATATCGACAACGACGGGGACTTGGATTTCTGGGGGATGCCACATTGGGTCGACGAGCGGCTTTATCTGAACAGTGGCTCGGCGAGTTTGTCCGATTTCGGCGCGGCCGGGTTCAGTGATCCTTACAACAACGAAGGGCTGGCGGCGGGGGATGCGAACGGCGACGGATGGTGCGACCTAGTCATGTTTTCTGCCAACGGCAATTGGATCGGGCACAATCAGGGTTTCGCATCCCCGATGCTCCTGGGAACCGCCGCCGCCGGCCTTGGCCTCAGCACTGTCGGTGACTACGGAAACGGCGACTTCTGTGCAGCCGGAGATGTGAATAACGACGGACGCCTTGATTTCTTTTACCACTATGATGGCGGTCGGCTCTTCGTTTCCAATGGTGACGGCACCTACCGGCGGGACGCCGGCAACATCGCGGCAGCGACGGGCGTCACTGCCAAGTTCGGCTCGGCTTTTGGCGACTACGACAACGACGGGGACCTCGACCTCTTCGTACCGAGTTGCGCAGCTGGTACGCCCGGCTCGCTATGGAAAAACTCCTTGAGTGAAACCGGCCTCCTCTCTTTTAGCAGTGTGGCTGACGCCGGCATCACGGATGCATCCGGGCATCGAGGGTGTTGCTGGGGAGACTATGACAACGACGGAGACTTGGATCTGTATGTCGTCACCCGAGGAGGCGCGGCCAATGTTCTCTACCAGAACCAAGGATCACCAACTTGGACCTTCATCAACGTCACCGCTGTGGAGGGAGCCGAAGCACCAGGCGACGGCCAGGATGCGGTTTTCGTCGATTACGACAACGACGGCGACCTTGATCTCGCAGTCACCCAAACCGCTGCCGCCAATACTCTGTTGTGTAATCGAACCAACGATCAGCGTTACTTGAAGGTCCGGGTCATCGGCCGCGGTGCCGGCGGTACCAATCGAGCCGGCGTCGGCGTGCGGGTCGAATTGTGGGACTCCGCTGGGGAGACGCGGCTTGCTCGTCGCGACCTCGGCGTGGCCAGAGGATACGGAGGCACGGAACCCGTGTGGGCGCACTTTGGCGGCGTGAATCCGGCGGCGACCTACACGGTCAAGGTGTTCTTCGCCAACCGTTCGGCGGATGACCCGCACCGCGTTTCGGTGGTGCCGGCGGCGGTCTCGACGACCATCGGCGGAACGGTCATCCCGCAGATGCTCACGGTGGAAGAACCGCCGGGCGTCAGGATCCTCCGGTGGCGGGAGGTTCCACGGACGCCTGGCAGCGAATAGAGGCTCCCCGGAGCGACGCAGCCGGTTTGTGGGGGAGCGGGGGAAGAGACGCATTTTTGGCCGTAAGAATGTAATTCATTTAAATACATATATTTATGTATTTGCGTCGGCAATCATGATGCCCCGGCGTTGGCTCGCTTGAAATAGCACCAGAACGGTACTATATTTTGCCGAAACAGCAGTTGAGGCTTCGACCATGGTCGCCCTGAGCAAGAAAACCGACTACGCCATCATCGCCCTCGCACATATGGCACAGACCCCGGAGCGCTCGTGGAGCGCGAGGGAGATCGCCGCGGCCTATCACATGCCAACGGCGCTGTTGATGAACGTCCTCAAGACCATGACCCAGAGCGAGCTGGTCCGCTCGATTCGAGGTGCCAAGGGCGGATATACGCTGGCCTTGCCCGCCAGTCGGATCACCATCGCCGACATTATTGCCGCAGTGGAGGGTCCGATTCGGTTCGTGCAGTGCACGGGCGCCGATTCGGAGTCGGCGGAGGGCTGCCGTCTGGTGGGTCTCTGTCCGGTAGCTCGCCCGGTACATAAGGTGCATGCGCGACTGCGGGAGTTCCTGAAGCAGGTGACGCTCGCGGACATCGCTCATGATGAAGCGTTCGGCGCATCGACTGCGGTGACTCACGACACCGCTGCCGCAAGAGTGGAGTGAACCCGAGATGAAATTGCCCATTTATATGGATTACAACGCTACCACCCCGGTAGACCCGACGGTACTGGAGGCCATGCTGCCGTACTTCAAGGAGGAATTCGGCAATGCCGCCAGCCGCAGCCATTCCTTCGGCTGGAGGGCCGAGGAGGCCGTGGAGCGGGCCAGGGTCCAGGTCGCGGCCGCCATCGGGGCCTCGCCGAAAGAGATCGTCTGGACCAGCGGCGCTACGGAATCGAACAACATCGCCATCAAGGGCGTGGCCGCCATGTATGCGGAGAAGGGGCGGCACATCATCACTCAACCCACCGAGCACAAGGCGGTCATCGACCCCTGCAAGTACCTTGAACAGCACGGTTATCACGTCACCTTCCTGCCGGTGGACAAGCACGGCCTGGTGGACCCGGAGGACGTCCGCAAGGCCATCACGAGTGAGACCGTGCTCGTAAGCATCATGCACGGCAATAACGAGATCGGCACCGTCCAGCCCATCGCCGAGATCGGCCGGATCTGCAAGGCAGAGGGTGTGCTTTTCCACACCGACGCCTGCCAGACCTTCGCCAAGATGCCCATTGATGTGGAGCAGATGGGCATCGACCTGCTGAGCTGCTCCGGGCACAAGATCTATGGGCCGAAAGGCGTGGGCGCCCTCTACGTCCGTCGCAAGAACCCCCGCGTCCGTTGCGAACCGGTCCTGCACGGTGGAGGGCACGAGCGAGGTATTCGCAGCGGCACGCTGAACGTGCCGGGGATCGTGGGGATGGGGTCCGCCGCCGAATTGTGCGTCCGCCATCAGGCGGAGGAGCTGGCCCGGGTCACCGCCCTGCGCGATCGACTGAAGGACGGGATCCTCGGCCGGTTGGATCACGTCTTCCTTAACGGTCACCCGACGCAGCGGATCCCGAACAACCTCAACCTGAGCTTCCTCTACGTTGAGGGGGAGTCGCTGATGATGGGATTCAACGACATCGCGGTCAGCAGCGGTTCCGCCTGCACGAGCGCCTCACTGGAGCCGAGTTACGTTCTCAAGGCCCTCGGCCTTGGGGACGATCTGGCCCACAGTTCGATCCGCTTCTCCGTGGGGCGGTTCACCACCGCGGAGGAGGTCGACTACGCCATCGAACGCGTGTGCAGCGCGGTCGAGCGGCTCCGCGAGCTGAGTCCGTTGTACGAGATGGTTCAGGAGGGCATCGACCTCAGCAAGGTCCAGTGGGCGGCCCATTAGGCCGTCGCGATATGGCCGGCTGGTGGCGCGACTCAATAATGGCCCCGGCCGGCTGAGAATGCGAACATCTGCCAAGGAGAAGTACCGATGGCATACAGTCAGAAAGTCGTTGATCATTACGAGAACCCGCGGAATGTCGGATCGCTCGACAAGAACGATCCCGCCGTCGGAACCGGCGTGGTCGGCGCACCCGAATGCGGCGACGTCATGAAGCTTCAGATCAAATGCGACGAGCAAGGCCGCATCGTGGACGCCAAGTTCAAGACCTTCGGCTGCGGTTCGGCAATCGCCTCAAGCTCGCTCGCCACCGAATGGATCAAGGGCAAGACGCTCGATGAGGCTTTGGCGATCAAGAACACCGAGATCGTCAAGGAGCTGTCCCTGCCGCCGGTGAAGATCCATTGCAGCGTTCTCGCGGAGGACGCCATTCGCGCGGCCATAGAGGACTATCGCCAGAAGCAACAGGCCGCGGTCGAGACGACCGTGGCAGGAAAATAGCTGGCAGGCTGCGGCCGTGGTCGCCTGAAAACGCCACGGTTGGCAGGTTTCCCGGCACGAGGTCACAGCCACAAGGAGTACAGGCAGGATGGCAATCGAGTTGACGGAACGCGCGGCGCAGGAAGTCAAGACCATCATCGGGCAGCAGAAGCTCCCGCCGGAGACGACCTACCTGCGGGTGGGCATCAAGGGCGGTGGATGCAGCGGATTCACTTACATTCTCGATCTCGTCGACCACAAGGCCGAGAACGACGAAGAATGGGATCTGAACGGCGTCAAGGTCATCTGCGATCCCAAGAGCAACATCTACCTCGACGGGACCACCGTTGATTTCCGCGACGAACTGATGGGCCGCGGCTTCGTGTTCAATAACCCCAAAGCTTCCCACACCTGCGGCTGCGGCAGCAGTTTCAGCGCGTAGAGGTAGATTCGCCGCCGCCGCCCACCAGCGGGTGGCGGTCGCGCCGGGAGATAAGGCTTGCCCAGCACCAACGCCGATTCCAACTCCATCGAAGCCGCCATACCCGTCAAGTGCGCCGCCTGCGAGGGTCTGCGCCGGGTGCCCTTCGCCTGCGACGACTGCCATGAACTGCTGGCGCATGTGCAGGGGGCCGACTACTTCGAGTTGTTCGGCCTGCCTCGTCGATATGACCTCGACCCGGCCGATCTCGAGAGCAAGTACCTGACGATCAGCAGCAACATACACCCCGACCGCTTCGCGATCAGTGGCCCCGAGATGCAAGCCTTCGCTCTGCGTGCCTCCGCGGCGGTCAACAGCGCCTACAACGTCCTGCGCCATCCGATTCATCGCGCCGAGTACCTCCTGGAGTCCGCGGGCGGGCCTTCCTCCGCACAGGACCGGACCGTGCCGGCCGAACTGCTCAGTGAAGTGATGGCCTTTCGCGAAGAGATCGAGGCCGCCCGGGCTGCGGACGATCAGGCGGCACTGGCCGACTTGCGGCGCCGCCTGGAAGATCGCCGCAACCTGATCCAGCAGCAAGTATCTGTTCTCTGCCAAGCGATCGACGAACTCGACGAAGAGCGCCGACGCCGATTGCGGGAGCAACTTAACGCAGTCAAGTATGTGAGCAATCTGCTGGGGCACCTTTGACATGCTCCGCTCTTGCCAGGAACGTTCCCCAACGGACTGGACCCCATGAACAAGGACGACATCATTGTCGGCATCGACCTGGGAACGACCTTCAGCCTGGTCGCCTACGCCGACGACCGCGGTCCCCAGATCATTCGGGACGAGACCGGGGATGGACGCGTACCTTCCGTCCTCGGCTTCGGGCCGGACGGCCGAGCGACGGTCGGATGGGAAGCCAGGCGGCACGCCGTGGAACGCCCGGAACACACCGTTTACTCCGTCAAGCGATTGATGGGCCTGAGCATCGCGGACTTGAAGGAGGAACTGCCGTTTCTAGCCTATCGCGTCGTGCCGGGCGAGCGTGAAACCGTCAAAGTGGACATCGGCGGCCGACTCTACACGCCGCAGGAGATCTCGGCCCTGGTCCTGCGGGAGCTGAAATGCCGGGCTGAATTTCACCTTCACAGGCCGGTTCGTCGAGCCGTCATCACCGTGCCCGCCTACTTCGACGACGCTCAACGACAGGCCACCCGGGACGCCGGCCGTTTGGCGGGCCTGGACGTGGTCCGCGTGGTGAACGAGCCGACCGCTGCCGCTTTGGCTTACGGTATCGGTCTTCGTGCGTCCTCCGCGCCGCACCGGGCCCGAAGCTTGCCGCTCGGCGCCCGCTCCCAGTGCGGTGCCGGGTTGGATGCCGGGGGCGAAACGGGTGAGAGATCGGCCATCGCCGTATATGACTTGGGCGGTGGCACCTTTGACATCAGCATCCTCCGGCTCTCCACAGGGTTATGCGAGGTGCTGGCCACGCACGGCGACACGCACCTTGGCGGCGATGACTTCGATCGCGCGATCATGACTCTGGTGCAGGGGGAGGTCGCCCGTGAATTCGGCCTGAACATCGATTCCCCCGTGACGCGACAGGCGCTGCGGACCTTCGCTGAAGAGGTCAAGATCCGCTTGAGTTCCCACCCTTCCGCGAATCTCGAACTGGATCTCGGCCACGGCCGTTTCTACCGGAGGACCATCCGCATTGAGGAATTCGAGACCCTGATCGAACCGTTGGTCGAGCGGACCCTGGCCGCCTGCCGCCGCGTATTGAGCGATGCGGGCATTGCTCCGGCGGACGTCGCCCAGGTCGTCATGGTTGGCGGCTCCACCCGGATCCCGCTGGTTCGAAAGAAGGTGTCGGAGTTCTTCGGCCGACCGTTGTATACGGCCCTGAACCCTGATGAAGTCGTCGCGCTGGGCGCCGCCGTGCAGGCCCAGATTCTCTCCGGATCGAGGTCGGACACGCTGCTGCTGGACGTGACCCCGCTTTCGCTCGGCATCGAGACCATGGGGGGGGCGATGGGCAAGCTCATCATGCGGAACACCCGCGTACCCTGCCAGGCGACGGAGCGATTCACCACGTTTGTCGACGGCCAGACGAGCGTGAAGATCAACGTTCTCCAAGGCGAGCGGGAACTGGCCCGCGACTGCCGCAGCCTGGCCACGTTTCACTTGCAGAACATCCCGCCGATGCCCGCCGGGCTGCCGAAGATCGAGGTGCAGTTTCTTATTGACGCCAACGGCATATTGAACGTGACTGCTCGAGAGCTTCGTTCCGGGCGTGAGGCGAGCATTCAGGTCATACCTTCCCGGGGCCTGACCCGTGAGGAGGTCGACCGCATCGAGGCGGAGTCCATCCGCCATGCCCGCGAGGACCTGACCGCTCATCGACTGGTGGACCTGCGGAATCAGGTGGAGTTTGACACCAGCCGAACAGAGCAGACACTGGCTCGTTACGGACATCTCCTACCCCCAGGGGACCGCGACCAGCTCATCGAGTCGATCCGCCGCCTGAAGGCGTTGGCCGTCGGAGACGTGGACGCCGAGACGCTGCATCGCGAGCTGGATCGCTTCGGGAAGATGACGGTCACCTTGGCCAATCTGGCGATTGCCGAGGCTCTCCGCGAAAGCCAGGGTGAGGCAGCTCGCCAGGCGGGAGCGACACCGTAGTTCAAGACCGCGAAGGAGTCGATCATGGGTGGAGCCAATCCGTACCTCCAAGACAATCAGGCCGAGTTGCCCTCCCAGCCCTACGAGCTGACCATTATCGATGAAGATGGTCAAGAACATGTTCTGACCATCGACCCGAACCGGCTACCGTACGGAGACCACGGTTTGCCCGGCTCGATCCTGGACATCTGCATGGGGCACCGCATTGAGTTAGACCATGCCTGTGGCGGGGTCTGCGCCTGCGCAACCTGCCATGTCCACGTCGTCGAGGGCCTCCAGAGTTGCAATCCGGCATCGGAGGATGAGGAAGACCAACTGGAGGAGGCCTACAACCTCAAACCGTACAGCCGCTTGGGATGCCAGTGCGTCCCGAACGGGACTGCTCGCGTCAGGATTCGGATTCCGAGCTGGAACCGCAATCTGGCTCGGGAACCGCACGGCGCCAGTTCCATGACGACGCCGCCTCAGGGCTGACTTGCGCGAAATCGCCGCCGTGGCGCGGCGTCCTGCTGACTGACAGAGAACGACGGAGAAGATGCAAAACCCTCACGCCGTAGGAGTAGCCGCCATGCCCCGCAGACTGACCTGGCTGGACGCGGAGGACATCGCCATCGCTCTGCACGAGCAGCGGCCGGAAGTGGACCCGCTGACCGTCCGATTCACCGACCTGCGGGACTGGGTGATCGCTTTGCCGGATTTCGGGGACGATCCCGCCCAATCAAACGAGGCCAAGCTGGAAGCCATCCAGATGGCCTGGCTGGAAGAGTATCGCGAGTCCCACTGAGCGTGCCGGGCCGTCAGTGGGTCCTGCGGATCCTCTGTCCGAAAAAGCCTCTCCACTGCCGCTTGCTTTTCACGTTTAGCACGGAAGAATTGAACGTGACGGTCATGGGTCGCGTCTCTGCCGGGCGTCAACACCTCGCGGGCGCTCGGATTTCTTAAACGGCGGAGATGCCTGCCTGATTGCACCGGTGGGTCTGATGGCCAGGCTCGCGACCCTTTTCAGCATGGTCGTGTCGTTGGTCAGCACTGCCGTCGCGATTCGCGGCGGCATGACGGCTCGCTACTCTGTGGTCTTCGGTTGTGGATTCGCCACATTGCCGGCCGGATGAAGCTTCGACAACAGGATCCTGCCGCGGTCGGCGTTCTGGTTGCTCCGTCCCTCGCTGCGAGGACTGCAAGAGCGGGTCGCCTGAGCCGCCCTGTGGTGCGAGGGTTGTCATTGTCGTCTGTCGACCGGTGCAGGACGCCGGCTGGCCGAAACCAAGTTGCACCGCCTCTTGCATCCAGGTCTTCGGCCGGCTGCTTTCCGGAAGGGGTGGAGGACCGGTCGCGGTGCGCCGCGTGAGCCTCGTTTGGAGGCACTCCACGCGGCGGTAGAGAGGTCGTGGCGGTCGGGGGTAGCGGCGACCGCCACGACCCCCTGATCAACCCTTTACTTACAAAGTCCATCGGATACTCTGGCATGCCTCGGGAGTGCGGTTATCCCCTCGCCGGTTATGGCGCCGCGGATCAACCCGCGAACCAGCAAGCAACTTCGGCGTAGAGAGATTGACATATCGCAGGGATGGTCCAGGGTTCAGGGAGTCGAACCATGCCTCGTATTAGCGCGCGTTTCCGCTGGCTGGCCGGGATTCTGGTGACGATCAACCTCGTGGGGGTGGCACTCATCTATCGGGCGGTGGCCTCCCGCTCGCCGGAAGGGGTGCGGATCTTGTCCGCCCTTCCAGATCGCGACGTTGATGATGCCGACCGCTTTTCGCTGATCTTTGATGAGCCGCTGGTCGCCGCTTCGGCGGTGGGTCAGTCCCCCGAACGCACCATCTTCAGGATCGAGCCTGCACCCGACGGGCGGTGGGTTTGGTCCGCAACGGATAGACTGGAGTATCGCTTGACGCGGCCTCTGCCGCCCGGCCGCGTGTTTAGTATTCGGCCGGTGGCGGACTTCACGGCAATCACCGGACGCCGCGTGGTCGGCGATTGTGAGTTTTCTTTTAAGACACGTCCGCTACGGATTCTGGAAGCGGCCATCAAGTCGGCCGATCAGGAGAGGGTCACTATCCTGATTCGCTTCAACCAACCGGTCAGCCCGACCGACCTGCTGAATAACCTCCGCGTGCGCGACGAGACCGGGGTGACGGACCTGGAGCCGCTCTGCTTGGCCCGCGAGGCCGCCGAGGAACTGATGATTCATGTCCGGCGACCGGTTACCGAGCGGTTGCGTCTCGTGGTTGACAAGGATCTCAAGGGGGCCGGAGCGGATCTTCCGTTGGATGCCGATTTCCACAGGATCTTGCAGCCCACCAGGCAATTCTGCCTGGAACGGGTGAGCGTGGCCGAATACTCGCCATTCGACCGAGAGATCGATGTGCGGCTGGACTTCTCTCGTCGACTGCGGATTGGTCAAACGCTCGACGCGTTGTCCATCGCTCCCCCGGTCGCTGGGGCGCGGCATGAATTCCGAGGCGATGAGCTGGTGGTCACGGCGGCGTTCATCCCTGGTACTCGCTATCAGATCACCGTAGGAGCAGGGTTGCTTTCGGAGGATGGCGAAGCGCTCGCCGCCGACGCCACGGCCGGAGTGGATATTCGCGACCGGTGGCCGGGCCTGGATTTCTGTTCCCAACGCGGATTCCTCCACCCATACGGCAATCTGTTGCTGGAACTAGAGGCCACGAATGTGGCGGGAGTCGCACTGGAGGCGAGAGAAATCCTGCCGGTCAATCTGGTGCATGCCCTGCAAGAACACGATATCGACGCCACCGCTCGGGTCTTGGCCAAACAGACGATACCGCTGGATCTTCGCCGCAATGAGCTGCGCAAGCTGGCGGTGGACTTGAGAAAACTGCTGGGCATGTCACGAGGATTCTTTCAGATCTCCGCGGCGGATGTGAATCGGGAATGGCACTCCACGGAAGCCATGGTCTGCATCAGTGATCTAGCCATGACCGCCAAGGCGGGGCGGGAAGGCTGGATCGTCTGGGTTACGCGACTGAGTACAGCGGAGCCGGTCAGCGGCTGCCGAGTGAAGGCTTTCTCCTACAACAACCAGGAGTTGGCCAGTGCGGTCACCGACACGGATGGGTTGGCGCGTCTGGCGGTGCCTGCCAACCACGCGGAGGGTCCGGCTTGGGTTCTGACCGCAGAGGACGAACAGGATCGGACCTTCCTGGTTCCCGATGAGCAAGCATGGGTCGTCGACGACATCGACCAATCGGGTCGCGGCACGCCAGAGACCTATGATGCCATGCTCTACGCCGAACGCGGCGTCTATCGGCCCGGTGACATCATTCACTTGACGGGCATCATTCGAGACGCGTTCGGCCGCGTTCCGCCGGAGTTTCCCCTGACCGTGCGGGTTCGACGTCCCGACGGGCGTGAAGAAGCGGAACGATGGGTCCGCGTCGCTCCCGGTGGTCAGGGGCTTTTCCATCTCGACTATCAAACGAACGCCGATGGTCAACTCGGAGCGTACGACTTCACCGTCGGCCTGCCCGGTTCGAAGGACTCGTTCGGTGCTACGACGGTCCTGGTGGAGCACTTCCTTCCCGTGCGGCTTGAGCTGAAGGTTGAACCCACGGCACAGGCCCATGCTCCCGGACGGAACCCGGTCGTGGAAGTCGCCGCTCGCTACCTCTTCGACAAACCCGCCGCCGACGTGCCGGTCAACCTGAGCGGATACTACCGGCTCACCCCTTACAGATCGGATCGGCATCCGGGCTTTGCTTTCGGCAACGAGCAGGACCGCAGGGAACTGCCCATCACGCCGGTTAACGGCCGCCTGGATGCCGAGGGTCGTCTCCGCATCAAGCTGACGCCGCCTCAGGAGCCCGCCTCACTGACGCCGCGACCGCCGACTGGGCCGACGAGCCTGCCTACCGCAACGGCTGGAGCTTTCGCAACAACCGAGAGCACAGACCCTGCCGAGCAGTTGCCGCCCGTCGTTGGCGTCTGGGAAGCCCATACCACAGTGACGGTGACTGAACCCGGCAGCCGCTCAGTCTCCGAGCGGAACCAGTTTGTTGTGGATACCTCTGGACGACATATCGGTGTACGGCTCAAACAGGGCCAGGTGGTGCCGGCTGGATCGGATATAGGGGTCGATTGGGTACACGTCAGCGGAACCGACGAGCTGATTGCGGAATCGTTCTGGTATCGCCTGGATCGTGTCGATTGCGACTCCAACCTCCAGCTCATCGAGGGCCGGTACGTCTGGAATTCAGTGGAGCGGTTGACTGTGGTCGGGCCGCCAGCCGAGGTTCCCGGCTCAAGGGAACAGGCGCAAGGGTCATTGGTCGTTCGCTGTCCGGGCACGGGCCGATACCGCCTTGTGTTCTACCACGACGAGGGTGGGCCCGGCTCCCGGGAAGCGACGACGGTCCAGGAGTTCTATGCGGTCGCCGACGAGTCTGCGGCCGAACTCCTCGTGTGGAGGCGTCCGGAGCGGTTGCAGCTCGTGCTGGACCAACCTCGGTACCATTGCGGCGATCCGTTCCGTGTCCTGGTTCGCAGCCCATTTCCCGGTACGATGCTGCTGACCATTGAAACGGACGACATTATCTATACCGAAACGCGAACACTATCCGCCAACGACACCGCCTTTGATCTGACCGTGCCGGACAACCTTCGCGGCGGGGCCTTTCTGACCGCCAGTGTCGTGCGTGCGATCGACCCGGCACGCGACCGTTGGATCCCGCACCGGGCCATGGGCGTGATCCGCTTGCCGATCGAGCAGGCGGTGGGGCGTCTGCCGCTGAAGATCGAGGCCCCGGCCATGGGTCGGCCCGGCCAGGTCGTCTCCGTTGCAGCCGTGAGTTCTCCGCCCATCGATCCATCGCGTCCCGGAATCATTCATTTATGGGCGGTCGATGACGGTATCCTGCTGACCACCGACTATCAGACTCCGGACCCGACGCAGTACTTCTTCGCCCCGCGCGCAGCTTGGGTGGAGACCGCTGACGTTTTCTCTCTCTTGTTGCCGGATCATCGTCGCCCCGCCGGCTTGGACCGGATTGGTGGCGACAATGAGGGCACGGCACGCGACATCCGTCGCGGTGCCGTGGCCCTGCGAAGCCGTGCTCCGGCGATCGTATGGCGGACGGCTGAAGCCGTCGATTCGGGAGGACGCTTCGACGCGAGCATCACACTGCCGGAGACGACCGGGCGCCTGCGGCTGATGGCCGTAGCGGTGGACCATGACCGATACGCTGCCGCGGAGCAACCGCTCGTGGTGTCCGCCCCGCTGCTCGTGGAGGCGGGTTGGCCGCGTTTCGCTGCTCCGGGCGACGTATTTCGCGTGCCGGTCAAGTTGTTCAATGGAACGGATCAACCTTTGTCGGTCAATCTGGCTTGCGAACTGGACGGCCCCATCGAAACACGCGGACGTGACGCCGACCTGTCGGACATTCCACTGCCTGCCAGGGGGACAACAACCCTCTGGCTCACGCTGGCCGGCGCCGCCCCGGGGATCTGCAACGCGAAGCTGGTCGCGACGTCGCGCACTTCGCCCACCGTATCATCGAGCGGGGACGACGCGAGCAATCAGTTCGAAACGCTCCAGGCACAAGCAGAGAACAGACTGGCCGTTCGGCCCGTCACCGCCTGGGTCGAGGAAAGCCGCCTGCTGACCTTATCGGCCGGCCAGGAGACCGAGTTGGCCTTCCCCGCGGAGTACCTGCCTGGGACGGGCAAGACGCTGATCACGGTGGGACCGCATCCGAGCGTGGATCTGCTGCCGGCCCTGCTGTCCGTAGTGGATTACCCTTATGGTTGTGCGGAACAAACGGCGAGCCGGCTCCTGGTCCTGCTGCACGCGGCGGATTTGCTCGCAGAAGAACTCCCCGGCGACTTCCGTGTCCAGCGATCGCCAGAGATGATCGAGGCCGGTTTGGCTCGTCTGTGGTCCATGCAGACGCAGAGCGGGGGAATTGGGTTCTGGCCCGGGGATGGATCCCCCAGCCGATGGGCGTCGATCTACGTAGGGACCATGCTGGCCGAGATGCGGCGACAAGGTCGCGAGCCGGAACGGCAATTCGTGGAACCACTCTTGGCCTATCTCAAGAAGGCCTTGAACAACGACGACTGCACCTTCTCTGAGCGGGCCCAAATATGCTTCGTATTGGCCTCGTGGGATCAGCCGGTCGAAGGATGGATGGCGCGACTGGCGGAACGCGTGGATCAGCTCGACATGGAAGCGCGCGCGTATCTCGCCCGTGCCTTGCAAGCGGTCGGCCGCAACGACCGGGGCCGCGCCGTGTTGCCGGATGACACTCTGGCCCTGACCGTTCACCGAACAACGGGCGGCCGCCTGACGTCACAGATTCGCCAGGAGGCCATGCTTCTCCAGGCCTTACTGGAGATTGCTCCCGACCATCTGTGGATACCTGAGTTGGTTCGTCGTTTGACTGCCGCGGCCCGCGAGTCTGCGCGGGCCAGTACTCTCGACAACGCTTCCCTGTTCAGTTCATTGGCGAGGTATCAGAATGAACGGAGGACTGCCGATACTGCTCCGCCATCGTACGAGGGTGCGTTGCAGCAGGGCGAGAAAGTGCTGCTGACGTTCGATCACGGGCGGACTGCGGTCTGCCAAACCAACGATTGGTCGATGCCTGTGAAGTTGTCCACGGCCGGATCCGGTCAGGTCTTCGTCACGGCTACCCATCGGTGGCTCAGGGCCGAAAGCGGCGGAGCGAACCGAGACACCGGCCTGGAAGTCCGGCGAAAATGGCGGACGGTGTCGGGCGCGGAAATCGATCCCGGCGGAGCCTCGTTCAAAGTGGGAGACCTGGTGCTGGTCGAGCTGACTCTCCGGGCGCCCGGCCTCGGCGAGGGTGAGAAAATCCAGAACATCGTCATCATCGACGCCTTGCCCGCCGCGTTCGAGGTGGAGAATCCTCGGTTGGCCACATCGGCTGGTTTGCCTTTTGGAACCGCAGCGCCGACGGCCCAGCCGGATCGTGTCGAGTACCTTGATGATCGCGTGCTCCTTTTCACTGGCGCGGCTCGCGACGCGGCCGCCTACTGCTATGCGTTGCGAGTCACGACCGCCGGGGACTTTGCAGTGCCTCCGGTGCAGGCCATGTGTATGTATGATCCATCACTCATGTCGCTCAACGGCGGTGAGAACCGAATCAAGGTGGAACCGTGATCGGAGCCTCCGAGGAATATCTTCGTCCAGATCCGCCCGCTCCGGAGCGGAAAGCCGCGGCAATCGAATCGGTTCGTCGTCGCCGATGGCGGCGATGGCGGCGGTGGCACCGGATCGCGGGCATCTCCGTGGTCGCGTGTGGCGTGATATGCACGGCGGGCGGTCTGCTACTGGGTTGGGCGTTTCCCTTTCCCTTCGAGCGCTTGGAGAGCTGGCCGGCCAGCCCGATCGTAACGGACCGAAACGGCGAGTTGCTGCTCAAGGTCGTGAGTCGCCAGGACGAATGGCGTGTCCCGGTACCGTTGATGCAAATGTCCTTCTGGCTTCAGCAGGCGGCCGTCGCCGCAGAGGATGAGCGGTTCTGGCTCCACCCCGGGGTCGACCCGCTGGCGGTGCTCCGAGCAGCCTGGCAGAATCTTCGCTCTGGGCAGGTCGTCTCCGGTGCCAGCACGCTGACTATGCAGATCTGCCGTATGATGGATGACCGCCCGCGGACCTGGTCCGCCAAGCTGGTCGAGTCCTTTCGGGCCTTGCAGTTGGAGCGGCAAGCGGACAAGCCGCAGATTCTGGAGTACTACCTCAATCTGATCCCCTGTGGGGGCAATCTCCGCGGTGTTGAATCCGCCAGCCGCATGTACTTCGGAAAGCGGTCTTTGGACCTTTCGCTGGAGGAGGCGGCGTTGATCGTCGGCCTGGCCCAGGCGCCCGCACGGTATCGGCCCGATCGCCACCCGGAGGCCGCGCGGGCCAGAAGAAACCACGTTTTGCGCCGGATGCACGCGCTGGGCATGATCGAGGAAGACCAATTGACGGAGGCGGTCGCCGCTCCAGTGCGACTGGCGTCTGCTCTTGCGAATCAAGTCGGCCTTCACGCCGCCTGGCTGGCATTGCAGCGGCGGGGGGCCGGCGGTCGCACGACCATAGACCGCGGGTTGCAGGAACGTATCGAAGAAATGGCTGTGGAGCACGCCACGACGCTGCCCATCGGAGCGCAGGTCGCTGTGGCGGTCTTGGACATCCCCTCAGGGGATATCCTGGCTCTAGTGGGGTCAGTAGCTCACGATGATCCTCGTGAAGGGCAAGTCAACGCTGCCGTCGCCAGCCGCAGTCCGGGCTCCGCGCTGAAGCCCTTTGTCTACGCCGCCGCTTTTGAGGCGGGCTGCTTGTCGCCGGATACGCTGGTCTATGACGTTCCGATTCAACGAGCCGGCTGGGTTCCTGACAACTTCGACCGCCGCTATCGCGGCGCGGTGACTGCTGCGGAGGCTCTACGAAGATCGCTCAACGTCCCGGCGATCCTGGTCATGGAGAGTGTCGGGTTACGGCGTTGCTTGGGGGTCATGGAGGCGGCAGGATTGCAACTGCCCCGCCACGCAAGTCGCCGGGCGGGCTTGGGCGTGGTCGTGGGAACGGCCGAGGTGACCCTGCTTGAGTTGACGGCGGCCTATGCGACACTGGGACACGCCGGCGTTTACCGGCCACCTCGAATCTTCCTCGATGAGCCATCCGTCGCCACACCGGCTCTCAGCGAGTCCGCCTGTGCGGTCGTGAACGACATCCTCAGCACCCGACACCGTCGGCCGGAAAACCTGGAAGCGCTGGACCCAGGCGGCTTGCCTTGGTTTATGTGGAAGACCGGGACGAGCTCCGGCCGGCGTGACGCCTGGGCGGTGGGGCATAACTACCGGGTGGCAGTGGGCGTGTGGGTAGGGCGGTTCAATGGTTTGGGACACGCACGCTTCGTAGGAGCCGAGGCGGCGGAGCCGCTGCTCGCCCGACTCTTCCTGATGCCGGAATTGCGCCAGGGGGATGATCCACCACCGCCGCCGATTCTCGTGGCCAGCCGCCCGCTCCTGCCTCCTCCGGAATACCGACTTTGGTTGGACGGGACGGATGCCGGAACAGCCTGCCTGCGGTTGGAGTTGACCGAGCCGCGCAATGGGGCAACGTTCATCGCCGTGGCCGGCACGGCGACGATCCTGCCCAAGGCGACGATTCACGATGGACTCTCGTGGTTCTTGAACGGCCGGTTCTTGTCGTCAGCCGAAGCGGCTCGTCTCCAGTTGTCCCCGGGCGATTACGAGCTTCGCTGCGTGACCGCCGGCGGGCAAACCGCTGCTGTTCGATTCCGTGTCCGCAAGGCGTAGCCAGCCCAGGATCCGGTTTCTCCCATCCGTCTTGACTCGTTTGCCAGCCTCTGTTGAAGTGCGATAGACGGTTCGGCTGGCTCCGGCGGTGATCCACCGGCTTCCACGCGTCGGGAACAGAGCCACGCCCGCCACGGATTGAAATGCAGTGTGGACAGACCATCGGCCAACGCAGCGGGATCATGTGGATTGGGGCGTACTGGTCCTCGCGCTGGCGGGGTGTTGCGTTCCCTTGCCTTGGGTTGCCTTGCCCGCTGCGGTGATTCTGGTTCTCTGGCTACCGGGGCGGTCACTCCTACGGATCCTGCCCGTATGTAGTTCACCGGCGGGCGAGATCTGCATGGCCCCGGCTGTCTCGTTCGTGCTGCTGCCGCTGCCTCTGACGGCGTTGTGGTCTTTCTCGAACGATCGTTGGACGCTGGCTGCCGTCCTCGGGGGAATCAATGCCTTGCTCCTCCTCTGGCGGCGGCTTGCTTCTCGACAGGAGCTGGGGGGGCGTCAAGGCTGCAGATCGGGTCATATTCAACCCGGTTTTCAGCAAGGCGCAACCGTCTCGCCGCGGCCCGAAACGACCATCTCCAGACAACCCCCGGCTCCGCGAATCGCTCTCGCTATTCTCCTGTTGTTCACCGGCGGATGCGTGTGGGCCTCCTTGTATCTGCCCGAGGCGGGCGGTCGGATGGTCCCGCGGCCCGCGCACGACTATGTCAAGCATCATGCGGTCTTGCTGTCTTTGGAACGATCCCCGCTGCCGCTTCATAACTATTTTTATGCTGCGGAGAGAGACACAGGATATTACTACTACCACTTTCATTATCTGGTGCCCGCCGCCGTTCGCAAACTGACCGGCGATCGCGTGACGATCGGGCTGTCCTTCGCCCTCACCAGCGCGCTACTGGCTATGGTCTTCACCGCCATGGTCCATCGCCTGGCCCACGATTGGTTGGGCGGGCGATCGCGCTATGGAGCATGGTGGGCGGCCGCCTGCGTAACCGTTGTCGGAGGGTGGGACATCATTCCCGTGGTGATTCGCACCGGCTTGGGCGCCGCGCCGGTCGTCGTGCTTGATTCGTGGATTCCCAGCCCCTGGAGAATCCACAACCTCATGACCCAGTTCATGTGGTGTCCTCAACACGTCGCCGGAATGCTGATTGTCCTACTGGCCGCGATGTGGCTGCGGCAGTATCCGCAGGGCGCGTGGTGGCTGGCGATCGGCCCCGCGCTGGCCCTCGCATTGCTTGGGACCAGCGTGTACCTGGCCATGACCGTTTTCGCAGCGGCAGCCGTGTACTGGGCAAGCCGAGCGATGGAGAATCGACTACAACGCGGGCGCTGGGGACGGTGGCTGGTTTGCGGCGTGGCCCTCGCTCTCCTGACCCTGTTACTCGCTCTGCCACAGGTGTTCGGCTACCTGGAAATGAGCCGACGAGGCGTCGGCGGACTGACGATGGCCTGGCCATCTTTCGACTACGCGTTTGCTGGCCGGCTGCTTGCACCCGGTCCCTTGGCCAATTGGCTGGACGCGCCCTGGGTCTGGATGGTGGAGCTGGGCATCGGAGGTCTGGCGATCGCTCTCGTTGGTTCTGCCTTCTGGGGTGCGGCTTGGAGAGATCATGGCCTGCGACTGCTGCTCTTGAGCGGAGTTGCCGGGTTGACGGCGGTGTATTTGCTCCGCAGCAGTCATGCCTTGGTCGACTACAGCTTCAGGGTCTCCGTCATGCCCGCCCAGGTCGTCGCGGCTCTCGCGGCGGCGGCTTTGTGGATGCCCAACGGATCGCGTCTGAAGTCCCGCCGAGTGCTCGGCATCATTTGGGGGATCGGGGTTACGCTGGGGCTCCCCGTGGGCCTCTACGAGGCCCCGATGATGGCGGTCCGCACCAGGTTGAGGGGTTCGCCTGAGCAGCAGGACGCGGGGGCCATCCGTTTCCTTCGTCACTGCACTCCGCCCGACGCAGTCGTCCAAGGCTCGCCCTACGAACGGGTGTCCCTGCTGCAAATGACGAACCGCTGTCTGGGTGTCGCGGATCTGGAAAACTCGCACGTTCGCGTGTTCTACCCGCTGGATGTGGCACGCCTGAGGGTGAGCTGCGAATCCGTGGATCGGGCCTTGCGAGAGCCGCAGGCTGGTCGAGCTGCGACCATTCTGGGCGCAGCAGGTGTGGACTACGTATTGATCGGCTCGATCGAGCGTCGGCAGGGCATCGACCCGGTCGCCTTCGAACATGACGGAGGATTGGAGCGGGTGTATGCTGATGAAGAGGCGACAGTCTTCCGGGTCCGCCGTTAGGGAGTTGATATGACTCGCAGCATCGCTTTTGCGGCTATGAAAGCGGGCAGCCGGCTTGCCGTGGTCATCGCTGCATTCGTTTCGGTATGGGCGGCGGCGACGGCCTTTGGCCAGATTCCTCACGTCACGATCACAGGGGGGCTTAAGGAAGATGGCAGCTATCAATGGGAGGTTGTCAACCAGCATTCCTCGCCGGTTGTATACGTCGAGTTTCCACATTTCCAGGCGGACATGTTCTATGTCCCGCCGGGCTGGAAGTCGAAGTCGACCTACCTGGTCAATGTGGGGGTCGAGAAACGACCAGGTGTGTGTACCGCCTGGGTCGATTCTCCGCGGGAAGGCATCAGCATCGGCAGCCGCGCCCAGTTCGGCATGCGGGTGCGGCAGCACGAGGCCCGCCTGGTGCTGGGCGAGGTCCTGGTGCGGTTCGCTGACGGGAATACCCTGACCATAAGCGGCGTGGAGTTGCCCGGCAGGCCCGGCCTGCTGGATCGGTTCGGCCTACTGATCTGCTTCGCGGTCTTCTTTGCCATCCTGGGACTGATCATGGCCCGCAAGAAGCGGCGTGATAGTTGCGCACCCGCCGCAGGTGCCTGAAGCTTGTTGCCGCCGACCATCTTCCACTGACAAGACCGCTCCGGCCGGTCGTGGCGTACGGTTGGTAAACCGGACCGTGCGTCAGCGACATGAATCCCATCGGATGACAGTCTTCCGTGAAGTGCCATTCATCCGGCATTAACTTGAACTTCTCTGCGCGGAGGAATGATCGCCCCGTGATGGCTGAACAGGGGTCATCGCAAGGCCAGCCGGCATTCGTCTCGCTCAGGCAGTTAACGTTATCTATACGCGCACAAGGTGAGACAAAACACTTGTATTATAAGTCTCACTTTGTTACTATTACGCGGCACGTTGCGACACGGCGCCAGCAGCCAGCCTGGCTGCCCGCCTTTCGGGAGGTTTTTGCATGTCCCCGCTGCTTTGCAGACCATTCCTCTTTCTGGCTGTCGCTTCCTTGTCACTTGCGAGGCTGGCAACGGCCCTCGGCGACGGACCATCGGATCCGGCTTCGACTCGTTCCGCAACCTCCACCACACCTCGCGCGTGGCTGCAAAAGGCCATGACCACCCTCGCAAGCGACCGCGAACGCGTTGAAAGAAGGCTTGCGGCGGACAGCGGACAGGCAGCTCGTCCAGATCTCCTGGTCATGTACGGCCGGTCGGCAGCGGCATCCGGGCAGTTCGCCGAATCCGCCGCGGCCTGTGTCATGTTCCTTTCGGAATGCGGCTTCACTCATTCTCACTCGGAACAGGTGTTGAGTCGTCTGGCAGCCAGTCTGGCCCCGCTTGATCTTGATTCCGTCAACGTGCTGTTGACGCCGGAGGGGCCAAAATACCACCCGAGGTGGCGAATGGATAAGCCAGCTCCAGAGGACCACCTTCGGTTGGCTGTGGGGGCGTATGAACTGCTGGCCGACATGACTAAAGACCGAGATCAAGCCAGCAAGGCTATTGCCACGGTCGGATGGATTTACCGCGCCTTGGGCGATTGGGATGCCTCCACGGCGGCTTGGGATCGCGTCGCAGACAGGGCGAAGGGCTCGGCAGATGCCGCGGATGCCCTGTGGAAAGCCGCCGACAACCTCGCTTGGACCGGAAAACCCGCCGAAGCGGCCCAGCGCATCCGTCGGCTGATCGCGGAGTGTCCGAACGACGCCCGCCGCCGCGTAGCAGAGGATCGCCTTGAAGTACTGAAAGCAGAAGCCAAACGCACGCCGAAGTGGTTGGAAGACCCCGTTGGTTCGCTGCGGAAGGAGATCTCCGCCCGAGCGCCGCGTCGTCGGCCTCACGAGGTGTACGCCTCCGCGGCATCGTGGCTGAAAACCAGGGGAGAGACCTCTGCGTTGATCGAGGTAAGCCGTTGGGCCAGGACGCAGACGGATTGGCCTGCCACCGCCCGGCTCGCTTGTCTGCTGGATCTCGCCGACGCGCTGTTGCAGGTTCCCGACGCCACGCCTCAACGGAAAGCAGAAGCGGCCGACGTGTTAGATGAGGTCATGGCGATAGCACCAGACGACGATTCCGCGATTTCAGCGGGGCTTCGGCGCTGCGGCTTGCTCCGCGAGTTGGGCCGGCACGAGGAATCCGAGCGGACCCTGACCGTGGTTGAAGACCGAGCCCGATCGTCCGCGGCGTGGCTGCCGGAGATTCTGCGTGAACGTATTCTCCTACTAATCAGCAGCGGGAACCTGCCTGCCGCAAGATCGGTTCGCGATCAACTGCTGAAGCAGTACCCCGACTATGAGTTGCCCCCAGAGGTGATCAAGAGGCTGTCTCGCTAGACGATGTGAGGTGACCGATGAATGCCCAATCCAGCCTGATGCTGCGGATTACGCTGCTGGCCGTGCTTGGTTTGGCGTCTTCGCTGCGGGGACAGATTACCGCCAACACCGGCGACGGCGTGCTGAATGCGCCCTACCACGGCACGATCACGTCGCTGCGGGAGGCAACCGGCGAATTTGGCTATGGGGAGGTGAGAAACCACGTCATCCCGGACAACCCAAGTAACGCAAACGGAGTCACCAGTTCCAACATCACGATATGGATCGAGCCCGGCCAATCCTGGGACCGCAGCGTCTTGCGAATGTTCCAGGGCGTTGACGCCTCCGGCAGCGAAATCGACCTCACCAACACCACTCCCCCGGACACCTCGCCGGGCCCCGTGTTGGTTCCCAAGGGGCCGCACACCTTCACCCGTTTCTCGTTCAAGGCGATCGGCACGAACACACTGGCCCCGCAGCGGTTCACCATCCACTTCCGCTACGACACGACCTTCGGCTTCGTTTCGGATGCGGCGATGTCTCTGACGATCGCCCCGACCACCGGGTCGTTTGGGCCGCTCCCAGACCTGAGCGAAGCCTTTCAACTGGGAACACCGCTCCTGGACGTCTCCGTCGGCAATGCCCGGCTCCGGGTGCCGATCGGCTGCACCGCGGAGATGATCGGGGCCGCTTTCATCGAGAACCGATCGAACATCGGAAACAGCAGTTGCACCATTGGGCGGAGGGATTGTCTGCTGCCCGGCGCCGCGGAAACCGTGTTCTTCATGAACACTGAACACTTTCGAACCCTCGGTCCTACAGGCGGCCCCTACAAGTCGACCTACGGCACGCCGTGGCCGGGGTATCTAACCGGTTACCGCACGGATACCCTCATCCTGGGACCGGACGGAACGAGGTATGACTCCCTCACCGGGAACATCCAGGGATTCCGCCGGATCGACTTCATCCGCCCGTTGGCTCTTGCGCAAGACAGCATGCCATCCCAGCGATTCAATTACGATGACGCGACGAACAATCGGGTCGTCGAAATCCGCGATCACGCCTCCCCACCCAACTTCATCACCCTGACCCGGACCGCCGGCGTGGTCACGCGAATCACCACCTCTGACGGCCGCGGGTGGAACATCCAAAGCGATCTGGCCAGTGGCTGGATCACCGGCGTCGTGCCGGACGGCGGCAAGGGGGCGAGATACTTCTCGTACAACACCGCCGGTCGCTGCACCGAGGTCCGTGACGCCGCCAACGCCCTGATGTACGCGTTCACTTATGCGAACGACGCTCAAGGCAATCCGACCGTGCTGGCCTCCGAGCGTCGCTCCATCGACGGCGTGATGCGCACCGTTGTCGAGCATGAGGTCGTCAGCGCGGCGCTGCACCGACGCAAGGAGTACACGGATTCCGGCCAGTTTCGGCAGTACGACTTCGCCTACGATACGGCGGCGGACCTGAACCACCGCCTGGCCTCCATCACCTCGTACTCCAGACTGAACGGAAATGGAATCCCTTCGACCACCACGTACACGCATCACGTCAATGATCCCGCCGGTACGATGGTCATCTCGCGGGTCGATTTACCTGACGGGTCCTACTTGACGCACGAATACGACGCTCCGCAGACGCCACCCAACAATCGTTTTGGTTTCCGCACCAAGACCACGCATACCCAAGGGGGCGATTCGCTGGTGCTGTACGACGTCGAATACGAGTTCCTCTACCTGGACTACAACGACATCTGGCGGCTGTTCCATTGCCCTCGTCGTGTAAAGCAGCGCGACGGCCGCGGCGCGATGTCCGAGGTCGTGTTCGATTACGAAGACGGCGACTATGACCAGAACGGCGACGGTGTCTATGGCGAATACCTGAACCAACTGCTCAGCGTCACCGGGCCCACCATCACGCTCGGTTTCTCAGGTACGCGGACGCCGCAAACGCGGTATCTCTACGGCGGCAACCGCATGCTCAGCGAAGTCCAGACCGACTACGCCAGCGGGCAGTTTCGTCGGGTGACGTACACCTATGACCACCTTCTGCGTCTGGCCAGCCAAACCGTTGATCCAACCGGCGAGAACCTGGTCACCCGCTATCTGTACTGTGACGCCGAGGCGACGCAAGACCGCATTGCCGTTGATCCGGACGGCTACTGGACCCGACGCCGGTTCGACAACGATGGGCGGATCATCGCCGAGCAACGCTTTCTGAGTGCGGACCCCGGCTCGCTCACCACACCGTGCGACGATCCGTCCGGACCGTTTTATGCAACACAATACGTGTATGACAACAACGGATGGCTATCCCAGCGGGTGGTGGATCACAAGAACCAGATCGGTGAGCCGCTCACGCCGGCTACGCTCACCACGCAGTTTGTCCACGACCGGCTGGGGCGATTGACCCAGCGGGTGGTCGACCCCGACGGGATCGCCGCCGAGTCGAATTACCGCTATGACTGGCAGGGCGGCCTCACCCAGGAGTTCGACACCTCCGGTCGCGGAATCGCCCGCACCTTCGAGGGCCGTGGCCTTGTCGAAACGGAAACGCCGCTCGCTGAGAACACCAGTGACCCGGACCAGCCCGGCCCCGCTGCCGATCATCTGAAACTCAAGTTCACCTACGATGTGATGGGACGCTGCACTGGGCACCAGTTCGACACCCAAACCGCTCGGGAGCAATTGAACATCGTCTACGACCAGCATGGTCGGCTATCGCAGAGACGGCGCGTGCCGGGCACGGACGGCGGGCAGACGATCACCACCACCTTGACTTACGATGACGCCAACAACGTTACCCGCAGGACAATCGATCAGAACGGCACGATCTGGTCTGACTCCACGGCCCGGTACGATGAAGGTGGCTTCAACTATGAATCTCGCCAGCGACTGACCGCCGGGGTAGATGGGTCGAACGACCCCATTACGCGGCGTCAGTTCGATTGGGCGGGCAATGTCGTTGAGGAGAAGTCGCTCGGTGACGCCACCGTGCCGGACCGCGTCATCACCACGCACTTCGACACTGCCGGGCGGGTGGACTACATCGCCGACTCGCTCGGCGGGCGAACGGACTTCCTCCGCGACGGCCGCGGCAATGTTCTGGAGCAAGTCGTCAAACTCAACGCCACGGAAAATGCCGTCACCACCAGCGAATACGACGCCCTTGGCCGGCCGTTTCACGTCACCGGTCCGGCGGATGGCGCCGGCGGACGGCCGGACCGGGTGCGGGCGTACGACTCCCGCGGCAACTTGCTTCGCGAGACGTTCCGCGACGCGGCGGGCACGCCGAAAATGACCACCGTGTTCGGCTTCGACGCCGCCGGTCGCCAGACGCGGCAAGCCGTTCTGGCGAATGCCGCCAGCGACGCTGACGCGGCCGAGGCCAGCGTCACGACCGACCGCGTCACTGACTTTCAGTATGAACCGGACGGCCGCCTTTCGCAGCGGATCTCCTACAACAACAATTCGGCCACGCCGCTGATTACCGAGATCACCTACGACGAGTTGGGGCGGATTTACCGTGTGCAGGATCCTTCCGGCGGTTACGTCCTGGACGATTACGCCGTCGCCAACCTCCCGATTGATGGTCGCTTGCACCAACGCAAGATATTCGACGGCCTCAGCGAGCGGTATTTCTCCTTCGAATATGACGGCCACGACCGCGTCACCGCCCAAACCGCCCATGGAATCGTGCCCGAGCCGAATCTCACTACCGACTTCCTCTACGACCCGTTCGACCGCACGCACGCCGTTACCGACGCCAGCGGCATCGTCCGGCAAATGCAGCATGATCTGGCGGGACGGCTGGCTCTCACCATTGAGGACGCGGGCGGGGCGCTGGAGCGGCAGACTGCCTTCGCGTACAACCGGCTCGGGCAGCTCATCGCGCAGACCGCCCAGAACAAAACCAGCAGCGGCGCGGTCCTGCCTGACCAAGTCACACGTTTTCGCTATGACCCGCTCGGGCGACTCATCCGAACGATCTATCCCGACAACACTTCGGACGACACCGAACCGGAGATCGTTGCCTGCACCGACTGCGTAAAGGCGGCTTATGACCTCGGCGGTCGGATCACTTCGCGAACCGACCAGCGGGGGTGGGTCACCACAATGACCTATGATCGTCGCGGCCTCCTCCTGACCCGGACGACGGACATCCCGAACACGACGGAGGATCCGCGGGATACTTACGCCTACGATGCCTTGGGGCGGCTGCGGCTGGCAAAGCGGGGGACGCCCGCCAATGACGACGCCGTTTCCGCTTCGGTCCTGGCCTATACCGACCTAGGCGACCTGGACTACGAGGATCAGACCATCGCCGAGGGGACCGCCCGCCGGGTGGACTATGGCCACGACCAAGCCGGTAACCGGCTGTCATTGTCCTATCCCAGCGGGCCGGTGGTTGGATCGACGCCGACAGCACTCAATCAGGTGGGTGCGATGACGTTACGGGCGTCGCCGGGGGAGCCGGTGCGGCCGCTGGTGGGTTACGTGTATGCGGGGCGGGTTCTGGATCGACGCGAGACGACGACCGAGACTGGCGGCATCTACACCTGTCGAACCGGCTACGACTCTCACCGGCGGGTCAATCTGGTGGCCAACAGCTTCGCCGCTCCGGGTCGGTCGCCGGCTTCGATTGCCGATTACTCTTTCACGCGGGATCTCGCCGGCAACCCGCTGACCCAGACGGCGGCGGGGCGGCCGGAGTTCGCGGGGGACCACCGGACCTTCACGCCGGATCGCCTGAGCCGGCTGACGGCGACGGCGTATGCCGAGACCGTTACCGTGGAAACGGCGACGCTGGATCTTCAAGGCAATCGGGAGGGCTTTACCGCGCGGGACGGCTCGACCCGGGCCTACGCCTTGGCCAACGCCGCCAACGAATACGCCACGATTGACGTGGACGGCCCTGGGGGCAACCCGCCCGCGGCGGTGAGCTATGACGAGAGCGGCAACCTGACCGTGGACGAAGCCGGGCGGCGGTACGCCTATGACGAGCGTCACCGGTTGACGCGGGTGACGGCCGCGGACGGGGCCACCGTTTTGGCCGAATACGCTTATGACGCCCTGGGTCGGCGGATTCGCTCGTCGGTTTTGGCGGCCGCGGGCTCTCCGCCGGTGGTCACGCGGTATTACTACGACGGTTCCAGCGTGATCGAGGAGCGGGACGGCGGGCAGCCACCGGCCGAGCCGCGAACCCGGTACCACGTTCACGGGGGGCAGTACGTGGACGAGCAGGTGACGACATACAGCGATTCCTCCGCTGACGGTCGTGGCGGGTTCACCTATTACCTGTCGAATCTGAACCACTCCGTGGCCGGAATGGGCAACGCCGACGCCGCGGTGGTTCAGCGTTTGGACTACACCAGTAGCGGGGACTTCGTGGGGGGCGGGAGTCCGCCGCCCTGCGTGCGGGCGGACGTGAACGGTGACGGGTTGATCGACGGTCGGGACGTGGCTGCTTTCGTCGGCGTGGTGCTGGGCTTGGACGCGGACCCCGTCCACGTCTGCGCCGCGGACGTTGACCAGAGCGGCACGGCGGACCTGGCCGACGTGCCGTTGTTCGTGGAGTGCGTCCTGGCCGGCGGGTGCCCGAGCGTGGTGGAGTGCGTGCGGGCGGACGTAAGCGATGATGGGGCCATCGACGGTCGGGATGTGGCCGCTTTCGTCGACGTGGTGTTGGGTCTGGACGCCAACCCGGTGCATGTCTGCGCCGCGGACGTTGACCAGAGCGGCACGGCGGACCTGGCCGACCTGCCGTTGTTCGTGGAGTGCGTCCTGGCCGGCGGGTGCCCGAGCGTGGTGGAGTGCGTGCGGGCGGACGTAAGCGATGATGGGGCCATCGACGGTCGGGATGTGGCCGCTTTCGTCGACGTGGTGTTGGGTCTGGACGCCAACCCGGTGCATGTCTGCGCCGCGGACGTTGACCAGAGCGGCACGGCGGACCTGGCCGACCTGCCGTTGTTCGTGGAGTGCGTCCTGGCCGGCGGGTGCCCGAGCACGCCGGGAGGCTTCGGACTGGCGTCTGGGGATGGCTTTGGCCTCGCACCGGCTGGAGGTGGGCGGAAGACGGTCGCCACGGGTTTCGGCAAGAGGCCGGGCTTCGTTGACGATTGGGGCTTGGGGGGCAATCCGGGCTCTGATGCCGATCCGCCGCGGGCCGGTTCCCCGCCTCGATCTACGCCGACCTCCGGCCTGTTCACGATGCACGGTGTGGCGGTGGACCTGCTGGACCCCGATCCGGCGACGGGGCGGCCGCGGTTGATTTTGCAATACCACCGGGCGCGGTATTACGACGTGAAGAACGCCCGCTGGCTACAACGGGACCCGAGCGGGTACGCGGACGGGGCCAACCTGTACGAGAGCTTCGGGGGGAATCCTTCGCGGCTGCGGGACCCGATGGGTGAAGGGGTCTTCGATGACCTGATTGATCTGTATTACCGCTACGGCACGCCGGAGGGGGTGAAGCAGACGCTGGACGAGCGGATGGGCGTCAAGCCGCTCGATCCGGTGACGCAGGCGGCGCGGGATCGCGAGGCCATCATCCTCGGCAACCTGGGGCCGCCGGCGGCGCAGATCACGGAGGCGGCCCGGCAGGTGGCGGTTCGGGGGACGGGCGTGGCCGGCGCGGTCGGCGGAGCAGCGGAGGCGGCGATCGGCGTGGTGCTCTTTTTCCCGTCCTTGGGCACGTCGAGCGTGTTCGTCGTGCATGGGGCGGACGTGGCCCAGGCGGGTTTTCGGCAGACGGCGACGGGCGAGTGGACCGCGACGTTTACCTATGAGATCATGGCCGAGTCCGGGCATCCGACGGCGGCGTGGGTGGTGGACGTGGGCACGTCGCTGGCCGGCGGCGGGGCGGGCTGGCTGGCCTCGACGCGAGCGGCGCCCGGGTTGCTGCGGGGGCCGACGGTGGCGGGGGAGCTGGGCGGCGAGGCCCGCGCAGCGGCGTTCGGTCTGATGACCGGGGTAACGCGCGGCGGCGTGCCCGCCCTGACGCGACTGAAGACGGCCCACCAGCGTGTGATCGGCTTCCTGTTCGACGCCCGGCCGGGAGAGGCAGTGCTGGGGAGCGGGATCTCGCCGGGGGTAATCACCACCGCGACGCCCAGTGCAGCCTTCGAAACCTTCGAGCAAGCGCTGATCCGGGCTCAATCCGCAGCCTTGACCGAGAGTCGAGTTTTCATACGGTTCATTCGCCAGCGGGAGTTCGAGAGCCTCTCCACAGCAATGGCCAGCGGCGAACGCACCGTGACGTTGGGTCGGTTTTTCACGGAGGACATGTTGGCCACCGCCCAAGCTGCCTCGGCGCAATTATCTTTGCCGAACGTCAGCGAGAAACCCGTTGTCGCTGCTGTCCTGGTGCCAGCGCGAAGTCTGCGCGGTACTCCGTTTCGAGGCCCCGGCATGGTGCGACCGGAATATGGCCAACTCGGCTTTGGAACGGAGATCGAGTTCTGGAGGCCGCCATCTGTTCCGGCGCAAGACGTGATCGTTAT
>CAZNFM010000011.1:0-126666 GCA_964572385.1 uncultured Planctomycetaceae bacterium | reverse complement strand
AGATAAGCAGCGCTGCCGTTGGACGCTTCATCTCCCCGGAAATCCGTGAAGAACCTAAAAAAGATCGCCGCCTCCCTTGACGCCGTGCTCCGACCGCTTAGTATTACGTTTTTGATTTTCGTAATACTGACCCACGGAGTAGAAAGAAGGAGGTTTGTTGCATGTACCGCTGCACCCTGTGGTTGGTCCTGTCCGTCACCGTGACCCTGGCCTCGCCGCTGGCCGCGGACGAGCCGAACTGGCCGGCTCTGCCTTACACCCCGCACAGCAGCTATCAAGCCGTGGATGACTTGGGCAACGGCGTCTTCCCGCTCGGCTACCCCATTCGCCTCCGCGGCCTCATCCTCAATCGTTCGGAGGCCATGCTGAACCCCGCGGCGGGGGCGCCGGCCTTCCTGGGCGGGCAGTGGCAGATCTACGTCCAGGCCGCCGACGTCGGCGATTTCGGCGGCACCGCCTGTTACATGGCCGAGAAATACGGCAACCTGCCCTGGGTGCCGGATACCGAATCCTACACAGCCCAGGAGTGGCTCGATGAGCTGGCCCGCCTGACGCATGATCCGGAGACCGGCCGGGCCTTTCGCCCGGGCGACCTGGTCGAGATCCGTGCCCGCGTGCCCGGCCTGCACTACGGCGGCAAGACCAACGTGAACGAGGCCCACAGCAAGAATCCCGCCAATGACTTCGACGTGGTGCTGCTGGCCGCGGACTGCGGTCTGCCCTCGCCCACGCTGATCACGCTTGCCGACGTCAAGGACGCCGCCAACGAGTTCATTTTCGATGCGACGCGGCAGACCGGCGGCGAGCGGTATCAGGCGTCGCTGGTGCGGATCAACCAGGTCTGGTTCGTGAATCCTTCGCTATGGGCGCCCAACGCCACCCTCGAGATCACCGACGGTTCGGGCCGCACCTTGCCGCTCAAGCTCGGCCTCGGCAGCGGCTACACCGCCTATCCGCCGCCGACGGGCCCCTTCGATGTCGTCGCCATCTTCGACCAGGAAGACGCCAATAGTGACGGCGACGGCATGGAGGGCTATCGCCTCTGGCTGCATCAGGACTACAACGGCAATGGGCTGATCCTGCCGCGGCCGCCGACGACCCCCGGCGACCTCAACGCCGACGGCGCGGTGGACCTGCTGGATGTGCCGCTGTTCGTGCAGGCCCTGCTGGATGACGTCGCCTTCGAGGCGGCCTGCCCGGAGTGCGACCTGGCGGCGGCCAACTGCGACGGGCAGTGCGGCATCGACGGCCGTGACGTGGCGGCCTTTACGGCGTTGCTGCTCGACTGAGTCGGGCGCGAGATGACCCCTACGCGGCGGCGGCTGGGGGCCGGCCGCTCCGGGACTCGGGCGGAGACGGGACATGGCTACGCGGCGGAACGGACCGGCGGCCTTCACCTTGATCGAGGTGTTGGTGGTGCTGGCCATCCTGGCCCTGTTAGCGGCCATCCTGGTCCCGGCGCTGCAACGCAGCCGCATACAGGCCCGCATCCTCCGCGCCCATTCCGATCTGCGGCAGATCGGCATCGCCCTGGAAGGCTACGCCACGGACTTCAGCGGCCACGTCCCGCCGACCCGCAGCGGGTGCAACTCCAACGTGCAGTTCCAGTTGCCCGTGGAGCTGGCCGTCGGCCAGTACCTGCCGCGGCCGGCGGGCCGCGTGCCGCAGGCTGACTTTCCCGACATCTTCAACCCGCGGCAGAGCTACAAGTACCGCGCCGCCGGGCCGATCTGGTTAAACGGGGCGTACTTCGACGCGCCCCGCAGCTCGAGCCTGCCGCGGGCGTTTCTCTGGGTGCCCCGCGATTACCCCCGCTGCGAAGCCGATGACGGCGCGTACTACTACAACCGCCTGAATGAGCCCAAATGCCCGGTGCTCTATGCCCTCTGGAGCCTCGGGCCTGATCCGGAGTCGGAAAAACTGCCTCGCAACGCGGCGGGCGTGGTGGATGAGGTGAAGCTGCCCCTTCCGCGGCGGTACTGGCTTACGCAGGGGCCGTCCGATACCGGCCTGATTACCCATTTTCGCAGTCGCCAGGGCGAGACGCACGCCAGCCCGTAGGCCGGCATCCTCGTCGTCGGTGTGGAAGCCATCCCTCGACCGAGAAGCACGGGCGTCGCCGCTCGTCTCCTGCGGGAGCCGGCCGAGGGAGGCCCCTTTTTTCGCCGCGGCGGGAACCTGCTTACGGGTCGGGCCGGCCTGCCGGTCGCCGGAGGGGGTTTGACGACCGGCCCGACGGCGGATAGGGTATGTCTCCTTCAACAGCCGCGTGTGGCGGCGTCGACTGGGGTTCTTTCCCGCTTCTTGAAAGGTTTTCCATGAAGACCGTGCTGCCAGCCTTGGGCTTTGTCGCCCTCCTTACGTCCCTGGCCGGGCCGGGGTGGTCGCAGACCACGACGCTGCCCGCCGCGTCCGCTCCGGCCCCGCCGCCGGCCGCGTCGTCGCCGACCACCGCGCCGGCCGACCGCGTCCTGGCGACGGTCGACGGCCGCAAGATCACCGAATCCGAGGTCAACGAGGTCTTCAACCACTACATCAAGGAGCGGATGCAGGGCCGGGCGCTGGACGAGTCGCACCTCGCCCAGATGCGGGTGGCCTATCAGCCGCAGATCCGGGACATGCTGATCGAGGCGGCCCTGCTGGACGCGGAGATCGAGAAACACAAGCTGCAAGTGACCGAGGCGGACCTGCTCCAGGAGCTGACCCGCGGCCTGGACGGCTACCTGGTTCGCCGGGGGATGACCCGCGAGGAGTTCAGCGCGGAGCTCCGGGAGCAGCACGGCGTGGGGCTGGACGAATTTCTGAAGCAGCGGGCTGCCGAGCCGATGTACCGCCAGACCGTGCTCCAGACCCGCCTGCTGGAGAAGCTCTTTCCGGAGCGGGTGCGGGTCTCCGACGACGAGATCCAGGCCCATTACGAGAAGAACAAGTCGAGCTACGACCGCCCGGAGATGGTCAAGGCCAGTCATATCCTGATCAGCACGGACGGCGCGGTGACCAACGAGGACCGGGCCGCGGCCCGGAAGAAGGCCGAGGAGGCCCTGGCCGAGGTGCGGAAGCCGGACGCCGATTTCGCCCAGGTGGCCCGGGAGCGGTCAGCCTGCCCGTCCAAGGAGCGGGGCGGAGACATGGGCTTCTTCCCGCGGCACGGGGCCATGGTGGAGCCGTTCGCCGAGGCCGCGTTCAAGATGAAGGTGGGGGAGATCAGCGACGTGGTGGAGACGCCCTTCGGCTACCACATCATCAAGGTCACCGGCCGCAAGGACGCGGAGTCGATCCCGCTGGAGAAGGTGCGGGATCTGATCCTCGAGGAGGTCCGCCGCCAGAAGCTCGACGCGGTCCGCAAGGAGCACCTGGCCGAGCTGCGGGCCAAGGCGAAGATCGTGGTGGTGGGGCAGGAGACGCCGGCGACCCAGCCGGCGGCCGCAGGGCCCACGACCCGCCCGGCGGAGGTGCCGCCCGCGCCCACGACCCAGCCGGTGGAGGCCTCGCCCCGGCCGGCCGCGCCGCCGGCGTGAGGCCTGCTGGTGCGAGAATCCCTTCTCGCACCCGCGCTTCGGGAAATCCCTGCTGGTGCGAGAAGCCCTTTTCGCACCCTGCTGCCTGCTGGTGCGAGAATCCCTTCTCGCACCCACGCTCCAAGGAATCCGTTCCCGCGTCAACGGGGGCGAGCGAGCGGGGGGGGGGGGGGCGTGCGAGAAAGGATTCTCGCACGAACGGAGAAGCATGGACCGCCCACCGCGCAGCGACCACCGCCCCCCGCCGCGCCGCGCGGATTCAGGCATCCTTCATCCCTCGGCGTGGGTCCCTTCGGCCGGGGCCGCCGGCGAGGAAGTGGCGGAGCGGCGGCTAAGTTCCAGGAGGACCTGCCGCACGTTCTCCTGGAGCGCCTTGACCGCTTCGGCCTGGGCCTCCCGCTCGACGCGGTCCTCGGCGATATCCACCGCACCGGGCAGGACGTTCTCCTCCCGTTTGGCCTCGCCGTCCGCCGTGGCCACGACCATCCCGCTCCGCGTGTCCACCAGCACCGCCTGACAGGCGGTGTAGTGGCCGACCCGGTTGCCGGGCACCACGAACAGGCCGATGAAGGTCCAGTAGGCCATGGCCGCGTCGTTGTAACCGCTGTCAAAGGTGTCCGCCTGGAGATACACCAGCAGGAGCGGCGCCCGGACCATGGCTGCCGCGTCCCGCAGGCCCTTCAGGCTGGGGTTGGCCTGCGCCAGCAGCCCGCTGATGAAGTGGACCTGGTCGATCGGAGACGCGGCGTCAGGTGCGGGGTCGGCCAGTTTCCGCCAGGCCGCCGCCTCGTCCCCGCCGGGGACCACCAGCACGGCCTTCTCCGAGGATGCGTACCCCGACCAGGTCCGCGGCGTCTGGAGTTTGGCGATCGCCAGACTGCACGGGAAGACCGGTCGGACGTCTCCCTTGAGATAGGCGTCGATGGCGGAGCTGGAGAGATTTTCCAATTCCGGCGAGAGCTGGCTGAGCGCGGTGACGGGCTTGACGATGCCCTTGTAGGGTTGAGCGCATCCCGCGAGCAGCAGGGACGCTGGCAGCAGGCAGGCCCAGAACATGCGGAGGGGCAAAACAGGGTGCGGACGAGACATCGGCAGGACTCCCAAGGATGAAGGCACGGGCCGGGGACCGCCGGCCGCCCGCGTGTGGTAGGGCTGCTTGCGGGCGGCGTCAAGGCCGGAAGACCGTCGCGGCCCGCTGCTTCCGGACAGCGCGCGGTCCGCTCGCGCAATCAGATACCCACCATGGGGTTACGGCCGCCGACGGGGCTTGACAGGCGGTGCCGCCCCGTATAACTTGTCGGATTCGGCAATGTGGATCATGCGCCGGTGCTTCGGGGGCCGGCGGCAGGGCCGCGGCGCGGTGGTCACCGGCGGCCGATCCGGGTGATCCGCCGTGTTCAGGTAAGCCCCCGTGGAAGGACGAACATGGTTCCGGCAAGAAGAAAATCAAAGGCTGCCAAGGGCAAGCGGCGCTCTCACCATGCCCTGCGCCCCCTAAATCTGACTGCCTGCCCGCGGTGTGAAACGGCGACGCGGCCGCATCGGGCCTGCGGCAATTGCGGCTACGTGAACAGCAAGGTCGCCATTCCGGTCCCGACTGAGGAGAAGTAACTCCGCATGCGGATCGCCATCGACGCCATGGGCGGAGACTACGCCCCGCGCGAGATCGTCAAGGGCGCCGTGGAGGGGCTGGCGCATCTGGGCGAAGGGGACGGGCTGGTGCTGATCGGCCGGCAGGAGGCCATCGCCGAGCACCTGCCGTCGGATGAGGCCGTCCGTCGGCGGATCTCCGTCTATCACGCCCCCGAGGTCATCGAGATGGACGACCCGCCGGTCGAGGCCGTGCGGACCAAGAAGGATTCGTCCATCATGGTCATGGCTAAGCTGGCCGCGCAGCGCGAGGTGGACGCGGTGGTCAGCGCCGGCAACACCGGGGCCTGCGTGGCCGCCTGCCAGCTCCGCCTGCGGACGCTGGGCCGCGTACAGCGGCCGGGCATCGCCGTGGTGCTACCGGCCTTCTCCGGGCCGGTGACCATCTGCGACGTCGGGGCCAACGTGGCCCCCAAGGCCCACCACCTGCTCCAGTACGCCCAGATGGCCTGCGTCTATTCGGAGCACATCCTGGGCATCCGCAACCCGCGGGTCGGCCTGCTGTCCATCGGCGGCGAGGAGGTCAAGGGCAACCCGCTGGTCAAGCAGACCCACCACCTGATCCGCCAGGACCCGACGCTGAACTTCATCGGCAACGTGGAGGGCCGGGAGCTGTACGCCGGGGCCTGCGACGTGGCGGTGTGCGACGGGTTCGTCGGCAACGTCGTGCTGAAGCTCACCGAGGGTCTGGCCGACGGCCTCTTCCGCACCATCGAGCGGGAGATCCAGGCGGAAAGCCCGGAGTTGTGCAAGCGGTTCGAGCCGGTGGTGAAGGCTGTCTGGGCCAAGCACGACTACAGCGTCTACGGCGGGGCGCCGCTGCTGGGCGTCAACGGGGTGTGCATCATCTGTCACGGCTCGAGCGACGCCCTGGCCATCAAAAACGCCGTCCGGGTCGCCGTCAGCTTCGTGCATTCCAACATCAACCAACTGATCGGCGAACGCCTGACGGAGGAAGCCCCGGATGCCTAAGCCGCTGGGCCTCAAGATCCTCGGCACCGGCCATTATGTCCCCGACCGCGTGCTGGACAACCAGTACTTCATCGACCGGCTGGACACCACCGACGAGTGGATCCGCGAGCGGACCGGCATCCTCGAGCGGCGTATCGCCGCCCCGAACGAGTCCAGCGCCACCATGGCCACGGCGGCGGCCCGCGCTGCCCTGGCCGACGCCGGGCTGACGCCCGACGACATCGACCTGATCATCGTGGCCACCATCACCCCCGAATGCTACTTCCCCTCGACGGCCTGCTTCGTGCAGGAGAGCTTGGGCATGAAGCCGACGCCGTCCTTCGACCTCTTGGCCGCGTGCAGCGGGTTCATCTACGCCCTGGTCACGGCCGCCCACATGCTCCAGAGCGGCGTCTATCGCCGCATCCTGGTGATCGGCGCGGAGACCATGACGCGGATTACCGACTACGAGGATCGCGCCACGTGCATCCTGTTCGGCGACGGCGCCGCCGCCCTGGTGCTGGAGAAGTGCGACGATCCCAACGGACCGTCGCTCCTCTACCATCAGATCTTCGCCGAGGGCAGCGGGCCGACGGTGCTGACCGTTCCGGCGGGCGGCGCCAGGCTCCCGGCCTCCCTGATGACCGTCAACGAGCGGCTGCACTACATCAAGATGGCGGGCCGCGAGGTGTACAAGATCGCCGTCAAGCGAAACATCGAGCTGGTGGATGAGACCCTCCGGGCCACGGGCGTCCGCCCGGAGGACCTGGCGATCGTGATTCCCCACCAGTCGAATTTGCGAATCATCGAGTCCGCTCGGGACAGGCTCGGCTTGCCGAAGGACCGCTTCTTCACCAATATCCAGAAATACGGCAATACCTCCGCCGCGTCGATTCCCCTGGGACTGGACGAATGTCTCAAGACCGGTCGAGTCAAGCGGGGCGACCTGGTCCTGTTGATCGCCTTCGGCGCCGGCTACACCTGGGCCTCGGCACTGTTGAGAATCTAGGCTACACTGGCGGCACGCTCGGGCCGGCGGCTTCGGCACGCGGCTCCGCCTCGAGAGGTCATGACCTTGGGCAAGACAGCGATCATCTTCCCCGGACAGGGCGCTCAGGCCGTCGGCATGGGCCGCGACGTGGCCGAGGCCTATCCCGCCGCCCGCGGCATCTTCGAGGAGGCGGATCGCATCCTCGGGTATAAGCTCTCGACCCTCTGTTTCGAAGGCCCGGCGGAACGCCTCAACACCACGGATATATCGCAACCCGCCATCCTGGTGACGTCCGTGGCCATCTGGCGGGCGTTGGAGGCCCTCGGGCACACCGCCCGGTGGGCGGCTTCCGCGATGGCGGGCCTGAGTCTGGGCGAATACACCGCCCTGCACTTGGGGGGGTGGATGGACTTTGACGCTTGCCTTAGGCTGGTGGCGACCCGGGGCCGGCTGATGCAGGCCGCGGCCGAGGCGAACGCGGGGGGGATGGTCTCCATGATCGGACTGGATGAGCCGACCGTCCAGAAGCTGTGCGACGAGGCGGCGGGCGACGACATCCTGGTCCCGGCAAACTACAACAGCCCCGGCCAGATCGTGATCTCCGGGAGCAAACCGGCCTGTGAACGGGCCGTGGGGTTGGCGGAGAGGTACGGCGGCCGGGCGGTTCCGTTGGCCGTGGCCGGAGCCTTCCATTCCCCGCTGATGGAATCGGCTGCTCGCGGGCTGGCCGGGCCGCTGGCGTCTACGCCGCTGGTGAAAGGCCCGCTGGGTGTGGTATCCAACGTGACGGGCGACTATCATGCCGCCCCGGAGACGGTGCGGCGTCTGCTTGGCGAGCAGGTGGTCCGCCCGGTACGCTGGCAGGCCTCGATCGAGCGGCTGGTCGCCGACGGGTATGACCGCTTCATCGAAGTGGGGCCGGGCCGCGTGCTGACCGGCCTGGTCAAGAAGATCCATCGGGCGGCCAAGGCCGTCAATGTGTCGACCGCGGCGGGCGTGGAGCAGGCCGCGGCGGAAGGTTGACCTGGATTCATGCCGGCCGGGCCTGTCGACCGGGCCCGCCGAGATTGGAATAGCGAATGGCATCACTGGCGGATCGAGTGGCAGTGGTCACCGGCGGCTCCCGGGGCATCGGGCGAGCGGTTTGTCTCGCACTCGCCCGGGAAGGGGCAACGGTGATCGCCTGCGCCCGGGATGCGGCACGACTGGCCGCCCTGCCCGCGGAGGCCGCGGACCTGCGGTTGGCCGGCAAGATCATACCGCGGGCGTTGGACGTCACCGATCCGGAGAAGGTGGACCCGTGGATCGACGAGGTCACCAGCACCTACGGGCGGCTGGACATTCTGGTGAATAACGCGGGCATCACGCGAGACGGGCTGCTGATGAACATGACCGATCAGCAGTTCGACGAAGTGATCAACACCAACCTTCGCGGCGTGTTCCTGATGACCCGTGCGGCGTCCAAGCACATGGTGCGGGCGCGCTGGGGGCGGATCGTGAACATCACCAGCGTTTCCGGCATCATGGGGAATCCGGGCCAGGCGAACTACGCCGCCAGCAAGGCGGGCGTGATCGGTTTCAGCAAGACCGTGGCCAAGGAACTGGCCCGCCGCGGAGTCACCTGCAACGCGATCGCCCCCGGCTTCATCAATACGGACATGACCAGCGTCCTCTCAGAGAAAGTGAAGGAGCAGATCCGCCCGCTCATCCCGTTGCAGCGATTCGGCGAGCCGGAGGAGGTGGCCGCGGCGGTCGTTTTCCTGGTTTCGCCGGCGGCGGGATACATCAACGGACAAGTGCTGGCCGTGGATGGAGGCCTGCACATGTGACGGCGGCTCGGGTGGCGGGACGGGCCGCTCCGCGATCGGCGGGAGCGAATCTCGGCCCGAGTATCCGTGCGTAGGCAATGAGGTCCATTAAAGGGAGATAGTAGTGGTGGCCCTGTCGACAGAAGAAATCAAAGAGAAGGTTATTTCGATCGTCTGCGAACAGATGGGCGTGGAGAAGTCCGGCATCTCGCTGGAGACCTCGTTCGTCAACGACCTTGGCGCCGACTCGCTGGACACCGTCGAGCTGGTGATGGAGTTCGAGGACAAGTTCGAGCTGAGCATCCCCGACGAGGAGGCGGAGAAGATCCAGACCATCGGCCAGGCCGTCGAGTACATCGCCAAGGCCCAGGCTGAGAAGAAGGACTGACCGGCGGGTCCGCCCCGCCAGGTTCGGCGGTCGCGGGTTCGGCGCGAGAGGCGCACAGGATGGCGGAAACACGACGCGTGGTCATTACCGGGATGGGGCTGGTCAGTCCCCTCGGCCAGGACGTGGATGCTTTCTGGGAGCGGCTGCTCGCCGGCGAGAGCGGGATCCGGCGGTTGCATTCCTTCGATCTGACCGGGTTTGACGTTCAGATCGGCGGCGAATGTCTCGACTTCGATGCCAAGGGACACGCCGATGTCAAGGCCCTCAAACGCATGGACCGCTTCGCCCAGTTCGCCTTGGCTGCCGGCTGCGATGCCTTCCGCGATTCCGGCCTCCAGCGTGAAGCTCTGGACACTTGGCGCTTCGGGGTCATGGTCGGTTCCGGCATCGGTGGTCTGAAGGAGATCGAGGAACAGCACAAGCGCCTCATCGAGAAAGGCCCGGACAAGGTCTCCGCCTTCACCATTCCCAAGCTGATGGCCAACGCGGGCAGTGGGAACCTTTCGATTCATCTCGGCGCCCGCGGGCCCAGCACCGCCGTGGTCACGGCCTGTGCCTCCGCCACGAATGCCATGGGCGACGCCTACTACACCCTCATGCGCGGCGAAGCCGACGTGATGGTCACCGGGGGGGCCGAGGCCGCCCTGACGCCGCTCGGCCTGTCCGCCTTCGCCTCCATGAAGGCCCTCTCCACCCGCAATGACGAGCCGCATCGCGCCAGTCGGCCGTTCGATCGCGACCGCGACGGCTTCGTCATGGGTGAAGGCGCCGGCATGTTCGTCTTCGAGGAATACGAACACGCCGTCCGCCGCGGCGCCAAGATCCACGCCGAGGTGCTCGGCTTCGGCACCAGCGCCGACGCCGGTCACCTGACCCAGCCCGACGACGAAGGCCGAGGCGCGGCCCGGGCCATGAGCAACGCCCTCCGCAGTGCCGGGCTGCGTCCCGAGCAAATCAACTACATCAACGCCCACGGCACCGGCACCCCTCTCGGCGACGTGGCCGAGACCGCCGCCATCAAGGCGGTGTTCGGCAACCACGCCCGCCGCCTGCTGGTCAGCAGCACCAAGAGTTCGATCGGACACCTCCTGGGGGCCAGCGGCGGGGTGGAGTTGATCGCCACCGTTTTGGCGATCAAGACCGGCGTCGTGCCGCCCACGATCAATCTGGAGCATCCCGGCGAAGGCTGCGACCTGAATTATGTCCCGCTCAAGCCGCAGGACGCCCGCGTCGAATACGCGATGAGCAACTCGTTCGGCTTCGGGGGGCACAACGCCTGCATCGTGGTCGGCAAGGTCCGCTAACAGCAGCGCGATATCCCTGATCCGGAACCCTGGTGCTCGCCATACCAGCCTGATCCAGCGCGCTGTCCCCGCGTCGTCGCCTCTTCAGCTTTGCTGCCCGCCGGTCGATACATTGACTGGTGGCGCTGCGCGCCAAGCCGGCGGCCTGCCGGACGCGGATCGCCACCCAGGAACCAGCCACCCATGTTCTCGCAGGAGGAAATCGACGCGGTCCTCAGCCAGGCGCAGGAAGCCGTCGACACCCTGGCTCGGGACGTGGAGTCGGTCGCCGGCTCGTCGCCGGTCGGTCCGCCCCCTGCGGCGGTCGCAGCAGTTCCGCAGCCGGCGGCCGCGGCGACCGTAAACCCGCGGCCTGCCGAGGCTCGGGTGGGTTCCCATTCCGTGCGGGAGACGGCGACGACCAAGACGGCGTATGACTCACGACGGGTCAGGCAACTGTTGCGCCTGAAGGTGCCGGTCGTGGTTCGCCTGGCGGAACGCCGCATGCCGGTCGGCGAGATCCTTAAGATCGTGCCGGGAACGATCCTCGAATTCGACCGGGACGTGGACCGCGAACTGGATCTGATGGTGAACAACCACCAGATCGGCGCCGGTGTCGCCGTCAAGGTGGATGAGCATTTTGGGCTGCGGGTCACGCGAATCGGGCGGATGAAGGATCGCTTGCAGTCCATGACCGGCCCCCCCGGATAGCCCGCCCGGTCGGTTCCTTACTGATGAAAGCCGATCCTCCGGCGGCCGCCGAATAGCCGCCTCAGCCTATCGCCGGCGGCCAGGCCATCCGGATATGCTACGCCCGGCGAGGCCGGGCCGGCCTGCCGCAGGCGGCACCATGCCCGACAAACGGCGACATCGCGGCCCCCACCCCGACGACCCGCGGTTGTTCGCGGCGGAGTATCACGCCGCGTTGCGGGCGGCGGTGGCCGACTACTCATGGTTGCTGGGAAGGGGCTATGCCGAGGACTCGGCACTGGCGCTGGTCGGCAACCGCTACGAACTGACCGAGCGGCAGCGATTCGCGGTCCGCCGCACCGCCTGCTCCGACGCCGCGGCGGACCGCCGGCGGAGCACCCGCGTTGCGCTGGCCGCTTGCCGCAACCGTTGCCTATGGATCGACGGTTACAACCTGCTGATCACCATCGAAAGTGCTCTTTCGGGCGGCTTGGTGCTGATCGGGCGGGATGGCTGCTGCCGCGACCTGGCCAGCATCCACGGCACGTACCGCCGCATCGACGAGACCGAGCCGGCCATCCGGCTGATCGCCGATCATCTGGAAGCGGCGGGCGTTCCGGCGTCGATTTGGTACCTCGATCGGCCGGTTTCCAACAGCGGACGGCTGGCGAAGATGATTGAAAGAGTGGCCGCCCCCCGGCCGCTCCGCTGGACGGTGGAGTTGAGTGACCGAACGGACGCCGCGCTGGCCGAGGCGGAGGGGCCGGTCGCCACCAGCGACTCCTGGATCCTCGATCGCTGTTCAAGCTGGGTGAACCTCGCGGCCGAGATCATCGAGTGCCGCGTGCCGCGGGCCTGGCGATTGGATTTCCCGCGGGGCGGATGAGGTCAGCGCCGCTCGGCGAGAAACTGAAACAGCTCGTCCCGGCAGCTCTGGACGAACGGCCCCGCCCAAATCGCCCCCACCGTGTGCCCCATGCCGGGAATCTCGACGTAGCGATGCTCTTGCCCGACGGCGGACGTTGCTTCCACCAAAGCGCGGGCCTGCGCCACGGGGACGATCGTATCCGCCGTGCCGTGGACGATGGGCACGGCGGGGCCGTCGCGGCGAACATAGCGAATGGGGCTGGCCTCGCACCGCAGCTCGGTCGCCGCGGCCAAGGGGCGGCCGAGGAAGTTTTCCACCAGACCCCGGAGTCACTCCGGTTTCGCCGGCGGATCCACCCGGAGATCAGTCGGGCCGAAGAGGCCCACGACCACTTTGATGCCCGCCGACTCCCCCGCCGATAGACGCGGGTCGATTATGCTCACGTCAGCGGGCAGGGCGGCCGGCAGGGCCAGGTGAGCGCCGGCGGAGGCGCCCAGCAGTGCGATTCGCGCGGGATCGATCGCCAGTTCATGGGCTTGCGCCTGGAAATGAGCGACGGCCTCGAGGACGTCGACCACTGGCGCGGGGTAGCAGGCGTCGTGGAGGGCCGGATCAGCCGCCATCGTGCGTCAGGCGGCGGTGGCTCGCCGTGATGGCGCGAAGGTCTCGACGGCCGGCGGCGGCATGAAGGTCGCTCAGCGCGGCTCGGCGGGCGGCGGCGGCTTCATCCCAGGAACCGGTGAGGGCCTGCTCGCCGGCGCCAACACCGTCGCGAGCCAGCAAGGCCGCGGTCTTCTCCGCGAGTAGCGCCATGGCCCGGTCGCGGCGGTCGTACGCCCTTTTGGACCAGGGGTTGTGCGGGCGTTCGTTGACTTCGGCGACCAACCGGTCGATATCCCGCAGATCCGCGGCTTGCACCGACTCCGTCGCCGCCGGTGGCTTGGTCTCTGCGCAGCCGAACCAGCCCGGCAACCCCATCATCATGACTAGCACGAAGCATGAAGTAACACGCCGCCGTTGCATGGCAAGAATCCTCGATCAGTGCCCCCGGTGACCGCCCGCGGCCCCGCCGACAGGCCCCTGACGAATTGTAGACCGCATCGCGGCGAAATCCAGCGATGGCGAGACAGCCCCCATAATGGTCGTGCCGGTCGTCACAGCCCGACGCCGGTGAAGACGGCATTCCAATATCGGGCCAACAATTCAGCCAGCGGCCAGGCGGAGGACAGTGTGTCAGTGATCGAGCCGGAGACGAAATCCATCGCCCCCGTCAACGCGGCGTCGCGAAAATCGGTCACGCAGGAGAGGGCCACAGTGCCCGGCACCAGCACGGCCAGCAGCCGCATCCATTGGTGATAGTGCTTCATGGTGAACGCTCCGGAATCAAAGGCGGTCTGCGGCGACGGCGCGCCGAGCGGCGGAACCGTCGGTCAGAAATCCGCTCGCACTCGCAACCCGGCGACGAAGGCGTCGGTTGTGGTCAGGACGCCGCCGGGGTCGAGAATCCACTGGAAATCGGGCGAGATCGACAGCCACGGCGTCAAGGCGATTCGGTAATACAACTCCAGCACCGTTTCGCGGTGGGGCGTCTCGCCCGTCAGCCGCAGATCGTCGCTGAGAATGCCCTGGGCGACGCCGAAGCCGAGCACGTCGTCGTCGCGGGTCGGGATCAAGCCCTGATACTGCCCGCCGATGCTCCAGAAGTGCTCGATCAGGTTGGCATCGCCGTGGGCGTAGCCGTAGCGGAAGAAAAACCCCAACCCTTGCTCGTCCACGTCGTCGTCGGGGTTCTCCTTCAGCACGAGCTGGTCCATGTTGAAGTAGAAGCCGACGTCGTCGCGCTTGCGGGGGATGGTGATGCGTCGTCCGCCCAGATCGTCGAAGAAGACCGGCTTGGAGCGGCCGTCATGCCACAGGGCGAAGCGGTAGGCGCCCGGCAAACGGCCCCACGGCGTCTTCCAGGTCGGCAGGAAGCCGAACTCCGTGCCGCTGATGAAGGCGTCTTCACCGTGGAAGGCGGTGCGGAAACCGGTTTCGCGGATATCGGCCTGGGCATCCCCGGCGCCGAAACCGATGTAGAACCAGTCCACGGGCTTCACAATCAGCACGGCGGCAAGGCCCGGCGGCGGACCGGGGATGTTGCCGGTGTTGACCAAGGCCGTGTTCAGGAACTGGCTGGTTTCGTCGTTGGCGTAGGCATTGGTATCGATGTCGTTGGTCAGATCGATCTTGCCGGCCTTGAAGCGGATCCGGCCGTCCAGGAAGGAGTGTTCGTAGTACAGTTCATGAACCCAGATGGAACGGTCGCCAATCGCGTCGCAGTTCACGCCGAACAGATCGCCCACGCGATCGTCGATGGCCTCGTTCCAGCCGCTCTCCGCCCAGGTGTAGATCCGGCCACCCTTCCAGAGACCGAGACCCTCCAGATCCAGAGTCAGCTCGTAGTCCGCGGAGCCGGTGAGGCGGTGCCCGCGGTGCGTCTGAACACCCCCGCGGAAGTTCTGCTGGTAAACGGAGGTCAGCGACATGTTGAATTCGATACCGCGCTCGCCGAGCCACGGCCTGGTCCCGAACCAGTCTCCCGTGAGCCGGTCGGTGGTCAGCAGGCTGTAGGGTTCGGGCGCGGGCTCTGAGGACGCCGATGCCGCCTCGTGAGCTACGTCCTCGCCGGAGCCAGCCCACGCCGGACCGCCAAGGCAGGCGAACAGAGCGACAAGGGTCGTGGTCCGCATCATCGTCCCGGCCATGTCCGGCCGACAACAGGAGGGTCGCCCGGAAAAATGAGAAGCGGAGGCGCGGACTCGCCTGTCCTTCTTCAGGAGAGCCTGGATATTTCATCGGCCGATTTTCCGTTTTTCCGCAAGGGGATCATCCGCTGGAATTACAAATGAGCAAGGTCGGATTTGGCCATGCGGCGGGCGCCCGCTACAATACCGTCCCGCCCATCGTGGCCGTCCGGCAGGAGCGGGAGAGGGCATCCTTGCTCCGCCGGATGGAAGCAGACCCCCGCCAGGCGGGCATCGGCGGGGATTCAGGCCCGAAGGAGACGCCGTGCCGCGCGGAAAGCTGGACCTGACCAACACCGTTGAGACCCTGTCGATCCTCAGCCCCGAGGGCGTGGTGGACGAAGCCCTCGACCCCCACCTGGATCCACGCGATTTGCAGCGCCTGTACCGCACCATGCTTCTGGCCCGCCGCTATGACGAGCGGATGTTGCGGCTCCAGCGGCAAGGGCGGATCGGCACTTTCGGCCCGTCGCTGGGGCAGGAGGCGGCTTCGCTCGGGCCGGCCTACGTCTTAGGCCCGAACGATTGGATGATTCCGGCTTTTCGCGAGGCGGCCGCCATGTTCTATCGCGGCTGGCCGATCGAGAAACTGATCCTCTGGTGGGGCGGCAATGAGTTCGGCTCGCAGGTTCCGGAAGGGATCAACGATCTGCCGAACTGCGTGCCCATCGCCGGCCAGGTCATGCACGCGGCGGGGATCGCCTGGGGCTGCAAGCTGCGGAAGGAAGGGGCCGTCGCTCTGGGGTTTGTCGGGGACGGCGGGACCAGCGAGGGCGACTTCCACGAGGCGATGAATTGCGCAGGGGTGTTTCGGGTACCGCTGGTCATGGTCGTGCAGAACAACCAGTGGGCGATCTCGCTGCCGCGAGCCAAGCAAACCGCGTCGCCGACCATCGCCCAGAAGGCCCTCGCCTACGGGATGAACGGCATCCAGGTCGATGGCAACGACATCCTGGCCATGATCGTCGCGGCCGGCGAAGCGGTGAAGCAGGCTCGCGAGGGCGGCGGTCCGACCCTGATCGAGGCCGTCACTTACCGCATGGCGATGCATACCACGGCGGACGATCCGAAGAAGTACCGCTCCGAAGAGGAAGTGGACTCATGGAAGCCGCGGGACCCGCTGCTGCGGTTCGAGAAGTACCTCTCGGCTAAGGGGCTGCTGGACGAAGCCGCCAGGGCGAAACTCGAGGAGGACGTTACTGCGGAGATATCCGCCGCCGTCGAGCGGGCGGAAGCCTTCGTGCCGGACCCCCAGGAGCCGTTCCGGCACGTTTTCGAACAGATGCCGGATTACCTCCACCGGCAATTACAGGAGTTTCGAGCGTACCTGGATGGAACCCCGCAAGCCGCCGGGCATCATTAGACCGAGGAGCAATACGTATCAGGCAACCCGGCGGCTTGGCGAGGACCGGCCACCGCCGGAAACCGCGACCGGGGTGGGGTGAACCTCGGGTGCATCTGGGATTGGCAATCGACCCGTGCGGGCCGGCGGCTCGCCCGGCCCTCCGCCGAGGGGTCTGCTGACAGGATCCATACATGGCGCAAATGAACATGGCCAAGGCGCTCAACCTCGCCCTGCGAGAGGCGCTGAAGGAAGACGACCGGGTCATCTTGATCGGGCAGGACATCGGTCAGGACGAAGGCGTGTTTCGCATCACCGAAGGGCTGCTTCGCGAGTTCGGCCCCGACCGCGTCGTGGATTTCCCGGTGGCGGAATCCGCCATCGTGGGCTTGGCGATCGGCCTGTGCTTCACCGGCTTCCGACCGGTCTGCGAGATGCAGTTCTCCGGCTTTGGTTATCACGCCTTTCACCAGATCGAAAACCACCTCTCGCGCTTCCGCAACCGCACCCGCGGGCGCTTCACCTGCCCGGCCGTGGTGCGGATGCCCTACGGCGGCGGGATTCGTGCCATCGAGCACCACAGCGAGAGCCGCGAGGCCGTCTGGGCGCACCTGCCGGGGTTGAAGGTGGTCATCCCCAGTGGGCCGCGGAACGCGCGAGCCTTGTTGCGGGCGTCGATTCTCGACCCCGACCCGGTGATCTTCTACGAACCGAAGGCCAGCTATCGGGCCTTCAAGGAAGAAGTGCCCGACGAACCGGAGACGATGGATATCGGCAAGGCCCAGGTCGTGCGGGAGGGGGCGGACGTGACCATCATCTCTTACGGCGCGACGATGCGGCCGGTCCTGGAGGCCGTGGATGAGCTTCGCGAGGAGCATCGCATTGACCCCGAGATCGTGGATCTGCTCAGCCTGGTGCCGCTGGACACGGAGACGATCACAAGATCGGTCCGCAAGACCGGCCGGTGCGTGATCGCCCATGAGGCTCCGAGGAACTGCGGGCCGGCCGCGGAGATCATCGCCCGGATCGTGGAAGACGCACTGATGTATCTGGAAGCGCCGATTCGCCGCGTGACGGGTTACGACGTGGTGATGCCGTACTTCAACCTGGAAAGGCCTTACCTGCCGGATGCCCGCAAGGTGGTCACCGCCGCCTGTGAGGTTGCCAGGTATTGAGGCCGACAGCACGCCGTTCCGCGCGAACGACGAGGGACTTGAACAAGCAGGATACTATGGCCAAGCAATTCATTCTGCCGGACCTGGGCGAGGGAATCCATGAGGCACAGGTTGTCAACGTCATGATCCAGGAAGGCGACACCGTCACCCAGGATCAGATGGTCATGGAAGTCGAGACCGACAAGGCTTCGGTCGAATTGCCCGTGCCCTACGCCGGTCGCGTGTCGAAGCTGAACGTCAAGGTCGGCGATACCATCTCCGTCGGGCAGGTGCTGCTGGAGGTGGAAGCCGCCGGAGAGGCGGCACCCGCTGCCGACCATCCGCCCGCGGGAGAGACCGCGGCGGTCGCCACGGCCGCCGCGCCGGACACGAAAGCGGCGGCCCCGGTCGAGCCGCCGCCGGACTACGGGCCGGGCCCTGTGCCGGCCGCGCCCGCGGTTCGCCGCCTCGCCCGTGAATTGGGCGTCGACCTTCGGCAAGTTCGCGGCTCCGGCCCCGGTGGCCGCATCCTGCGGGAGGACGTCGAGCGATTCCAGGCCGTCCCCTCAAAGCGGGAGCCAGCGGCAGCACCCACGCCGCCGACCGTGTCCGCCGCCCGGCCGGTTCCGGCTCCGGCTCCGGCTGCGGCCACAACGACGGTGCCCGTGAGTAAGGCTGCAACGCCCTCGCCCGCGGCCGGCCCTTCGGCGCCGCCTGCCGCCGAGGCCCTGCCCGACTTCGCACAATGGGGACCGATCCGTCGCGAGAAGGTTGCCCAGATTCGCAAGACCATTGCCCGCCAGATGGCTCGCGCCTGGTCGATCATCCCGCACGTCACCCACGGCGACGAGGCGGACGTGACCGACCTGGAGATCTTCCGCAAGGAGCAGGGCAAGGTCTTCGCCGAGCAGGGGGCCAAGCTGACGCTGACAGCGTTTATTCTGAAGGCCGTGGCCGGCGCCTTGCGCCAGTTCCCGCAGTTCAACGCCTCTTACGACGACGCGGCCGGGGAGCTGATTTGCAAAGACTATATCCATCTCGGCGTGGCGGTGGACACTCCCCGCGGGTTGATGGTCCCCGTCCTGCGGGAGGTCGATCGCAAGGGCCTGGTGACGATTTCCCGCGAGCTGAAGGTACTGGCCGACCGGGCTCGGGAGTTCAAGCTCGACGTGGCCGAGATGCGGGGCGGCACCTTCACCATCACCAACGTCGGGGCCTTGGGCGGGCAGTTTGCCACGCCGATGATCAACTGGCCGGAGGTGGCCATCCTCGGACTGGGCAAACTCGCCGAGAAACCGATGGTGCGGAACGGCGAGATCGTGGTGCGCAAGATGCTGCCGTTGTTCCTGTCCTTCGACCACCGCGTTATTGACGGCGCCGACGGGGCCAGGTTCGTCAACACCATTGCGACATTTCTGGAGAACCCGTTAAATCTCCTGTTGGTCTCCTGATCGCCGGGAGGCCTCGACGGGACAAACCCGCCCGGTGGCCGCTCGGGCCCCGCGGGTGTAGAGGACAACCCATGGCCATTCAATTCTTGTGCAAGGGTTGCGGGCAGCCGATCGAAGTCGACGATGATCTCGCGGGTCGGGCGGTCAAGTGCCCTTACTGCCAGCAGACCACCGAGGCCCCAACGGCCAGCACCTGGCAGCCGGGGGCGACGCCACCGACGGCCTCAGGTCCCGGCCTGCCGCCATTCGGCGGGGAGGCCCCGATACCGCAGGCCAGATACGGCGGCGCGCCGGCCTACGGCTTTCCCCCGCCGCCGCCCGTCGCCAAGCCGCCGATCGTCGGCTATGTGTCGCTGGCCTTGTCGCTCGTCAATGTGGTGATCCTGGTGGCCACCGCTACGGGAATTCGCAGCCTGACCGAGGGCCTGCCTTATCCGCCGAAGACGGAAGAAGAGACGAAGGTCTTTCAGGAGGAGTTTCCGAAACGCATCCAGACCCGCCCTGACATGGCGCTAGGGTTCCTCGGCAGTTGCTGCGTATTGCCCCTCGCGGCCATCATCTGCGGGATCGTATCCTTGTCTCTGGGGCAGGTGCCGAAGTGGCCCGCGATTGTGGGCCTTGTGGTCGTCGTGGTCGGCTTGCCCAGCGTGGGTTTTCTGCTCAGTACCATTCTGGCCGCTGCCTATGCGAGCGGGGGGTAGGCGACCGGGAGACCGGGCCGATCCGGCATTTTCACCGGGGGCAACGGTCGCTGTTCAGGCATCCGCCTCCACGCGCCGACAGCGATGAACCCCGCTGTACGACCCCGCGGGCATCCTCGATCAATCTTCGAATAGCGACGATGGCAGATTGACGCGATCGCCCGCGACCACGCCATGCTGCGCGAACTGCCCGGCCTTCACCTCCAATGCGAAACGGGCCGGCTCGATGGACGGATAACCGGACTCGTCGAGGGGCTGCATGGTGTGCGTCTTGACGATCGTGCCGTCCGAGCGAATGAAGGCGATGTCCAGCGGAATGATCGTGTTGCGCATCCAGAAAGAAAGGTACTGGTCGTACGGGAAGACGAAGATCATGCCGTGATCGTCAGCCAGTTCCTCGGCGGAGATGTTCATCAGGCCCACCATCCGGGTCGCGTCCCGGTCGGCGACATAGGCCGTGTAGGTTGTCCGCCCGACGATCTCGATGGTTACGGTGCGCATGGCGGCGAGGTCGTTCTTGTCCGTGGCGCCGCGGCTCGGCCCGCAGGTTCCGCCGGCGGCGAACAGGAGCAGCGACAAAGCCAGTGCCGCCCGGTTTGGTCGGGTTGATCGGCAGCGTGTTGCAATGGGGGCGGGCCTCATGGTCACGGCTTCGCCGATGGCGGGATCGGCGTCTCCAGCACCGGCAGCGGTTCCTCGGTATAGGTGAACTCCGGCGGCGTGGCCACCTGGAACCGCGACAGGGCCGGTGCTTCCTTTGTGTCGATATCGGCGAAATCGACCTCGATGCGGTTGCTGTCCGAAAGCCGCTCCGTGACGATCCGGACCGGCAGTTCCACGTCGCGATCGATGTACAACTCCACACGCCGGTATTTCGAGGCCAGCTCGGTATTCGGCCGCGGCACGCAATGTAGATGCCGCGTGTTTCGCGGATCGCCCGGTTCAAAGTCCTTCAGGCTGACCGAGAAGTTCTGGAGGATCTCCTCGCGCTTCTGCCCGAACGGCAGCGGAAAGGGGCCTTTGCCGATCCGGAACGGGTCCAATCGCTCGCCACGGCGGACGATCTCGCGCCGGGTCACGGTTCGGGCCTTGTCGTTGCGCTCGGTCAGCCATTGTCCGTCGAAAAGGAAGTACTCACCCCGCTCGCTCTCGATTCCGCCGGCGATCAAGCGGTTGAAGTGGATCAGGAAGCGAGGATTCGGCTCCGCCCGGGCGAAGAGCAGCGTGCCGATCTTGGTCTGCACGTCCTCGACCGGCTCCACCGTCACGAAACGATAGGTGATCCGGCTGGACAAGCCGGTGATGGCGGCGCCTTTCTGCTCCAGACGATCGAGCAGCGTGTCCACCTCGTCGTTGCCGGAGGATGCCACCGCGACCGCCGCGGAGGAGGCGGGCTGGGTCGTCGCCGGCGGCCGCGGCGAATTCGCCACGGGCTGCGTGGTCGGCTGACTGGTTGCAGGGCGACTGGTCGCGCTGCGATCGTCCGCGGCCGGTCGAGTGGTGGGCTGCGACTGCACTCCCGAGCAGGCCGCGATCAGGAAGATACCCAACGTCACTGCTGTGTTCGCCCGGCGCATCGGAGTCTCCCCGTCGGCGGTCGCCGATTCTACGCCTCTTCTCAGTCTCGGGCAACGAGCGAGGGCGGCTTCGGCTGTCCGGCCCGCGGTGGATTCTCAGTCGGCGGCACAGCGGCCGGGGCGGCGGGCCGGTGGCGGCGGGATCGGCGGATCAGCCCGCTGATGATTCTGGCAAGCAATCCGGCCCCGAGCACGATCTGGATGAGCATGATCTGCCGGACGCTCAACGCCAGGCCGGCGGAGAGGCCCGCCCAGATGGCATAGCGGCCCCAGCGTCCGATGAAGGTCGCCGCGAAGAAACGGGGTCGCGGGTAGTGGGCAGTGATGGCCAGCCAGCGCACCACGTCCACGGGGATCGGCAGGAAGCTGAACAGCACCATGATCCAGAAGGGATTGGTGTGGAACCAGCCGCTGGCGGTGCGGAAGAGGTGCGTGTCCCGCACGCGGCCCACACGTTTCCGCCGCAGCAGGTAGACGAACAGGTGGTACTCGTTGAGGTTGGCCATACAGGTGCCGAGCGCGCCGACCGTCGCGACCAGCAACAGCCGCACAACGGGCGAGGCGCTCAGGCCCATCTGGACCGCGATCAAGTCGCTGGCCGCGAGCATCACCACCCAGGTCGTCGGCGCCGGGAAGAACGTGCAGCACAGCGACATGTAGAAGGCGTACCCGCAGAAGACCCAGGCCGCCCAGCCGAGGGTCGAGCCGCCGCCGTCGATCTCGCCCAGGCCCCACGATGCTCCCACGGTCAGCGCGATCATCCATAGCACGAAGCCGCCGAACCATAAGCGCAGGTTGAGCCGCTCCGCCGAAGCGGCGCTCGGGCCCACGGCGGCCGAGTAGCTCAGCGTCGGGGAAGCTTGGTCAGGCTGGTTCAAATCGCCCATCCCGCATGTGTAGCACGCGATCCGCCCGCTCGGCCAGATGCTCGTTGTGCGTGATCATCACGATGCTCAGGTCATGGGAGCGATCCAGCTCGCCGAGGAGATCCATCACCTGGGCCGCGTTGCGCGAATCCAGATTGCCGGTCGGCTCGTCGGCCAGCAGCAGCCGCGGCCGCCCGACCACGGCCCGGGCGATCGCCACCCGCTGCTGCTCACCCATGGACAGGGCGGCGGGACGACGGCGGGCCTTGTCGGCGAGGCCCACGCGCCGCAGCACTTCGTCCACTTGCCCGTCAGGGGACTCGCCGCGAAGCCGCAAGGCCAACGCCACGTTCTGGGCGGCGGTCAGGACGGGCAGCAGGTTGAACCGCTGAAACACGAAGCCGATCTGGCGACGCCGCAGCGCGGTGCGGCCGGCCTCGTCCAGTGTGGAGGTGTCCTGGCCGTCAATCTCCACACGGCCGCCGGTGGGGCGCATCATCAGGCCGAGGATATTGAGCAGCGTGGTCTTGCCGCAGCCGCTCGGCCCCATGATCATCACGAATTCACCACGGTGAACGGTCAGATCGATGCCGTGCAGCACGGGTGTGGCGGCGCCGTCGCTTCCGTATGCGTGGCGAACGGCTTCGGCTCGAACGATGATATCCGCACCTGCCATCCGGAAGGCTCCCAACCGTACCGCGAAGTCTACTCCGCCGCCAACGCCGCGACAGGGTCCAGCCGTGCCGCCCGATAGCCGGGGTACAACGCGCTCAGTCCGCCGCCGGCCACGCCGATCGCCGTCGCCCAGCCGACGAAAGACGGCTCGATGCTGAGCGTCAGGAGCGGACGCCAGGACTCGATCGAGAACTTGGCCCCCACCGCCAGGCCCAGCCCGACCGCCGTTCCAACCGCGCAGATCAGCACCGCCTCGAGCACGACTTGCCCGATCAACCGCCCGCGGCCCGCGCCCAGGGACTTCAGGATGCCGATCTCGCGGGTTCGCTCCAGGACCAGCGTGTACATGGTGAGCAGGATGATGATGAAGCAGACCACCAGGGCCAGTCCGCTGGCGATGTTGATGTACAGATAGATCTGGGCGAAGCCCTCATACATGAGCCGACGGTAGCCGCTTTTGGGCTCGACCTTGGCCTTCAGCGTCTGGCTCAGGGCATCGGCCACCGCCTCCTCGTAACCCGCCCCGGTCGCGGCCCGGGCCCACGCCGAACCCGGCGGCGGCGCGTGCAGCTTCACGAAGAACAGGCTCACCCACGGCGCCCCGCCGTTTTTGATGTGCTGCAAGACCTGTAGCGGGCAGAACACCCGGCCGGCCACACCGCTCTCGACGAGGCCGACGATGCGGAACGGCCGGCCCAGGAACGTGACCTGTTCGCCGACCGTATACCCTCCGACGCGGGCCAGTCGGGTGTCGATCACCAGTTCGCAGGCGGTCAGCAACTCCTCCTCGGAGATGGAGGCGGGATCATAATAACCCTGGTCGTTGCGGATCGCGTCCACGCGGCGCCCGAAGACCCGTTCCTCGTCGAACAAGCGTCCCTGGACGACCTTTCGGCCGGCCAGAAAGGCCGGCATGTCGTCGCGATCCACACCGAAGAGCCGCTGCTGCTGGCCGCCGAGGTGGAGAGTGTCCAGCATGACCCCGATCGTCCGGCCGACGACCGGACGGCCCTCGAACGAAAATGCGTCGATGACCGGCTTGACCCGCCCGCTGAAGGCGGCGCCCGCCGTGAAGATGACGTTTTCGTTCTCGGGCAGGACGATCAGGTCGGCGTCGACGCTCTGCACGCGGTCGGCGACCTCGTTCAACATGCCGTGGGAAATCGCCAGCATGACCACCAGCATGGCAATGCCGATGGCCACGGCCAGGACGCACAGTGCCGTTCGCAGTCGCCGGTGCAGCAGGTGGGCAAGGGCCAGGGTCAGCAAGGATCGCTCGCCTTTCCGGGCCGGTGGCGCGGTGGAAGGCCCGACGGAATCAGTTCCAGCAGCTCGCCCAGATGATGGATCACGTGGTCGGCCTCGTCGGCCCAGGCCGGCCGCTCGGCGTCCGGGTCCAGCAACAGCACGGTGACAGCCCCGGCCTCCGCGCCGCACAGGATGTCGAAATGGAAGTCGCCCACGGTCCAGGTGGCGGAGGTCTGCACCCCCAGGGCACGACAGATGGCCCGGACCGGCTCCGGCGACGGTTTCATCGCCCCGCTTTCGCGGGTCCAGACCAGGTCGAAGGAGAGACCGTGCCGCTGATGGAATACCTCGACGGAGCGCCGCGAGTTGCGGGTCATCAGCGCCACGGGCAGGCCGCGTCGTCGCAAGGTCGCGACGACTTCCGCCGCGCCCGGTTGCAGCTCGCTTCGCGCGGCCGCTTCCGCCTCGTGCCGGTGCAGAATGGCTTCAGCCCTGGCCCGCTCGGCCGCGGGCATGGCCTGGATGGTCTCGAGGATGAGACCGTCGATGCCGATCTCCCGCTTGATGGCGTCGAAATCGAGCATCGGGCGAAGCAGCGTGCCGTCCATGTCGAAGATGACCGCTTGTCGATCCGCCGTCATGTCCGGTTTCCAGAACTAAGGGCCGTCAAACGCCCGAGGCGGGTCAGCGAGACCGGCTGGACGCGGTGGGGGCCGCGGAAGCGGTCGCATCGCGTGGCTTGGGTGTGGGCGGGCGGACGATCTTGAAGGCGGCGCGGGTTTCGGAGTAGTCGATGCTCTCGGGTTGCAGCAGGCCGGCTTCGCGCGCCGCCGCGAGGACATTGGCCTTGGTCACCGTGCGAATGCTCTTGGGCAGCACGACCCAGATGGCGGCGTCTTCCCGCATGGTCTCGCGGAGATCTTCGATGTGGCGCAGTTCGGAAGCACGCTCCACGCCGAGCATGATGATGTCCCAGCGGTCGACGGGCTGAAAGACGACTTTGGTATTGCGGCTTTGCAGGGACTGGATCAGTTCGGAATCGTCCAGATTCATCACGCGGACCGTGGCCCCTTCGTGGACTCCCAGCTTGTCGGCCAGAGTGAGGGGATTCTGGATTTGGGTGATCCAGGCGTCGGCCGTTTTCTGGTTGTTCAGCTTGATGGCTACCGGGTTGCCGTGGAAGCTGAACAGGATGGTATCCTGCTCCTGCCGTGCGTTGCGGGTTTCGTTCAGACGGAAACGAAACTTGGTTTGCCCGAAGAAATCGATATGGTCGCCGTCCAATCGGACCTTGCCGTCATAGTGCTCTTTTCCGACCTGTAGTTTACAGGTTGTTTCCATCGCCATGAGGTTGGTCCTTCCAGTACCCGCAGATCCGGGCCGTGGGCCGACGCGGGCCGCAGCCCGGCCGCCCAACCCCACCTTACGGCCCCGCTGATTCCATCCAGCCCGTTGCAGATCGGGAGGCCGCCCGCCGCGCCACGCGAGCCGGGCCGATCCGTATGGCATGGCCGCCACTCGCGACCGGCGGTCGCGAGTGGCGGCACCACGGTTCGGCCTGCGAAACCCCACGCGACGGGGTCGCCCCGTCGAAACGTGCTCCCGCACAATCGCGGAGCATTGTAACTCCGCAGCGGCCCCGACGAAACCCTTAGCCTTCGTCCTTGGCGTGCAAGGCGGCGATGGTCGTCAGGTCTTCCAGCGTCGTAATATCGCCCTCCACCCGGCCCTTCGTCGCCAGCTCGCGGAGCAAGCGGCGCATGATTTTACCGCTGCGGGTCTTAGGCAACGCATCGGCGAAGCGGATGTCCTTCGGCCGGGCGATGGCCCCGACCTGGGCGGCGACGTGCTTCTTGAGGGTCTCCTTCAATTCTTCACTGGGTGTGGCCCCGCCCTTGATGGTCACGAAGGCACAGATGGCCTCGCCGGTCAGTTCGTCGGGGTAGCCGACGACGGCGGCCTCGGCCACGCTGGGGTGCGATACGAGGGCGCTCTCGACCTCCGCCGTGCCCAGGCGGTGCCCGGAGACCTTGATCACGTCGTCGACGCGGCCGGTGATCCAGAAGTAACCGTCCTCATCGAAGCGGGCGCCGTCGCCGGTGAAGTAGACGCCTTCGATCTCGGACCAGTACTGGGTGCGATAGCGCTGCTCGTCGCCGTAGATGCCGCGCAACATGCCGGGCCACGGCTTGCGGATGCAGAGCAGCCCGTTGCTGCCGCGCGGGAGGACCTTGCCGTCGCGTTCCATGACGGCGGCGTCGATGCCGAAGAACGGCCGCGTGGCCGAACCCGGCTTGGTATGGGTGACGCCGGGGATCGGGGTGATCAGAATGCCGCCGGTCTCGGTCTGCCACCAGGTGTCCACGATCGGGCAGCGGCCGCCGCCGATGTGCTTGTGGTACCAGTCCCAGGCGGCGGGGTTGATCGGCTCGCCGACCGAGCCGAGCAGCTTGATTGAGGAGAGGTTGTGCTTGGCGGGCAACTCCGGCCCCTGCTTCATGAAGGCCCGGATGGCCGTCGGGGCGGTGTAGAACTTGGTGACCTTGTACCGTTCGCAGATCGCCCAGAACCGCTCCCAGTCCGGATGGTTCGGGGCCCCTTCGTACATGATCGAAGTCACGCCGTTGAGCAGCGGACCGTACACGATGTAGGTGTGTCCCGTGATCCAGCCGATATCCGCCGTGCACCAGTACATGTCGTCCGGCTTGAGGTCGAAGATGATGCGGGCGGTGTAGCCGGCATAGACCATGTAGCCGGCGGTGGTGTGCAGGATGCCCTTGGGCTTGCCGGTGCTGCCGCTGGTGTAGAGCAGGAAGAGCATGTGCTCGCTGTCGAGCGGCTCCGCCTCGCAGGTGTCGGGCACGCCCGCGGTCAACTCGTGCCACCAGATGTCGCGGCCGGACTGCATGGTGACGTCGTTGCCGGCCCGCTTGTGAACGATCACCTTCTTGACCAGGTCGGTCATCTTGCAGGCTTCGTCGACGTTGGCCTTCAGCGGCACGATCTTGCCGCGGCGATAGCCGCCGTCGGAGGTGATGACCACATGCGACTGGGCGTCCACCAGCCGGTCGACGATCGCCTGGGCGGTGAAGCCGCCGAAGATCACGGAGTGCGGCGCGCCGATGCGGGCGCAGGCCAGCATGGCGATGGCCAGTTCCGGCACCATCGGCATGTACAGGGTGACGCGGTCGCCTTTCTTGACGCCCAGCTTCTTCAGGCCGTTGGCGAAGCGGCAGACTTCCTTGAGCAGGTCGTTGTAGGTGAGTTTGCGAACCTCGGTCGGCCGGTTCTGGCCATCGACCAGTTCGCCTTCCCAGAGGATCGCGGTGTGATCGCCGCGGCCCTTCTTGATCTGATGATCGAGGCAGTTGTAGGAGGCGTTGGTGGTGCCGCCGACGAACCACTTGGCGAACGGCAGCTTCCACTCCAGCACGCGGTCCCACTTCTTGAAGAAGTGGAAGTTGGAGGCGACTTCGCCCCAGAATCCTTCGGGATCCTCGATCGACCGCTTGTAGATCGATTCGTATTCCTCCAGCGACTTGATGTAGGCCTGCTTGGAGAATTCCGGGGACGGCGGGTACATTTTCGACCCGGCACTGGCTGTATCACTCATCGTGCGCCTCCTCAGTACAAAGGGGTTAAAGAGAACCGCGGTTGTTTTCGGCCGAAGCCGAAATAGAACGCGGCATCCTACCAGATGGCCGCAAGGCCCGCAACGCCCGCGGCGGCTCGGTCTTGCGGTCCGCATTTCGCCCACAAACGGCCGGGGGTGGCCGGCGGTCGGCAACCAGAGGCCGGCGACCCCGCAGAACAATAAAAATTGATGTATTATATCCGATAGATGCGACCGCTCGCGGGGGCCGGCTCCGACGTGGCCGTTCCGCACGCCTGTTCCGGCACGCCGGGGCGTCCGGCGGGCTAGCGTTGCGGGCCGGGCTCAGTCCCGCTCGGTGAGCAACCGCCGGTGAAAGGCCTTGGCGAAGGCCTTGCGGTCTTTTTCGATGGCCATCAGCTCGAGTGAGCAGTCTCCCTCGGCTTCGATCACCAGACGGACCGCGTCTCGGCCGGCACGGCTCAGGCCGGCCCGCTGGATCACCCCGTGGTGCGAACGCTCCAGCCGCTCCGCCAGCCGCAGCAGAACCGACAACTGGTATACCACGGCTCGGCCCCGCGGGTCCAGCTCGGCGAATTCCGGATGGTCCGCCCGCGGACGGCCCTTGCGGTGATAGCGGGCCAGGGCGGCGATGACGGCGATCTCCATCTGGTCGAAGCCCACGAGGTCGGCATGACGGATCAGGTAGTAGGTGTGGGCCTGGTGGTTCACAAAGGAAAGGAATACCCCGATGTCGTGCAGCAGGGCGGCGTATTCCAGCAACTCCCGCTCGGCCTCGCCGAACCCGTGCAGCTCGATCTCCCGGGCGGAGTCGAACAGGCCCAGCGTCAGCCGGGCTACCGCCTGAGCATGCTTCTCGTCGAACCCACACCGCCGGCCGAGCAGGATCACGCTGCGGCGGCGGGCCGACAACTCATAGATCGGGTCGTTGTGCCGGTGGCTACGGATCAGGTAGTTGACCAGCAGACCGTCACGCAGGCCCAGCGGACTGACCAGGAACTGCTTCACCCCGAGTTCCGCCATGAGCACCTCGAGGATCGCCGCGCCCGCCACGATCACATCCGCCCGCTCGGGGTTCAGCCCCGGAATCCGCTGCCGCTCCGGCAGCGGCGCCGCCCGCAGGATGTCGGCCACTTCCGCCAGTTCCGCCCGGGTCAGGGTGAGCCGGCCGTTGCCGACGTTCCGGCCGGCACGTTGCGCGGCGATGCCCGCCAGATTGCGGATGGTGCCGGAGGTGCCGACGGCCACGTCGAAGGGGTGCATTCGAAGCTGCTGGATGGCCCGGACGGAGGCGCCGCGGACATAGTCGCGGACTTTGGCGTAGCGCGACGCGGAGATGGGCTTGGTGGGATGGTCGAGGCGGAACATCTGCGTCAGGCGGATGGTGCCGAGTTTGAGGCTGTCGAGGTATCTGAAGTCGCGCTCATCGCCGATGGAAACTTCCGTGCTGCCGCCGCCCACGTCGACGAACAGGCCGGTCTTGCCGTCCAGATGCACGCCGCGCGAGACGCCGAGGTAGATGAGGCGGGCTTCCTCTCTTCCGGAAACGACACGGACCTCCAGACCGGCCTCCTGGCGGAGGCGATCGAGAAACTCCCGCTGGTTCTGGGCCTCGCGGGTTGCGCAGGTGGCGACGGCCACGATCTCCTCGGCCCCGTTCTTGCGGGCCATCAGGGCAAACCGCGAACACACCAGCAAGGCCCGATCCATCGCCTCGGGCTGGAGCAGGTTGTCCAGGAAGCCGTCCCCGCCCAGCCGCACGGGCTCCTTCAGTTCGCTCAGGACGGTATAGGACTGATTGGCGTTGAAGCGGACCAGCAGCAGGCGGACGGAGTAGGTGCCAACATCTAGGAAGGCTACGACGGATCCGCCGGATTCGGCTTGTGCAGGCGCCATCGAACCCTGACCTCCCGGCCCCAAACGACGGCCGCCAGATTACCCTTCTCCACCGCCCGTGCGCATTCCGCCTCCGCCGGCCGCGCCGCGAGGCAGTCGATCTCCAGTCGTCGGGCGGAGATGCGGCAGGCGACCTCGACCACGGCGTCCTGGTGGGAGTAGTCCAGGGCGTCCGCCAGCCGCAGTATAGCGGACAGCGTCCGCACGTCCGCCTGGTCGGCTGGGGACAACGCCGCGAAATGGCGGTGCTTCTCGTCGGGCAATGATCGCCGATGATACCGCGCGATCAACCCGACGATCCGCCGCTCCCGCAGGCCCCACGGCAGCGACGGCGTCTGGAGGATCATCCGCAGGGCGGTCTTGTGGTGGCGGGCCCGGCCCTCGACCCAGCCGATGTCGTGCAGCAACGCGGCACAGGCCAGCCAGCGCCGCCGTTCCCCATCCAGTCCGTGCAGCGTGCCTAGCTCGTCGAACAGCCGCAGAGCAAGCCGTAGAACCTGGTGCGTGTGCGCAGTCTCGTAATGGCAAGACTCGGCGAACGCGACCACCGGCCGCAGCCGTTCGTCGGCGGTGACCAACGCCGCGAGATCGACCGGGCCTGCCGCCGCCGCGGGACCGGGAACGCCCGAATCCGTCGCCGCCCCCGGTTCGGCTGAGCCGGGTTCGAACGCCGCCCGAAACTCCACCCAGTGGCCGGCGGCCTCCGCCTGACGCCAGGCAGCGACGAACTCCGCATAGACGGCGGCGCGGCGTTGGGCGCGATCCCTGCGCAAACGCTCGATCCCCGGCTGGAGAGTGTCCGGGGACGCGTCTGGCAACCCCTCCGATTGCCTCCCGGCCGCGACGGCAGCCGCCATTGCCGCCAGTTCGGCCTCCCACACGTCGCCGTCGTGGATCTCACCCAGCCAGGTCTGGAGCCGGCGGCTCCACTGGATCTGCGGGGCCAATAGGTCGGCGAAGACCGGCGAGTACGCCTCTAACGTGTAACGGAGGTGCTTGGCGGCGATCCGCATGGCGTGCAGCTCCCGCGCCGCCTCCGGCTGCTCCACATAGGACTCATAGGCGAAGAGTTCGCCCAGCCGGCCCCGCACGGCCTCGCCCGCCTCGCGCCGCAGGACCTCCGCTTCGGCGTCGTTGGCGTCGATTTCGGTCGAGCGGGCATTGACCCAATCCGCCAGTTCCGCGAGGGTTCCGCGGGATTCGAGCCGATCCAAGGCCGCCAGGACCTCATCCTGTGCCGCGGCCCGGCGGGCTTGCAGGATCGCCAGCACATACTCGATGCCCGGCCGCTCTTGCGGATGGTATTCGGCGACGGAACTCAGGAACGCCCGCAAGAACTCGATCTGCACGTCGAGGTCCCGGGCAGCGCCGAGCCGCCGAGTCACGCCCTTGAGGTGCTTCGCCCAGCGTCGGCCGGCCTTGGCCGGCATCTCGTCGCCGAAAAGGTCCAGCGCGTTTCGCAACCGGCGGGACGCGACCCGCAGGCGATGCACGCACTCGATGTCCTCATTCCGCCGCACGCCTTCCAGCTCACGCTGCATGGATTGCAGCGGCTTCCACAGGCTGCGGGCAGCGAGCCGAGTCCGCCCAGGATCGTGCCTCTTCGCCTTCATCCCACCCCTTAGGTTCTGGAACGGACGCCGTTGTCCTCCCCGCTCTTGGTGACGCCGGCCGCTGCCAGGGTCAGCCGCCAGAGGGTGGTGTGCGTGCCGAGTTCGCGGTCCGGATCCCTCGGCCGCCTCTGGACGTAAGTGCCGTCCGGTTGCATATCCCAGGCCTGCCGCAGATCGCCCAGCAGGATTTCGATCGTCTGCCAGAGCCGTTGCCGAGCGGTGGCGTCTTCCACGGGGGTCACCACTTCGAGCCGGTTGTTCAGGTTGCGGTACATCCAGTCCGCGGAACCGATGAAGAACCGCCCATCCACCGGGTTGGCCGCGGCGCTGCGGAAGTAGAAGACGCGGGAATGCTCCAGAAATCGCCCTACGATGGAGATCACGCGGATGTTCTCGCTCAGGCCCGGCACACCCGGCCGCAGGCAGGAGAAGCCGCGCACGATCAGATCGATGGGCACGCCCGCCCGCGAGGCCTTGTACAGCGTGCGAATGACGGCCTTGTCCTCGAGGCTGTTCATTTTGGCGATGATGCGCGCGGGCCGACCGGCCTGGTGGTTTTCGATCTCGTTCTCGATGAGCCGCGTGAACTCCTGGCGCATGTTGAAGGGCGCCACCAGCAGCGTGCGATAGTCGCTCTTCAGCGAACGACCGGTCAGGTAGTGAAACAGCTCCACCACCTCGTCGGTGATCGACGGGCGGCAGGTGAACAGGCCGAAATCGGTGTAGATCCGGGCAGTCTGCACGTTGTAGTTGCCGGTGCCGATGTGGACGTAGGTCCGGAGGCCGTCGGTTTCCTGGCGCACGACCATGGCCAGCTTGGTGTGGGTCTTCATGCCGACCATGCCGTAGAAGACATGCACGCCGGCTTTTTCGAGCTGTTGCGCCCAGTAGATGTTGCGCTGCTCGTCGAAGCGGGCCTTGAGTTCGACCAGGCAGGCCACTTGCTTGCTGGCTTCGGCGGCCCGGGCCAGGCTTTCCATCAGCGAGCGACTGTCGCCCACGCGATAGAGCGTGAGCTTGATGGCCAGCACCTTGGGATCGTCCGCCGCGGTGCGGACGAAACGCTCGACGCTGTCCGAGAAGCTCTCGTAGGGATGGTGGACCAGCAGGTCGCCGGTGCGGATGACGCTGAAGATGTCGGCCTCGTCGTCCAGCAGCCGCGGCGGCGTGACCGGCGGCCAGGGCGGATACTTGAGCGGCGGCAGCGGCAGGTCGGCGATGGAGTTCAGGTCGGTGTAGTCCAGTTCGCCGGGCAGCTCGTACACATCCAGCTCGCTCAGTTCCAGCTCGTGCGTGAGGAAGTGGAGCGTCCACGGGTCGGGGTTCGGCCCGTGCTCCAGGCGGACGATCTGCGCGAAGCGCCGTTCCCGCAGCTCCTGCTCGATCAACTCCAGCAGGTCTTCGGCATCCTCTTCGTCGCGCTCCACGTCGGCGTTCCGGGTCACGCGAAACGGCGTGACGCTCATCAGCTCCATGCCCGGAAACAGCGTCGCCAGATTGTGGCTGATCAGCTCCACCACGCTGACAAAGCGAAACTGGCCGGGGAACTCTCCCGTCTCGAGCCGCAGCCACACCGGGATCGTCTCGGGCACCTTGACTCGCGCAAACAAGTACTCGTCGGAATGCGGCAGGCTCAGCCGCACGCCGAGAGACAGCGACAGATTGGAGAGGAAAGGAAACGGATGCCCGGGATCCACGGCCATCGGCGTCAGCACGGGAAACAGGTTCCGCCGAAAGTAGCGGTCGGCGAAAACCTGCTCCATGGGGGTCAGTTGACTCCACGGCAGCAGGTGAATCTGGTGCGCCGCCAGCGCCGGCCGGATTAGTTCCTGAAAGCAGTGGGCCTGCTTGGCCAGCAGCGGAATCACTGCGGCCCGGATCGCCGCCATCTGCTGCGCCGGCGTCAGACCGTCCACCGACTTCGGGACGACCCCGGCCAGGACCTGCCGCTTCAGCCCGCCGACCCGCTTCATGAAGAACTCGTCGAGGTTGGAAGTAAAGATGCCCAGAAAGCGGACCCGCTCCAACAGCGGCGTCCGCTCATCGACGGCCTCGTGCAGCACGCGGTCGTTGAACGCCAGCCAGCTCAACTCGCGGTTGAGCAACTCCGGTCCGGGATCGGCGGGCGCCGCGTCGATCACCGGAGCCGAGGGCATCGTATCAACTGGATTCACGGCACTTCTCCCCTTCGTTTAGCTCCTGGTGTCCAGAGGATCCCGACCTGGCGCTGGACAGCGGGAGCCGGACGGCGAACGCCGACTTCCCTACCGGCTTGCTGCGCACCTTCGGCCCGCAGGATCCCAATCAGCCGTATCATCTTGCAGGCACCGACCTTGATGACGACGAAGAAGCGCGAGAATAATAGCCCGGCGACCGGAAAAGGGCAACCGGGCTCGCGGAGTGAAGGATGGCCGTGACGGCTGCCGGTCGGGCAATTCAGGCGGCGGTCTTGACCGCCAGAATGGCCTGGTTCACATAGGCCCAGCCGATCCGCTTCCCCCAGTCGTCCAGTCTCCGCAGCAGCGGTTGCAGCCGCTGTACCACGAAAGGAAACAAGTGTATTCCCCGGTGGACCAGCAATTGCCCGCCGGCCCCGCGGACCCACCGCCGCAGTTCGAACCAGCCGGGCCAGTTCTCCAAGCCCTCGTAGGGCCGCAGGCCCAGCCGGTCGGCGACCACGCAGGACCAGTGCCAGAAGGCGTTGGGACAAGTCACGGCCACCAGCCCGCCGGGCTTGCAGACCCGCAGCAGTTCCGCCACCGCCTTCGCCGGATTCGGGGTGTGCTCGATGCACTCGGAGGAGATGACCACGTCGAAAATGTCGTCGGGCACGGCCAGGCGAGCGATATCGGCGCAGACCGCCCGGGTAGCGCAGCGGTGCCGGGCCACTCGGAGCAGCCGCGGGCCGATGTCCACGCTGACCACGCGTGCTCCGCGACGCGCCGCCTCGGCGCTGAAACGGCCTGTGCCGCAGCCGGCATCCAGCACCAGCGCGCCGGGCCAGTTCACCTCCGCCAACAATTCCTCGAACACTACCGACAAACGGCGTGAGACGTCGTAAGGGTTCATCACCTCGTCAAACGTGTCGGCGATCGTGTCGTAGAACCGCTCGCGGCGGCAGGTGGCGGAAATGGGCGGCTCAGCGGACATGCGCTTCCTCGTGGGCCGCGGGGCGCAACAGCTCGTCGGGATGATGTGCCGGGCCGGTCATCCGAGTGCGTTGGGACGGGGCCGGTGATGCGGAGGCCGGATGCAGGGAATCCGCGACGATGTAGCGGGGACGATCAAGGCTTGCCACGTACAACCGCCCCAGGTACTCGCCGAGCAGGCCGATGCAGAGCAACTGCACGCCGCCGAGCAAGGCGAGCAACCCGGCGATCGAGGCCCAGCCGGGTATGGCGGTGTCGGTGAAGATGCGGATTCCGGCAATGTAGCCGAGATAGGCGAACGACAGGGCGCTCAGCAGCAGGCCGGTCCAGATCCCCAGCCGCAACGGTACGATGGAGAAGCTCATGATCCCGTCGAGGGCCAGTCGCGCCATGCGCCGAAAAGAATACTGCGTTCGGCCGAATCGCCGCGGCTCCGCGGCATAGGTAAGCTCGGCCGTCGGCCAGCCCATCCAGGGGATCAGCCCGCGCAGGAAAGGGACCGGGCCGTTACTGCGGAGGACGACGTCCACCACCTGGCGATCCAGCAGGCGGAAATCCGCCGCCGCCGGGCGGACCGCCACGTCGCACAACACGGAAAACACCCGGTAGAACAGTCGCGAAGTCGTCCGTTTGCACCACGATTCCCGCGCGCTCGGCAAGCGGATCATCTGGACGACCTTGGCCCCCTCGCGCCAGCTCGCCAGCATCTCCGGCAGGAACCGCGGCGGGTGCTGGCCATCGGCGTCCATGGTGATGACCGCCTCGCCGCGGGCCTCCCGCAGACCGGCCAGCAAGGCCGCCTGGTGCCCGAAACGCCGGCTGAAACGCACGGCTCGCCAGCGGGGATGAGAACGGATCAGTTGTTGGATGACGCGCCAGGTGTCGTCGGTGCTACCGTCGTCGACAAACACCACCTCGTGGTGGTGTCCCGCCAAGGCGGCGGCGATCTGTGCGGCCAGGGAAACCAGCCCCGCTCCTTCATTCAGACAGGGTAGGACGATGGAGACCTCCGGCGCGGCGCTCGACTCCTCCATCAGACCCCGCAACTCCTCCGCTGCGCGGGCCAGTCGCTGCCGGCTGAGGTGGTGGTCACGATCCACGCGGGAGTCTCCGTAGGTACCCGCGACGCGGATCCGCTTCGCGGCGTCCCTGACCGATGTCCCCTTAGTTATCGGCGGATGGATTCTTCCGCGCCTAGGCCGGTTTCGGCCGCGGCGGCCCCGCCCCTGCGACCAAGCCTCGTCAGGCTGTGGATGGCGGCCAGAATCAACAGATAGAGCGGGAATTGCGCCGACAGGTTGTACATCGCATAACCCGAGTGGACCAGCAGGACCGGCAGCAGCAGGGGCGTCAATCCCAGAACCAGTAGCAGGGCGCGCCGCGGATAGCCGAGCCAGCCGCCCAGCAACGCCAGCAGGATCCACCCGAGGCGCCAGAAAGTGCCGGTACCGTCCTCCCGGACCGCTGAATCCGGACCATGTCCTACCCAGGGATTCAGGTTGAGCACGCGCCAGGCCCGGCGAGCGATCAGGTCCGCGACCCCCAGCGGATAGCTTCGGACGATGCGCAGGAAATCCTCCCGGATCACGGCCTCGTACTCGTAAGAGGCGGCCTCGATGCCGGGGGCCACATGGCGGGCCAGGGCGAACTGCAAGTCGTCGCTCCAGGCGTGGACGGGCACGGTCTCCGGGGGAAGGTCGCTCGACGGAACGAAATACGGATACAACCGCCCCGCGGCGTCGGTGTGGCCGCCGAACTCGGCCAGGCCGCAATGCAGGGGGTGCCAGAGCAGGTGGTTGGTGCGCCCGACCAGCCGCGCCGGAACGGCCGTCAACATGACCACGACCAGAAGCCCCAGGATCGCTTTCAGGCGGAGGCGGCGAGCGGCCCGGCGTTCGGCGAAGCATCCCGGCCAGACGAGGACCAGCAGCAGCAGAAAGGCGACCAGGGCCGACCCCTGGCGGAAGAAGTTGCACGCCGCGATGCCCGCCAGGCAGAATCCGTACAGCACGAGGGCGATCCGGCCTTCGCGGCGGATCAACGCAACGGCGGCCAGCGCCAGAATCGCGGCGTAGATCGGGAAGAAGTAGACGTCGCCCGCGAACCAGACGAAGCGCGAGGCCGGCGAACAGAGGTAGATCGTGCCCAGCGCGAAAGCGGTGCCGCGATTCATCAGGCTGCGGGCTGCCGGATACAGGATCGTGAAGGCGGTCGCATTGCAAATCAGCAGGATGACATAATAGGAACGCGGGGCCTCCTCCGGCACGCTGGTCCGCAGCTCCTCCGCCGGGAAGGTGCGTTGGATGAGGACACTCAAGAGCAGCGTGCTGCCGACATCGTCGCCGCGGTTGTGGCGGTCGAGCACCTCGGAAAGCGGTGTGCCGCGAACCAGTTGCGTCGCCGCGTGGAGGACATGTCGGATGCGGTAGTTTTCGTTGCATGTCGCCGGCGGAAGGGCGTGGGCCAGAACCACCACCGCCAGGTAGGCCGCGAACACGCCGTCCACACGTCGCCGGAGACTCAACACGCTCAGCCGCCTGCTCTGCCGAGGGGACGCACGCCGGCGGCAGCCGCCGGCGGTCCACGGTTTCTCCCTCGATACTGATCGGCCTGCGTCCCGCTTCGGCTCTAACGAACCGCTTCTGCTTCGCGCCGGGGCACCGGGCGAGCCGCGTTCTTGACAGGGTGAACCGGCGCTTTGATAACTCCGCTTCGATGCTCTTCGCCCGTGCTACCTGGTTCGCACCGTTCCTGAGGAGCTTGGTGCTCCTGGCGCCGGGCGTATTGTCGGGTTGCGGCGACGGCCTCCGCTCCGGATCGGGCGGCGTCAGCCCGACGGGCGTTGTCGTCACCGGCCCGGCCCCGCGAGTCGAACCCGACCGCCCTCCGCCGGAAGATGCTCGGACCTACATCCGCGAGCAGAACGTGGTGCGGCTCTATGCCGCGGTGAACGGGGTGGCGGCGTTCCAGTTCGTGGTGACGGGGAGTGGGGCGTCCGCCGGCGGTCTGACCCTCTCCGCCGAGGAGTTCGCCGGGACCGAACGAGTGATACCCGGTTCGGCCGTGAGGTTCTATCGGCAGTACCCGATCACCGTTTCCCGCTATCCGAATTGGTATCTTCGCTCGCAGGGCCTTCGCCGGACGCGAACGATTCCGGACGCCCTGGTGCCGATCGACCTGTCTACCCGGGCGCCGATCTCGCTCCTGTCCGGCGAACGCCTCGCCATCTGGGCGGAAATCCGCATCCCGCCGGAGACCCGGCCGGAGACCTACCGCGGCGGCATCCTGATGCAGGACGCGGGCGGAGTCCGCCGGATACCGGTCGAGGTCAACGTTCGCGACGTATATCTGTCCCCGAAGGACCTCTTGCCGGTCGCGGCGCGAGTGCAGCTCGGCCCGCTCATCGCCGCGCATTCGACACTGGATCCACGGAACCTGCCGGCGGCCCTGGCCGACGCCGGCGTCCGCGAGGCGGTGGCCGCGGCCTTTACCCTGTTGCATGAACACGGTCTGTCGCCCTACACGGACGAGCTGCGGCCCTTCCTCTCCCTGGAACAGGATGGCAGCGTGCGTTTGGATTGGGCCGATTTCGACGCCTTCTGCGGGCCGCTGATCGACGGTTCGCCCGAGACCGGCATCCGGCCGGCCTTCGTCTGGCCGCTGCCCGCCGATCTGATCCAGCCGGACCCGGCCCACTACGGCGGGCTTTCCTCCACCGTCTATGCCGCCTTTCTCCGCGCTTACCTCGCCAAGTCCCTCGCGCATTTCGCCGAACGGGGCTGGGACAAGAATACTTTTGTCTATTTCGATCTGCCCACCGCGCTCGATCCGCAGGCCGCCGACTACGCCCATGTCCGCCAGTTGGCCGGCATCTGCCACCTGGTCTCGCCGACCCTGCCCTTCGCCTCGCGCATGATTCCGCAGTCCATGGCCCCTTTCGGCTGGTTCGGCCACTGCTACGAGGACCTCAGCGGCGAGGTGGATATCTGGGGCACCCCAGCCCGCTACCAGCACCCGCCGACCCTCCAGCGGCTCCAGGCCCTGGGCCGACGCACCTGGCTCACTCCCGACCGCCCGCCCTACAGCGGGTCGCTGGCGGTCGAGGCCCCGCCGATTCACAGCCGCAGCCTGCCCTGGCAGGCCTTTCTCCAGGGTCACGAGGCGATCTGGCTCGAACACACCACGGCCTGGCCGGACCAGCTCCTCGCCGGGCCGATCGCGGACCGGTCCACGCCGACCGACACCTGGCTGCTCTATCCCGGCCGACCGTTCGGCCTGCGGACGCCCGTGCCGTCCATTCGCCTCAAACAACTTCAACTCGGCCTCCAGGACCACCAGCTTCTGCAACTTCTGGACGACCACGGCCGCGGCGAGACCGCTCGGCTGATCGCCGGGTCGCTGATCAAGGCGGCGGGCACGGAGGCCTACGGCGACAACTACCAGGACGGGTTGTTCGGGCGACGAGTAGATGATCCGCAAGTCTGGCAGTTGGCCGCCAATCTGCTCCTGGACGAGACGGCGTCCGCACTCCTCGAGGAGGCTGACCTGGTCATGGAGCGACCGGCCGTACCGGCCGCGTGGTCAGAGTTTCTTTCCGCCACCCGCCGGATCGAGCTGCGCCCGGAATCCGCTCGGTTGAAGGTCGATACCCGCCCGGGCCAGACCGGCTTCCTGCTCGGCTACGAGGTCGCGATTCGCAACGAGTTGCGGCTGCCGCTTCAGGGCGTGCTGAACTTCGCGGGCTTGCCCGAGGGCGTGCAGCGGGTCAGCGACATCGTGCGGGTGGGGCCGATTCCGGAGATGGGCCTGTATCGGGGCCAACTGGTGGCCTCCACCGCGACGCCGCCGCTGACGGACCTGGACGGGCACGCGGTGCAGGAGATCACGCTGGACGCCGGGGCCGCGGGACAGGTCTCGACGACGGCGGTACTGTCGGTCGTGCGGGCTACGCGGGTCGCGGCGCCGCCGCGAATCGATGGCAACCTGGCTGACTGGCCGCCGAGCGAAGGGAACGCCGCCGGGGACTTCGGGCTGCTCAACAGCGGGGAAGGCGCGTCCGGCGCGGCATTGGCGGCGGGGGGGCGGCCCCGCGCGGAGAGTCAGACGGTCGTCTACTTCTGCCGAGACGACGCGACGCTGTACATCGGCCTGCACGCGGCGGCGCCGGCGGGGCGGGACGGGTCGCCGATGCCGCTACGGAATTTCGTCGAGTACGAAGACCTGATGCCGCTGGACGAGGACCTGGTGGAGATCCTGCTGGACCCGACCAACCTGGCCACGCAGAGCGAGGACCTGTTTCATATTGTGCTGAAGGCCACGGGCAACCCGATCTTCGAGCGCGGGATCGGCACCACTCCGCCGATCGGCCGCCGTTCGCCCTGGCCGGGGCCGACGCCGATCTGTTGCGTGTCTCCCACCGCTTACGGCTGGTGCGCGGAAGTGGCCATCCCGCTCGAGGTCTTCGGCGAGGCCGGAGGCCGCAACCGGGTCTGGGGGATGAACCTGGCCCGCCTGGAGCCGAGTCTGGGAGAGTACTCCGACTGGGCGCGGGCGCCGCGCTACTGCTACGACCCACGAACGCTCGGAAACCTGATCTGGCCGGAATAACCGGCCGGAGGTTTTGACGACCTTCCCGGTCACGGATACCCTGCGCGGATCATGAGGCTTATCGCCCACGGCATCGATCTGGTGGAATCCCGACGGATCGAGGAGATCTGGCAACGGTACCCGGAGCGGTTCCTCGCCCGCGTGTTGACGCCGGCGGAGCGGGCTTACTGCGCGCGGAAGCGATTCCCTCTGCCGCACATCGCCGGCCGCTTCGCCGCCAAGGAGGCGGTGATGAAGGTGCTCGGCACCGGCTGGCGAGGACAAATCGCCTGGACCGACATTGAGATACTGAACGACCCCGCGGGAGGACCGCAGGTTACCCTGTCCGGTCACTGCCGCGAGGTCGCCGATCAATTGGGCATTACCCGGATTCTGCTGTCCATCACCCACACCGAACACTTCGCCGCCGCCAGCGCGGTGGCCGTCGGGGAGTGAAGCCGGATCACGCGGGGCGGCGCCGACGAATCATCAGCCCGGCCAGCCCGACCGCCAGCAGGCCGAGAGAGCCCGGCTCCGGCAGCGGCACGAAGGCCACCGCGAGACCCAGCTCGAAGACGTAGCCGGGCACCGCCGGCGTCAGGCGGCTGTCCGTGCCGTTGTGGACGTCCGTGTTCAGGCCGGGGTTGATGATGCCGCTCCAGGTCCAGGAGTTCCACTCGCCGGCCTGGAGCACGGTGAAGTTGTACTTACCGAGATCGCCGTCGAGGTAGGACTGGCCCGGCACCTGGATGTCATGGATGCCGTTTCCGAACAGGTCGTACGGGTTCGACTGCGGCAGCTCGTAGAAGTGGCCTTCGTAGTCCCGCATGAAGGAGACCGCGAAGGACTGGTTGTCGACGATGTACGGAATCACCTGGGCCGCGTTCTGGAACTGGAGCCAGGCGATGGTGACGTCGATGTCGCCGCCCAGCGGATCAAAGAGGGACGTCGGCCCCGGAGCATAGATGTTCGCGAGGCTGGCCGGCACGTCGATATACCAATGCGTCATCCGGAAGGACGTGTCGCCGGTCGTGACCAGCTTCAGAATGATCGGCGTCTGGTCCGGCCCGATGCTCCCGATCTGCTTGAAGTCTTCGGGGTCGCCGTCCTGCCAGGAAGCTTTCAGGTCCTGCAAGTCACCGCCGGCGCCGACGCTGACGACGTCCTGGGCGACGATACTGCCGCCCTGGCGGATGGTGATGGTGAAGGCGCCTTCCGGATCGCCGATCTGGCCGTGGGCCGAGAGGCTCAAACCCAGTACGGCCCACGCGCAGGCGACCGCAACCACGCACGTTGTTCGTTTCATGGAAATCCCCCCAATGCCAGTCCGCGGGCCGGACGGGTCGTCTGACCATTCGTCGAATAGCGGCTTCCGACCGAAGCGGCTGCTTAACCGATTCTATGCAAGGAGCAGGCCGGGATCCCCTCGGCCGGGAGTGGGTCTTTCCCCGCCGATAACTCAGCCGCCCGCCGGCCGCTGATCAAATCGCGTGATCTGCCGAGAAGGAGCGGCCGGCCGTACTGTCTGTACGGATAGGTGGCGTCGACGCCACACTCCCCGGCACGCCGGAGGGTGCGGCGAGGGAATCGGAATACCCCAAAAGCGACCGCGGCGCCTGGACGGGCAACCTCCGCGCCTCACGGTGGACCGGAAATCATGGGAGAGTCTCGCCGAGGGCCGCCTGCGGCAAGAATCAGGACTTCGCGGACGGAGAACCGTCCGACGCCGGTTTGCGGACGAGCGGGAGGGGATTGGTGAATCCCTTCTTCGCGCACAACGCGTCGATGATCTCGTCGAACTTCGCCAGGTGGTACTCGTCCAGACGCAGCCGGCGTTGCTCACCCTCTTTGGTGTAGACCAGGTCGACCCAGCCCTTGGCGGCGAACCGCTCGCTGTCCAGGGCCTGCATGTCCTCCCAGCGGACCGTGCCCTTGCGGCGATATGTCAACCCGGAATCGTCAAGGACTGCCCGCGTCGTGAACACGCTCACCAGTAGCGCCAGGACTCCGATGGACACGACGGCCAATCCGATGGCGAGTGCCTTTTGCAGGAGTATGTCCGTGGCCCCCTTGGCGGTCGGGTGGCCGGTCACGACGGGTCCTCCGCCCCCCTTGAAGGATACGGCGATCCGGTAGGCCGGCCCGAAGTAGTACCACACCTCGGGCGATTCCCACGATGGCGGCCCGCCGAACAGCGCTTCCAGGCCGCTGCGGCGAGCGGCCTGGCTGAGGGACTTGCGGACGATCTCTTGGGCCTGCGGCAGGAGGCGGTCCGTGACCGTCGGGTACACGCGGGCGGCGGCACGGGCCTCATCGCGCTTCTCCGCCGGGATTTGCGTCAGATGCTCCTCCAAGTTCCTTCGGGGATATCCTTTCCAGCCGTCGTGGGCGAACCAGCCGGAGAAACCAGCCACCATGAGGAACAGCAGCAGGGTGCGGACCCGGCGCTCGCCGGTCGGACCGCTTTCGATGTGCATAGCCACCTTGCCTTTCGCCCGCCGGTCATCCGGCCTTGCGGAAGTCCTGAACCTGCTTGTCGAACTTGGCCACGTCGTCCGACTTGATGACGAAGACGCGGTCCGGGGTCGTGGAGATCGAGGCGAAACGCCCGCTTTGGTCGGTTGGGCCACTGGCCGAGATGAGCAGTTGCAGCGTCACGGCGTCCTCGGTCTCGACGGCCACGGTGATGGCGGGGCGATCCAGACCGAATTCGTTGAGGGCCGCCCCGGCATAGCGCACATATCGGGCGGCTTTCAGATCGCGGAGGGCTTCGAGCACCGCGGTCAGCTTGGCCGAGTCGCTCTCGAAGCTCGCCTCGCCGTTCAACTCCCAGGCCGCGCCTTTCTTCTCGAAGGAGAACCCGGCATCGCCGTGCCGCACGCTCACCCGGCGGACCTTGGCGGTGTCGAGGGTCGCTACCTTGGGATCGAGTAATTCCGCCTCCAGGTTGTCCAGCACCTTGGCGTCGATCTCGCAGATGGTCCGCCCGCCTTCCAGCATTGCGTAGACCTGCTCTCCGCGTCGACCGACCGCCAGGGTGAGTACCTCCGGCGCCGGTGGCGCGGGGGCCGATTCCGGCTGAGTGGTGGCCGGGGGCCGCGGCGCGACCGTCACCGCCACCTTGACCAGTGCCGGACTCAGGCCGAAAGCCGATGCCTCGGCGGCGGAGCCGACCACGCGGCGGCCGCGGAGGTTCGACAGATCGGCGAGAATGTTGTCCACGGCCGCCGTCTCGGCCTTGGCCGAGACCGGAACGACCAGATTCCATTGGGCATCCTCGCGATGAACCGCGATCAAGTCATTGTTGCGGGCGATCTCGAGCCGCTCCGCGGTGTTGCGGTCGAACTTGAGCAGCTCGCGGCTCAAGAACGACATCGGCCGGACGGCGAGCGCCTCGACGGACTCCGCCTTGACGACGGCGATGAAGCCCTCCCGATCGTTGCGCACGTAGGCGCCGGTCTGACTGGGCGTGAGGCCGCCCACCGTGAGCCGCACGGGCTCGACTTCACCTTCGACGGTGATCTCCAACGTCGCTCGCGGCGAAGCCAGCCCGAAGGCGGGTGAATCCGCCGGCTCGAACCCGGTGGCCTTGAGATCACGCACGGCTCGGAGCAGGTCGTCGACCGCTGCGTACTCGGCCTCCTCTCCGACGGCCGGCCCACCGGCGGTCATGCGCCACTTGCCCTCGATTTTGGTCAGTTCAACGGCCTCATCCGGAATCGTGACGGCGATGCGGGACGCTCGGGCGATATTCAGCTCGCTGAGGCGGCGATCGCGGACATCGTCGACCGGAGGGGCCAACTGGTCCACCTGGCTTTGCAGAATGCTGAAGACGGTGGGGCTTGTCCCCCCTGGCAGCATTGCATAGACCTTGTCGCCGACCACGCCGCCCAGGGCGATGGTGACGGTGCGGCTCTCGATCTCCTCCGGCGGGGGCTCGGCCGGCTGCGTATCCGGGCCTGCCGGCTGGGTGGACGCCGCGGGCTTCTTGGTTTCGGTGGTCACCGCCACGCGGAGCCGCGGGGTTTCGAGACCGAACGGCCGCAGGCCGGCCGGGTTGTCGTCCACGAATTCGCTGACGCTCAGCCCGGACAGCGTTCGGAGAATGCCGTTGACCTTGGCGGTATCGACCCGCCCTTTCACCGGCGATTCCATGGTCCAGCGGGCGCCGCTCTTGACCAGGACGTAGTCGCGTTCTCCGGAGACCTCCACGCGGACGGCGTCGTTCTGCACGAATTCCGTCAGACGTTTGCCGCGATACTCCGCCAAGCCGCGCCGCAGGTCGCGGTTCAGGTCGGCATCGGCCAGGTAGATGGTGTCGTCACCCTCGATCTGAACGTAGGTCCGGGTGGACAGGGGTTGCGGGTTGCCGATCTTGACCACCACCTTCCGGCCCGCGGCATCCACGAGCTTCACCGTGCGCCGCGGGGACGCCAGGCCGGCCGCCTCCGCCGTCGGCCGTTCGGCATCCTTCGGGCCGAACGAGGCCGCAGCGCGGAGGTCTTTGATCTTCGTCACGTCGTTGGCCACCGTGAAATGCTCGGCCGGGCCTGCCACCGGCTGCGTCAGCCGCCACTTCGCCTCCACCAGCTTGAAAGCCAGGGCCGGGCCTTCCGCCGGGAGGATCTCCAACTCCGTGATCTCACCCAGCGGCGGATCGAACAAGGCCCGCGGCCCCGTGACCGCTTCCGGCTTCTCCCCGGGCGGGGCGGTCCGCGACTGGGCCCACCACACGCCGATCACCGCCACCAATAGGGCTGCCACCAATACGATCGTTGTCTTGACGTTCATCCGGCCAATCCCCTGAAAGCGATGTCACCGTCTTCGAATCCACCACAGCAGCAGGCCCGGCGCCAATACCAGGGCCGGCCACATGCCCCATACGAACACCCGCAGGCCCGTGCGGCTGCCCGCCTCGATGGGCCGGATCCGCGGCACGGCGCCCGGCCCGCGGGCGATCCACTCCGGACGCCCTTGCAGCCAGTAAAGCGAGTTCACGAACAGATCGACGCCTTCGGTCGGCGGCGGATCCAGCCGCAGGGTCTCACCCTCGGCCATGACCGGGTTCTCCAGATAGTCGCCGCGGAGCGTGGCCCCGAAGCCCATGACCACGATCCGCCCGCGCATCTTCTCGCCGTCCCGCCGCTCGGCCGCCACCATCAGATCGAACGGGCCGGACGCCGGCATGTCCCGCAGCGTGACCTTGCCCTCCGAACGCGGGTTCCGCACCTGGTCGATGAGCTGGATGATCTGCGGCAGGTCGGCGGCGATGTAGTTCTCGCGATCAGGCAGCCGCAGAACCGATTGCACCGTGACTCCGGCGGGAAGTTCCTTCTTGACCCGCAGCGGGCAGGCGTCGTTGATCAGGAACCGCGTGCCCTGCATCGGCGCGCCGATCGGGTGGTCCAGGAAGCCGATCGCCGGCAGATGCTGGAACTTCCGCGGCACGACCATGAAGGTGTTGGGTTTTTGTCGATCCGGCTCGATCCAGACCAGCCGCTGCGTGTTGTCGACCAGGATCCCCCAATCATCCTCCAGCAGTTGCCGATAGCCATACGGAGGGACCATCGGGCCGCCGCCGAACGGCCCGCTGCTGGTCAGTTCCCAGGTGGCCAGGAAGATTGCCCGGGCGTCCTTGTCCAGCAGGTCGCGGATCTTCTTGCGGTGCTCCTCGCCGAAGCTCTGCGGCGGCGGTTGCTGCTGGCTGAAGATGTTCTGCTGCTGAGGCGGCGCCGGCGGCAGGAGCACATAGACGTTTTCGGTGCCTTCCTCCGGCTCGGGGCACTCGTCCCCGGTGGCCAGATTCCACTCCTTGACCTTGAAGTTGGCCGTCTCCAGGCGTTGCCGCAGGGGGGCCGTCATCCGCGAGGGAATCCAGCTCTCCGGCGGAGGCGGGCTGAACGGACCGCGTTGCGGCGGAGGCGGCGGCTCGTAGGACACGAGGACGACCGTCGCGAACGGGGCTTTCTGGGTCAGCGCCAGGATCGCTGACGACAGCGCCGAGTCCCCGTTGAAGGTCCGGGCCGGTTCTTCGGACCGTGCCGCCGGGCCGCCGACACTCTCGCGGATCGGCCAGACCTCGGAGAAGCCCACCACGCGAATCTTGCCGTTGGCCTCGATGACGACGACGTTCTGCTCCTTGATCTGATCGGCGACCGAGCCCAGCTTCAGTTCCGGCAGATCCTCCAGGGCCTTGGCCACCTCCTCCACGGCGGCCGCCTTCTCCGCGAGGTAGCCCTTGTTGCGCGACGCGGCCAGCAGCGCCTTGGAAGCCTCGTCCACCTGGGCCAGACGCTCCGCCAGGCCGATGAGCAGCCGCTCGCAGGCGGCGGCGTTCTGCTCCAGGCCGGAGACGCTCTCCCGCACGTTCACCAAGGCCTTCTGCAATTCGGCCGGGTCCTTGCGGTCCAGAATGCTGAGCAGGGCCAGCCGAATCTGCTGGAGACTCTGCCCGGCCTGGTCCAGCACGTCCGCCACCTCCATCTGGGCGTTGAACGGGCCCATCCGCACGGGCGCCTTCCAGTTGTTGTGCTGCTTCACCACGGGAAACTTGGCGGCGAAGCCATCCACCTTGCGGACCAGCCCTTCCAGCCGCCGGCTCACCTCCTCGCTGCGGTCCTTCAACGCCGACAGGACGCCGGAGGGGTCAGCGGGCAGTTCCGCGTCCTTCGGCCCGACCGCCTCGCGCAGCAGGGCAACGGCCTGCTTCGCCTCCGCCGCCACCTCTCGCAACATCGTCAGGTGAGCGGAGGCGGGGTTGGCGGTCTCGTCGGCCAGGGCGGCGAGTTCGCTCATGCGCTCGTTGATCACGCCGAAATGGCTCTTGAGGTCGGTCAGCGTCTGCTTGGCCTTGGAGACGGCTTCGCCGTACTGGGGGATGCCCCCGGCCGGGGCGAGTTCGCTGATTTCCTCGGCGGCCTTCTTCAGGGCTTCCGCGTCATTCTTCAGCAGCCCCAGGACATTGGTGAAGAGCGGAAAATCCGCCAGCCAGGTGTCCGCGCTGGTCAACGCGGTGCCCTGCTGGAGGCGGGCCTGGAGATCCTGGGTCAGTTCCTGGCGGAGGGTCTCGAAGCGGGCCAGGGCCTGCTTGTGCGCTTCGGCCTCGCCGCCGAAGGTCCCGCTGATCTGATTGACCAGCTTGTCGCGTTGGCTTTCCGAGGTGACATAGGTCACGCTCAGGTGCGGGGCGTAGCGCAGCAACTCGTCGCAGTAGTCCTGCAAGCGGCCCGCGTACTCCTCCTGTCGCGGATCCTCCGAGGCCGGTGCGTACAGGACCCACATCTGGATCGGGTCGGGATAGGAATCCAACGCCCGCTTGGTTCGTTCGCTCAGTCCGTAGTTGGCGAACCGGGCCACGTCGTGGCGGGAATAGACCAGCGAGGAAAACCAATTCACCGCCACCAGGAGAGCGGCCGCCACCACCACCACCACGGTGACGTTGACGCCGATCGCCCAGCGGTGTCCGGAGGAGAACTCGGTGGGACTCGTCGGTTGTGCCTGGTTCATCGCCATCTCCTCGACTCCAATACCTTGGTCGCCAGGAACAGGAAGAACGCCGTTCCGCTCAGGAAAAACACGATGGACTTGGTGTCCACGATGCCTTTGCTGAAATCGCCGAAGTGGCGCAGGATGTTGACGTAGCCGAGCACGACGCGCCAGGTTCCGCCCTGCCAGCCGGCGAAGGCGTCCACGACCAGGGTGAACAGGCTCAGCAGGCCCATGCCGATGATCGCGGCGATGAGCTGGTGCCGGGTCAGGCTGCTGGCGAAGACGCCCACGGCGACATACAAGGCCCCCAGCAGGATCATGCCGAAGTAGCCGTAGAGGACGACCCCGGTATCCAGCTCCCCGTACGCCGCCAACACCGCCACGTGCACGACCGTCGCCGCCAGAAGGGCGACGTAGAACACCAAAACGCCGAGGAACTTGCCGACGACCACTTCCACGTCCGTCACCGGGGCGGTCATCAACGCCTCGATCGTGCCACTGGCGTACTCATCCGCCAGCACCCGCATGGTCAGGAGCGGCAAGGCGAACACCAATAGCCAGGCCATGCCGTCGAGCAACGGCCGGATCGCGGCCTCCTCGCCCTCCACCAGGGTATGCGTCATGAACAGGTAGCCGGTCGCGACCAGAAACACCGCGGCCACGATGTAGGCCACCGGAGACAGGAAACTCGCCGCCAGCTCGCGCTGGGTCAGTGCCGCCACGTTCCGCATCACGACCGCGCCTCCCGCTTCTCGCCCAGGCGCTGCTGCGCCTGCTGGGCGGTGATCTGCACGAAGAACTCCTCCAGGCTGCCGACTTCGAGACGAAGCTCCCGCAGCGACCAACCTTTATCCTTGACCACCTTGTAGATGGCCTCCCGTGGGTCTCGCCCCTTCTGCGGCTCGATGGTCAGGCGGTGCCAGCCGTTCTCGGACGCGCATTCCAGCGTCTGCACGCCTTCGACCGCGGAGACGGCCTTCTTCACCTCGCCCTCCGGGCCGTGTACCTCGGCGATCAGCCGCGAGCCGCCGCGAATCCGCTCCTTCAGCTCCGCCGGCGACCCGGAGGCCACGATCCGCCCGCCGGCGATGATGATGGTCCGTTCGCAGGTGGCCTCGATCTCCGGCAGGATGTGGCTGGACATGAAGACCGTGTGCCGCTTGGCCAGTTCGCGGATCAGGTTGCGGGTCTCGCGGATCTGGGTGGGGTCGAGACCGATGGTCGGCTCGTCCAGGATCAACACCTTCGGATCGTGCAGGAGGGCGTCGGCCAGGCCGACCCGTTGTTTCATGCCCTTGCTCAACTGGTGGATCGGACGGTCGATGAAGTCGCCCAGCCAGCACAGGTCCACCACGCGTTTGATCGCGGCCTCCCGCCCGGCCCGGTCCAGCCCGCGAATCTTGCCGCGGAAGTTCAGGTATTCCCGGGCCCGCATGTGCGTGTCCAGCGGGGCGCTCTCCGGGAGATAGCCGACCTTGCGCCGGACGGACATGCTCTCCCGGAATACGTCGTGGCCGGCCACGCTCGCCGACCCGGAGGTCGCCGGCGTGTAACAGGTCAAGATCCTCAAGGTCGTCGTCTTGCCGGCGCCGTTCGGCCCCAGGAAACCGACGATCTCGCCGGCCTCGATGGTGAACGAGATCCCGTCCACCGCCCGGCGTTCGCCGAACATCTTGGTGAGGTTTTGCACGCGGATCATGAGCGTCTCGGTCCTCGCTTCGTCACGCCATCTTCATGACGGTCGGCGACATGGCCGGCCGACGCCGGCCGCAAGACCGTCGCCTCGTCGCCCTGAGCTGTAGGTGTAAACCGCCGCCTCACGCCTGCTCCGCGCCGGCGACGTGCCGGGGAGCGGGCCACCCGCCGGCCTGGATCCTCGGCTGCGGCATCCGGCGGCGCCGCCATGTCGAGCCGGTCCTTGTATAGCCGGCTGCCCGGGTCGTCAACCCCCGGCCGAAGACCCGCGGTCAGCGCCTTCCGGCTCGCGCACGGGCCGCAAGGCGGCTCACGGCGGGTAGACGCTCGCCGGTGGCCGAACCTGTCAGAAAACCACCAGGAATTCTCTCCGGCCCGAACCGGCAGGCATCCGCTGTTCCGCGATGGCTGCCGTGGTTGCCCGACCGTCCCCGCCGAGGCAGACTGCCGGCCTGCGGAGCAAACCGGGTCACCCTTCCGCTTCGACCCGGCGACCGCCGCCCATCAGTTAGGAGATTGCCATGCCTGCGCCAGTCCCTTACGGCCACATCGGATTCGTCTCGTTTGCTTCCCGGGCGGCCATCGCCCTGCTTCTCGTCGGCGGTTGCAGTCGGCTGAGTCTGCCGCAGCCCGGCCCCGCCGGCCGAGGGGAAAACCAGATGTCCAAGGAGGAACTGGCCGCGGCGCTGGATGACTTCCAGGATTACTACGCCACCAGCATCCGCCAGGCCGCAGGCGACCTCGATGCCGCGACCACCGACCCGGCGATTCGCAAGAATACCCTGCTCTGGCAGGTTCGGATGATCGCCGCTTGCCAGACCATCCTGAAACAGGAGGATGCCCTGAAGGCTTTCCTCGACGTCTGGACGCTGTGCATCCGCATGCGCCAGTACTTCGAGGACGGCGACGGCCGCGGTCTGTTCGGACCGCACCAGGACATCGCCGTCCGCGCCGCGCGGCAGATCGAGGCCGACATCGAGCGGATCGGTCGGATGCTCCTGCCGGAGGACCGGCTGGCCAAAGCCCGCGAGGACGTGCGGTCCTTCGCCCGGGCCAACCCCATTCGCGGCACGTTCGCCTCCACCGTCGCCCACACGCCGCCTGCCGGGGAAGATGCGCCGAACACCTTCCAGGCCATCCTGGGGTTGCCGCTCGCGCCGTTTCGCGTGTTCGAGGGCGTCGACCGCGGCGCGGAGGCCATTCGCGACTTCACCCGCGTGGCCGACCGTTTCACCGACCAGTTCGAGGCCCTGCCGGAGACCACCCGGTGGCAGTTACTCCTCCTGCTGCTGGACTTGCAGAATGACCCGACGGTCAGCACCTCGGTCGCCAGCTTCGAGCGGCTCTCGCACAGCTCCGAGAGACTCTCCCGCTCCGCCGAGACGCTGCCCGGCCAACTACGTCAAGAGGCCGAGGCCCTGCTCGAGCAGGTGGACGCCCGACAAGCGAACATCCAGACTACCTTGCAGCAGGCGGACCGCACGGCCACGACCGTCCATCAGGCGCTGGAACAGGTGGACCGGGCCGCGGCCACCTTGGAGGAGACCGCCCGCAGCGTGGCGGAAGCCGGTCGCGCCTGGGACGAAACGGCTCGCACGATCGGCCGCACCGTTCGGGAGATTTCCAACCGCCCGCCGAACGAGGCGACCCCGGCGGGAGAACGGGCTTTCCCGCCGAGTCCGGAACCGCGGCGTCCGGCGGAGGCGCCGCCCGCTCCGTTGGGCTTCGACGGCGGCGAGGCCCGGGATGTCGGCTCAACCCGTCGCAGCGAACCGCCCCCGCTCCTCGAGAGCGTCGCCGGAGACAAGCCCGACTTCGAGCAGACGGTGCGAACGTTGGGCGACACCGCCGTCGAGCTGCGGCGGTTGGCTGAACAAATCCGTCTGTTGATCGAATCACCGCAACTGTCAGCGCATATCCGGGAAGTCGATGCGCGACTGCTCGGCGCGGTCGGGGCGACGGCTGAACAGGCCCGCGGCGTGACCGATCACGCCGTCGGGAGGCTGGCCTGGCTGATCGTGCTGGCCTTCGTCCTCGCCGCGGCCTACCGGGCGGCGACTCAGAAATGGTTGGTTCGCTCCGGCTGATCCCGCCCACGGCTGACGTGGCGGTTCATGCGGTCGGCGACGGTACTGGGCGCGGCCGACGCCTGTTCCCGCTAACATACACGACACGGCGGCAGGAGCAGCAGAAATCATGAATCATCGCGGCACGACGGCGCTCGGTGGGATCATCCTCCTTCTTGGCCTGGCCTGGACCGGCGGATGCGGCGAGGTCGAGTGGAACTACGAGTCCACCTGGTGGCAGCGGCCCAACCGCGTGGTCCGACCCACCAGCGGTCCAAGAGCTTCAACCACGCGGCCCGCCCACGACAGGCAGGACCGGCCCCGCACCGTAGCAGAGCCAAGGACGGCGGTGGTGGCGCCCGGCGAAACGCCCAAAACCAGAAAAGCTCCTGCTGGTGGCCGCCCGTTCTACCAACTCTACCTGCGGAGTCCGTCGTCATCCGCGGAGACGCGGCCCGTCGAGTCCGACGCCGACGACGGCTCCGAGGAACGCGGCGAGCATCTGTACGAACTGCGGAACGTCTCGGCCGGGCCTTGCTCCCGCCTGCTGGAGATGCTGTATGTTCCGATGGGGCGGTCCGGCGGCCCCACCGAGTGCTATCTGTTGTATGAGAACGCCCAGGAGTTCGAGGCGGCGGTCGAGTTCGCCCCTCTGCTGGACATCACCCCCGCGACGTCAGCTCCGGCCGGTTTGCTGGACGCAGCCGCATTTGAAGCGGGTGTCGCGTTGACGCTACAGGCGTTGGAACAGGGAGCGATTGTTGACCGAGGACTGGTCGATGAGGCGGAGAAGCGGCTCTCCACCGCGGCTCAATCCGGCACGCTCCCCGCGCGGCAGCGGTGGGCTGCGGCGGTGATCGCCGGCCGGCTGGTGGCAGACTATCGCTACGACTTCGCCACGGCCCGGTCGCACTACCGTCAGGCGGAGAGGGCGGTAGCGACGGATTCCATCGAGACCATGACGGCCCGCTGGTGGCAAGCCGACGCTTGGGTACAGGAGGGTAGGCCGAAGGAAGCCCGCGCCATCTACGCCGGCATTCTGCAAAGCTTCGACAGCCGGTACAAGAAGTCCTATATTGTTGAGCGGGCTTGGACTACGATGCAGAGGGAAACGAAGTAGGCACCACGGACGGACGTGGTACGACGGGCGCGATGCGGCTGCTCAGTTATTGGACCCAGCCACTGCCAACGGCTCCTGCTGGATGGACTCCAACTGACGCAGGTAGTCCGCCAGCTCGTTCTCCGTGAAGCTCTGGAGGAACTCCCGGCGGGCGGACCGATTGAGCATCATGATGCGGTCGATTAGCTCTCGCTTGGACATGACCGTGGGCTCCCACGTGAGGGCTGGCGAGCGTTCGGGCAAGGTGTGGGTCTGGGGCCTTACCGCTCAGACCCTATCGGCCACGTTCGATGGTCCACTTTAACCCGTGGCGTTATCCGAAAACTTGCCCGTCAACGGTCCGACTTCTATCCTCTCGGGCGACAGGAGCAACGCACCCGTTGCCCACCCGGAGCCGAGCGATTCGTTCCTTGAATCCACCGCGGCCCGGATGCGGCGGACCAGGGAAAGTCGGGCGCGGCATCAATAACCCCCCGCAAGGAGTCGGGTTTGGAATCCCTGCGACCGGACAGTTCGAGCGAGCTTGACCCCATCACGGGGGAGCCGATCTCCACGAGTCAACCGCCCGCGGCTCCCTGTCACCGTGCCGGGCAGGCCATGAAGCACAGCGCCCGCCATGAGTTCGACCGCTGGGCGCACACCTACGACCGTTCGATCGTGCAGCACCTGCTGTTCCGTCCCGCTTATCGGATGTTCATGGAGGAGTTGTGGGGCTGGCGCCGCGGCCTGGAGGAGCCTTTCGACCTGCTGGACATCGGCAGCGGCACCGGCACCTGGCTGGCGATGGTGGCGGGCAGTCCCCTCCCGTCGCGTCGGGTGGTGGGGTTGGACTACTCGTGGAAGATGTGTCGAGTGGCCCACGACAAGGGTCGGGAGATCAAGGACGGCGGGCCATGTTTCGTCAATGCCGACTCCGAGCATCTGCCCTTCGCGGACGGCTCGTTCGATGTCCTGACCTGTAGCCATTCGTTCCATCATTATCCCCACCAGGCCGCCGTGGTCCGCGAGATGCGGCGGCTGCTGCGACCGGGCGGCCGGCTCCTGCTGATCGACGGTTTTCGCGACAACGTGATCGGCTGGACGTTGTATGATGTGTTCATCACGCGCGGGGAGAGCACGCCGACCAGCCGGGTCCATCATGTGGACTGGCGAACCATGCGGCGGTTCTTCCTCGACGCCGGTTTTCGCGACGTCCGGCAGCGTAAAACCAGCATCTGGGCGCCGCTGTTGCTGACCGTCGGCGTCGCCTGAACCGGGGGCTTCGGCCCGTTCGATTCCAGGTCCGCAAGATCCACCGGGAATTCGGCATGAACGACTCAGTCTCCGCGTCACGCCGCGTTACCGACCTCCTGACGGTTCTGGAGGTGTCGCGGGAACTGGCCGCGACCGCGGACCTGGTTCCGCTGCTGCGCAAGATCGAGCAGGCCGCTCTACAGGTTCTGCGGTGCGAGCGGGCGACCGTGTTTCTGTTCGACTCCGCCGCGGGCGAGCTGTTCAGCCGCTTCGCCACCGGCGTGGATGAGATCCGCTTCCCCGCCGACCAGGGCATCGCCGGCGAGGTGGTCCGCACCGGTGCGGTGATCGAGGTGCCCGTCGCTTACGCCGATCCCCGGTTCAATCGCGAGATCGACCGCCGCACCGGGTTTCGGACCCGCAACATGATTGCCCTGCCGCTGCTGGGGTTCGACGGTGCGACCGTCGGCGTGTTGCAGGTGCTCAACAAGATCGACGGCGGCTTCGATGCCTGGGACCGTCAACTGGCCGAGACCCTCGGCGGGCAGGTGGGAGTGGTTCTCCAGCGGCAACTGCTGCTGGAACAATACGCCGAGAAACAGCGGTTGCAGGCCGATCTCAACATCGCCCGCGACATTCAGCGCAACCTGCTGCCCGAGCGTCCTCCGGAGGTTCCCGGCTTCGATCTGGCGGGCTTCAACCAGCCGGCCGACGAGACCGGCGGGGATTGCTACGATTTCATGCCGCTGGAGGACGGTTGCGTGGGGATCACCATCGCCGACGCCACCGGCCACGGCATCGGCCCCGCGCTGGTCATCGCCGAGTGCCGCGCCCTGTTCCGGGCGACGATCGGCCTGTCGCGGGACCTGGCGGCGAACGTCTGCCGCATCAATGACCTGCTCTGCGAGGATCTCCCTTCCGACCGCTTCGTTACGGCGTTCTTCGGGCTGCTCGACCCCGCCGACGGCAGCCTCGTGCATCACAGCGCCGGGCACGGGCCGTTGATCCAGTATCGCCGCGCGGAGGACCGCTTCACCGAGCTGAAGCCGAGCGGCATCCCCCTGGGCATCATGCGGGGCGCGCGGTTCGACGCCCCGCAGCGGCTGGTCATGTCGCCCGGCGATCTGATGGTGCTGGTGACGGACGGTTTCCTGGAGTGGGCCAGGGCGGACGGCGAGCAGTTCGGCGCGGCCCGCCTGGAACAGACCGTTCGTCGGCATCGCGACGAGCCCAGCGCGGCCATCATCGACGCGATCCGCGAGGCGGTGCTTTCCTTCGCCGCGGGAACCCCGCAGGCCGACGACCTTACCGCCGTGGTCATCCGCCGGACGTGAACCGCGTGGAACGTCCGCCGCCGGTTTCGGGCAATCGGCGCACTCCGCGGTTGGCGGCGGGTTTCGCGAGCAGATAACATCAAGACGGCGGCTTGGTTGGAGGCGCCGGCCGTCGCGGGAGCAGCGCGTGTTCAGTGGCATCATCGAGCGAATCGGCGAAGTCCGGGCCTGTCGTGCGTCGCCCGCCGGCAGGTCGCTGGTGATCGCCGCGGACGATTATTGGCCGGGCACGCCGCCCGGCGCGAGCATCGCCGTGGACGGAGTCTGCCTCACCCTCACGACCGCCGATCGGACGGAGGCCGTCTTCGACGTCATCACCGAGACGCTGCGGCGCTCCACCCTGGGTGAGCTTCGTCCTGGCAGCCGCGTCAACCTTCAGAAAGCGCTGGTGGTCGGCGACCGCGTGGATGGCCACTTCGTGCAGGGCCACGTGGACGCGGTCGGCACCGTGGCCCAGGTCCAGCGCGGCAGGGAAGACGTCTGGTGGTTCGATCTGCCTGCGGAAGCCCTCGCCTGCATCGCCCCCAAGGGTTCCGTGGCCATCGACGGGATCTCGCTGACGGTGGCCGAGGTCCGCGACGGGCGTTTCAGTGTCGCGCTCATTCCCACGACGCTGCGGGCGACCACGCTGGCCGCCAAGCGGGTCGGCGACCGCGTGAATATCGAAACGGACCTGCTGGCCCGGACCATCGTGCATTACCTGCGAACCGTGGGGTTGCCTGCCCCGGCGCCGGCCCTGGATCAGGAGCGGCTGCGGCGGGCGGGGTTCGAGTGACCGGCGAAGTCGGAACGGCGCGCCACCCTGTCCGGTCCTGGCCGGGGACCGGGCGGACCTCCGACCTGAAGGGAGAACAACGCCGCATGGGCGTGAGGGACTCTGAGTTGAGACCCAACGGCGACCTGCCGAGCAGCCTGCCGACCCTCGGCGTGACCATGGGCGACCCCGCCGGCATCGGGCCGGAGGTCGTGGCCAAGGCCCTCGCCGATCCGGCCCTCCGCGCGCAGGCCCGGTTCATCGTTTACGGCATGCACGAGCAACTCGCCTATGCCGCCGACCTGGCCGAGCTGAACCCGTATTGGTTTCGCAAACCTCACGAGGACGGCAAGAGGATCGCCTCCGGCGTGGTGATCTCCGATTTCGACGAGTTCGCCCTCGATAGCCGCCGCCTCGGCTGCCCCAACGCCGAATCCGGCCGGGCTTCGATGCGTTTTCTTGAAGAAGCGATCCACGATGCCCAGGCCGGCCTGCTGGACGCGATCGTGACCGGGCCGATCAACAAGACCGCCTGGCAAATGGCCGGTTATGCGTACCCCGGCCACACCGAGCTTCTGGCCCATCGCTTCCGGGCCCGGCGGGTCGCCATGATGTTCGCCGCCGGGCCGCTCCGTGTCGCGCTGGCCAGCGTCCACGAGCCGCTGTTCGAGCTGCGGAACCACTTCACCATCGGCCTGGTCTTTCAGCCGATCGACCTGTTGCACGCCGCCCTCCGCGACTGGTTCGGCGTCGCGAAGCCGCGGATCGCTGTCGCCGCCCTGAACCCCCACGCCGGCGAAGGCGGCCGCTTCGGCGACGAAGAAGCGCGCGTCATTCAACCGGCGGTGGAAATGGCCCGCCACGCCGACATCGACGCGCTCGGGCCGCTGCCCGCGGACACCTTGTTTCATCGCGCCGTGCAGGGCGAGTTCGACGGAGTGGTGGCTCTCTACCATGACCAGGCGCTGATCCCCGTGAAGCTTCTCGCCTTCCACGAGGCGGTGAATCTCACCCTCGGCCTGCCCATCGTGCGGACCAGCCCCGACCACGGCACCGCCTATGACATCGTGGGAAAAAACCGCGCTAATCCCGGCTCCATGAAGGCGGCCATCCGTCTGGCGATCGACCTGGCGACGAGGCAGCGGCGGTCATCCGCGGCGGATGACGGCATCCCCCAGCCCTGACGCCGCCCGGCGAACGTCCCGCAGACTCCGCGGGAGCGACCGGTCTCGGCGCGCCGCGTCTGCGACCAGGGCCAATATGGAAGAGAAGCCGTGTTTTTGGTATAATAGCCCCGCCGACTGGACCACGGGGTTCGGCGAGCCGCTTCGAAGGGGAGGGATGCTGCATGTCATACCCGGCGCCGTTCGATTCTGAACCGTTCCACGAAGGGAGAGTATTCACCATGAGAAGCCGTACCATCCTGTCCGCGATGCTGGCCGTCGCGCTGATCGCGTCCACTGTCCCGGCTCAGCCGCCTCGAATCTCCGCGGAAGGGCGGAATACACCCGCCTTCGCCTCTCCCGGCGCGTCCTTCGCCGCCCAGGCCGCGGCCGGCCGGGTGAACCGCGTGATCGTCCGCCTCGCCGGACCCGTCGACGCCGCCGCCCGTCAGGCGCTCCGCGACGCGGGCGTCGAGTTGCTGACTTACATCGGGGATTATTCCTTCTTCGCGTCGGTCGCGGCGGACCGGCTGGACCCGGCGGCCCTGGACCGGGTTCCGGCGCTGCTCGGCGCCGAGACGATCGGGCGGGAGTACAAGCTGCACCGCGATCTGCTGGCGGGCGAGATCCCGCCGTGGGCGGTCGTTGCCGAGGTGGAGACCGAGGTCGGCCCGGAGGAGCTGGTCGCCGCCTATGTCGTGTTCCACCACGACGTGGCCCTCGACCCCGATGGGGCGGCGCTCTGCTATCAGCACGGAGCGACGATTCGCTCCTTCATGTACAGCATCCATGCCGCGGTGATTGAGCTACCGCGGTCGCGGATCGAGGCCCTCGCCGCCGAAGACGCCGTGCAGTGGATCGAGCCGCCGATGCCGGGCTTCGCCACGGCCAACGACAGCAACCGGGCGCTGACCCAGGCCAACCTGGTGCAGGCCGCCCCTTACAACCTGACCGGGGCCGGCGTGAACGTCCTGGTCTACGACGGCGGCACCGCCCGGGCGTCGCATGTCGACTTTCAGGGCCGGCTGACCGTCCGCGACAGCTCCGGCATGGGCAGCCACCCGACCCACGTCTGCGGGACCGTCGGAGGAGCGGGCGTGGGCAACGCCACCTACAAGGGCATTGCCCCCGGCGTGACCATTCAATCCTACGGGTTTGAGGTGGTCGGCGGTCTCCAACCCGGCTTCCTCTACACCGACCCCGGCGACTTGGAGGCCGACTACAACCAGGCCATCAACACGTACGGCGCGGTCATTTCCAACAACTCCATCGGCAGCAACATCGAAAGCAACAACTACAACTGCGCCTGGCAAGGGGACTACGGGGCCACTTCCGCCCTGATCGACGCCATCGTGCGCGGCAGCCTGGGCCAGCCCTTCCGCATTGTCTGGGCGGCGGGGAACGAGCGTCAGGGCACCCGCTGCGACGTCGAGGGCTACGGCTCGTATTACAGCGTCCCTCCACCCTGTGCAGCCAAGAACCAGGTCAGCGTCGGCGCGGTCAACTCCAACGACGACTCCATGACCAGCTTCAGCAGTTGGGGCCCGACCGACGACGGGCGCCTCAAGCCCGACATCTCCGCCCCCGGCTGCCAGAGCGGCGGGGACAACGGCGTGACCTCGTGCAATTCGACGAGCGACACGGCCTACACCTCCATGTGCGGCACCTCCATGGCCTGCCCGACCGTGACCGGCCTGGCGGCGCTGATGTTGCAGGACTACCGCGCCCAGTTCCCCGGCCGGCCGGACTTCCGCAACTCCACGTTGAAGATCCTGCTGGCCCACACCGCGGTGGACCGCGGCAACGTCGGCCCCGACTATCAGTTCGGCTACGGCTCGGTCCGCGTCAAGGACGCCATCGACTTCATGCGCAGCGGCAACTTTCTCGAAGAACAGGTCGGCCAGGGCGAGACCTACTCCGTCCTGGTGGTGGTGGAGCCGGGCACGCCGGTGATGAAGGTCACGCTGGCCTGGGATGACTACCCGGCGGCCCCGGTCGCCTACGGCACACTGGTGAACGACCTGGACCTGCGAGTGTACGATCCCTCCAACACCCGCCGGTATCCGTGGACGCTGAACCCCACCAACCCCTCGGCGCCCGCCGTGCAGACCGCCGAGGACCACCTCAACAACATCGAACAGGTTCTGGTCAACTCGCCCGCCGCCGGTGTGTGGCGGGTGGAGGTGCACGGCTACAACGTGCCGCAAGGCCCGCAACCTTTCTCGCTCTGCGCCTCGCCGCAACTGGTGGCCTGCTCGTCGCGTGGCACGGTCGCCTTCGATGCCGCCGCCTACGGCTGCGCCGGAACGGCCACCGTCAGCGTGGTGGACTGCGACCTCAACAGCGATAGCAACCTCGTCGAGACCGTGACCGTCACCGTCTCTTCCACCACCGAGCCCGCCGGCGAGGTTCTGCTCCTCACCGAGACCGGCCCGGAAACCGCCGACTTCCGCGGCAGCATTCCCCTCAGCACCTCCGACGGCCCCGGCGTCCTCCACGTCGGCGGCGCGGACGTACTCACGGCCCGCTACGTCGACGCCGATGACGGCCAGGGCGGGCAGAACGTGGAGGTCACCGCCACGGCCGCCGTGGACTGCGCGGGACCGGTGATCACCAACGTACTGGTCTCCAACGTCTCGGGCAGTTCGGCGACGGTGACGTTCACCACCAGCGAGGCGGCGAACGCCACGGTGCGTTACGGGCTGTCCTGCGGTGCGCTGAACGACTCCGCGACCCAGAGCGGTTACCGCACCGCGCATAGCCTGGTGTTATCCGGCCTGCCGACGGGCGTCCGCGTCTACTTCGCCGTGGAAGCGATCGATCAGAGCGGCAATCCCACGCTCGACAACAACGGCGGCGCGTGCTACTCCTTCATGACGCCCGCTCTGCTGTACAACTTCCCGCTGAACAGCAACCCCGGCTGGACCGCGCAGGGAAGTTGGCAATTCGGCGTGCCGACCGGCCAGGGCGGCAACCTGTTCTTCACTTGCACCGACCCCACTTCCGGGCACACCGGCGGCAATGTGTACGGCTACAACCTGAACGGCAACTACACCAACAGCATGTCCGTGCAGTATCTGACCACGACCCCGTTGAACTGCACGGGCTACACCAGCGTGGAGCTGCGGTTCTGGCGAAACCTCGGCCTGTTCTCCGGCGACACCGCCAGCCTGCAAGTCTCCAACAACGGCTCGACCTGGACCACGCTGTGGAGTTCCTCCAGCACGATCTGCGACGGCGGCTGGCAGCAGATGATCTACAACATCTCCGCCGTCGCCGACAACCAGCCGACCGTGTACATCCGCTGGGGCATGGGTCCCACGGACATCTGGCTGGGCGGGCCGGGCTGGAACATCGACGACATCGAGATCTGGGCGGCGGCGCCGGTCGTGCAGGAAACCTGCGACGACGGCATCCTCAACCAGGGCGAGGACCGCATCGACTGCGGCGGGCCTTGCCCCGCCTGCGAGTGCCTCTCCGACGCCGCCTGCGACGACGGCCTGTTCTGCAACGGCGTGGAGTACTGCGACGCATACGGCCATTGCCGGCCCGGCGCGGACCCGTGTCCGACCGATGACTGGTGCGACGAAGCGGCGGACCAGTGCTTCACCTGCGGCGGGCCGCCGACCGGCGACCTGGACGGCTCCGGCGCGACCGACGGGGCCGACATTCAGCCCTTCGTTCTCGCCATCCTGGCCGCCTCGACGGGTCAGAGCGACGTCTGTGCCGCGGACTTCAACGCCAACGGCGTGGTCGATGAACCGGATGTTCCCGGCCTGGTGAACGCCCTGCTGGGACTGTGACGCCCGCGAACACAACCGCCGATGACCAATCAACGATGCGGGCGCGACCGGGACCCCAAGTCCCGGCCGCGCCCGTTAACCAACTTCAGAAGAATGCAGGCTGCTGCCCGAGCAGGTCAATGACCGGTGGCGGGCGGCGTCGCCGGCTTGTCCGCGGGCTTGGCGGGCGGCGTCGCCGGCTTGTCCGCGGGCTTCGCGGGCGGCTCCACGGCCTTGAGCGGCGCCTTCTCGGCGGCCTTCTGGATCGTGAGCAGATCCAGGTACTTCACGCCGTGCTTCTCATAGAGCTTGCCCTTGGCTTCCACCTGCTGGAGGGCCAGCGGCTCCACCATCTTGGCGATGCCCTTCATGTTCCCAAGGATCACCAGACCGGTCGGCGTCTCCACGGCCACCGGCACGCCGTTCTTGACGCACTCGACGAAGCACTTGGCGGGGTCTTCCTTGGCGGGGCAGCCGGCCATCAGGCAATGCAGGTCCACCAGCTTCCCGGTGATGGTGACCTCCTTGGCCGGAGGCGGCGGCGCCGCCGTGGCCGGCTTGTCCTGCGCCAACGCTGGCATCATGAACACGGCCACTGCGGCCAGACCCACGACCATCATTCCAACAGTCCAAAGCTTGCGATTCATGTCATTCTCCTTTGACGAACAGACTCGTACCTCACTGAGCTTGCTCCGCGGCCCACGCCGCGGATCCTTGCAAGACTTACGGCTCGCAACGCATTTTCTGGAGCCTTCTGAATCCACTTCCGCGTCGAGTCACCGCATCCGCTCAACCTCCTTTCAGACCGGCCTTAAGGACCGCCTGCCTAGACTGGCGGATGGCATTCGAGACGCCCGGGCCGGAAACTGAACCTAGGTGGGTTCCGCCTCCAGCGCTAGACCAGCCTTGTGCCGCCAACCGTTCGGCTATGTGTTGGGTATCAGGTTCGGCCTGCGACCGATCCTTCCGCGAAGAGTCCGGGAGGGGTGTGAAAAAGCAGCCGGGTCTACGCTCCACGGGCAGACACCCACCGCTCCTCCGACAATGGAAGGGTATACATAACGAGACTTGGTCGAGTTCTCAAGGCCCGCAGTGGCCGCCGTCGGAGCGACGCCACATTCCATGACATAAAATATTGCTAGGCATGATGTTAAGTGCGAGAACTCCGTCCGTCGGCGGTGCCGGAACCCGCCGTCGAGGCGTCGAAAGTCGGAGCCGAAGCGAGGCGACGGCCCGCCCGAGACCCTCGCCCTCAGTACATGAATAGCAGCTCGCGGTACTTCGGCAACGGCCAGTAGCGGTCGTCCACCACCGATTCCAGGGCGTCCGCCGCCGCGCGGACCTCGTTCATTGCCGGAAACACCTGGTCGCGGTAGCAGACGGCGTGATCGCGGAGGCCGTGCCCGTTCTGGTCCGCCCGAATGCGGACTTCGTCCAGCGCGTCGATCGCCGACTTCAGTCGGGCGGTGAGGCCGCAAACCTGGCCGAGGCATTTTTCGGCGGCGGAGTGATCGGCCGAGGCAAGCGCCTGGCGCGTCGCCGACAGGCAGGTGGCCACGTTGGTCTGGTGTCCGAGCGCCGCTGGCAGGATGAACGTGCGGGCGATGCCGGCGGTGAGCTGGGCTTCGATGTTGATCGTCTTGATGTAGGACTCCAGGCCGATCTTGTATTGGGCTTCCAACTCCCGTTTGCAGAGCACGCCGTGTCGGGCGAAGAGGCCCTGCGCCTCGGGTTCATTCAACGCTTCGAAGGCATCCACGCTGGACTTGATGTTGGGCAGCCCGCGGCGGGCGGCTTCGGCGGCCCATTCCGCGGAGTAGTTGTCGCCGTTGAAGAGGATGGCCTGGTGCCGCTGGAGGTTCTCCTGCACCACCTTCTGCACCGCGGCCGGCAGGGCGGCGCCGTCGCGGAGGGCGGCTTCGATCTCATCGGCCAGCCCGCCGAGGGCCTCGGCCACGATCGTGTTGAGCACCGCATTGGGCCAGGCGATGCTCTGGCTGCCGCCGACGGCCCGGAACTCGAACTTGTTGCCGGTGAAGGCGAAAGGCGACGTGCGGTTGCGGTCGGAATCGTCCCGCGGCAGCGGAGGCAGGCTGGACACGCCGATTTGCAGCAATCCGCCGCTGTGCCCCGGCTCCGCTTTTCCGGCGATCAGGCCGCGGACCACTTCCGTCAGCTTGTCGCCCAGATAGACGCTGATGATGGCCGGCGGGGCCTCGTTGGCCCCGAGGCGGTGGTCGTTTCCGGGGCTGGCCACCGACGCCCGGAGCAGCTTGGCGTGCGTGTGCACCGCCCGAATGACGGCGGTGAGGAAGACGAGGAACTGGGCGTTCTCGTGCGGCGTATGGCCGGGATCAAGCAGGTTGTTGCCGGCGTCGTCGGACATCGACCAGTTGTTGTGCTTGCCGGAGCCGTTGATCCCGGCGAAGGGCTTCTCGTGGAGCAGGCACTTCAACCCATGCTTCAGGGCCGCGTTCTTCAGCACCTCCATGGTCAGCATGTTGTGATCGGTGGCGACGTTGCACTCCTCGAAGACCGGCGCGATCTCGAACTGGCCCGGCGCGACCTCGTTGTGCCGCGTCTTGATCGGAATCCCCAGCGTGTACAGGGTCCGCTCGGCATCCATCATGAAGGCCAGCACGCGCTCCCGGATCGAGCCGAAGTAATGGTCTTCCATCTCCTGTCCCTTGGGGGGACGAGCCCCGAACAGGGTCCGCCCGGCGTTCACTAGGTCCGGTCGCAGGAAGTAGAACCGCCGATCCACCAGGAAGTATTCCTGCTCCGGCCCGACGGTGCAGATGACGCGCTTGGCCTGCTGGTTGCCGAACAGCCGCAGAACGCGCAGGGCCTGCCGGTCGATGGCGGCAATGGAGCGGAGCAGCGGCGTCTTGCGGTCGAGGGCGGTTCCGTCGTAGCTGCAAAACGCGGTGGGGATGCACAACGTTCGACCGTTCACCCCGTCCATCAGGAAAGCGGGGCTGGTCGGATCCCAGGCGGTGTAGCCGCGAGCCTCGAAAGTCGAGCGGGTCCCGCCGCTGGGAAAGCTGCTGGCGTCCGGCTCGCCCATGATGAGCGTCTTGCCGGAGAACTCCACCAGGGCCTGCCCGTCGCCCGTCGGGACCAGAAAAGTATCGTGCTTCTCGGCGGTCAGGCCGGTGAGCGGCAGGAACCAGTGGCAGTAGTGGGTGGCGCCGCGCTCGATGGCCCAGTCCTTCATCGCGTTGGCGACCACGTCGGCCACGCGATCCTCCAAGGGAGCACCCTCTCGAATGGTCCGCAGCAACGCGCGGTAGGCGTCCTTCGGCAGCGCCGAACGCATCACCGAGAGGCTGAACACATTCCGGCCGAAGATGTCTCGCACAGGTTCGGCGTCGGGAGGTATGGTCGCGGCGGGCATGCGCTGGGCGGCGATCTCGCGAATTGCGTCGTAACGCTTCGTGGCTGGCGTCATGGCTGGATGTCCCTTTTCTGCTGGCCTGTTGTTCTGCGGCCTCTTGCGGTCACGCCGCCGCGGGCTGTACCTCTCGCGCTGCGGCGGCTTCGGGCTGTGCATGTCGATTGTGGAGCTGCGGCCCGGGCGCAGCCTCGGCCCTTCATCGTCCGGGACGTGGCCCGGGATGCGGTAATCATCGTCCATCCGGGCGACCCGATCGGGTCGGCATTATGTCGCTCCCGCCCGCCAAGTTCCAGCAGTCGTGTCCCGCCTTACGGTTCCCATTCGCTGGGTAGCATCAGTCTTGCGCAAGCTTTGCGCGGACGTTGATTAAAGCCCGATATTTTCGCGCAGGGCGACGAGCCATAGCGCGAATTGGTACGCCACGTCGGGACGGGGCTTTCAGGTCGTCACGATTGATTCCGGAGTCGCTGATCCGGTCTTTATCGGATCCGGCGCGGCGAGCACGATTTCCCGTTGCCCCGGCCCCAAAAAGCCGAATGCCCGCCGCGTGGGAGTTGTATAATTTAGCGCCGCGACCAAGCGAAGGAGCCTGATCATGGCCTCTCTCGATCTGCGTCGAATCCTGGCGGGCTGGGACTACGAGCCCAACCAGATCACCGTCCGCAAGGTGTTGGGCGACGACGGGTCGGTCAAGATCCAGATGCGGGTCGATCTGGGCATTCTTCAGATGGAGAGCACCGGCCGGCCGGACGGCACGCGGCCTCATGGTTTCGAATCGCTCCTTGCCTACCACGAGCACCGGCTGGCTCGCCACCAGGAACTCAACGGAACCGAGCTGGGCTTCGAGCTTTCCGCGGAGGAGTGCTCGGCGCTGCGGGATGAATCCATCCAGTATTACCACCGCTACCTGGCGGAGTTCGTCCTGGAAGACTTCGATGGCGTCGAAGCGGACACGGCCCGCAACCTTCGCACGCTGGAACTCTGCCGCCGCTTCGCCCGCGAGGACGCCGATCGGCTGGCGCTCGAGCGCCACCGACCGTACCTCATCATGATGAACACCCGGGCCAGGGCCCACCTCGCCCTCCGCCGAGGCGCGTTCAAGACCGCCCTGGCCCGAGTCCAGGCCGGCCTGAAGCTGATCCATACCTGCCTGGTCGCGATGGACCAGGAGGAGTCCTTCGAGGAACTGGCGGAGGTCAACATCCTCCAATCGCTGGCGGACGAAATCGCCGCTCGACTTCCCGCCGATCCCATACAAAAGCTGGAACGGGAGCTTCAGCGCGCCCTGAACGAGGAACGTTATGAGGACGCAGCCGTCCTCCGCGACCGCATCACCGCGATTCAAGGCGCCCAAGCCGGGTCCGTTTCGCGGAAGCGGCCGGGTTGACCGAACCGGCGCGAAAGGCCGGTCGTAGAAAAGTCAGACAGATGTCCATCGCGGAGGCCACGGGGCCGCGGCCGCCCCGGCGCGATGGATCAAATCAGGAAAGCCCCGGCCCGAGGTAACCGGGGCTTTTCTTCTGCGCCGCGAACCCTCGCCGCCACCGCCGCGGTGTCACCCGACCGCGGCATCGCCGCCCGCCGCGGTGGGGAGGAAGTCAGTCGCCCGGGCGATGGCTCGTGCGGCCTCCTGTCTCCTCTACTTCACCTCCAGCCAGTTCGGACCCCAGCCGACGTCCACCTTGACCGGCACGTTCAGCTTCAAGGCGTTCGACATCTCTTCACGGATCATCGCGGCTTCGTCCTCGACGGCGGCCTCCGGCGTCTCGAACACCAGCTCGTCATGCACCTGGATCAGCATCCGCGAAGGGCGGCGCTCCGTTCTCAATCGGCGGTCGATGTTGATCATGGCCCGCTTGATGAGATCGGCGGCGGTTCCCTGGATGACCGTATTCACCGCGAGGCGTTCGGCGCCGGATCGCACCGTCTGGTTGGGCGAGCGGATGTCCGCGATGGCCCGCCGGCGCCCGAGGAGCGTCTTCACATAGCCGGTTCGCCGCGCCTGCGCGACGCATTCATCGAGGAAGACGCGAATGCGCGGATAGCGGCGGAAGTATCGCTCGATGAATTCCTTGGCTTGCCCGACCGGCATCCCGGTCTGGCGCGAGAGGCCGAAGGCCGACTGGCCGTAGATGATCCCGAAGTTCACCGTTTTGGCTTGGCTTCGCTGGGCCTTGGTCACCTGTTCGAGCGGGACGCCTTCGATCTGCGCAGCCACGAAGGCGTGGATGTCGCGGTCTTCGTGGAAAGCCGCCGCCAGGGCCTCGTCGCCGCAGAAATGGGCCAGCACCCGCAACTCGATCTGCGAGTAGTCGGCCTTCAGCAGCACCCAGCCCGGCTCTCCCGGCACGAAGGCCCGACGGATCTGTGCGCCGAGCTCGGTGCGGATCGGGATGTTTTGCAGGTTCGGGTCGTTGCAGGAGAGCCGCCCGGTCACGGCCCCGATCTGGTTGAAGCTCGGATGAATGCGGCCGGTTCGCGGGCTGACCAGCGCCGGCAGGGCGTCCACGTAGGTGCCCTTGAGCTTCGACAGTTCGCGATGTTCCAGCACCAGCCGCGGGATCGGGTCGCCGGTGTCGGCGGCCAGCGTCTCCAGCACTTCCGCATCGGTGGATCGCGTGGTCCGGGTTCGCTTGACCACGGGCAGCTTTCGCTCGTCGAACAGCACTTCAGCGAGCTGCCGCGTGGAGTTGATGTTGAATGGGCGGCCCGCCTCGTGATGAATGGCGGCCTCCAACTCGCGCAACCGTTCCGCCATCTGCTCGCCCAGGGCCGCCAGGCGGGCCGTGTCCAGGGCGACGCCGGTCTCCTCCATGCGGGCCAGGACTTCGAGCAGCGGCATGTCCAGATCCCGGAACAGGGCGGCCAGTTCCGGGTCGCTCAACTGGCGTTCCATCACCTGCCAAAGCCGCCAGGTCAGGTCGGCGTCCCGCGCCGCGTACACCGCGACCCGGTCGGTCGGCGCCTCGTGCATCCCCCGCTGATTCCGGCCGCGACCGATCAGCTCGCTGATGGGCATCTTGCGCTCGCGGAGCAGTTCGTACGCCAGGGCGTCCAGACCGTGGGAAGGCCGCGCGGAGTCCAGGACGAAACTGGCCAGCATCGAATCGAAGGCCAGGCCGGCCACTTCGAAACCGGCCTGCCGCAGCACGAGGAGATCGAACTTGAGGTTGTGTCCGCTCTTGCGTGCGGCCGGGTCCGCGAAGATCGGTCCGAGCGTTTCGCGGACGAGATCCACGCTCAGCGTGCGGCCGACGCCGCGGACCGGCACATAATGGCCCGTGCCGGCGGCCCACGAGACGCTGATCCCGACCAGCTCGCGGGCGGTCGTGCCCAAGCCGGTGGTCTCGGTGTCGAAGGCGAACGCGGCGACCTGTCGCATTGTTCGGGCCAGGTCGCGGAGGGCATCCTCCGAATCCACGAGACGGTACTCCAGTCCGGAGGAGTCGAAGAGCGATGGGGCCTCGTCGCCGTGTTCCGTGGCCATCGCGGGCTGTTCGGCGAAGAGCGTGCCGAATGCGGCGGGATCGGGGGCGTTGCCGGCGGCAGTCGCTGCCTTCGGCGGCGCCTCGCCCGTGGCCGCCGCTTCCGGCAAGGTGGGCGACGCCGGCGGGCCTTGGTCGAGCGGTGGCTGGCCGCCCATTCGCTCCAGCAGCCGCGCCAGGCCCAGTTCCGCAAGGATCGGCCTTGCCGCCGGGAGCTGAAACCGGCCGACCTCCGCGTCTTCGAGGCGAAACTCCAGGGGCACGTCGCGGCGCAGCGTGACGAGTTGCCGTACGGTATTCATGCGTTCGCGGAACGCGAGCAGGTTCTCGCGGAGCTTCGGGGTCAGTTCGTCGGCGTGGGCCAGGATCGATTCGATGGTGCCGTACTTCTGTAGAAGCTGGGCCGCCTTCTTCGGCCCGACACCGGGCACACCCTGGATGTTGTCGGTCGTGTCGCCGATCAGCATCTGGGCTTCGACCGCCTGTTCCGGCCCGTAACCCTTTTCCCGGCGGAGCGCCTCGACATCCGTCTCGACATCCTTCATCGGGTCATACATCCGCACATGCGGCCCGAGAAGCTGATCGAGATCCTTGTCCCGGCTGACCAGGTGGATCAGTAGATCCGGCCCCGCCAGTCGCTCGCAAAGCGTGGCCAGGAGGTCGTCGGCCTCGAAACCCGCCTGCCGGAGGATCGGCACGCGGATGGCGGTCAGGATTTCCACGATCCGGTCGATCTGCGACGGCAAGTCCTCGGGAATCGGTTGGCGGGTGGCCTTGTAGGCCGGGTCGATCTCGACGCGGAAGACCGTCTCGTCGGCCACATCCATGACCATCGCCACGTGATCCGGGCGACGATCGCGCAGCAGGCCGAGGAACATCTGCAAGAAGACATGGACGGCTCGGGTCGGTTCTCCGGTCGGGGAGGTCAGCGGACGGAACGGCGCGTAGTAGGCGCGGTAAATCTGGGCATGGCCGTCAATCAGATAAAGGGTTCGCGGAGCCATTCGACGTTCCCGGCCCCGTTGTGGCGTTGCCGGTGACCGATGTCAACGGTCGAGCCGCAGTCTGATATCTGGTTTGCGGCATCGGCCGTGGAGAATCGGACCCTCCCGCGTTTCCCGGCGGGCCGCATGGGGGGCGGCAAAATATCGGATATCATGAATCATGTATCGTCGCGGTGCCGGCCGGACATTGACATTTCACCATGACTGGCAGATACTTAGATATGCTTCGCACGCGTCCGGGCTCGGGCCGCCGAGTCTCCCGGATCGGCCTACCCTGTGCGAAGGACCTGAAGAACCCGACGGCGGACGCAAAGGAGGGGCCTGACGGGTAATCCACGCCGGTCCGCTGGTCGAAAAACTCCTGAGGAGTGCATTATGGCTGGAGTAGCCCCGCAGCATCGTGGTGGGTCCAACGCGACGACGATCGTCATGGTGATCGCCATCGTTGTAGCCGTGCTCCTGCTCGGCGTCCTGATCTGGCTGTTCACGCAGCAGGAGCAGTTGCGGTCCACCGCGGAGAACGAAACCCGGGCCCGGGCCCGCGTGGCCAACCCCGCCGACGAGGCCTCCGCCAAACAGATGTTTCCCGAGGCCGGCGCCGCCGGCCGGACTTTGGTCGGCGAGATGGTCAAGGGCATCAAGGCTCTCAATGCCCGAGTGACCGGCAACCAGAATGAAGCGCCGAGCAATGCCGTCAAGCAGTTGGAGACGGCCTTCGAGGAAATCCGCGAAGGCGTGCCGGATCCCGAGCGGGTCGCCGCCGCGAACGGCGCCGTGGCCGTGCTCCGCAACCTGCATCAGCTCTTCCGCGACGAACAGGCCGCGAAGGAAAAGGCCCGCACCGACCTGACCAAGGCGTTGGAGGACCTGGAAGCCTTGCGGCGGGCCAATGACGAGCTGAACAAGACCTTCAAGGACCAGCTCGCCGCCATGTCCGCCAAAGTGGACGAGCTTCAGAAGGCCAAGGAGGACTTCGAACGGCTGAAAGGCGACGAGGTGCGGGCCTTGGCCGCCCAGATCGAGGACAAGCAGGACACGCTCGACTCCATGCGCAAGGACCAGTCACAGTTGGTTGACAAGGTCCGCCGCGAGATCGCCCGCCGCGACAAGTCCATCGAAGAGCAGAGCAAGGCCCTGGCCGACCTGCGGGCCGAGGGCACTGCCCAGGCCGCCGAACCCCTGGCCATCGCCAGGAAGCCGATCGGTCGCGTCCTGCGGGCCTTGCCCGGCGATGCCCTGGTGCACATCAACCTGGGACGACAGGACAACGTGGCCCTCGGCATGACCTTCTCCGTTTATTCCGCTGACCAGCGGCTGCCGGCCGACGGTCGCGGGAAAGCTACTCTCGAAGTCGTGAGTCTCGGCGACCGCACCGCCGAATGTCGGATCATCAGCCCGCCCGCGCCGGACGACCCCGTCCTTCCCGGCGACGGCGTCAACAACATCGTCTTGAGCCGAAACCAGGCCCGCAAGACGCGAATCTGCATCGTCGGTCAGTTCGACGTGGACTTCGACGGATTCCCTGACGTCCGTGGGGGCGACAAGATCGCCGCCCTGGCCAAGCGGTATGGGGCGGAGATCGTGACCCGCGTGGATGCCTCGACGGACTACCTGGTCGTGGGCCTGCCGCCTGCCGAGGAAGCAGAACCGGCGGTCGAAGAGCCGGCCGCGGCCCAACCCGCCGCCGACGAAGCGGCCGAAGAGGCCGAAGCGGCGGAAACGACCGAAGCGGCGGAAGAGGAGGCCGACGCGGCGGAGGCCGACGACGAGACGGCAGACGACGAAGAGGCTGATGCGGAAGAAGAAGATGGAGATGACGAGGAGGCGGATGACGCTGCGGACGACGAGCAGCAGCCCGCCGCAGCCGCTCCGGCGCCAGAGACTCCGGCTGCTGCCGCCCCCCGAATCGCCAAGCCCACCGAAATCGATCCCACCGTCGCGCCGCGGGCCCGTCGGGCCGTGACCGAGCGGGAGAAGTACTACGAGGCCATCCGGCGGGCGGAGATGTTCTCCGTGCCGCGGCTGCGACAGGACCAGTTCCTGAACTTCGTCGGTCTGGAGTCCGGCGCGGATGCCATGAAGCGGCTGATGGAATAGCCGGTTTTCCGATCAGGCCCCGGCTGGGGCGATCCATCCAGGCACAGTCCCCTGCGGCAGGCCGTTTCGGCCTGCCGCCGGCGTTTGGCGAACGGGCCGGCTGGGCCGGGCCTTGCCGGAAAATGTCCGGTTGCGTCCTCCACCGCGTGGTTTACAATCGGCCGATGATCCGCCAATTCGGCCCCCACCCCCGACGAACTCCAAGGTCCAGGCCGCCGCGGTCCCTCTCCGTCGGTGGCTCACGGGGGCGGCCGTCGCCAACCTCTGCTCGAGGTGATTCTTCCACTGGGCTGACCGGGAGCTTTCCATGACCGCGCCGAATCTGCTTGCGTCGATTGCCTCCGTCTCCACCGACACCGAGTTCTACACCCCGATGCCCGCCGGGTACAAGCCCGGCAAGACCAAGTACGTCTGTGTGTTCGGCACGGTGATGTCCGGGCTGGGCAAGGGCATCTTCGCCAGCAGCCTGGCCAAGGTGATGAAGGACAAAGGGCTGACCGTCGCGCCGATCAAGCTGGAGGGCTATCTCAACCTCGACAGCGGCACGCTCAATCCCTACCGCCACGGCGAGGTCTTCGTGCTGGATGACGGCATGGAATGCGACATGGACCTCGGCACCTACGAGCGGATGCTCGACCAGAACATGAGCCGCCTGAACTTCTCCACCAGCGGGCAGATCTTCACGGCGGTGCTGGAGAAGGAGCGGCGGGGCGGCTATCTCGGCCGCGACGTGCAGATGATCCCGCACGTGACCGGCGAGGTGAAGGCCAAGCTCCGCGAGCTGGCGGTCGTGTCCGACGCCGACCTGGTCTTCGTGGAGATCGGCGGCACGGTCGGCGACGTGGAGAACGCCTACTACATCGAGGCGGTGCGCCAGCTCGCCTTCGAGGAGGGGCCGGGCAGCGCCTGTTTCGTCGCCCTGACGTACATCCTCGAACCGGCCGCCCTGGGCGAGCAGAAGTCCAAGGCCGCCCAACTCGGCATCAAGCGGCTCATCGAATGCGGGGTGCAGCCGCACATCGTCGCCTGCCGGGCCAGGCACCCCATCACCAACAAGGTGCGCGAGAAAGTCGCCCTCTACTCCAACGTGCCCTTCCGGCAGGTGTTCAGCATGCACGACTGCGAGTCGATCTACATGATGCCGGAGATGGTCCGCGAGGCCGGGCTGGACGCCGCGGTGGTGGACATCCTCAGCCTCGGCGACCGCGTGCATCCGGAGGCCGAGATCCAGGCCAAGGAAGTGTGGAACGGCTACCTCACCGCCCTCCGCCAGGCCCAGGAGGAGATCACCATCGGCATCGCCGGCAAGTACACCTCCGTCCGCGACAGCTACGCCTCCATCATCAAGGCCCTCGAGCATTGCGGCACCCATTGCGGCGTTCGGGTGGAGATGGACTGGGTCGAGGCCGGCGAGGTGGAGCATGCCGACCTCGCCAAGCGGCTGGCCGGGCTGGACGGTCTGATCGTTCCCGGCGGGTTCGGCGTTCGCGGCATCGAGGGCAAGCTGGCCTGCATCCGCTACGCCCGCACCAGCCGCTTGCCTTACCTCGGCATCTGTCTCGGCTTCCAGACGGCGGTGATCGAGTACGCCCGCAACGTCTGCGGCCTCGCCGGAGCCAACACGACCGAAGTCGACTCCGACTGCCCACACCCGGTCGTGGACATCCTGCCGGAGCAGAAGCAGATCGAGGGCCTGGGCGGCAACATGCGTCTGGGCGGGCGCGACGTGGCCCTGATGCCGGGCAGCCTGGTGTCGCGGCTGTTCGGCAACGCCCGGGAGATCCACCTGCGGTTTCGCCACCGCTATGAGGTGGATCCGCGATATGTGGAGCAGCTCCAGAAGGGCGGGCTGATCTTCAGCGGGCGGGCGCCGGACTTCCCCATCATGCAGGTGCTGGAACTGCCGCAGGAGGTCCATCCCTACTTCATCGCCACGCAGGCGCACCCGGAGCTGACCAGTCGCCCGTTGCGGCCGGACCCGTTCTTCCTGGGTCTGGTCCGCGCGGCGCTGGAGCGGCGGCGGGGGAAGTCGGGGGCCGGCACGCCGCCCGCGGTCGAAACGGCCCGGCCGGTTTCGTGAGGGCGGGCGGCGGCGCTGCGCCTCACTCCAACGGCGGCAGGTCGCGGATCTTCCTCGCCGGGACGCCGCCCCAGGCCTCGTTTTCGCCGATCACCGTGTCCGGCGGCACGACCGCGCCGCCGTAGACCACGGCCCCGCGCCGGATGTGGCAGCCGCTATAGACCAGGGCGTGGGCGCCGATCATCACGTCGTCCTCGATCACCGTCTTGCGCAGGGCGACGCGGTCGCGATATTGGGTGTGGCCGATGATGGAGGTCATGTTGCCGACGATCACGTTGCGCCCGATGTGCGTCAGATAGGGGTCCGGCAGCGGCGGATCGAGCACCAGGCAGGAGCGGCTCTTCGGCCCGAAGGCCCACCGCATCAGCCAGCACAATGGCGGCAGGTTGGCCAGGTGGAAGACCAGGAACGCCGGAAAGGGCGCCTGGTAGCGGGCCCGCACCAGGATGCTGATCCAGGTGTGGCAGAGCAACGGCCCGCTCAGCCGGCGGACCGACCGGAGCGGATACTCGCCCTCCTTCGGCGTCGGCACGGGCAGCCGCAGGAGCAGCAGGATCCCCAGGTAGATCAGGTTGTACACGAGGATCATGTTGGAGAGGTGCTGTCCCCACTGCCAGGCCGTCGGCAGGTCGGCCCGCACCAGCGGCGTATCCGGCCAGGCGTCCAGCCAGGTGAAGAACGCCACGGTCAGGGCCAGCGTGCCGTACCAGATGGTCAGCCGGACGAACGCCTCCAGGAGCAGAAAGCCGCGGAGGCCGGGGGCCTGGTCGGGCGTCTTCGTCGAACGGGACGACATGGATGGGATCCTCCCTGCTGGATGTCGGCCGGCGGGCGGGCCGGCGCCGGTCGGCCCCTGGGGGAATCGTCCGCCCCGGCCCGTTGCCGCGACGGTCTGCCGTCGGGCCGGGCGGGCGTCCCGCGCGGCGCGGCCGGATGATACCCGCGCGCGGGCGGGACCGCGCGGCGGGGGCCGCAACGGCGACGAAAACGGCCGCGACGGGCCCGGCGGAGGCTGTATCGGGATCAGGACAGCCCGCCGCGGCGGCGGCGGACCCCCTTCGGGCGACCGCGGGGGCCGCGACGGCCCTGGCGCGGCTGAAAACGGCCTTCGCGCCGCCGCGGGCGGCGGATTTTGCGCGGAGAGCAACGTCCGAGTACAGACCGGCGGTCGTTGCCGTGCGCGCGGACGCGATTGCCGTGCGCGCGGCGGCGGTTGCCGCGACACCGGCGGCGGGTGGGGCGTCACCGTCGCCGGGCGCAGGGGCCTGCACAGCGATTGTTCGGGGCTGCACAACGATTGTTCATGGATGCACAGCCGCTGTGCATGGCTGCACAACGGTTGTTCATCGATGCACGGCGGCTGTTCACGGGCCGACTACGGACGTTCCCCGACCCGCAACCGCCGTTTTCGGCCGCGCCAGGGGCGTTTGCGGCCCCGCCACCGGCGTTGACGGCTGCGCGCGCTGCGTTTACGGGCGCTAGCGCGCTGCGGGCACCTGCTGGCGCGGCGTAAACGGGCGCTCGGTCGGCGTTGACGGCCGCCCCCGCGCCGCGGACGGCCCCGCCGCCAAGGCGAACGAACCCGCCGCCCCACCCGACGCCGCCGCCGCGGCGACCGGGGCGTCGAGGGCGGCGGCCACGCCCGGACCCGGTCCGCTCCACCGGGCCGCACCCGCCGCCGGGCCGCCGTCAGTCCTCCACGATCCGCGGGATCCGCTGGATCCGCGGATCAGTAAAAATGTCCGACTCGTCGTGGCTGCTGCTGCTGAACTCCGAGACGACGGCCCCCTCGTCGCCGGCCTGAAACCAGTGCAGCGTGTCGGGGGGGATGGTGTACTGCTCGCCGGGCCTCAGCTCGATCTCGTGGAAGACCGTGTAATACGGCTCGCTGCCGGCCGGCACGCGGCCCCGCATCGGCCGCGTCGGCGGGCCGGCGGTGTAAAGCCAGACGCGGCCCCAGCGGCAGCGAAAGGTCTCCATCTTGCCCGCGACCGGCCGCCCCTCCGCGTCCGTCCGCGGCGGGTGACGGTGCTCCGGACAGGTCTGGCGGGGAAAAAGGACCAGCTCCTTGGCGCAGTAGCGGTCGGTGTTCACATAGACCACCAGCTCGAGGCCGGTCCGCTCCACCTCGCCCAGGCCGAACTCGGCGACCTCCAGGTTCTCCATCTCGCTCGGGGTCAGAACGATCCCCGCCTGGGCGAGCATCGCCGCCGCCCGGGCCTGGATCCGCCGGACTTCGCTGCGTTTGATCATGTCCTCGACTCCCTCTCCGCCACGCCTCGCCCGCGCGCCGCCTGCACAGGCGGATCCGGCGGCCCCGCGGCCCCTCCACAGCCCCCGCCCGCCGCGCGCCGTCGCGACGGCCGAGCGCCGCCGCCGCTTCGGGAGGCGGATGACCGCCGGGCCGCGCCGGGGCAGGGGGGCCGCTTCGCCGCGGGCGTCACGCATTCGCGTAGACGTTGACGCCCGCCCGGTCCCGGCCCCGCAGCAGGAACAGCGGGTGGCTGCCGAACCACCGGGCCAGCGGGCCGGTGCGGAGCATCTTCGTTGTAGCGGGCATGAAACGCATGGTCAATCCCGCCCGCCGCCGGTGCGAGCGGTTGGCCGCCGAGCCGTGGATCAGGTAAGGGGCGTGGAACGAGCAACCCCCGCGGCGGAGCACGATGTCCACGGCCTCCGCGGGATCGAACGCCCCCGGCCTGATCTTCTGGTGCAGCACCTTGGTCTCGGGATGCTCGTCGTCCACGTGTTCGATCGGGCCGAGCGTGTGCGTGCCGGGCACCACCCGCATGCACCCGTTCTCCACCGTCGAATCATCGATGGCCAGCCAGAGCGTGACGACCTCCATCGGCTCCAGCGGCCAGTAGATCCCGTCCTGATGCCAGGGCACCTCCAGTCCATCCCCCTGGGCCTTGCAGATGAGGTGGCTGCTGAAGAGAACAATGTCCGGCCCGATGAATGGCTCCACCGCGTCGAGGATCCGCGGGTGGCTACAGAAGTCGAGAAAGCGCTTGTTCCAGACGTGCGGCTTGTCCAGGTGCTCGGGCCGCAGGTGCCGGGACTGTTCGGCGACGAACTCGTCGATGTAGGCGACGATCCCGCGGAGGTCCGCGGCGCTGAGCAGGGTTTCGCAGACGGTGTAGCCCTCGCGGTGATATTGTTCCAGGTGCTGCGGGGTGATCATGCGGATCCGACTCTCCGATGTCTGGTGGCGGGTCTTGAGCGGCCACGTCCGGCGGACCTCCCGCCGCGTGCCGGCAGGATTGTAGCGCCGCGCAGGCCCGCCGGCGGAGGAACGGGCCGTCGGGGCCCGGCGGAGATCCGGGCGCGGGGGCGGCGGGCCGGCACGGCTCCGGCGTGAGGGGCCCCGCCGACGGCGTTTCCTTGACGCCGCCGCGGCGTGTTCCCACAATTCCGCCGGGCCCCCCAGCCTGGAAAGGATGCGGCCGATGCACCCTCCCCACTCGCCGAGGTTCCTGGACATCGTGAACGACGCCCGCCGCCGGATTCGCGAGGTGACCATCCATGACGTCAAGGCCCGCCTCGATCGCGGCGACGCCTTCCACCTGATCGACGTCCGCGAAGGGCATGAATACGCGGCCGGCCGGCTGCCCGGGGCCCGCCACCTCTGCAAGGGGATCATCGAGCGCGACATCGAGAAGGAGATCCCCGACTTCGACGCGGACATCGTGCTCTACTGCGGCGGCGGGTACCGCTCCGCCCTGGCCGCGGACAACCTCCAGAAGATGGGCTATCGACGGGTCGTGTCCATGGACGGCGGCTGGCGGGGCTGGACCGAGGCCGGCTTTCCCACGGAGCAATGAAGGGGGAGGTATGAAGGGGGAGGCCTCAATTCGCCCAGCGGCGGAGATCCTTCAGGCGAAACGTGCCGGACGGGCCGAGGTCGATCGGGTCTGATTGATTCACCGTGAACCAATCGCCGTGGACCGGGTCACGCAGCACATGGAACGTCTGCGGCGGCGTGCCGCCCTGGCCCAGCAGCACGCCGACCCGCCCGTCTCCGCTCACCGCCACGTCCAGCACCAGCACGGCATGGCCGGGCCGGCCGGGCCGCACGAACACGTCGCCGGGCTCGATGGTCCCATCGGTCACGGGGAAGGTGTCCTGCATCAGGCTGTACACGGTGCCGTAGCGGAACAGCACTTCCAGATAGCAGGTGAAGCTCTCGCGGCCGGCGTCGGGCGGCTCGACCGGACGGAACTCAACGTTCCGCCCCTGCACGAACGGCCGCACCCCCGCCGCCCAGTCCGACCAAGTGGCGATGTGCCCGCTGGTGAAGCGAAAGGCCAGGCGATCCCTCAGGTCGGCCGCCCAGAGGAACTCCGCCCGCAGCCGCACCACGATGTTGCTGGCGTCGAGCAGCTTCCCACCACGAGGTTGCAGGACGATCACTGCCGCCAACCGCGGGTCGTCGCCCGGCCGGATGACCTGGTTCTTCGCCGTCTTCACCGGCGTGCCGGGCGGGGCGGTCGGGAGATGCCGCAGCCAGTCGGCAAACCCGCCGGTCTTGGCCTTGACCCGCTGGAACCCCACGGGATCGGGAATCTCCGCGGCCAGCGGGACATAGGTCTTGCGTTCCTGCCGGGAGAGCCAGGCGTACTGCTGGGAGCGGTCGATGAACAGCGCAGCGGTGTCTTCCGTTTCCGGCGGCCGCTGGATCTCGCTGTGCAGGCGAGCCGGCGTGCCGGTCTGTCGGGCGGTCGTGAGCACGACGGCGCCAATCGCCACCAGGGCGGCGGCGCGAAGGACCGGAACGGCCCACCACCGCGGCTTGCGGCGACGCGAGGAGAGTCGTTTCAGGGGCCACTGGATGCGTGGGTTCATGGTTGCGGCTCCCGCGACGGACCACCTACCGGCGGCACCGGCCGATCGACCGCCCGCCCCGAGGCATGTTCAAGACGTCCCGGCCCCGGCGTCAAGGGGCGTCGTCGTCGCGAAGGTCTGCGGAGATTGCCGCCGGCGGCGCCATCGGGCGGACCTGGAGCAGATTCGGGTTCGGGCCGGGTTGCAACCGGGCTAGTTGCTCCTTCGCGCCGGGGCAGTCGGGGTTGATCCTTAACGCTTCCTCCAGCGCCCGGCGGGCGCCGGCTTGGTCGCCGCGAGCCATCAGCACCGCGGCCAGGTTGTAATGAGCGACATCATCCGGCACGACCTCCGCGAAGGTCGCCAGGCTCGCTTCCGTCTGCCCGAGGTGGGCGAGGGTGATAGCCAGGTTCATGCGGGCCCGCTGAAAACTCGGAGCGATGGTCAGGGCCGTCCGAAAGCACTTCTCCGCTTCGGCGAATCGCGTGCGGGCCAGGTGACAGACGCCGAGGTTATTGTGCAGCATGGCCAGGGCCGGGTCCGGGTTGGAGGCGCTGCGGGCCGAAGCCGCCTGTCTGGTCTTGATGCCTTGACGAAGGATCTGCTCCGCGTCCTCGGGTCGGCCGAGCCGCTGATACAGGATTCCGAGGCTGTTGTAAGCCGGCGCGAAGTCCGGTCGCAGCGCGATGGCCTTCTCGTATTGCGTGATCGCGCCGGGGAAGTTGCCTTGCTCCTCGAGCATGCGGCCGGAAGCCAGGTGCGTTTCGGGGTGAATACGCGGCACGTCCACCGCGGCGGATTCGCGCGCCTGACGAACTTTCTCCGATTCCTCCGGCCCTTTGTCGGGTGAGGAGTTCGGCTGCGCGCACCCTCCCAGGACCATCGTCGCAAGCAGCAGGAAAAGAACCGGACCAGAGCGCGTCATGCTCAGTCCTCCTTCTTGGTCCACTTGTCGAGGCGGTAGGCGTCCTTGCGGTTTTCCGGTTCCTTCGCCACGTCCCATCCGCCCTTGGATTCAGCCGCGGTCAGGCCGCGACCCTCGTCCGGTCCGACGACCACCGTGATCCCGCGGGCGTTGGGGATGGCGTTGGCCAGGAAGACTCGGGCCGTTTGCAGCCTGGATTCGATCAGCTCTTCGTCGGTGATGCCGGGTTCGTAGTGGATGGTCCCGCCGCTGGTGGCCAGCAGTTCCGCATACCGCTCCAAGCGGGCGACGCCGGTGCCGGAGAGTTCGGCCGATCCGGGTACGAAATGGAGGTCGGCGATGGCTCGCGAGGACATCAGCCCTTGATCGTGGTGATAGGCGAAGACATCCAGCCATTCGGGCCGTTCACCGCCTTCTCCCTGGGTGTGAGGATTGCCCCGCATCGCCGGCTGAGGCTGGACGCAACCGAGGAGCAATACCATCGAGAAGCACGTTAATGTGAGCATGAATCGGCCGAAGAATCCGATCTTCATGGACGAGGCCTCCGCTATCGCGCACAACCTCCGAGCTCTCCCCCGGCCCGCGAAGGTGGGCGCAGTCTCGACTCTCTTATCGGCAAAACCGGCCGTTCCCGGCCTGCCAAAGCGAGGTGACCGGCCGTGATGGCCGATCGGATCGGCCGTAAAAAGTGAGGACGGAGCCGCTCGCACGGGTACGAGCGGCTCCGTCTAATTGTGGTAGGGTTGTTCAGCGGGATCCGCGAACCCGCTGAGCGGTGCGGTCAATAGCCGTCGTCGTGACGACCCCGCCCGCCGCCGCCGCCACGGCCGCCGCGGCCACCGTAGCCGCCGCCACCGCCGCCGAACCCGCGGCCGCCACCGCCGCCGGTTCGAGGAGCCCGCGGCCGGGCCTCATTCACGGTCAGGGCGCGGCCCTGGAAATCTTGGCCGTTGAGCGCGGCGATCGCTGCGTCGGCCTCGGCATCCGAGGCCATCTCCACAAAGCCGAAGCCCTTGCTCCGCCCCGTGGCGCGGTCGCTGATGACTTCCGCGCTTCGCACCTGGCCGTGGTTGGAGAGCAGCTTCTCCAGGTCCGAGCTGCTCACGTCATAACTGAGGTTACCAACATACAACTTTTTGCCCACCGATTCACTCCTGTGGCTGGCAATCTCGACCTGCACCAATACGCTTTCAGGGTCGCATCTGAAAGTGGCCTACGTTCTGGCCCTTGAAGGTTAGGAGGGCGATTCAGGCTGAACTGAGGACTTGCACACCAAGCACCACACGCGCCCGCTCGACGAACCAACCATCCGAAGTATAACCGGTCTCTGCTGTCGCGGCTACCCCTGATCGCACAAAACTCGGAACTGCTTGCCCAAGCAGTAGGTTACGCCTCGAAATCGGCGTATCGCCGACCTGGCGGACGGCCTTGCTCAACTCGGCGGTGAGGCCGGCTCCACGGGTCGGCTGGTGGGCGGCGGAGTCGGTTCCGGCGGCGGCGGTGGCGCCGGCTGAGTCGCCGGCTGCGAGGCGGGCGGATCGGCGGGTTTCGTGGTCGGCGACGGACCCGCTGCGGGCTGAGTAGTAGCCGGCCGCGACTCCGCGGCGGGCTGGGTATCCGGCGTGGGCTTGACGCCGTCCTTGGCCTGCGGGGGTTTCTCGGCGGGATCGGTCGCCAGCTCGTGGTACATCTTGTCCAGCAACCGCTTCTGCTCCGGATCGACGCCGGCCCGCTGCTCGGCGAGCAGTTGATCCTTCAGCCGCCGATCCAGATGCACGAACATGGTGCGGATCGGGGACTCCAGGCGGCTGCGTGTGGCGAGCAATTCCTCTCTTCGCGCCTTCCCGTCCTCCTTGGCCAGCGCGTCCCGCAACTCCGCTTCCAGCTTGTCGAAGTCGGCCTTGTGTTTGTTACGGTACTCGCGGGCCTGTTCCATCATTTCCTTGTGGATGCGGACCTTGGCGGAGTTCTGCTGTTTTTCGTTCAGCTTGTAGACCTGGATGAACCGCTCGACGTAGGCCAACCAGTTGTCTTCAAGGTGGCGAAGCTCGACCTGGGCCGGCGCGGAGCTGACTTGTCCCCCGGCCACTCCGCCTTCGGGGCGGGGCTGCGGCGGCGGTTGGGTGACGCCCCAGCCCGTGGTCGAGCCGCGGCCCTCCCGCCAGGATTGCAGGACTCGGTCGACATTGGCGAAGTTGCCCTGCATCTGGGCGAGGTCGCTGTCATGCAGTCGCTTCTGTTCGTCGTTGAGGATGTCTCGCCATTCTGTGTTGCCTTCCAGGATGGCATCCTTGGCGGCCTCGTAGATCGGTGCGGCCCGTTCCGCCCAGTCCATCAAGGCTTCCGGCGTGCCCGGGCGCAGCCCGAGCCTCAACTCGATGGATTCCTTGAGCAACTGGCGGACCTGGTCCTCATAGACGGCCAGGAACGCCTTGGTCCGCCGCACCAGGAGGAGCCGGGTGTACTCCTCCTGGGCCTTGTTCAAGTTGTAACGGCGAGTGATCTGGAGGACGGCTTCCTCCATCATCTGGTCCGCGTTCCAGACCGCCGGGTCATTGGGGTGTGTCCTGGCCGTGGCTCCCGCCGGCTTGGTGGCGGCAGGCCCGGCATCCATTCCGGACTCGACCACCTGACCGAAGGCGACTCCGGAAACCAGAAGGCCGAACACTCCGCCCATCGCGGCCCATCGACGTACTGGTCCAGTCCTTGCCGCGAGAGGACTAGAGTCCCTGAGGTCATGCGTAGGCATCTTGTTCACCATTGTCGGGCGCGAGATCCCCGGACGGCCCGACTTTCGGGAGCGATCCCTCGAGGTTTCGAGACGGGGTTGCTCGCCTCGGCCAAGGCCCTGCGGGGGCGTGCGGGAGGGTCTGTGCCGGCTGAGCCCGCTCCCTTCTTCTATTAGCCGGCGAGCGTCCGGTTGCATGCGATCCCGCCGGGATCGGATCGAGCTGGCGACCGCCAGAACCCGTCGTTCCGCCTCCTATTCATCGACCATTGGCCAGAGCTTCTTCCGTGACAATGCGTTACGTGATGGCCCACGCGGCCTCCGAGCACGGAGGGCAGAGATCGATTTCAGACAGCGGTTTCCAGCATTGTTATCGCCTTACGTCGTCACGGGCAAGCGGCTCTCGGCGAATTCAGGTCCGGAGGTCACGGCCCAGCCATCCTGCTTTGCAGAAATAATATAGACATACTGAGTCACTAAGAGCTAATTGCTTCTTCAACAAGCTCCTCACCAATCAGCGGTGACCGCTGTCCTAGGCCTATGCAGAAGGCACGACTGGCAACGACCGGACGATCCGCCGTATGCCGTCTTCTTTCGTGAGGAGATGACGAGGATGCCAGATTCCGGCCCAGCCGAGACCCGGATTCGCAGCACTGATGCTTGGACTCGAATCGTTGTGTCAGCCGATCTAGAGAGAAGGGTGAAGCCATCTACCCAGTGGTCTGTTGCCTGCCCGCCGTCGTTGTTGACGGGCTTTGGAAACTCCGTTACTAGTTTGCGGATCAGAACTTTCCGTAGGTTTCGTTGCGTTCTCACATCATCTGGAGTGCCTGAACGCGAGGTTCCGGGGTCATCCCGCCTCCGTGGCGGCAGGTTGCGTCGATCGTTGGGTGGGGGAGAACAATACGGGCTACCCGCGAATAAAGGATTAAATAAGGTGTTAAATATATATATATCTATACTCCTGATTATATATAACGCCGCGACACCGCCGGCAGAGGCAGTGGCGGAATCGGAATCTCCGATGGCTTCCAGCCAGCCGCTCGCTCCGCCGACCGAGCGGGCTGTCGCTACCGTCGATCCGATCCGCCTGGACGAGGACGTCCGCCTGATCACCGGCAACAACGAGCCGGACGTACGCCGCATGGGTGCCCGAAGACTGCTGGAGGCCGGTTCGGAAGAGGCGACCCAGCGGCTGGGGAGGATTCTGCTGGCGACACCCGCGGATCTGGCTGCGCAAGTGGCGGTCTGCGAGGCGGTCGCGGACTTCCCTTCACCTCCTCCCGCCCTGGCCGAGCCGCTCATCAAGTTGTTGGGGGACCAGCGACCCGGCCTCAGCGACGCAGTCTCGCAGGCTCTGCGGCGGTTTCGGAATGGCGGGGTGATCCAGCGTTTGAAGTCTTTGGCTGCCGACAAGAATGAGCCGATCGCGACGCGGGAAGCCGCCGTGCGGATACTGGGTCACATGGGCGACAGCATTCAGGCCGTGGCGGCGCTGGTGGGGTTGATCGACGAAGGCACCACCAGCATTCAGCAGGTTGCTCTCCAGGCCTTGGAGCGGGCCACCGGCCGTGGACATGCGGACGGCAAAGCGGCGGTGGCCTGGTGGGAATCCCGCCGAGCGATGGATGAATGTTTGTGGCTTCGGGAGATCGTGCAGTACCGGTCCGATCAGACGCGGCAGCTTCGCGAGCAGTCCCGCCTTCTGTCCAGGCGGCTGGTCACCGCTTTTCGCGAGGCCTACATCAAGACCCCGGAGAACGAACGCCCCAAGAAGCTCCTGGAGATGCTGAAGGATCCGTTACCGGGGATCCGCCAACTCGGGCTGGACCTGACCAACTTGTTAATCACGGATCGAAAGGAGATCGGTCCGGACGTCAAGGCCCAATTGATCGAGATGATCACCGACAGGGACTCCTCCATTCGCCCGCGGGTGGCGGCCATCATCGGCGATCTGCGGCTGACCGAATCGGTTCCTCGTCTGCTGGAGGTCCTCCCGCGCGAGCCGGACTATCGGGCCCGCGCCGCGATGGTGAACGCCATCGGACGTCTGAACGGCGGGGAGGCCGTCCCGGTCCTGCTGGCGAGGCTCGACGACGACGCCCCGCCGGTCGTCGGCGAGGCGGCCCTGGCCCTGGCCCTGATCGCGCGGCGGATCAGCGAGGAACAGGAGGAGCAGGCCGAGACCATCGCGGTCACGCTGGCCGGCCGCTTCGAGACCCTGCCCGCGGACGACTATGAAGATTACGAAGTCCGGGAGAAGTTCCTGGAAGCCATGGCCCGGATGAACGCGGGTCGGTTTCGGGCGGTGTTCAAGGCGGAGACGGCCGCGGACCGAGACCTGCGGACGCGTCGGGCGGCCATTGCCGGATTGGGGGCCTGTGGTGACTCCGCGGCCGCGGACGATGTTCGACCGATGCTGACCTCGCCGGAGCCGGAGATTCGACTGGCCGCCGTGCAGGCTCTGGGGCAGTGTGGGCAGCGCAAGGAAGATCTCGACGCCCTCTCGGCCCGCCTGGACAGCTCGAGCGAGACCCAGCAGCCGGTTCGGGACCGAGCCTGGGAGAGCTACGTAGCCGTGGCCCAGCGTCTGCCTCTGGCGGAACTATTGGCAGCGTCGGATACGTTCGCGCGTCCCGGTGACGCGGTTGCTCAACGGCGGCGGTTGGATTTGCTGCGGAGCGTCAACACGGCGGGGCCGCGTTTCAAGCAACTTCCGGCGGCAGATCAAATCGGTCTGCTGGAGCGGCTCGGCGCAGCCCAGATCGAACTGAAGGAGGCCGCCGCGGCGGTCGTGACCCTGGAGCAGGCCCTCCAGCTCGTGCCGGACCGCGGGACTCCCGATTACAATCGGCTGTCGGCGTTGCTGTTGACGGCCCTGTTGCTGGACCGCCAGGACCGCACGGCCGCCCAGCGGATCGCCGAACTGGCCCGCGGCAATCCCGAAACCGGCGACGGCACGGGTTTCTCCGCCATCGTGGATGCCGTGATGGTCAAGGTGGAGAGTCGGATCAATGCCGCGGTAGACGCCGCCACCTTCGCCAGCGCCATCCGCCTGATTGAGCTTCTGAGCGAGGCCGCCAGCGGGCTGGGCCCCGACTTCGTCCAACGGCTCGAAGTGGCTCGCGGCGACGCCATCGCCCGCCGCCGCGCCGCCATCGAGCAGCTTCTCGACGCGGTGGCGACCGACCCGCAAGCCGAGTCGCGGGTGCTGGCCTACGGCCGCGATCTGGTTCTGCCTTTGCTGCACGAGAAGCTGGTGGCCCTGCCGACCACGACTGCCCCGGCGGAGGGAGTAGAGGATCTGCTCGTCGAGGTCGGCCGCCAGCTCGAACCCCGCTGGTCGGGCTACCATTCGGGGGATCCATCCGCCAAGCGAAACCGAGCGTTGCAGGAGCTGAAGGACCACCTCGAGGGCCGCCTGCCGCCCGGAGCGGGCAGTACCTCCGCTCCGCAGGATTTAGACCTGTAAGACGCTCCGCCAGCAGAGCGGGTCGTCAGCAGGCCACTGCGCACCGCGCAACCGCCTCCGCCAGTTCCGCCAATCGTGACGGATCGACCAGTTCCACCCGATCTCGTCGCGTGTGGATCACCTCGCGCATGAGCTGCTCGCCGCGGTCGGAGATGAATGCCGCCGCCGGCACGCCCTGCTGCACGAACAGGGAATGGTCGCCTTGCACCCACGACGGGCCAGGAGTCAGGCCGGGGTAGCCCGCCAGGATTCGCGAGCACCGCGCGCGGAGGGTCGGCGTGCATCCGTAGAACGAATAGGCGGTCCGGCCTTCCCGGTACCCGACGTCATCCATGTTGACCGCCAGATGGATCTCTCCCCAGCGGCCTTGGTTGGCGCGCAGGTAATCCATCTGTCCCGGCACGGCGTAGTAGTCTTCGCCGTTCAGCGCCGCCAGCTCGATCTGTCGCTCGCCGACGTGTTCGCGCAGCAGTTCACCAATGGCCAGGAGCGTCGCCGTGCCGGAGGCGTTGTCCAGCGCGCCGGGCGTACCCTTGCGGGCATCCACATGGGCGGTGATCACGACGCGCTGTGGACCAGGGCCACCCCGGCTGGCGATGACGTTGCACCCCTTGGCAGGGATGCGCCGCGCCGCAGAGGCCAGCCGGACTGGTCGCCCGACATGGCGGAGCAGTTTCTCGCCGTCCACATCCTTCAGGTACACCGACGGGATGTCGAAGTCCCCGTCCTCGATCAGCGGGAAGGGATAGATGGCCCCCGCCCCGCTCGGGCAAGAGCCGGTGGCGGCGATGATCGCGGCGGGTTTCCTCCGCTCCAATAGGCTGATGATCCGGCGGTGCCGAGGGGGGTTGTAGAAGACGAATTTCTTGGGAAAGAGCGGCTCCCTGGCGAGCCGGCCGTGCAGGAGCAGCAGCTTGCCGGTGATATTCTTCACGCTCAGCTCGCGGAGGGTGGACGCTGCTTCCAGCGGGGCGGTGCCGTCGAAGGGCAGGGAGAACGGCCCGGCATGGACGGAGAAGGTCGTTCGTCCGACGTGCAGCAGGGCCTTACCGCCCTTCCAGTCAAGACAGGCGAACTCGGGGCACTGGACTTGGAATCCGAACGTCGCCAGCGTGTCGCGAACGTAGGCGGTCGCCTTGCGGTTGCCGGGGCTGCCGGTGCTACGGTTGCCGCAGCGGTTGCAGAGTATGTCCAGGTGCTCGCTGATGCGCTCGGTCAAGGATGTCGTCTTCATCCAGGTGCTCCTTCTGGTCTAGGCTTGCTTCTGAATCTCGCGCACGAACTCGTTCAGCCACTGGATTTCCGCCCGCAGCAGGTGGAGCGGTCGTCGGGCCACCGCCCGGCGATACCAGGGACAGCCGCACGACACCAGGAAAGCGTCCAGCTCGCGGTAGCACTGGATGGACTTCTCCAGCTTCCGGCCGTAGGTCTGCAGGGCGGTGAGAACCTTCTTGCGGGGTAACAGGTCGAGGTTGTAGGTGGCGAGGTCCACGCGCCACTTCAGGTGTTGCGGCTCCGAGAGCAGGTCGTGGAGTTTCCTGGCCAGAGCCGCCTTGCCGGCCCTGCTTATCGAGAACACCTTGCGCAGGCGACCCCTGCTGATCTCGCGACGGCACTCCACCAGGCCCGCCTGTTGCAGGGCGCGGAGCTGCTTGTAGATGGTTGATTGCGACAGGTCGGTCCAGAAGCGCATGTCGCGGTACTTGACGGTTTTCTCGATCTGCCAGGGGTGCTGGGGCTCCTCGGAGAGCAGCCCCAGCAAGGCGGTGTCCGCGTCGGAAAGCTTGACCACGGCCGGCATATTATATAACTCCTATATTGGATTGATATAATATAGCATCGGCCGCCCGCCTGTCAAGCCTGGCCCGTCGTCCGGGCACGCCAGCGCCGGAAACGGCGCAATCGGCGATGGGTGAGGGGCTTATGGTGCTCGCACGGAAGATGGGGGAGTTCGGGAGACCGCGGCCGGGATGGCGGGCGGTGGGCCGTGTTCACCGAGTGTGGAAACCCACGACTGGGGAATCCACCGGACCGCTCCGATTCGCGGGCGACACGCGGATTGCCGGCTTTCAGCCGCGGGCGCCGTTTTCGCGGGCCCGGGCTTCCAGATCGAAGATGAGATACTTCATGGCGATCCGCCAGTCGTCCAGGGCGTTCAGGGCCGCCGCCGTCGACGCGCGGATGTTCTCGTGACGGCGGCGGGTCTCCTCCACCAGATCCCGCAATCGGGCCTGCTCGGCCTCCGGCAAAGCCGCGATCCGCGCCTCGATTTCCGCCATTCGTGTGTTGAAGGCTTCGTCGTTGTTCATGGCCCCTGATCCCCCCTGAACAGTCGGAGTTCCCCTGGCTCCTATTCAAGTGTACGACCCGTGTGGCGAAGAAGTCCACCCCTTGCCGGAAGCTCCTCCGCCCAGCGCGGCCCCGCCGATATTGTGTCGCGGCCGGGCCTCTCCGCCGCCCGTTGCCCGATAAGCATGGACCCGCCGCGGGCGGCTCACCGCAGCAAGTGGTGATAAAGAGCGCCGTACGCCAGGCATGCCAGTGTCAGCCATCTGGCACGATCGGACGTCGTGGCCGGGGCCAGCACCAGCAGCCAGACCGGGATCACATCCAGGGCGTAGCGGTAGAAACCGGAATCGTAGGAACCGGTCGTATGGTAGCAGCCGACGCCGAGCAGCACGGCGAGCGAACTCAGCATCAGCACCCGCCGCGCCGCGTCGCGCCACCACCGCCGGCAGGTCGGGAAGATTCCCAGCAGCAGCGGGCTGGTCAGCCAGATGCTCGCCCCGGCCAGGCCGGAAGTGTCCAGGTGGAGTTGACCCTGCCGGACATCCGGCCGCGGGAAGGAGACGTTCATCGCCCGCAGATGCTCCGGCAGGTTCGTCGGCCCGAAGAAGCAGCGTTCCGCCCGGCGGGCGATGTGATCCGACCGGCCTGCGTACATGCGGGAGTAACCGCTGTCGAACGGGCTGCCGAATTTCAACGCGTTCAGCAGCAGCGGCACGCCGGCGATGACCACCGCCCCGACAACAATTGCCAGGCGTCGTCGGGCCGGTTTCATGGCGGGTGTCGCGGACCGCCACAGCAGCCACACCGCGGCCGGCAGATAGAGCAGCGTCATCTGCCGCGACCAGGCCGCGAGGGCCAGCCCCAGCAGCGCCGGCCAGCCGCGTCGAGATCCCAGCAGGTCCCCGCCCATCAGCAACAAGCCCGTGACGGCGAGGGCGTGATGGACGTGATACAAGCTGCCCTGCCCGCAGAGGACCAGCACCGGCAGCAAGCTGGTGGCGGCGATGAGGTAACCGGTCAGCACGGCCGACCACGCGGCGTCACCGACCACACGGCAGAAAGCCCAGAACCCTACCAGCGGCAGCGGCAGAGCGACGAGGGCCGCGAAGTAGAGCGGATGGAAGGTGTCCGGGGGCTGGCCGGCCAGACGAGAGAGGGTCGTACCGAGGAGGGCGACCAGCGTGAAGCCCGGGCCGACGGCGTTGTACCGCCGGCCGTTCACTTCCGGCGCTTCGTAACGGGGGCCGAAGACCGACAGGGCCAGCTCGCCCCGCTGCCATTGGAGGGCCTCGTCCAGCCCGGCGTTGCCGGCGCGGTCCACCCGCCATTGCGATAGCGTCAGCTTCGGCCCGGCTACCAGGTACAGACCCGCCAGCAGCAGGCCCAGGCAGGCCCACACCCGCCAGGGAGGTTCCGATGCGGCCAGGGCATTGGACGGCACGTTCGGGCCTCCGCCGGCCCGTCGGGCGGGGCGCCGGCCCCGAACCGGCGGGGGCGGCTACTTGACCGTGCAGACGATCGTCTTGCTCTTCTGGTCCTCGATCTCCAGCTTGAATTCGTCGAACTTGATCTCGACCAGGGCCTCGACGAAGTCTTCGGCACTGAGCTGGGTGACGACCGTGTACTTCACCGTGCCCTTGGCGCCGTCCTTCTGCACTTCCTCGACGCCCTTCACGGCCGCGAGGGCCTTGCGGATCTCGATGGACTGGTTCACCGTCGCGACGTTGCGGACCTCGACGATCAGGTCGCCCACGCCGCCCGCCGTGCCGCGAGCCCAGGCTTCCAGCAGGTCATACACGCTGGCGTCGGCCAGCTTGATGCCGCTCTTCTCCAGGGCCTTGGTGGCGCCGGCCGGCCCGCCCACCCGCGAGCCGCTCCGCGTGCCGACCAGCGAGTTCGAGAAGATGGCGTCGCCGGTCTCGGTCCAGAAGGCCTGGATGGTCACGTCCGTCTCCCACATGAACAGTTCGATGCCGGCGGCGGTGGTCCGCTGCGGGCCGCTGGCGCGCGAGACACCCTTGAGGCAGATGGCCGCGCCGTAGTTGTTGGCGATGGACTTGAGCGTGGCGGTGTCGTTCTCCAGGGCCGCCGTCTCGGCCTTCTTGCGGTCGATTTCCTTCATCTGGTCGGGATTGACCAGCTTGAAGCCGAGGTCCAGCAGCTTGCGTTCGATTCGCGTCGTCAGCAGGCTGGAGCGCTGCACGATCTCGCGGTTGGCCTCGACCCGTTCCAGATCGTGGATGACCTCCGTAAAGATGACCATGATCTTCGGCCGCCCGAGCTGCTTCAGGACGATCTGCACGTCCGCCCAGGTCGCGTCGATCAGCTTCTTGCTGACCTGGGCCTCGATCTCGACGATGGTGATGCCGTCGCTTTCCTTGGTCGACAGGACCTTGTAGTCCTTCACCAGCCCGCTGGCTCGGGCCAGGACGACGTCGTATTCGATGGCGAAGTCCTTGGTCTTGGAACGGCTGGCGATTTCGTTCTGCCCGCCCTGCTCGACGGCCTTGCGGAGCGCGTCCTTGATCGCGCCCTCCTTGCCGATGCCCTCGCCGCGGACCTTGACCGTCACCACGTCATTTCCGCCCGCGGGCGGCGGGGGAGACGGGGGCGTCTCCTGGGCCACGGCCCACGACATCCCCAGTAAAACCACGAGCAGACCCACGGCTGAAGATCGAGCAGCGATCACGGCTACCTCCTTATCCTGGCAGGGCGTTCCCGGCCCGGGCAGCCCGGATCCTTGCCTTTCGCGGCCGCTGCCTGGGTTCCACGACGCCGACCCGATTCTGCGTGAGAATACGGGTCGGGTCAACCGTCCTTGGGGTCGGTTCTCGTTCGGGCGCGAATTGGCGTTGCGGTAGAGGAGCCCCTTCGGCGGCCAAGTACGGCAGGGTCATTGCCGCGGCCGGAAATTGGCGGGGGCGTGACGGGTGGATGTTTGGGTGGGGAGGCCGGCGGGAGGGGGCCGCGGCGGGGATTCCACGGGGTTCTCGGCGTCGCGGACCCGTTGGCAGTGCCGACGTCGTTTCATTACTCTACTCGCCGCCGGCGAAGTGAGACCCAGCATCCGGCCCTTGAAGAATGGGTCCGGCGAGCCAATAATACGAATGACACCTCGCCACAACCTGGGTGACTTCCACCTTTCATCGGGTGGCTCTTCCTCCCTGCCCAAAAGCGGGGCCAGGCACGCGTCCAATGGGCTCGAGAGCGAACAACGCGTGATGTCACAAGTAGTTACGATTTCCGCGACCGCTGAACACCCGGCTGCGGAGGCTGTGACCGAGTACCGCGAAGGCGGCCGTTGCTGGCGAGTGGCGGCCGGTTTTGGCGACCTCCCGCGACAGGTGGGCGTGGACTGGCTGCACCTGGAGGAATGCCCCGCCGCCGAGCTGATGAAGCGCAACAGCGAGCGGGATGTCTGGCGGGTGGAGGCCGGGGGGCGGTCGTTCTATGCCAAGGTCTACCACCCGCCGCGGCGGTGGTCGGCGCGGATCAAACTGCATCTTCGCGGGACGACCGCTATCCGCGAGTGGACCGTCGGGGTTTATGCCGCTCGGCACGGTATCGCCGCCGTCCGTCCGGTGGCTGCATCGTGGCCGGCGAGCGGGGTCGCCTCGAGCCCGGCCGTGCTGGTGACCGAGGCGATCCCGGAGGCGGTTCCGCTGGATGAATACTGGCTCCGTGTGCGTCATGACCGGGCCGCGGCGCTGGATCTGACGGAAGCCGTCGCCCGGCTGATTGCCCGTGCTCATCAGTGCGGTTTTCGCCACAACGACATGCATCCCGGCAACATCCTGGTCCAACCCAACGGCGGGAAGAGGGAAATTTGCTTCGTCGACCTCCAGACCGTTCGCGTGGGACGACCGGTGGGGTTTCGGGCCGTCGTCGCCAATCTGGCCCAGCTCAACCAGTGGTTCCGCCGGCACGCCACGCGGACTCAGCTTCGGCGGTTCCTGCGGTTCTACTTGGCCTACCGCGACCGGTTTGCCCGGGCCAGCGCTCTGGCGAAGAACCTGGTGATTTCGCCGGGCGAGCTGATCGCGGAGCTAAGCAAGGAAGCAGATCGGCACGCGGCCAGGCTCTGGGCCAAACGCGACCGCCGAGCGGCGCGCGATGGCCGTTACTTCACGCGTCTGCGGCCGGCGGCCGGTTGGCGAGGGCTGGCCCTGCTCCGCTGCAAGCATCCCCCGCCTACGGGAACTGCTTCCTTGCTGACCTTCACGAAGGCCGACTGGGCGGCGTGGCTCCGCGATCCGCTTCAGTGGGTCGATCCCCAACGGCAGCGTATCTTGAAAGACTCCCACACCTCGACCGTGGCCTTGGCGGAGCTGCCGGCGGATCCCCAGCCAATCAAAGTCATCGTGAAGCGGCCGTTGGCCCGCAACCCGTGGAAGCGGTTGGGGCAGTGGCTGGGCCGGTCGCGTAACATGCGATCCTGGCGGGTCGCCCACATGCTCCTCAACCGCAATCTGCCAGTGGCGGCTCCTCTGGCCGTGGTCGAGCGATACCTTGCGGGGTTGATCCGGGTGGATTCGATCAGCCTCACGGAGTATGTGCCGGATGCGGTGGATCTGGAGGCATTCCTGGCCCGTGACGTGGCGGCACTGCCCGCGGCCCGGCAGCGGCAGGTGAAGAACCGGATGATCGAGGCACTGGTCGGGCTGATTCGCGATTTTCATGCCCGCGGTTTTGTTCATCGCGACTTCAAAGCGCCCAACCTGCTGGTCTCCTGGCGGCCGCCCTATGAGGGTGCTCCGGGCCTTACGTTCATCGACATGGACGGGATTCGCCATGTGCGGCGGGTTCGCCCGGCCGGACAGGTCCGCAGCCTCGCGCGCTTGTGTGCGAGCCTGTTGAACTGTCCGCCTTGCACGACGACCGACCGGCTCCGTTTCCTCAAGCGCTGGATGACCGCCCCGGGCCGCACCGCGAAGGACTGGAAGCCACAGTGGGCCGCAGTGGCCCGAATGGTCGCCGCCAAACTGGAGACCAAGGCGTATCGCCGGCAGTGGAAGCTTGATCGCTACGGGCGGGAGTAGCTGCCGGGCGAAGGCGCCAAAGGCTATTCATCGCGGCTCGGCGGCCGTGAAGAATGCAGCAGCGGTTTCGCCGCCGGATCGCTACACTGCCTGCGCATGAGCACTCCTTCATCATCCAGCCCCCCGGCGGTTCCGCCGCTGCGTCGCCACGGGCCTTTCGTCCTGGCATTGGTGGCGATGGTTGCCTTGTTCGTGGTGGCGGTGCTTCAGAGAGACCGGCTGCGGTCGCAGTGGTGGGCCTGGCAATTGGCGCGCACGACCGATCCACGGCAGCAGGCTTACTACCTGGCCTTGCTCGCCGCCGTCGGCGACTCCGCCGATGGAGCCGTCGAACGACTCGCGGATCACGAAGACCCAGCGGTGCGGTCGTTGGCGGTCGTGGCCCTGGCGGCGATGCCGGAGGGCCGGGGCGTGGATCGGCTGGCCGCGTTGCTGGCCGATCCCGATGGCGAGGTCAGCTCCTCCGCGGCCGTCTGCCTGGCGTTCATGGCCGACGAGTCGCCGGTCGGCGTCCGCGGGCTGGATTTACTCATTCAGGCGACGGGTCTGCCAGACACCGGCCCGGCTCTGGCTGCCGCGGCGGCCCTCTCCCGGGTTTCATTGCCCGCCGCCCTGGAGGCGCTGGGTCAGGCGGCGGCACACCATCCCTCCCCGTGGGTCCGCGCCCAAGCGGTGGAGTCGCTGGCGACACAGGCAGCCACTTCGGTGCGGCCGAATGTCGGTGCGGCCACGTCGCCGGTCGTTTTCCCGCAGGTCGGGTCGGGCGACATCATTGACGCATTGGTCGCCTCGCTGCTGGACGAAGGTCGGTTCGCGGGCGAGCTGGCGTTTGAGCGGGAGATTGCCCGGGCGGCGGGGTTTGCGGGCTCCGGCCTAGCCTCCCAGCCCGGCGGGGCGGCCGCGGCGGCCGAGCGCCGGGTGGCCGAGATAGCTGCGGCGGGCCTGTCGGCGATCACCGGGCGGCATATCGATGCGGCGGGTGTCCCGGCATTCGGCAGCCCGGCGGAGTTCGCGGCGCAGTGTCGGGGATGGATCATCGATCGGCTGCGTGGTAATAATCCAGTAAATTAAATTATTACATAAGGTTATATAACAGGAGAACCCCATGCTGGAGAAGTTCTGGATATATTGCGGTGATATTCACCATCTGCTGGATCCCCACTGGGTGGGAATGATCGTTTCGCTGACCGCCACCCTGTGTGGCGGCCTGATCGGAGCCGAGCGGGCCCGCGCCCAGAAGCCGGCCGGCATCCGCACTTTGATCCTGATCTGCCTGGGTTCGGCGATCTTCACGCAAGCGTCGATTCTGATCGCCGCCGAGCATGCTGATCGCGGCCGGATCGCTGCCCAGATCGTTTCCGGCATCGGGTTTCTCGGGGCCGGGGCCATCATCCGCGAGCGGGGTCTGGTCATCGGCGTCACCACCGGAGCGGGCATCTGGGCAACGGCCGCAGTGGGGATCGTGATCGGCGGGGGCTACGTGGTGGCCGGCGTTTTCTTCACTCTTCTGATCTTTGGTACGCTGGTGGCTGCTCGGGGGCTGGACCGCCTGGTGCTCGGCCCCTGCAAATATCGAACTCTGCGGGTCTCATTTGATCCCACCGACGGCAAGGCCGCCCACGTCATCGAAGGGATTCTCGACGAGCATCAGTACCAGGGACCGGTCGGGTACGGCGGGTCCGGATCGGAGCGGGTCGTCAGCATCCGGATTTGCGTGGCCCATCGCGAGCATCGGGCCTTTGTCCGACCGCTGGTCTCGCTGCCGCAGGTGACCCGCGTGTGGGAAGACTGATATCGCGGTCGGCCGCTTCCGCTGGGCTGATATCGACGTCCGAGTAAAACGCCCCTGTCAGCCCATTCCCGTCTCAGCGAAAAACTTTAGAAAATCTTTGTTTTTTTTCCGGGTGCGGGCCAGTTCCGCGGGGCGTTCTGCCGATGTTTCGGCGGATTCAGGAATGCTGCGACCCCGCAGCGTGTGGAGCGACCGACATGAGCACCGCCACCAATCCCGACGTGAACTGGCGACGTCTTCGTTACCTGGGAAGGATCCTGCTGGCTGTTGCGGCCGGCGCCGGCTTCGCTGCCTTGGCGTGGGAGCCGGTCTCCCCATCGCCCGCCGACAACGCCGTAACGACAGACGACGGCCGGACCCCGGCCGAGCGGCCCGGCATCGTCACGGAGGACGATGCCGCGCCGCAGCTTCTCGCTCAACCCGGCGACAGGGTCACTCCGGAGGAGTGGGGCCTGTCGGGGAATCGGCGACCCAGATGGTCCCATCGGTCGCCGACGGAAGCCCGTTCCGGCGGCCAGGCCGCCCAGGCGGGTTCTCCAACGTGGGTCTCCGGCCGGAGGTGGGCTGCGGCCGGAACAGGATCGACGGAGGACCGGAATGTCGCCGCGACTGTTGAAGGCGACGGCCCGGGCATCACCCCCGTCGGCAAGTCCCGCGGCCCGCCCTGACCCGCCCTGCGGGGCTTACTGACCGCATCCCCGGTGATTGGCCTCTCCACACCGCGCCGCCTCTCTCCCGCCTGACACCCTTCCGCATACTTCCGCCGAAGCCTCCCTCATCGACGCCCGAGCCAACGTGCAAACCGCCGGCCGGTGAAGGCCGCTTGGTTTGACGCAGAGGGGAGGCTATTCCCACTCGATCGTTCCCGGCGGCTTGCTGGTTACGTCGTACACCACCCGGTTGACGCCGGCCACTTCGTTGGTCAGGCGGGTGGAGATGCGTGCCAGGACGGTGTGGTCGATGTGGACCCAGTCGGCGGTCATGAAGTCGCGGGACTCCACGAAGCGGATGGCCACCACGTTCTGGTCGGCGTAGGCCCGGCCGTCGCCCATCACGCCGACGCTGGAGATCGGCAGCAGCACGCCGAAGGCCTGGGCGATCTTGCGATACCAGCCGGCGGCGGTGATTTCCTCGATGATGATCCGGTCCGCCCGGCGGAGCAGCTCGCAGCGGGCCGGCGTGACTTCGCCGAGGATCCGCACGGCCAGCCCCGGGCCGGGGAAGGGATGCCGCCAGACGATCTCCTCCGGCAGGCCGAGCACCTCGCCCATGATCCGCACCTCGTCCTTGAACAGGTCGCGGAGCGGCTCGACCAGTTCGAACCCCAGCTCCGCCGGCAGGCCGCCGACGTTGTGGTGCAGCTTGATGTTGGCGGCGTGCCCCGCCGCGGAGTGGCCGGACTCGATCACGTCGGGATACAGCGTGCCCTGGGCCAGGTAATGGGCGCGGGGAATCCGCAAGGCCGCCTCCCGGAACACGCTGATGAATTCATGGCCGATGCGGATTCGCTTTTCCTGCGGGTCGGTGATGCCGCGGAGGCGGGCGAGGAAGCGGTCGGCGGCGTCGACCACATGCAGGTCCATCTTGAAGTGGCCGCGGAAGATGGCCTCCACCCGTTCCCGCTCGTTGGCGCGGAGCAGACCGTTGTCGACAAAGACGCAGGTGAGCCGGCCGGGGATGGCCCGGTGCAGCAGGGCGGCGGTGACGGAGGAGTCCACGCCGCCGGACAGCCCGCAGATGACCTGGGAGTCGGCATCGACGGTTTCGCGGACGCGGGCGACGGCCTGCTCGACGATGTGCCCCGGGTTCCATGTGCCGTCGGCATGGCACACGTTGTAGAGGAAGTTGCGGAGGATCTGGCCGCCTTCCGGCGTGTGGGTGACTTCCGGGTGGAACTGCACGCCGTAGAGCGGCCGGTCGCGGTGGCGGACCACGGCGACGGGGCAGTTGTCGGTGCGGCCCAGGGTGAGGAAGGCGTCGCCGAATGCGGTGACCATGTCGCCGTGCGACATCCACACGGTGGTGAGCCTCGGCACGTGGGCGAGCAGCGGGTCGGCGGCGGTCACCTCCAGCGTGGCGCGGCCGTACTCCCGCCGTTCCGCCGGGGCCACGACGCCGCCCAGGTGGCGGCAGGCCGCCTGCATGCCGTAGCAGATGCCCAGCACGGGCAGGCCCATCTCCAGCAGCGCGGGGTTCAGCGACGGGGCGTCGGCGGCGTAGGCACTGGCCGGGCCGCCGCTGAGGATGAGGCCGATCGTCTGGTGCCGCCGCAGCTCGTCCACGGAGATGCTCGGCGGAAAGATCATGGAGTGAACCTGGTTCTCGCGGACCCGGCGGGCGATGAGCTGCACGTACTGCGAGCCGAAGTCGAGGATGGCGACGGTCTGGTGGATCATCGCGGTCATCTTAGAGTCCGGGCCGCGCGGCGGCTACGCCGGTTGCGGCAGATGGGGGCGGGCCGCTCAAGGCGGCAGGGCGGGTCGAGTGGACGGGCTTGCCGCAGACGGCGCGCTTCCTATAATGCCGCCCGGGGCAGGCTGCCGGCGCCGGGAGGCCGGTCCGGGCGGCCGCGTTGCGGCCCGGCGGGGCCGGACCTGGCGTGGCGCGGCGGCGGCCGTCGTGGAAGACCCCATCTTCCAACGGAGACTCTCTTTATGACGGACGAGACCCGCGAGCTTCGGCGGATCAACTGGGGCGAGTGCTTCGGCTTCACCCAGATCTTCCGCTCCTTTCGCATGGCGATCCAGCCCACCAAGCTGATGCTCGCTTTCTGTGGCCTGGTGCTGACGTATGCCTCCGGCCGTATCCTCGACCTCGTCTGGGCGGACGCGCACAAGCCGGTCTGTCTGGTGCTGGGCGGAGCCGGCGGCGCGGGCGGGGGAGAGGCGACCACGGAGCTGCGCTACTTCCTGGAGAATGGCCGCCAGGCGACTCGCGAGTGGGTGGCGGCGGTGACCGCCAAGGAGCCGACCACCGGACTGAAGCGGGTCGGCCCGTTCAGCCTGCTGCTGGATCACGCCCGGACCGTGGTGAATCAGGCCACGTCGGCGGTGGCCTCGGCGCAGCCGGTCGGCTTGTGGGGCGCGTTACGGAACGGCCTGGTCGGCAAGTTGTGGCTCCTCTCCATGCACCCCGGCTACGCCGTCCTGTTCGGCGCCATCAATCTGGTCGTCTGGGCCTTGTTCGGCGGGGCGATCTGCCGGGCCGCGGCCCTGGATGCCGCCCGCGAGGAGGGCATCACCGTGACCGAGGCGCTCTCCTTTTCCCGCCGGAGGCTGTTGGGTTTCATCGGCGCACCGTTGCTGCCGGCGGCATTCTGCGGCGTCTTGGCCCTGTTTCTGCTGGCCGGCGGGTTCATCGGGGCGATCCCCGGGATCGGCAACGTGGCGGTGGCTTTGTTGTTCTGGCTGGCCCTGGTGGCGGGCTTCATCATGGCGGGCCTCATCATCGGCGCGATCGTCGGGTCCCCGCTGACCTTCCCGACCATTGCCGTGGAAGGATCCGACGCCTTCGATGCCTTCAGCCGTTCCTATGGCTATGTGTACCTGCGGCCGTGGCGACTCGCCTTCTACGGTCTGGTCGCCGCCGCCTACGGGGCGATCTGCCTCTTGTTCGTCAAGTTCCTCGTGCGGCTCGCCCTGGCGGTGGTCTATGTGGTCGTCGGGTGGGCCATGAGCTTCGGCAGCCCGACGCTCAGCGACACGGCCGGCGCGTCCGCCCAGCGGATGTCCAAGCTGGAGGCGATCTGGCAAGGCCCGTCCCTCACCGGGGACACGGCCTTCTGGGGCAGCTTCGGCCCGGCGGCGGACGTGGCGGGCACGACGCGGGTCGCCCGCGGGATCTTCCACCTCTGGATTCTGGCGGGCGTGTTCACGCTGGTGGGCGCGTTCGTGGTCAGTTTCTACTACTCGGCCAGCACGATCATCTACCTGCTGCTGCGGCGGGAGGTCGATGCCACGGATCTGGAGGATGTCTACACGGACGAGCTGCCGGCCTGGGAGCCGCCGCTCGCCGGAGAGGCCGGCGGTCGCGGGCCGGACCAGGGCGTCGAGTCGCCCCCGTGACCGGGGCGGCCGGATCGCCGGGTGAGTCGAGCGGCGACGGCGGGTCGCACGGCAGTCCTCGCAGCGGAGTCAGGCCATGTTTCGTCAAGCGGCACGGGTCGGTGCGGGGGTGGCGCTCTGGGGGATCTTTCTGTCCACGGGCTGCACGGAGGTGTACCTGCTCTTCGGCCCGGGGGCGATCTTCGGCCCGCAGAACTACTCCGTCGCGGGCGGGGGCACGACCTCGCGTTCGACGGTGATCCCCGCCCCGATCTACGTGACGGACCAGGCCGACCCGGTGCTGGAGGCCACCGCCGGGGCCAAGGTGGTCGTCGCCGCCCAGCTCAACGACGACAACGCCGACGGCGTGATCGACGGCAACGACTGGATCGACTTCGTCTCCGGCTCGGATGAGAGCCAGCCGGTGCAGATCCACCTGAACCAGGGCGGCGGGCGGTCGTTCCGCACGCTGACCGTGGCCGGCGGCGGGCCCATCGCCCGGCTGATCGACATCAAGGTGGCCGACCTCGACGCGGACGGCCGGCCGGACCTCGCCGTGCTGGTGAATGACACGGGCTTCACGCCGGTGCAGGGGGCCGAGCTCCGCGGGGCGGTCGTGCTGGTCTTCGCCCCGCCGGATGCGACCGACGCCCTCTCCTGGTCGACCGTGACCATCGCCCAGCCGTTCGTGCTGCCGTGCGACGCCACCGGCATGACCGGGTTCGACGTGGCCGACCTCGACCTGGACGGCCTGCCGGACATCGCCCTCGGCTCCAACGAGGAGGGCGACGTCGAGAAGTACATCCGGCTGTACCGCAACCCCGGCCCGCCGGTCGGGGCGGAGGTCCGCGAGCTGAAGTACCGCAACGACTGGACGGCCTCGGTCATCACCATCGACGCCGTGCCGTTCCGGGCGCTGCAGGCCGCGGACCTCGACGGCGACGGCGACCTGGACCTCGTGGCGACCTTCCCCACGGCCAAGACCTTCAACACCCGCTGGCTGATCAACCCGGCGATCCCCAACGGCCCGGCCGCCGTCGGCAACCAGTGGACGCGGAAGGTGGTGGGGCAGCAGCAGGACGGCGGGGACTTCCTCGACGTGGCCGACCTCGACGGCGACGGCGACCCGGACGTGGTCGTGGCCAAGGTCGCCGAGGGGCTGGTGCAGTGGTTCGAGAACCCCGACCGCCCGGCCGACGGCGTGAACGTCGTGGCCCAGCAGAACTTCCCGTGGAACGTCTACAACCTCGGGCGGTTCCAGGCCGGCTACACGATCGAGGGCCTGCAACTGACGGACCTGGACCATAACGGGACGGTGGACTGCTTCGCCACGGCGGGGGGCAGCCTGGTCGGCTTCCAGCGCGGCTCGCAGCTTTACGACTGGTGGCCGGCCTTCGTGATCGCCGCGGTGAACCCCGTCGCGAGGGTCGGGCGGTGCGGGTTCGTGGACCTGAACGGCGACGCCCTGATCGACATCGTGGCCCCGCTGGACCGGGACGGCCTGACGCAGGACCAGATCCTGATCTTCACGCGGCTGACGCGGTAGGCGGCGGGGGGAGGGTCGCGGCTGGCAAAATAGGCAATCTGCACCGTCTGGGATGGCTAACCGGACCGGCCAGCCCCGCGGTCCGCCCCAGTAAAAATCGTTCCCAGTCCTGAGTCGACGCCCGATCCCAGCCTGGCGCAGACCGTCGACGCCAAGGCCGGGATCGACACCGCGTAGGGCAGGGATCGGCACCGAGTAAGGCAGGGACCGGCACCGAGTAAGGCAGGGACTCGGCGCCGAGTAAGGCAGGGATTCGGCGCCGAGTAGGGGAGAGGGATCGGCGCCGAGTAGGCCGCCTGCGCGAGGCCGACTCCCGGGCGGCGGCGGATCCCGGCTGGACGGGCGGCGCCCCGTCCCGGGCGGCGGCGGATCCCGGCTGGACGGGCGGCGCCCCGTCCCGGCGGCCGGATCGTCGCCCCCACCCCCGGCAGCGGTCAGTGCGCCCCGTGGATGGCCTTGCCGAGCACGGCCTCGGCGGCCTCCATCAGCGTCTCGCTGGTGGCCGGGTGCGGGTGGATCGCCGAGCCGAGGTCCTCGGCGGTCGCCGCCATCTCCATCGCCAAGACGGCCTCGCCGATCAGGTCGCCCGCGTGGGGGCCGACCAGGCCCGCGCCCAGCAGCCGGTGCGTCTGGGCGTCCCAGATCATCTTGGTCAGCCCCTCGGTGCGGCCCATGCTGACCGCCCGGCCGCTGGCGATCCAGGGGAACTTGGTCACCTTGACGTCCAGCTTCCGGGCGACGGCCTCCGGCTCGGTCAGGCCGCACCAGGCCACCTCGGGGTCGGCATAGACCACGGCGGGGATGCAGGCGGGGTCGAAGGCCGTCGGGCGGCCGGCGATGGCCTCCACGGCGACCTTGGCCTCGCGCATGGCCTTGTGGGCCAGGAGCGGGTTGCCGGTCAGGTCGCCGATGGCGTAGATGCGGCGGTCGGTGGTCCGCCGCTGCGGGTCCACGACGACGAAGCCGTCCGGCCCGAGCTGGACGCCGGTCCGCTCCAGGCCGAGGCCGGCGGTGTTGGGTCGGCGGCCGACCGAGACGAGGATGCGGTCGAACTCCTCGGTCCGCTCCTCGGCGTGGACGGCGTAGGTGACGGCGATCCCGCCGTCGCGGCGTTCCGCGCGGCGGAAGGCGGCGTGGGTGTGGATGGCCTTCATCTGCTTGTTGAGCTTGGCGACGAGCGGCTTGGCCAGGTCGGGGTCCAGCCCGGTGAGGACGTTGGGCAGGGCCTCGACCACGGTGACCTCACTGCCCAGCACGGCGTAGACCTGGCCCAGCTCGAGGCCGATGTAGCCGCCGCCGATGATCAGCAGCCGCCGGGGGATCTCGTCCATCCGCAGGGCGTCGGCGGCGTCCCAGCACAGCTCGCGCGGCAGCAGCGTCTCCGGGAGCGTCTTGGCGACGGAGCCGGTGGCCAGGAGGCAGTGGCGGAACTTCACGCGGCCCGGCTCCGGCCCGTCGATGCGGACGGAGGCGGGGCCTTCGAACTCCGCCCGGCCGCTCAGGTACTCGACCCGGCGGCCGGCGAGGAGCGACTTCACGCCGGCCGACAGCTTGCGGATGACGCCGTTCTTCCAGTTCCGCACCTTGCCCACGTCGATCTGCGGGGCGGCGAAGGTGACGCCGAACTTCTCGGCGTGGGCCGCCTCGTCGACGATCCTGGCGATGTGCAGGAGGGTCTTGCTGGGGATGCAGCCCTCCCGGAGGCACACGCCGCCCGGCACCTCGGCGCTCTCGACGATCGTGGTCTGCAGGCCGGCGTCGGCGGCGGCGCAGGCCGCCACGTACCCGCCCGGCCCGGCCCCGATGACCAGCAGATCCGTTTCCTGACTCAGCTCTCCGACGACCATGGGTCCTCCTTGCGACGACGAACCGGGCCGCTCCGCCGCGGCCGCCGGGTCATGATAGCCGGGATCGCCCCGGTTCCGCACGCCCCCCCGGGCCGGTCCGGTCGGCGGGCGGCCCTGGCGGGGGGCCGGGCGACGCGGAAGGCCGGCGCCGCACGAATCGGCCTGGCCGGCTCCCCTGAGGGCGGCGAGCCCCGTCCACCGGCCTGGGGGCCGGGGGCCAGGTTGGGCGTTTTCTGAGGCCAATCGCCGGTCGGGCCCCGGTTCCGGCCGCGGGTTCAGCAAATCTTGACACGAACCGGGCAATACGCGATCATGGGCGATATCTAGGCGAGACTTCGCCGATGGCCCGGGATCCAGTCCCGTTCGTTGACTTGGTCAGCTAATCACCGCGAAGCCCGGCGGCCGCTGCGCCCGGGGTGGGGGTTGCGATTCGGCTTCGCTATTGGGATGGGAGAATGAAATGAAGCGATTTTGGGTCACTCTGATCGCGGTGGGCGTGGCGCTCGGCGCGATCGGCACGGCCGCCGCCGCCAACCTGCCGGCGGTGCTGGTCGTCAAGCAGGGCGACGCCTTGGGCGGCAGCACGGTGTCCACCCTGAACACGCCGTTTACCGACGGCCACGGACGTGTCGGCTTCGTCGGCTCGCTGGCCGACAACCAACGGTTCATCTGGCACGGGAACGGCCCGGTGTTCTTCTCCAACTCCGCCCTGCCGGACGTCCTCTCCGGCGGAGAGAGCACCATGGGAGTCAGCGATGACGGCGGCTTCGCCTACAGCCCTTCGGTGAATGGCAATGACGCCATCTACACCCACGGCGGCGCGCTCATCCAGAAAGGGGACCCCATCGCCGTGCTGCCGGGCCTCTACAGCAGCTTCAACAGCCGGCCCTCCATGCTGCCCAACGGCACCGCCTATTGGATCGGCGGCACCACGCCGACCCAAGGCAGCAGCACGTCGACCAACCGGCACCTGTTCAAGGCCACCGACCCCACCAACCCGGCCACGATTCAGCGCGTGCTCGGCGGCGGCGACGTGATCGAAGGCAAGATCATCCGCACGACCGCCAGCAACTTCGACTACTGGATCTCCGACAACGGCCTGCACCACATTCACAATCTCGACATGGACGTGACCCTCAACGAGCACATCTACGTCGACGGGTCCTTCGTGGCCCAGGAAGGCGGTTCCACCGGCCAGGGTGACAACTGGCAGACCTTCGACGTCGTCGGCATCAACGACTCCGGCAACTACATCTTTACCGGGGACACCGATGGACCGGTGGCCAAGGACGAGTTCCTGGCCTACAACGGCATCATCGGTGTGCGCGAGGGCGACATTCTCGATGGCTACACCCTGCTGAGCGGCTACACCTTGCGGGCGGCGAGCATCAACAACCTTGATTTCGTCGCCCACATGTGGGGCAGCGGCACCGATGAGCACCTCTTCTACGGCTGGGGGCCGAATCTGGGCACCTCGGTGCATCTGCTCGGCGTCAGCGATACGTTGGACGTGGACGGCGACACGGTGCCCGACTTCGTCGTCACGGACTTCAAGGCCAGCACGACCGTCGGGCCGGGCCTGAGTCTGGCCGAGGACGGGATGGTCTACGTCGAAGTGGGCCTCCAGCCGGTCGGCGGCGGTACGGAGGTGGAGGCGATCATCGGTCTGGCCGTGCCGGAGCCGGCCGGGTTGGCCCTGCTTGGCGTCGGCTTGCTGATGCTGCGGCGACGGCGGTGATCGGCGCCTGGGCAGTCGGCCGCGGGCAACCGCACTGCTGCCGCCTCCACTAACCGACGAGGTTCAGATTCCGGGCCGCTCCCGCGAGCGGCCCGGTCCCTTTGGAGGGTTGGAAACCAGGACGCCCGCCGGGGCGAGTTGCCCATCCCGCGCCCGGCGGCTCGGGGGCGATTCCGTTCGCGCCTCAGCGGATGAGGCATCGTGGAGAGAGGCCGACGATTCGCGGGCGGCGGGACGGCGAGAAGCGCCGCGGCGGCGGGGTCAAGGCGGCGGAGCGGCGGCGGCCTGTTCGTGGCGATGCTCCCGCCAGAAATTCACCAGCAGCAAGGCCACCCCGACCACCAGCAGGGCGTCGGCGATGTTGAAGATCCAGGGCCAGAGCGTGAAGGAGCCGATGCGGGCCTCGATCTTGACGAAATCGCGGACGACCGGCTGCAAGCCCGATCCGGGCCCGAGCGGCAGCGGCCACCGCCGGAGATTGCCGCCGTGCGGATAATCAGCGAGAAGGACGTGCGCTTCCGTCTGGCCCTCCAGCAGGCCGATGTCGCGGCCGCGGTCGGGCACGTGGGCGACGAAGGCACTGTGCGTGGCCCGGTCGTAGAGGTTGCCCACGGCCCCGGCCAGTACCAATCCGAGGGCGATGTGCATGGACCAACGGGTCGCCGGCGTGTTCATGAACAGGTAGAGCACGAAGAGCAAGGCCAGCACCGACGCCCCGACGAAGATCGGCGCGAAGCCGGCCCCCAGCCCGAACAAAGCGCCGGGGTTCAGCGAGATTTGCAGGCTGCACAGGTTGGGCACCAGGACCCGGGATTCGCCGTAGCGGAGCGTCTCGAAGGCCCAGTACTTGGTGTAGAGGTCGGCGGCCACGCCGAGGGCGGCGACCAACCACAGCCGCAGGTGGCTCGGCGCGTGCGTGAAGGCCCAGCGGACGGCGGGCACGGCATCCGAAGCTGAAGCAGGCGTGGCCATTACAGAAAATATCGGCGAGGATCACCCCTGCCGCCGCATCTTCTCTTCCAACGCGCGTTTGTAGGCGAGGGTGTACCGAGCCCAGGGCTTGACCCGGAGCCGAGCCTTGGCGATGGGTTTGTGCGTCGCCTCGCAGATGCCGAAGGTGCCCTTCTGCATGCGGTCCAGGGCATCATCGATCTCCTTGAGGGTTTCCTGCTGGTTTTCGATCAGCCCGATGGTGAACTCCTGCTCATAGGCATCGGTGCCGATATCGGCCATGTGAATGGGCATCATGGAGAGGTCGCCGGCGGCGTCGGAACGGTTTTTGCGCAGGGCCTCGTTCTGCATGGTGCCCATGGAGGCGATGATCTGCTCGCGTTTCTCCAGTAGAGCCCGCTTGAAGAAGGCCAGTTCGTCGGCATTCAGGCGGGACCGCGGCACCGGCACCTCGGCTGGGGGGGCGACTGGTCCGACCCGTTGGGTGGTTTCGGCGGCGGCCAACTGCCTTCGCCGCGAGACGCGGCCGCTGGGGTTCGCTGCCGACGAACGAGCGCCGGGGCGGCGGGACCGATTATTCATCCCTGAATCCTCGCGCCGATTGCTCACGGTTGGCCCTCCTTCCGCGCCGCGGCCCGCGTCTGGACCCGGGCCGGGCGGCTGCAATGCGAGAAACTCCAGCCTAGCTCGCGGCGGCCCCCTTGTCAACGCGGAAGCGTGCCCGGATCATGCCGGCAGATGTTTCGGAGGCGGCGCCGCTCGCGGACCGGGCGCCGAGCGTCCCGATCCGGCTCCGTTCGCCGCGGATCGGCGTGCCTCCGACCCGCTGAGGCCCATGCCCGACCACGGAACTTTTCGCTTCGAGGTTCTCGGCCGTGACCCGGCCACGTTCGCGCGGCTCGGCCGGCTGGACACCCCCCACGGCACTATTTATACGCCTGTCTTTATGCCGGTCGGCACCCGCGGCGCGATCAAGGGCCTGACCCCGCAACAGGTCTACGACGCCGGGGCCCGCATGGTTCTGGCCAATACCTATCATCTGGCCCTGCGTCCCGGGGCCGAGGCGGTTGCCGCCCTGGGCGGCCTGCACCGCTTCATGGGCTGGCCGGGGCCGATCCTGACCGACAGCGGCGGCTACCAGGTCTTCAGCCTGGCCGCGATCAACGACATCGACGACGACGGCGTCACGTTTCGGTCCCATCTGGACGGCGCCCGCATGCGGCTCGATCCGGTCGCGGCCGTCCGCATTCAGGAGCAACTCGGCGCCGACGTCATCATGGCCTTCGATCAATGCCCGGCCCTGCCCGCCGAGCGGTCCGCCCTGGAGCTGGCCGTCCGCCGCACGGTCCGCTGGGCCGCGGCCTGCCGCGCGGCCCACACCCGCCGTGACCAGGCGCTCTTCGGCATCGTGCAGGGCGGACTCGACCTGGACCTGCGGCGCCGCTGTCTGGACGCCCTGACGGCGCTGGACTTCCCCGGCTACGCGCTCGGCGGCCTGTCGGTGGGGGAGACGCCCGAGGAGATGGCCCGCCTGCTGGGCGATTTCGCCCACCTGCTGCCGGACGACCGGCCGCGGTACCTGATGGGCGTCGGACGGCCGCTGGACATCCTGCGCGCGGTGGCGGCGGGCGTGGACCTGTTCGACTGCGTGATGCCGACGCGGAACGGCCGCAACAGCTTCGCCTTCATCGAGGGCGGCGTGCTGCGGCTCCGTAACCAGCGCTATCGCCTGGACGAGGCCCCGCTGGACGGTTCCTGCGAATGCTACACCTGTCGACATTTCTCGCGGGCCTACCTGCGGCATTTGTTCCTGGCCGACGAGATGCTCGGCCCCATACTGGTCTCGCTGCACAACATCGCTTACTATCAGCGCTGGATGGCCCGCATCCGCGGGGCCATCGAGGCCGGCACGCTTCCCGCCCTGCTGGCGGAGGCCGAACGGGCCTCCGCCTTCGCCGAGAAAGACGAGGACACGACATGCTGACGCTGACCTTGCACCTTCTGGCCCAGGATGCCCCGCCGCAGCCACCGCCGGGCCTGACCTCGATGCTGCCCATGCTGCTGGCGATGGGACTGGTGTTCTACTTTCTGCTGATCCGCCCGCAGAGCAAGGAGAAGAAGCGGCGCGCGGAGATGCTGGCGGCGATCAAGAAAAACGATCGGGTCGTGACCATCGGCGGCATCCACGGCACGGTGGTGAACGTCAAGGACGACGAGATCACCCTCAAGGTGGACGAGTCCAACAACACCAAGATCACTTTCAGCCGCGCCGCCATCCAGCAGGTCACGGCCTCCGAGGCCGCTCCGTGACGGCGGTGGCGAACGGTCCGGGCGGACGGCGCGACCGCCGGGGTCGGCGCCGGGACCGCCGCTTCGGCTTCCGCGCGCTTCCGGCGGGGCCTGGCGATCCCGTCGCTGAGTTCCCCGCGGGCCTTGCGGGCCGCTTCCTGCGTGCGGCCGCAGGCCGGCATTTTTCGATTCGTTCCCGTCATCGGCCCCCTTCCTATTCGCTGAAAATGCAATATACTTGGAGTGCCGGCTTGCGGCGCAGAACACGCGGCGCGAGAATGCTTCCTTCGCGTGAGCACGCCGAGCCTCGGCTGATTGGCGTCTGCGGGCGTAATTCAGTGGTAGAATGCCAGCTTCCCAAGCTGGACGTCGTGGGTTCGAATCCCATCGCCCGCTTTTGACGTAAACCACGCCGCCCTCGATAGTTCGAGAGACCTGCCGGCGGTCGGCAGTGCGGCCGAAGACGCGAAAACGCGCGGTGTTACACCGCGCTGGCGCGTTTCGGAGGTCGCACCATGCCGAAGACCCCCTCCTATCGCCAACGCAAGGGCTACGACCAGGCCATCGTCACCTTGACCGACGCCGTCACCAAGCGGCGAAAGGACTTCTGGCTGGGCCCGTACGGCTCGGCCGAGAGCCGGGAACTCTATCATCGCGTCATCGCCGAGTGGGAAGCCGCCGGCCGCCGCCTCGCCGCCCTGTCGGCCGCAAGCGACAACCCGCGCCCGGCCGACGGCAAGAAGATCAAGGAGGTCATCCACCAGTATTGGATCTGGGCCAAGGAGTACTACCGCCCGAAGCACACGCAGGCGCTTCGCAGCGCGCTGCGCCTGTTGAGGAAGTACTTTGGCGAGACGTCGCCGTCCGACTTCGGCCCCAACAAGCTGCGCCTGCTCCGCGATGAGATGATCCGCGGCGACAAGACCGACGACCCGCCGCGCCGTCCGTGGTCGCGGAAGTTCATCAACGCCCAGGTGCAGCGCATCCAGCACATGTTCAAGTGGGCCGCCGCCAGGGAGCTGGTCCCCGCATCGATTCACCAGGCGCTTTGCACGCTCGAGCCTCTCAAGCGTGGTCGCTGCGCGGCGCGGGAAGGCGGCAAGGTCCTGCCCGTTCCGGAGCGTCTCCTCGACGCCGTGCGGCCGCATCTGAGCCGGCCGGTTCGGGCGGTGGTTGAACTCCAACTCCTGACCGGCGCGCGGCCGGGTGAACTGCTCGGGCTCAGGCCGGCCGACATCGAGATCAACGAGCGGACTGGTGTCTGGACGTTCAGGCCCGAGGTGCACAAGAACGCATTCCGCGAGCACGAGCGGGTGATCTACTTTGGCCCGCGGGCGCAGGACGTCGTGCGCCCGTTTCTTCTTGACAGGTCGGTAACCGCCTACTGCTTTAGCCCGGCAGAGGCCGATCGGGAGCGAAGGTTGAAGTTGCAGGCCGTCCGCAAGACGCCGCTATCGTGCGGCAACCGGGCTGGAACGAACCGCCGTGAGGACCCGCGTCGAAAGCCCGGCGACCGCTACTCGACGCCTGCCTATCACCGGGCCATTCACTACGCCTGCGACGTCGCATTCCCGCCGCCGCCTCCGCTTGCTCGCAGGCCGGGAGAAAGCAAGCGGGAATGGCGGAACCGGTTGACGCCCGAGCAGCGAGAGGAACTTCAGGCCTGGCGGAAGACCCACCGCTTCCATCCGCATCAGCTTCGGCACAACGCGGCCACGAATCTGCGCCGCGAGTTCGGCTTGGAGGCCGCCCAGCTCGCCCTGGGCCATGCTAGCGCGCAGATCACCGACGCGGTTTACGCCGAGCGCGATCATGCCAAGGTCGTGGAGATCATGCGGAAGATCGGCTGAACACGCAGGCAATCGCCGCCCATCACGAACCGAGTTACCGAAACCGGCAACTCGGTTTTTTCTTGAGATTCTTTCGGCGCGGCAAGTCCCGTCGGGCCCTGCATTTCCGGGTTGTCCGCGCGACCCTTTCCCTCGGTAACTCGAGTTACCGAGTTACCGCCCGAAATCGCGTTGTAGATCACGTGCATGGATTGAAACACCGGCAACCGCCGGGAGGTTCGCATGCACGAACAAGCAACCGCGACGAATGAATACATCACGCTGACCGACGCGGCCAAGATCGCGCCGGGCCGGCCGAGCACCAACTGCATCTGGCGCTGGTGCCGGCGCGGCGTGCTGAGCCGGGGCGGCGAGCGCGTGCGGCTCCAGCACGTCCGCGTGGGCGGCATGATCTACACGACCGCCGCCTGGCTGGAGGAGTTCGGCCGCAGGCTCGCTGAGGCCGACGCGAAGTATTTCGACCTGTGCGAGGCAGCGGCCGAAGCCGCACGCGCCGCCGCGACACCCGTCGCGCGCCGCCGTCGGCGCGTATCCCCCGCTCAGTTCCAGGACCAGCGACGACGTGAGCTCGACCAGATCGACCGCGAGCTCGAGGCGGAGGGGCTGTGATGTCGCTCCCGCACCGCAATGGCCAGCCGCCGCTCGTCTCCATCGGCCAGGGGGATTACCGCCGAGACGTGTATCCGGAGGACATCGGCATGACCGCAGTCAACAACGCCCCTGCGAAGCTCGATCTCCGTTTCCTGATCCGCGAGCCGGCCGACGTCTATCACGCGAAGGCCGGGGAGTACCTGACGGCCCACGCGCTGAACGAGTTTCGGCGCTGCCCGCAGTTGTACCGGCGCAAGGAACTGGGGCTCGTGCCGGAGCGCGACTCGACGGCGTACCTGATCGGCCGCGCGGCGCATACGCTCATCCTCGAAGGGCGGCAACGCTACGAACGCGAATATGCAATCGGCGGTCCGATCAATCCGCGCACCGGCCAGCCGTTCGGCTCCGCGACGAAGGCCTTCGCGGAGTGGGCCGCGACGCAGAGCAAGCCGGTGCTCAGCGATTCGCACGCGGCGCTGGTCGAACAGATGGCCGCGGCCGTGCGCGAGCACGCCGTCGCCCGCGACCTGCTGGCCGATGGCGTCGCCGAGGGCGTGGTCCGCTGCACCTACGCCGAGCACGCCTGCCAGGCGCGGATCGACTGGATCAACCCCTCGCCCGCCGTCGGCATCGTGGACCTGAAGACCTCCGAGGAGATCGACTCGTTCGAGCTGGCGCTGCGGGCCCTCGGATACATCCACCAGCTCGCGTTCTACCGGGCGCTGATTGCCGTCGCCTGTGGCCACGTCCTGCCCGTTCACGTGATCGCCGTGGAGAAGCGTGAGCCGTTCCGCGTCGGCGGGTGGCGGATCGAGTCCGCCGTGCTCGATCAGGCACGGGCGCAAAACGAGGAGGCGATGCGCGAGCTGCGCGGCTGTCGGGCGACGGGCAACTGGTTCACCCGGTTCGAGGGAATGCGCGTGGTCGACCGTCTGTGAGCCCCGGTCCGGGGTCGGCGGGCGAGTCCGCGCCACGGATGGCGGATGGGACTGCCTGATCCGGCCCCGGACCCGGATTCATGGACCTGCCTGTGCGTAGCCTGCCTGTGCCGGCACGGCAGACAGGCACGCAGACAGGCACGAGTTGACGCCTGCCTGTCGGCAGGCAGGAAGGAGATCGTCATGAGACTGCTTGAACGGATCGAGCGCGGCGTGCATCCCGCGCCGCGGCGCGTGCTGCTGTACGGCACGCACGGCATCGGCAAATCGACATTCGGGGCGATGGCCGAACGGCCCATCTTCGTGCAGACCGAGGATGGCTTGGGCGGGATCGACTGCGAGCGCTTCCCTTTGGCTACGTCCTTCGGCGACGTGATCGACGCGCTGTCGTCGCTGCACGACGGGACGCACGAATACCGCAGCGTGGTCCTCGACTCGCTCGATTGGCTCGAGCGGCTGATCTGGACGAGGGTCTGCCAGGATCGCGGCGTCGAGACCATCGAGGACATCCCCTACGGCAAGGGCTACATCTTCGCCCTGACCTACTGGCGCGCGGTGCTGTCCAACCTGGACGCCCTGCGCGGCGACCGCGGGATGCACGTCATCCTGATCGCCCACGCCCAGATCGAGAAGTTCGCCAACCCGGAGACCGACACCTACGACCGCTACTCGCCGCGCTTGCACAAGCAGGCCTCGGCCCTGGTCCAGGAGTGGTGCGACGAGGTGCTGTTCGCCACGTACAGCGTTCACACCAAGACCACCGACGAGGGCTTCGGCCGCAAGCGAGTCGTGGGGCTTGGCACCGGCGAGCGGATCATCCGCACGACCGAGCGGCCGGCGCATGTCGCCAAGAACCGCCTCGGGCTGCCGGAGCAGTTCCCGCTGGACTGTCGCATCTACAGCGCGTTTGCCCGGGGCGACGAGGCCGCCGCGCTGGCGGCGATCCGCGAGTACTGGCCGGAGTACGGCAAGTCGGAAGACCAGACCCAAACCGCAGGACAAGGAGCGTGACTCATGGCGAATCTCAACGGATTCAACGCGAACGAAGTCGAGCCGGCCGTCGGGTTCGATCCCGTCCCCGCCGGCAAGTATCTCGCTGTCATCACCGACAGCAAGATGAAGCCGACCAAGTCGGGCGTCGGCAACTTCCTGGAGCTGACGTTCCAGATCCTCGAGGGCGAGCACAAGGGCCGGCTGGTCTGGGCGCGGCTCAATCTCGACAACCCCAACGCGATGACGGTGAAGATCGCCCGCGCGGAGTTGTCGGCGATCTGCCGCGCCGTCGGCGTCATGGCGCCGAAGGACAGCGTCGAGCTGCACAACCTGCCGCTGCTCATCACCGTCGCCCAGAAGAGTCGGCAGGACACCGGCGAGATGGGCAACGTCATCAAGGGCTACGCGAAGAAGGACGCCGCCGCGACGCGGTCCCCGACGGCGAGCGGCAACGGGAAAGCGCCGTGGCAGCGGTGATGCCGGTGACCTTCGAGCTGCCGTGGCCGCCGTCGGTGAATCACTACTACCGCCGCGTCGGCCCGCGGACGCTGATCAGCCGCGCCGGCCGGGAGTTCCGGCGGCAGGTGGGCCGCATCCTCGCAGCGCATCGCATCCCATCCGCCGCGGCGGACCGGCTGGCCGTCTCGGTCGAGGTCTATCCGCCCGACCGACGCCGCCGCGACATCGACAACCTGCTCAAGGCCGTGCTCGACGCGTGCCAGCATGGCGGGGCGTTTCCCGATGACGGCCGCATCGTGTGGCTGCTGATCCATCGCTCGCAGACGGTGCCCGGCGGGCGCGTGGTCGTGACGATCCGCGATGTGTCGGCCGGGCAGCAGCCGCCCGACGACGCGGCCATCTGGTCCCCATTCTGGAATTGAAGGAGAAAAGCGCATGAGCGAACAGCTTCTCGACATGTCGGTCGTGCGGATCGACGGCGACACGCAGCCGCGCACGGCCATCAACCCCGGCATCGTGCAGGAGTACGCCGACGCGATGCAGGCGGGCGTGGAGTTCCCGCCGATCACGGTCGTCCACGACGGCGCGACGTACTGGCTCGTGGACGGGTTCCACCGGTTCTTCGCCCACCGCCGGCTGAGTCGCCAGCAGATCAAGGCGGAGGTGATCGCCGGCGAGCTGGCCGATGCCCGCTGGCTCAGCGTGGCGGCCAACAAGGCCCACGGCCTGCGGCGGACGAACGAGGACAAGGCCAAGGCTGTCACACGCGCGCTGCGGCTGCGGCCGGACCTTGGCAATGCCGCCATCGCAGAACACGTTGGCGTCGACGAGAAAACGGTACGCCGCTATCGCGAGATTCTGGAGCATCGCCAAGCGGGTCAGAAGCCAGGTTCGGAAATTCCGAACCTGCCAACCCATGTCGGCCGCGACGGCAAGCGCTACCCGGCGCGATCAACAAGACGGCGAAGCTCAAGGCAGGCGGGCCGAATCGCCAGGAACGCCTTCAAGCCCGTCCGTGCCGGCAGCGCACCAGCCCGGATGACGGCCCTGAACATGCCCCATGACCCGATCATGGGCGCTCGCACGCTGATCGAACTGTTCGACGCGGACTACCTCCGCGCCCTGATGACGTTCCTCAAGAAGCATCTGGAAGGAGTCGCGGCATGAAACTCGAACAACTGTTCTCCCGCACGGAGCGGTACAACCTGGTCATCGATCTCACCCCGGAGATCGCCGAGGACTGGCTGACACACTGCAACACGCACAACCGCAAGCTGATCGACTCGCACGTCGAATACCTGGCCGACGAGATGAAGGCCGGCCGCTGGCGGCTCACCCACCAGGGGATCGCGTTCAGCGACAACCGCGTGCTGCTCGACGGCCAGCATCGGCTGTGGGCGGTGGTGCTTTCGGGCGTGACGGTCCCGATGCGCGTCTTCGTCAACGAGCGGGCCGAAGCGATGGAGGTGCTCGACACCGGCCAGCGCCGCCGCAACGACCAGATCCTGACGCTCAGCGCTGGATTGGGCGAGGTCTCGCGCGGCGACCTGGCCACACTGCGGGCCATGTTCATCGGCCAGGGCGACCACCGCCGCCGCTCGCCCGGCGAAGAAGGCAGGTTGCTGTCGCAGCACCTGGAGGCGGTGCGCTTCGCGCAGGAGGTCCTGCGCGGCGGCGGCAAGCTGAAGAACCTGGCGACGGCGACGACCCGCGCGGTCCTGGCTCGGGCGTGGTACTCGGCCGACCACGGCCTGCTGCGGCACTTTGCGGAGGTGCTCTCCACTGGCCGGCCGATCGGCGAGCACGACGAGCCGATCCTGCTGCTGTTTCAGTTCCTCGTGGGCGGAGCGGCGGGCGGCCGCAATCGAGCCGAGCGGCACGAATGCTACCGCAAGACCGAGCGGGCGCTGTCGGCGTTTCTCAACCGTGAACGGCTCAGCCGACTTTACGCCGCCCCGCACGAGTTGTTCCCCCTGCCCGAGGAGACCCGACCGGCGGCCGCATGATGCAGCTTCGTCCCTACCAACTCGAGGCCGTCCAGGCCGTCTATCGGCACCTGCGCGAGCGCGATGACAACCCGTGCGTGGTGATCCCCACGGCCGGCGGCAAGACGCCCGTCATGGCCACGATCTGCCGCGATGCGGTGCAGCTCTGGCAGGGCCGCGTGCTGATCCTCGCGCATGTCCGCGAGCTGCTCGAGCAGGCGGCCGAGAAGCTGCGCCTGGTCGCGCCGGACCTGCCCGTCGGCATCTACTCGGCGGGGCTGAAGCGCCGCGATCTCGGTTATGCCGTCACCATCGCCGGCATCCAGTCCATCTACGAGAAGGCCTGCGACGTCGGGGCTGTCGACCTCGTGATCGTCGACGAGGCGCATCTCATACCGCCCGATGGCGAGGGCATGTACCGCACGTTTCTGGCAGACATGAAACGGATCAATCCGGCGGTGCGCGTCATCGGCATGACCGCGACGCCGTTCCGAATGAGGAGTGGCACCATCTGCGCGCCCGACAACATCCTCAACGCCGTCTGCTTCGAGATCGGCGTCCGCGAGCTGATCGTGCAGGGCTATCTCTGCCCGCTGAGAACAAAGGCCGGATCGCAGCACCCCGACTATGACCAGCTTCACGTCCGCGGCGGCGAGTACATCGCCGGCGAGGTCGAAGACCTCATGGACGACGACAACCTTGTCCTCCCGGCCTGCCGCGAGGTCGTCGAATACACAAAGGATCGCCGCTCGGTACTGATTTTCGCATCGGGTGTGCGGCACGGCCAGCACATCTGCCACGTGATGGCCGAGCGCCACAAGGTCGAGTGCGGCTTCGTCTGCGGCGAGACGCTGCCGTTCGAGCGCGACGAGACGCTGAGGCGCTTCCGCGCCGGCGAGCTGAAGTACCTCTGCAACGTCAACGTCCTGACCACCGGGTTCGACGCGCCCAACATCGACTGCGTGGTGATCCTGCGGCCGACCCTTTCGCCGGGGCTCTGGTATCAGATGGTCGGGCGGGGCTTCCGGCTGCATCCCGGAAAGATCGACTGCCTCGTCCTCGACTTCGGCGGCAATGCCCTGCGCCACGGGCCGGTCGATGCGCTTCGCATCTCTGCCACTGAATCGAACGGCGACGGGGAAACGCCCGCGAAGGAATGTCCGCAGTGCCACGCGGTCATCGCCGCCGGCTACGCCAACTGCCCGGAGTGCGGCCACGAGTTCCCGGAACGCAACCGCCGCAGGCACGAGGCGACCGCCAGCAGCGAGGGGATTCTGTCCGACCAGACGACGCGAACCGAGCACCAGGTCAGCGAAGTCTTCTACGCCGTGCATGTGAAGCGCGGCGCGCCGCCGGATGCGCCGCGGACGATGCGGGTGGACTACCGCATCGGCTTCAACGAGTACGTCAGCGAATGGGTCTGCTTCGAACACGACGGCTACCCGCGCCAGAAGGCCGTGCAGTGGTGGTCGCGGAGGTCGAGCGAGCCTGTGCCAGCGACGGCCGACGAGGCCGTCGAGCTGGCTGAGATGGGGGCTCTCGCCAAAACGCTGGCGATCACCGTTGAGCACAAGGCCGGCGATCGGTTCGACCGCGTCGTGGCCTATCGCCTGGGCGTAAGGCCGCCGCGGCTCGATTCGGAGGACGGATTGCCCGAATGCGTGTCGGCACAGGATGACTCAGTTCCCTTCTGAGGAGCGCGCCGGGAATGGATTCCGACAACGCGATGCTCCACGCCGCACTGTGGTACGCCGACTTGGGCTACGCCGTGTTTCCCTGCGCGCCCGGGCGCAAGTGCCCGCTGACCGAACACGGCCTGCTCGACGCGACGACGGACCCGGAGCGGATCGAGCACTGGTGGTCGGAGAATCCCAGCGCCAACGTCGCCATCCGCACCGACGGCCTGCTGGTGATCGACATCGACGGAGGGGACAACCCCTGGCTCGCCGACGAACCAGAGAAACTCCAGGAGCTGGCCTGCGCCCCAACCTCGCTCACGCCGCGCGGCGGGCGGCAGCACGTGTTTCGCCAACCGGCGGGCAAGCGCTGGCGCAACACCGCCGGGCAGCTCGCCCCGCACGTCGATACCCGCGCCGACGGCGGCTACATCCTGGTCGCGCCATCGGTCGTGGAAGGCAAATGCTACCGCTGGCTGGAAGACCAGGGCCTCGACGTCCCGCCCGACAAGCTCCCCCAACCGCCCACCTGGCTCGTCGAGACGCTCGATGCCGTGCCCGCCGCGAACGGCGCGGTGATGGTGCGCGACGGCGCGGACGCTAACGCGATCCCTCAGGGCCAGCGCAACGCAACGCTGGCCCGCCTGGCCGGAGCGATGCGGCGCGTGGGCATGTCGCGGACGGAGATCTTCGCCGCACTGCTGCGGGTCAACATCGAACGTTGCCATCCACCGCTGGACCAGCGCGAGGTCGAGCGGATCGCCGCCAGCATCGCCCGCTACGCGCCCGACGCCGTGTCCGTCGCCCTGGTCGAGGATCACTACAGGCAGGATTTCGCGGCCGCGCCGGTGGCGCGACCGCAGAAGCTTGGCGAACTATTGCAAGAGTGCCTTCAGATGCGGCTGGCGGTGATCGTCGGCCTGCTGCGCCGCGGCGAGACCATGAACGTCATCGCCCCGCCCAAGACCGGTAAGAGCTGGCTTGTGCTGGCCCTGGCGATGGCCGTCGCCAGCGGCCGCCCCTGGCTCGACACCTTCGAGACGGTCGCCGGCAACGTTCTGATCATCGACAACGAGCTGCACCGCGAGACCATCGCCCACCGTATCCCGCAGGTTGCCGAGGCCCTGGGCATCGGCCTGGACGTTCTCCGCGAGCGTGTCGAGGTCGAAAGCCTGCGCGGCCGCCTGTGCGACATCTTCGCCATGCGGCCGTACTTCGAGTCGCTGGAGGCCGGCCGCTATGCCCTCATCATCCTGGACGCGTCATATCGCTTCATGCCCCGCGACATGGACGAGAACGACAACGGCACGATGGCCGGCATCTACAACCTGATCGACGCCCTCGCCGACCGGCTGGGCTGCTGTTTCGCCATCATCCACCACACGACCAAGGGCAATCAGTCGGGGAAGTCCGTCACCGACGTGGGGGCGGGGGCCGGGAGCCAGAGCCGGGCCGCCGACACGCACGTCATCCTGCGTCCGCACGAAGTTCCCAAGGCGGTCGTGCTGGAGGCGGCGCTGCGGTCGTGGCCGCCGATCGAGCCGATCGCATTGCGCTGGGAGTTCCCCGTCTGGCGCGTCGCCCCGGACCTCGATCCCACGGCGCTGCGCGTGGAGAAGCCGCGACGCGCGAAACGCCCGGCCGCCGACGTTGACGGCGACTCGCCGGACGATCCGCCTTTCGATTGGGACACGCACACCTTCGTTCACAGCTTTGTCACCGCCGAGCCGCGCACCCGCGCGCAGATCGTGGCTGCCGCCCGCGCGGCCGGGCTGTCGGACTGGAAGGCGGAGAAGCTCCTGCGGCACGCCGAGGGCCTGGGCCTGGTTCATCGCTGGGAGCGGGGCCGCAATCGCCCAAGCGGCTACGCGCTGCTTCCGAAACCGGAAGGAAAGGATGCAACATGAGCACGAGATGCAATCGACCGTTGGACTGCAACACCACGCACTGGATGCACGAGCTGCAATTTCGTGTGTGTGGTGAGAGGTCCCCCCTTATACCCCCCTACGCGCGCGCCGCCACACAGGCGGCGGCGCGCAGCTGTGTGGTGAGACTACTCACCACACACGACGTTGCAGGTCGTGCGGGGCGTTGCGAACCGTGCGAGCGATTGCAGGCGTTGCGGGTCCTACCCGGACCAAGCCGCCGCCGAGGCCCGCGGGAACAGCCGCCATCCCGCACTGGCTTTGTTGCGCGCGGCCGAGGTTGCGCCCGGGCCGCCACGGGGCGCGTTGGGGGCCGCCCTGGGCGACGCGGGGCCGCGGGGTGGTACGTCGCTACCACCCGGCCGCGTCCGGCGCGACGTGGCCAAGGAGCGGAGGCGCTCGGGAGCCGAGTTCTGACCGGAGACATGCGATGGTGACTCCCGACGACAAGATGACTATCCCGATCAACCGGCTGGTGTTCTGGGCGGCACGCTGCGTCCGCCGCGTGGAGGCGCTCTGCGCCATGCCGTCCGAGCAGCTCGAGGCTCCCGAGGTGCAGGCCTTCGCACGCCGGGAGGATGAATTCGTCCGGGCGTACCGGACCGCGCTCATGCTGCGGGCCGCCGAGGTCGCGGCATTCTGCGACCGCATCGGCCTGCGCGGTTGCAGGGCCGCGATGGTCCGCGACAACCCGTTCCTGGTCGTCATGGCCATCGAATGCCAGTTGGAACGTCTGCAAGGAGGCAGAAGGTGAACATCGAAACCCGGCCGCTGGCCGAGATCAAGCCATACGAAAAGAACCCGCGTGACAACGATGCGGCGGTAGACGCCGTGGCCGAATCGATCCGGCGTTTCGGCTTTCGCCAGCCGATCGTCGTCGATGCCGACGGCGTCATCGTCTGCGGGCACACGCGCTGGAAGGCGGCGCAGAAGCTGGGCCTCGCGCAGGTGCCCGTGCATGTCGCCTGCGACCTGACGCCCGAGCAGATTCGCGCCTACCGGATCGCCGACAACAAGACCAACGAGCTGGCCGAGTGGGACCTCGATTTGCTGCCGCTCGAGATGGCCGAGCTGCAAGGCGCCGGCATCGACTGGTCGCTGCTCGGTTTCGACCAGGACGAGTTGGCCAAGCTGCTCGATCCCGGCGTGAAGCAGGGCCTCACCGATCCCGACGACGTGCCCGCGCCGCCGGACGAGGCGACCACGCGGCGCGGCGACCTGTGGATTCTGCGCAATGCGGACGGCATCGAACACCGGCTGCTGTGCGGCGACAGCGCGTCGGCGGCGGACGTTGATCTGCTGCTCGCCGTCGAGCCGGCGAAGGTGCTCGATCCGCCGGCGGGTACGGACATCAAGCCCAAGCTGCTGCCCGTGCATCTCGTGAATACCGATCCGCCGTACAACGTGCGCGTCGAGCCGCGCAGCAACAACGCCATCGCGGCCGGGCTGTCGTCGTTCGGCGAACCGGGGATGACGCATCACCAAGGGTTCGACCTGCACCGCCGGCCCAGCGTCGCGCAGCCCACGCACAAGAAGCTCCGCCCGAAAGACCGGCCGCTGGCGAACGACTTCGTCAGCGACGAGGCGTTCGACAAGCTGCTGCACGCCTGGTTCGGCAACATCGCGCGCGTGCTGCTGCCCGGTCGCGGGTTCTACATCTGGGGCGGCTACGCGAACTGCGGCAACTACCCGCCGGTGCTCAAGGCCTGCGAACTCTACTTCTCGCAGGCGATCATCTGGGTCAAGGAGCATCCCGTCCTGACGCGCAAGGACTTCATGGGCAACCACGAGTGGTGCTTCTACGGCTGGCGCGAGGGCGCGGCCCACGTGTTCCTCGGCCCGAACAACGTGCCGGATGTCTGGAGCATCAAGAAGGTCAACCCGCAGTCGATGATCCACCTGACGGAGAAGCCGGTCGAGCTCGCGGTACGGGCGATCCAGTACTCATCGCGCGCCGGCGAGAACGTCCTCGACCTCTTCGGCGGGAGCGGGTCAACGTTGATCGCGGCCGAGCAGACCGGGCGGCGCGCGTTCCTGATGGAGCTCGACCCGCTGTATTGCGACGTGATCGTCCAGCGCTGGGAGAAGTTCACGGGCCGGAAGGCGAAGCGGATCGGCGGCAAATGGCGAAATGCTCAAGCCGAAGAGGAAGCCCCGGTTGCGGCCGAGGCTTCAGGGGAGGGTGCGTGATGTCGGCGCTAGCCCGCGTATGCGAACAGCCCGCGGTCGGTCTTGCGGAACCGCGACGCGCCGCCCTTGTCGCGTTCCTCGCGCATCATGGCGGCGTACAACGTCGCGTGCGGGGTCTTGCCCCCGGGGCTGGTCCACAGGCCGCGCTCGGCCATCGCGGCGATCAACTCCTGGGCCCGCATGGGCTTGCCCGCCTTGGCCAGGACCTGGGCGGCCGCGTCCAACGCGCTGACGCGCTTCGGCTCGCCGGCGGCCTTCTTGGCCCGCCGCGGCTTGGCGGCCTGCTCGCCGTCGCCCCCGGGGATGGGCTGGCCGGTGACGACCTCGACCGTCGGGTTGACCTCGGGCCCCGCAGCCTCCGCGCGGCCGGCGACGATGCCTTCATCGGCGGGTCTGATCTCCGCGCCGGCCTTCTTCGACCGCCGGTTCGCCGGCGCCGCGTCGCCAACCGCCCGCCGCAGGCGCTGGGCGCTCTTGATGCGGATGCGCTTGCCCGTGGTGGTGTTCGTCGCGTTCCACCCGCCGTGGCTGTTCGCCGAGTCGATCCGCACGCTCACGATGCGGTCGCTCACCTTGGCCTCGTAGCACTGCCCGATCTTGATCTCGTCCTTCTTCATGGCTGGTCCTTTCATGCGGCCTCGTCAGGCCCGGGTCTCTCGCGCCCGGGCGACGCGGGCGTGGCCCGCGTTTCGGCGGCGCTACCAGCTACGTGGCTTGGAGCGGGGTTCGCCCGCGGTCTTGGCAGCGCGTCGCGGTGCGTAGACGTGGCCGCAGGCTTCGCACTGGACCTGGTCGGCGTTCTCAAACCACACCAGCAGGTCCTGGCGGCGTTCGCCGCAGTTCGGGCAGGCGTCCTCGGGATCGACGTCGGCGCCGGGCTCGTCATCGACGCCCGCAGCCGCGAACGCGGCATCCAGGTGGTTGCGCAGGGCGATCGCGGCGTCGAGCGCGACGATCAGCGTGTACTCGACCGCTCCGGGGCCGCGGCCGTAGGTCAGATCGATCCGCACGACGCGTTCGCCGGCGGCGTTGGTTCCGATGTCGGCGTTTGCGTCGTCGTACACCGCGCCGGCGAAGCGGCGGGCGTCAGCGTTGGTCTGTGGTTCGTGCGTCATGGCGTGTGCTCCTCGTTAGTTGCCGAAGATGTGCTCGGCCAAGCTGCCGGCCAGGAGATCGACAATCGTTTTGGCGCGGGGCGTGGCGGGCAGGATGTCCCAGCCGCGGTCGAAGTTGACCACGGTCACGTTGTCGTCGCTGCGGCGGACCCAGAGCTTCGAGATGCGGCTGTCGCCCAGCTCGAAGTCGGGCGACTCGGCGTGTTCGGGGAAGACCAGCGCTTCGAAGCGGTGGCCGGCGATCGTGCCGATGACCCAGGAGCCGCCACAGCTCTTGCGAGGCTTGATCTTCGTGATCCGCAGCGTGTCGAGCAGCTCGCTGGCGTCGCGTTTCGGCGTGGTGCGCTTCTTCGTCATGGGTGGGTCTCCTTAGCGGCGGGCCAGGCCGGCCTCGTACGCCTTGAGCAGGGCCTTCTTGATCTGCCAGACCGCCAGCTCGTGGAAGTCGAGCTGGTCGCTGTGGCGGGCATCGAGCGTCTCGAGGCCCAGCTCCTCGCGGGCGATCTGCTGGATCGCGGCGAGGCGGACCGTCGTCTCGATCGCAACCTCCTGGGCCAGGCTGCTGGGCTTGGTGTTCTGGGTGGTCATCGTCGTGGCTCCTCGGGGTACGCCCCATGCGTACAGACACATGGAGCCATGGGTTTGGCCCGGAATCCACTCGAATTCCGAGAATTCCGAGTGATTCTTGAACTTCCTTGCGCAAGGTCCGAGTCAGCGGCGCGGGCGGCGCTGAGAGCGCTCTCGGGCGCTGCGCCGCGGCCCTGGGCCACTACTCGTTACTTACGCGGCCCACGGGCGGCCCCGTTGGCCCTGGGGGCCACCCGGCGCGGCGTCGCGACGCGCGGTGCGACCGCCGCGCAGGAGGCGGCGTGATGGCCGAGGCCGATCCCAGGCTGAACCCGGCGGCTTTGACGCTGGCCGATGCGGCCCGGCTGCTGTCGGGCGCGGGCGGCCAGCGCATCTCGGTCGAGATGCTCGAGGCCGACGTGGCGGCCGGCGCGCCGACAAACGCCGACGGCACGCTCAACCTGGTGGGCTATGCGGCGTGGTTGGTGCAGCAGGCGGGAGACCGGAGGCCGGAGGCTGGAGGGCCGCCGATATGAGCAGCGGCCGCGATCCGAGCGCCTACAGCCTGCCGCCTACAGCCTCCAACCGGCGGCTTGACCCGCGCAAGCTGAAGCCGACGCAGCTCGTGCAGTTGCTGAACTCGACGCCGCTCGGCGAGGTGGCCAGCGAGCGGACGCTGTACCGGCACCGCGCGCGGGCCGGCCTGCGGATCGGCGACGGCCGCACGGTCGATCTGCTGCGTTACGTCGCGTGGCTGGTGCTGGAGCGGCATCGGCCGCGGCCCGAGCCCGACGGACTCACCGGCTACGAGGCTCACAAGGAGCGCGCCGCGCAGCGCGTCCGCGAGCTGTCACTCGTCGGCCGCGACATCGGCGAGCTGCCGGCGGTCGCGAATGCCGAGCGGAAGGAGAAGGCCGAGCGCGACTTCCGGTTCTTCTGCGAGCAGTACTTCCCGCAGACGTTCCACCTGCCGTGGTCGCCGGACCACCTGAAGGTCATCGCGAAGATCGAGCAGGCGGTGCTCGAAGGCGGTCTGTTCGCGATGGCCATGCCGCGCGGCAGCGGGAAGACGTCGCTGTGCGAGACGGCCTGCGTCTGGGCGCTCGTCTACGGGCACCGCGAGTTCGTCGCGCTGATCGGCAGCGACGAGGACCACGCCGAGAACATGCTCGATTCCATCAAGATCGAGCTGGAGACCAACGACCTGCTGCACGACGACTTCCCGGAAGTGTGCTTCCCGATTCGGGCACTCGAGGGCATCCACCAGCGCGCGGCCGGCCAGCTCTACCAGGGCCGGCAGACGCACATCGGCTGGACCGCCAAGGAGATCGTGCTGCCGACGATCCCCGGCTCGCGGGCGAGCGGCGCGATCATCTGCGTCGCCGGCATCACCGGGCGCATCCGCGGCATGAAACACAAGCGCGTCGATGGGACGAGCGTGCGGCCGTCGCTCGTGCTGATCGACGATCCGCAGACCGACGAGTCGGCGCGTTCGCCGTCGCAATGCGCTGCACGGGAGCGCATCCTCGCCGGCGCGATCCTCGGCCTGGCCGGCCCGGGCCGGAAGATCGCCGGACTGATGGCGCTGACCGTCGTGCGGCCCGACGACCTGGCCGATCGCATCCTCGACCGCGAGAAGCACCCGCAGTGGCAGGGCGAGCGGACGAAGATGGTGTACTCGTTCCCGGCGAACGAGGCGCTGTGGGCGCGTTACGCCGAGCTGTGGCGCGAAGGGATGCGGGCCGACCGTGGCATCGCCGAGGCGACGGAGTTCTACCACGCCAACCGGGAGGCGATGGACGCGGGCGCCGTGATCGCCTGGCCGCAGCGCCACCACCCCGACGAGCTCTCGGCTATCCAGCACGTTATGAATCTACGCCTCGATCGTGGCGAAGCCGCGTTCTGGGCCGAGTACCAGAACGAGCCGCTGCCGGAGGAGCACGCCGACGATGAGCTGCTCACGGCCGACCAGATCGCCGCCAAGGTCAACGGTCTGCGCCGCGGCGAAGTTCCGATCGCCGCGACGCACCTGACGATGTTCGTCGACGTGCAGGCCAAAGCGCTGTTCTGGCTTGTGGCGGCGTGGGAGGACGACTTCACGGGTTTCGTGCTCGACTACGGCACCGAGCCGGAGCAGAAGGCCGGGTACTTCACGTTGCGCGACATCCGCCGTACGCTCGCCGACGCGTCGCCGCGGGCCGGACTTGAAGGGACGATCTACGCCGGGCTGGAGCGGCTCACCGACGCGACAATCGGTCGGGAGTGGCAGCGCGATGACGGCGCGACCGTGCGAATCGACCGCTGCCTGATCGACGCGAACTGGGGCCAGTCGTCCGACGTCGTTTATCAATTCTGCCGGCAGAGCAAGCACGCCAGCGTCGTCATGCCGGCGCACGGCCGCTACGTCGGCGCGTCGTCGATCCCGTTCGCCGACTACAAGCGCAAGCGCGGCGACCGCGTGGGGCTGAACTGGCGCATTCCGGTCATCACCGGCCGACGGGCGGTGCGCCACGTGGTGTTCGACACGAACTTCTGGAAGAGCTTCATCCACGCCCGTTTGGCGGTGCCGATGGGCGATCCGGGCTGCCTGTCGCTGTTCGGCCGCCAGCCGGAGCGGCACCGCCTGCTCGCCGAGCACCTGACCAGCGAGTACCGCGTGAAGACCGAGGGCCGGGGCCGCACGGTCGACGAGTGGAAGCTGCGTGTCGATGGCTTGGACAACCACTGGCTGGATTGTTTGGTCGGCTGCGCGGTGGCGGCGTCGATGCAGGGCGCGACGCTGTTCGGTACGGAGTCGAAATCACCAGAGCGGCCGCGGGTTCGCCTCTCGGCGCTTCAAGGGGCGCGGCGATGATTCAGAAAGAACCGAAGCCGGTCGAGAAGCCCGACGAGCGACGCGGCCTCGTGTGCCCGAGGTGCGGCTGTGCTCGCCTGCGCGTGATTTACACCCGCCGGGCCTGGGGCGGCGGCCTGCGGCGCCGACGGGAATGTCGTTCCTGCGGCCGCCGGATCACCACCACCGAACGTGCCCAGTGAGGCCGCCGGGCACGCCTTGTGTAAATACCTTGACTTGTCGTTGGAATGGTCGATACTTTTACACATGGCCACGAGAACCGCCACGACCGAGAAAATCCTCCGCCTGGCACGCCAGAGAGGCGTGCTACGGGTACGGGACCTGGCCGAGCACGGGATTCACCCCGAATACCTCCGCCGGCTCTGTGCCGCGGGCCTGCTCCAGCGCTCCGGCCGCGGGCTGTACATGCTGGCCGACGGCGACTACTCCGCCAACGTGACGCTCGTCGCAGCCACCCGCCGCGTCCCGCACGGTGTCATCTGCCTGCTGTCCGCGCTGCGCTTCCACGAGATCGGCACGCAGCTCCCCCACGAGGTCTGGATGATGATCGAGAAGCGCGCCGCGCGGCCCCGCGTCGATCACCCCCGGATGCGGTTCTTCCGCGCCTCCGGCGAGGCCTTCACGTCCGGCGTCGAGCGCCACCCGATCGACGGCGCCGAGGTTGCCATCTACGGCGTGGCGAAGACCGTGGCGGACTGCTTCAAGTACCGCAACAAGGTCGGGCTGGACGTGGCGCTCGAAGCGCTCCGCGAGTGCCTGCGTGAGAGGCGCGCCACCATTGACGACCTGTGGAAGCACGCGCGCATCTGCCGCGTTGAGCGCATCATGCGGCCCTACCTGGAGGCGCTGGCGTGACGCCGCCATCGGACGAGCATTTGGCCCAATCCGTCAAGCAGCGCCTGATGAACCGCGCTCGACAACGCGGCGATGACTTCAACGTGCTGCTCACGCGCTACGCGATCGAACGGCTCCTGTATCGACTGATGCATACCCAGCACGGGGCGCGGTTCACGCTGAAGGGCGCGATGCTCTTTGCGATCTGGATGGACAAGCCGCACCGCCCGACAATGGACGTGGACCTGCTGGGCGCCGGCCAGCCATCGGCCGACGAGTTGCGGGCCGTGTTCCAGGACATCTGCGCTGCCGCCGTTGAGCCCGACGGGATGCGCTTCGACGGCGCTTCCGTGCGCGTCGCGGAGATCCGGGAGGGCAACATCTACCAGGGGCTGCGCATCAACCTGGTCGGCTACCTCGGATCGGCTCGCATTCCGGTCCAGGTGGACGTGGGATTCGGCGACGTCATCACCCCCGCGGCGGCCGAAACGACCTTCGGCCCGCTGCTGGATCAACCGCCGCCGGTCATGGCAGCGTATCCACCCGAGACCGTGATCGCCGAGAAGCTCGAGGCGCTGGTGGCACTGGGCCTGGCCAACAGCCGGATGAAGGACTTCTTCGACCTCTACGTGCTGAGCCGCACGATGAACTTCGATGGACAATTGCTCGTGGACGCTGTCCGGGCGACATTTCAGCGGCGTCGAACGGCGTTGGGCTCCGCGCTGCCGCCGGCGTTGACCGGCGATTTCACAAACGATCCGGCCAAGCGCGCCCAGTGGAACGCATTCGCCCGGCGGATTGACGCCGGACAATATGCAACGGACTTCACGCAGGTCGTCGCGGCCCTCACGCAGTTTCTCAGGCCTGTTCTGCGTGCGGTAGCCGGCACGGATTCCTTTCCCATGGTGTGGCGCGACGGCGGCCCCTGGCGCGATCATGCCGCACCGTAAGCCGCCGACGGTCTACATGCGTAACGATTTGCGGTTGACCAGGGGTTTTCCGTTGCGACTACCCAACCTGTGACGTAATAAGCTGGTAGACAGCCAAGCCGGGTCATCCCGGAGGCGAGCGGTCGGCGGCTGATCCCCGCCGGCTCTCACGCGAGCAAGCAGGCCGTATGGGGCCATACCCCCGTGCGGCTTTTCTGTTTGGCCTCGCCTCACGGAACGCCCGGCCGGTTCGGCGGGAGGCGCGCCGGCCAACATGCCGGCCTCATGCGCCGGCGCTGCGGGTTCAAGTCCCGCTCCCGCCAGTGGAGCACGCGATGCCCGAGGAGATCGAAAACGCGATCCGCGAAGCGGCCCAGCAGCCGGCCGAAGTGTCGGTCGACGGCCAGACGGTCAAGCAGCAGCCGCTGCGCGATCAGATCGAGGCGGACCGGTACCTGGCATCCAAGGAGGCGGCCAGGAAGGGCTTGGGCGTGCGGATGACGAAGGTGGTCCCGCCCGGAGCGGTGTGAGAGAGGCTGGAGGCTGCAGGCTGGAGGCTGTAGGGCCGGTGTTCGCGGGTCTACTCAATCTGCTGAAGCGGGAACGGGCCGGGGCGCCTCGTCGCGGTGTCGCCTTGGGCCGCGTGCGCCTGCAGCCTGCAGCCTACAGCCTGCAGTCTAAGTACGACGCCGCCCAGACCACGCCCGACAACCGCAAGCACTGGGCTAGCGCCGACCACCTGTCGCCCAACGCCGCCGCCAGCGCCGACGTGCGCCGCATCCTGCGCAGCCGGGCGCGCTACGAGGTCGCGAACAACTCCTACGCCAAGGGCATCGTCGCGACGCTCGCGAACTACGTCGTCGGCACCGGCCCGCGGCTCCAGATGCTCACTGAGGACGCCGAGGCGAACCGCATCGTCGAGAAGGAGTTCTCGCGCTGGGCGAAGGCGATCGGACTGGCCCACAAGCTCCGCACGATGCGCGTCGCCCAGTGCGAGAGCGGCGAGTGCTTCGGCCTCCTGACCAGCAACCCACGGATCGCGGCGCCCGTGCAGCTCGACCTGCGGCTGATCGAGGCCGACCAGGTCGCTTCGCCAGTAGGCTGGAGGCCGGCGGCTGGAGCCCATAGCGTTGGACAGCCGAGCGATGCTCGTGCCGATCTGCCCTTCAGCCTCCAGTCTGCAGTCTCCAGCCTTGTCGACGGCATCGTCTTCGACGAGTTCGGCAACCCCGTCGCGTACACGGTCCTGCGCCGACATCCGGGTGATAGCACGGCGCTGCGCAACAGCGGGACCGAGTTTGATGTGCTGCCGGTCGAGTCGGTCATCCACCTGTTCCGCGCCGAGCGGCCCGGGCAGAGCCGTGGCATCCCGGAGATCACACCCGCCCTGCCGCTGTTTGCGATGCTGCGGCGTTACACGCTTGCCGTGCTCGGCGCGGCCGAGCAAGCCGCGCTGCCGTCAGGCGTCATCTACACCGACGCGCCCGCCGACGCCGAGGCCTCGAACGTCGAGCCGATGGACACGGTCGAGATGGACCGGGGCACGTGGCTGACGATGCCGTATGGCTGGAAGATCAACCAGGTCCGGGCCGAGCAGCCGACGACCGTCTATGGCGACTTCAAGCACGAGGTGATCAACGAGATCGCCCGCTGCCTGAACATGCCGTTCAACATCGCCGCCGGCAATTCGTCAGGCTACAACTACGCCTCGGGCCGCCTCGACCACCAGGCCTTCTTCAAGGCCATCCGCATCGACCAGGCCTACCTCGCCGACG